>JBGUIZ010000030.1:0-8166 GCA_045113495.1 Bacteroidaceae bacterium
ACGACCACGGGCAGCCCACTCGTCAACATGCTCCGCCATAGGTGATGACGGGGTGATGGGGTAGATAGCAGCTACCTCCGAGAACATATAGCTCACGTGAGCTGCAGCCTCGTTACCATCACAAGTGATAAATTTCTTTGCCATAGTTTTTATAGTGTTGAAAATCTTGTGTATCAATAAAGCATTCCGAACATCCAGAGCGGAATCACGTTGTCATGTCCTATATCAAGTCCGTCAACGGCATGGAACGAATCCGGCTGCTGGCGTGTCTTACCCTCAACTGTCGAGACCTTGAAGTTTATGTCTCCATCCACCAGGAATGACCATCCCTTGGCACCCTTGTGCACCACATGATCCTTCCACATGGAGTTGACAAAGAATGTGTCAATCACATCCTGACGGTCCTGACGCGGAGGATAGATGGTGTAAATAAGGTTTGAGTTGTGCATCAGCACACGGCACGGTTTCTTGGGGAAACTGTCACCCTTGGCATAAACCATATTGATGAGTCGTGCATCGGCCAAATACTTTATGTAGTTCATAACGGTGGCGCGTGATGTCTCGGTCTCTGCAGCCAGTTGGCTTACATTGGGGGCCGATGTACCCTGCACCGCCATCAGGTAGAACAGTTTCTTGATCTTGGCCAGATACTTGAGGTCAATCTGCTTGATGAGCAGTATATCCACCTCAATCATCATGTTCATGGTCTTGAGCAGGTTCTCACTGAAGTTACGCTGCTGCAGAAAGAACGGATAGAAACCGTGATGCACGTAATCCTGGAAATAATCCAGCGGATTAACCTGCTGCAGCACCTCCTGTGCTATCTGTACATGATTCTTGAGTATGTCATCCAGACGGTGTGCCTTGAACTGTGTGCCGGCCTTGAGGTTCAGGAACTCACGGAACGAGAAACCGCGCAGGTTATATGAACTTACTATTCCGTTAAGTTCAGGATTCTCCTCCTTAAGACGCATCACCGATGATCCGGTGAATATGATCTTGAGGCCGGGATACATATCGTAGCACTTGCGCAGCTCCTTGCTCCAGTCGGGGTGTTTGAACACCTGGTCTATGAGCAGCACCTTACCTCCCAGCTTGTGGAACTCACCCGCGAACTCGGCTATGCCGTGACCCTGGAAGTAGAGGTTGTTCATGTTTATGTACAGGCAGGAACGGTCGCGGCCAAACTTCTCCTTGGCATACTGAAGCAGAAATGTGGTCTTACCCACCCCACGAGTACCCTTGATACCTATCATACGGCTGGACCAGTCTATCTCATCCATAAGATCACGTCTTACGGATGCATCAAGATGCTCCAAAAGGTAGTCATGTGTTCTGAAAAACTGCTCCATAATAAAACTGCGCGTCCGCGCACACACGTACGCGGACTGCAAAGGTAATACAAAAACTCTACATTTTGCAAAGTGGAGTTTGCAAATTAAAGCTTTTTTGGCATTTAATTCCAAACAGGCGTGCCGTCCTTTACTGTAACAGCCATCTGCTCTTTTCCTTTGTTGTACCAGATATCAAAGGTACCGTTCAGGTAAGGTCTTATATCAGATCCATGCTCTTCTACAGCAAACCCCTTGCCGAGCTCTACAAAGGTTCCGCCACGATTGAAGTCCCAACTTTTGTCAAAGCGGATTTTGAACTTGTCGCCTTCGGTCAGTGTAACATGTCTGATAACATATACGCCAGATTCGACTTCGGCGAGCATATAGTCCATATCCCAACCAGCTGTCCCATTACCCAAGAAAGTGCCAACGAGAGAGACGTTTGAGGTACCTTCTATGGGTACGTCATTCTCTATAGTGACTTTGCATTCGGCGGTAAATTCGCCTGCGGTAGCTGTAACGACTACTTCACCGGCCATCTTTGAAGTCACTACGCCGTTCGCAACAACGGCCAGGATAGTGTCGGAGCAGCTCCATACTGCCTGGGGCTTTTCGTCAGCGTTCTTAGGATTGTAAACAACTTTTAGAGTGAGAGGTGTTCCAACTGCTACGGTTGCTGAAGCAGGGTTAATAGAAATGCCCTGAAGAGGGCCTGTTTCGTCGTCCTTGTTGCAAGACACGAAAGCGATGGCAGCAATTGCTAAGATTGCGAGAATGGAATTTTTCTTTTTCATTGTCCTTTGTTATAAGTAGTTGTTTGTTTTAATCTTTCAACAAAAATACCACCCTCTGGTCCAATTCCCAATAGGCAAGAGGTCTCAGAATGCTGTTTTTGAAGATTCTGAGACTGTTTTTGTAAATTTTGAGAGTGAAGTGTTTTGAAGAACTACTCCTCAAGGGCTTGCATCCACGCCTTCACGGTCTTTCCCGTCTTCTGCTTGAATGCGGCGCTGAAGGTGCTGTAGCTATGGAATCCGCTTTTGAAAGAGAATTGCTGGGCGGTGACAATGCGGCTTTCGGCTGCTGCCTCCCTGTACAGGCGGATGAAATGGTCTATACGAAGACTGTTGATATAAGCGTTGAATGTGAGCCCCTGCTGGGCAAAATGCTGGCTCAGATAAGTCCGGTTTGTGCCGATGATATTGGCCAGCTGGGCCAGAGTAAGATCATTCTGCAGGTAAAGCTGATTATCCTCGCAGTGCTTTTTCAGGAGTATGTCCATCTTGGTGGGGGTGGCCGTCGGTGCCGATGTCTTACGAGCCTCTTCGGCTGGCTCCTCTACATCGGCCGTGACACTCTCACTCAGTGACTGCAGCGTCTCCACGCGCCACAGCACCAGGCCCATAATAATGACACAGACAAATTCCAGAAGATAGATCAGTACCTTGGTCTGTCCGGAGGTGAATAGATAAAGGACAGAAAAGAGCATAAACACTGCCAGTATCAGAAAACTCTGCCCAACCTCCTTGTTCTCCAGATCGGCGTAGTTATCCCTAAGCCAGCGTCCATAGCGCCGGACAGCAAAGTACATATACACCATTAATACAGCGTATACTGCAATGACATAAATGCCCTGCCAAGTCAGGAATGCGTCTTCTTTGTATATGACATTCAATGCCGTCAACACAATGGCTGGAACCAACGCCACAGCCACAGGCCATACGGGCCGACGCCTGTCCTGCAGCATAGAGAGCAGAATGCCGGCTATGATGGGTATGAGCAGCAGGAAGTCCAGAGCGCAGACAATAATGTAAACAAGAGCTGAAGGATGGCAGAAATACCAAAGCCATAAAACGTGACTGAACACGTTCTCCAGCATAATGGCCGCCGCCCATAGGCGCAGGCGCAATGGAGGCGTCACCCCCGGAGCAATGGCATTACTGCGCCGTAGCAGCAGGTAGAGTGCTGCTGCTATGCTCAGTCCCATTACCACTCCGTAAAGGATGACAAATACTATGTCTTGAAGTATCTCTTGCGCTTCCATTAGGCATTCTATGGCCTGCAGCTGCAAAGATAAGCTTTATTACGGGAAAGTGTTATTTGACTATCTTAATCTGAACGCAAACTCTACTCGTGATAACTCCGCTCGTGGTTCCCCCACTCGGGTTTTTGTCGGGGTCCTATTTCTTCCCATCCCTTGTAACACTGCTAGCCGCAATACGCCCGGAAACCAGAATCTCCGTGAGTGCATTGCCACCCAGACGGTTGCCGCCGTGGATGCCGCCCGTCACCTCGCCTGCGGCATAGAGGCCGGGTATAGGCATGCCGTTGGCATCCAGCACGTGGCGCTTGTCATCCACCACCAGTCCGCCCATGGTATGGTGTGTAGCCGGAGCCAGCGGGCGTATGGTCAGCGTGGTATTTTCAAGTGAATAGGTTGACTTGTCGTAGGTGCCGTCTTTACGGCGCGTCACATTACCGATGGTGTTTGTGGCATAACGCTTGTTCACATCGGCAGGCTGACCTCCGTTCATCACAGCCATATCGTAGTCGCGGATGGCATTCAAAATAGAATCAGCACTCACATTAATCCTCAATGACTTCAGCAGCTCAGGCAGTTGTGCAGGCTTGCATGCATACTGTTTGCCGGGTACGTCCACACCACGCGTCTCATTGGGCTCGGTGGTCTCCTCTCCGCCAATATAGAGATAGACACCCCGTTTGCCGTAGAGGCTGACGCCGTTCTCAAATGCCTTTGCTGAAAGCACGTCACGCTCCAATGACTCGTCCACAAAGCGCCGTCCGTTCTTGGGACTGATGAATACGGCATCCGATACGCTGCCAAAGGCGAGATTGCCATAATCGGTATATGACAGAGGCATTAACTGTGTCCAGCCCATACCGGTCAGGGCAGCTCCAGCTTTCTCTGCCATGTCCAGACCGTCGCCGCGTTGTGAATTGCGGTTGGTCGAGGCCATACGCATAGTGAGGTTATCCTGATTCCAGTAACGGTTTGTGTCAATCACCTTGCGGATATTTGCAGCATAACCGCCTGTAGCTATGATTACTCCCTTGCGGGCATATGCTGTCACAGGTGTGCCGTCGGCCATCACAGCCTTCACACCCCTTACGCGTCCGCCCTCCTCGATGAGTTCCTTTGCAGCGGTCGATTTCAGGACGCGGTTTTCCTTGTTGGCACGTATGAATGTCGTGTAAGGAGCCATAATGTAGGCGCCCCAGTTACCGTCGTAGTGTTCAGGTGTGCCGTCGCCATCTGTATCGATGTCGGCTCCCAGCATCTTGTTGCCTCTAAACCACAGGGCTCCCACAATGATGATCTGCCGTTCCAGGAATGTGACGCCCATATTGGCCAGCCAGGGTTTCAGTTCCTGACCCTGCTCCACCATCTGGTTCACCATGCGCAGGTCACTATATACCCACTCCTGTTTGTCGGCACTCTGGCGCAGACCGCCGTAATAGGTCTGGAATATGTGCAGGTTCTTGGTAGAGAATAGCGTCAGGTCAGTCTCTGGCACACCGCGTGCCAATTTGGGCCTTGCCCATGCCAAGTAGGCAGTAATCTCCTTCTTGAGCGCCTTCAGCACGGGCAGGTATTCAGCGTGTACGCCATGAGGCGCCAGTTCCTCGATGTTGCCCGGCTCGTAAGGGTGCGCCTGGTAGTAGGCGGCATCAAACACCTTCTCGTCCCATGCAAGGATGGTCTCTAGGTCCTTGATACAACCTGGGCCCGACTTTGCCTTCTCATAGGTCTTGCCGTCATAGCCCACTCCAGTCTTGGCGTCGGGATGGGCAGGATCCCATACCAAATACGGCATTACACTCTGGAAGATGCCGCCTGATACCAAGGTATTGCCGCCAATTTCTGCGTTTTTCTCTATCACCAGCACCGTGTTGCCCTGCTGAGCTGCCTCGGCAGCTGCAGCCAGTCCGGCACCTCCGGCACCCACTATAACCACATCCCAAACGCCTTCCACAGGCTGCTGCTCCGCTTTGGGCAATGAGGCTTTCTTGAACTGCTCACCGTCTGACACGTTGGCCATGTTAGCCGCCTCTGTCACGCCTTTTATCAGTGCACGGCTCGTCACTGTGGCACCCGTCAAAGCATCCACGCCAGTTCCGTTGGCCTTGATAATCTGTGGAATCAGCTCGTCATACACGATGTCGCCTATGTGGGGCGTCTCGTGCTGATCCAGCACCTTTATATCCGTGATACACGAGTCACTGAACGTCACGCTCAGACGTATGTCGCCGTTTTGCCCCTGAGTAGTCACCTCGTAGGTTCCTGCTTGAAACGTCATCGATACCTTTTGTTTGCAGCCGCAGAACAGGATTATACTCATCATCAGGGCTATGACTAAATACGCTTTTTTCATTTAATGTCCTTTTTTAAGATTTCTTAACCGGCAAGTTACACCTCCTTGGCCCTTTTTCCAATAGGCAAAGCGTCTCAGACCCCTATTTTTGAAGATTCTGAGACAATTTTGTAGATTTTGAGAGTGTAAGGCTGTAAGAACACGTCCCTATTATGTCATTGAGCCCGCTGTTTACGGCGCCACATCAGGAATATCACCAAAAGTGAGATGGTGAACAGGGCACCGCCTGCGTATGCAATGTACCAAGGCAACTGCAAGCCCTCTTTTGCAATCAGGATGTAGGTGCTGGTTACCATTGACATGAACATGGCAGGAATGAGAGTAACCAATACATTCTTACGTTTGGTCTCAAGATAGACCGTGACAGCCCACAGCGTGAATACTGACAGGGCCTGGTTGGACCATGCAAAGTAACGCCAGATTACGTTGAATCCCTCCTTGTCACGCAGGCTGTAGAACAGCGCAAAGAAGGTGATGACAAAGAGCGGGATGCTTATGGCAAGGCGGCTGCCTATGGTTTTCTGTTTCTTCTTAAGGAAATCGGCCACAATCAGACGGGCGGAGCGAAGGGCTGTATCGCCCGATGAAATAGGTGCGGCAACAACGCCGATGACGGCCAGCAGGCCACCAACCTTACCCAGCCAGGTCTTGGAGATGTCAAGTACAATCTGTGCGGCTGTGCTGTCTGTTCCGTGCTCACCAAAGTATGCGGTGGCGGCGGCGGCCCAGATAAGAGCTACTATACCCTCGGATATCATTGCACCGTAGAAGACCAGCCTACCCCTGCTCTCATTGGTGATGCATCGGGCCATAAGGGGTGACTGTGTGGCATGGAATCCGCTTATGGCACCGCAGGCTATTGATATGAACATCATGGGGAATATGGGGTTCTTGTCATACTTGGTGCCGAATCCGTTCCACATCTCGGGCAGCTGCGGATGGTTCACAAAGAGGGCAATCATTATACCCAGGGCCATGAACAGCAGGGCTCCACCGAATATTGGGTACAGACGGCCTATGATCTTGTCTATGGGGAACAGTGTGGCCAGCAGATAGTAGATGAATATTATGGCAATCCAGGTGTTGATACTCATGGACTCACCGGTAAGGCGTACCAGGATATCGGCCGGCTGTGATACGAATACCGCACCCACAAGCACCAGCAGGATCATTGAGAATACCATGAATACCTTCTGTATGTTGCTGCCCAGATAGCGGCCCACAAGCTGGGGCAGGCTCTCGCCTCCGTTCCTGAGCGATATCATTCCTGACAGATAGTCATGCACGCTACCGGCAAAGATGGTACCAAACACAATCCACAGATATGATGCCGTACCGAACTTGGCACCCATGATGGCACCGAATATCGGTCCCAGACCTGCTATGTTCAGGAACTGGATCATGTAAGCCTTCCATGTAGGCATGGCTATGTAATCCACGCCGTCGGCCATACTCTTGGAGGGCACCTCACGGTTGGGGTCAGCGCCAAACAAGCGCTCAATGAATTTTCCGTAGAACACATAACCCAGAACCAGGGCTATCAATGCTATCGCGAATGTTACCATATTGTATTTAAAACTATTATCCCGTTATGAAACACGCAAAGGTACATAAAAAAATTCCCCGATGTCACTTTTTTCTGACATCGGGGAATTTAAGAATCATTCCGGAAGGATTACCTTCCCAGTCTCTTCTGTCCGTTTATGATGCGGATACCGGAATCAGACTTGCCATTTGCCTTGCGGCCCTGCAGGTCATATACTGATTCAATCACTGCCTTCTCCAATCCTATTACACCGGTAGGTGAATCGACATCCAGAGTAAGCGGAGACTTGGGAGTACCCAGTATAGCATCGGACTGATACTCTACGAACTCCTTGATATCAGTAACCTCAGAGCCCTGGACAATCTTAAGGTCAAGTGTTACGGCATCGTCACCCGGAACGGTCAGATATACAATACCCGTTTCGTCCGATACGGCCGATGCACGGCATTCGCCATCAGCAAATACACCTACCTCGGCATTTGCCAGAGGCTTGCCGCTCTTGACAATCTTGGCAGCCATTGTCAGGTTATTTGAGTAGAGGTGATAATCAACAGGCTGGAACATGCCCGATGCCTCTCCGCCTCTGCCTGAAGTGCGTGTAGGAGCGAATGATACAAGAGATCCGGGATAGCTGTAACTTCTCTGGCTGTTACCGGCATTCTTGATCTTGTAACCCTGTCCGGGCTCAAGCAGACGGAGTGAACCTACCCACTCATACTCGTCATAATAAGCAACACCGCTCTGTGCCTTTACCACATCACCGGTGACAGGAGCAAGTCCTGCATAGGCATCCTCAAGGGTTGCAACCTGACGGCCGTAGTATGAGATCCAGTTCCAACCCTTATAGAGTGTAATAGGATTGGCATCAATCTCAAGACGCTGACCTACCAGA
>JBGUIZ010000031.1:0-1575 GCA_045113495.1 Bacteroidaceae bacterium
AACCATTCTCGGTATGCTGCCGCTTATCACAGATCCTATGTATTCTGCTATGGCAGTCACTATCATGAGTGGACTGGCAATGGGAACCGTTATTACCCTTGCCCTGCTCCCGCTTTTCTATACAGCATTCTATCACATATCCAAACCAGAAATATCATGAAGTTATTGTTAGTTATATTTGTTAGTAGTCTATGTTATTCCGTTCATGCGCAGCAGTCTGAGCGCATCAGACTGACTCAGGCTGTCTGCCATGAACTTTCTGTCAGAAACAGTGAGGATGTCCAAAAACAACAAAATGCTCTCCAACAGGCATTGCTAAATAAAGAGATCGCTTTTGCCGGTTATCTTCCCGATATTGATGCGAGCCTCATCAGTGTCTTGATGAAAGATACGAAGATTACCGACGGAATGTCTCTCCAGATGACGGGAACATACATAGCAGGGGTGTCTCTGACCTTACCTCTTTATGTGGGTGGAAAGATTACCACTGGCAATAAACTGGCAAAAGTCGGAGTGGAGGTTCAGAAGATCAACCAGGAGAAGACCCGTCAGGAAGTGATTTATGAAGCCGACAAGGCATACTTCACCTATCTTGCCGTCAAGAGCAAGGTAACGATGCTGGAAGCCTATATGCAGCAGATGGATTCGCTGGTATCTCAGGTCAGCCTCTCCGTCGGGGTTGAAATGGCAACAAACAGCGATTTACTGAGGATTCAGGCTAAAAGGAGCGAAGTGGATTATAATCTGAAGAAAGCAAAGAATGGTATGGAACTGTGCCGCATGGCACTCTGTGCAGCTTTAGGTCTTGACTTGTCCACACAATTTGATACTGACGAGAATGACATAAGTGTCACCGATGAGTTGCGGGCTACAGATATGCCTGACATCAATGTGCGGCCGGAATACCAGCTTCTTGTTCAGGATATCAAAGCCAAGAAACTCGAAATCCGTAATGCCAGGGCTGGTATGCTGCCCACGCTTGCCCTCATTGCCGAATATTCAAAATACGGATGGGCATATCTGAAAGGTGAACAACAAGGTTATTCATATAAGACTGAGATATCAGGAACCTCGCCAGTTATGATGGCATCCCTGTCCATTCCCTTGTGGCATTGGGGTAAAGAGAATAAGAAAGTCAAAAAGGCAAAGCTTGATTTGGCAAATGCACAGCTCGACATGAAGAAGAACACACGGTTATTGAACATCGAGAATGAGCAGGCACGCCAGAACCTTCAGGACAGCTATCGTATGATAGCGTCTGCCCGCCTCGGTCTGGATCAGGCAGAAGACAACTTGCATGACATGCGGCTGCGTTATGATAATGCAATGTCAACCCTCACAGACTTGTTAGATGCATACAGCCAATGGCAACAGGCAAGAAGTAATTATATTGAAGCTCAGACACAATATAAGATCTATGAGACCGAATATCTAAGAATTTTAGGAGCATTATAAGAAAGAAAGTGATTAGTCTGTAAATAACTCGTAAAATGTTTGGGTGTATCGTAAATTCTCACTATCTTTGCACCCACGAACAGCGGTTCATATAAGAACAGAGAGCCCGACAGTTTCTTT
>JBGUIZ010000032.1:0-13088 GCA_045113495.1 Bacteroidaceae bacterium
GGCGCCACGGCCCTTGAACGGCGGGTTGCCGTCAAACAGCTCAGGCAGGGAGCCCACGCAGTGCGATGTCATCTCATCCTCATAACCTATCATCTGACGCTCCACAAATGACAGACCGCTCATCTTGAACACCTTGAGGTAAGCCTCAAAGTAGAATCCTGCAAGCCAGGGCCATGCGGTACCCTGATGGTATGCATAGTCACGTTCACGCTGCGGACCCACATAATTGGGGTTGTAACCCATGCTCTTGGGGCTGAGTGAACGCAAACCCTTGGGAGTAAGCAACTCCTTGGTAACTATATCAACCACAGCCTTCTGCTGCTTGAGGTCAAGCGGAGAATAATCCAGGGCCACAGCAAATATCTGGTTGGGACGAACGCTCCAGTCCGGAGCATCCTTATCCACAAAGTCATACAGGTAACCGTACTGATTGAGGAATGTCTTTACAAACGCCTTGCCGGTATTGGCGGCCAGTGTCTCCAGACGCTTGGCATAATCAGCCTTGCCGTATTCTCGGGACAGGTCGGCCACAAACATGAGTGCGTTGTACCACAGGGCGTTGATCTCAACCACATAACCGGTACGCGGTATCACCGGAACACCGTTTGCGGTGGAGTTCATCCATGTGGCGGCTTTCTCCTTTCCGTTCACATGAACCAGTCCGTTGCTGTGCAGGAAGAAGTTGTAGTGGCGGTTGTGACGCAGAAAATCCATCATCTCCGTCAGTATCTTGCCGTATTTGTTCCATGCCTGCTCACGTGAGGTAGCCTTGGCATACTGCTGTATGGCCCAAACCGCCCACAGCATTACATCGGGCTGTTCAATCTCATATATCTGGAGTTTACTCGGCACACCCTTTATAAAATCACGGATGGCCTCCTGAGCGGTAAACATAACGCTCTCAAACTCACTTATCTCCTTGATTGAAAGGGTAAGACCGGGCAGTGACACGAACAGGTCGCGGGCGCGGCACTTGAACCACGGGTAACCGGCCAGTATGTAATGGTGTCCGCCAGCCTTGTTGTGGAACTGATGGGCGGCGTTCTTAAGACAGTGGTAGAAATTGTCACGCGGTGTACGCTCATTGGCCTCAACGGTAAAGGTACGCTTAAGTCCCTTGGTCTTTACTTCCTGTAAACCCGCCGAGAATACTATGCTCTCACCTTTTTTAATAGGCATCTCAAAATAACCCGGCACATACAGGTCCTCATTGAAGTCATATCCGCGCTCCAGCTCCTTTGAGTACTCGAACTTGCGGTACCAGTCAGGACGGAACACAAACTCACCCTTTTTGCTGAACTGCATGAACAGCTCAGGGTAGCCGGGATACATGGAGGTTGCTATACCGTTCTCTACCTCACGGTACTCACGGCTGGCATTGCTGTTCTCATGAGTGAACTGGCGAACGCTGCGGAATGCCAGGAAAGGCTGGAAACGCAGAGTGGTCTCAGAGTGTGCATCGAGCAACGTATATCGTATAAGTATGCGGTTTTCGTTATGCTCAAAGAGTTTCTCCTTTTTAAGCAGCACGCCGCCTACGCGGTATATGGTGGTAGGAACCTTGTCACAGTTGAATTCACGGATATATTTATGTCCCTTGGGGCTGAAATTGTAACCCCAGTACTGATGTAGGCCAAGATTGAACTCTGCTCCATGCTGTATGACCGTCTCGTCAAGTGAGGATATGAGCACATGGTTCTCATTATCCAGTTCAGGCAGGGGTACGACCAGCAGACCATGGTATTTACGGGTGTTACAGTCCACAATGGTTGTGCAATGGTAAGCGCCTGATCGGTTTGTACGCAGGATCTCTCTGGGAAGGGTCTCTTCCAGATTGGTCATAAATGTCTTGTCAAAACGCAGATAGCTCATGTGTTTCTGTATAAATACTAATTAGTTATCCTATTATTCTGCAAATAAATGCAAAATATCAGTCCTTTGTTAAAAAATAGATTACACAAATATAATCACAAAAAACTTTAATTTGATAACTTTGCGCGACAAAAAATCAGATTGCAGAGAAAATAGACAAAATATGAACAGGATTGTATCCAAACAACAGTTTTCAGAGAACGTTTTCAAGTTTGAAGTAGAGGCACCCCTTATTGCAAGGTCACGCCGTGCCGGTCACTTTGTAATCATCCGTATAGGAGAGAAAGGTGAGCGTGTTCCGCTTACCATTGCAGATTCCGATGTAAAGCGCGGCACCATCACACTGGTCGTACAGCGCATCGGTCTTTCAACAAACAAGCTCTGCCTTCTCAATGAGGGTGACTACATCACCGACGTAGTAGGACCTCTGGGTCAGGCTACCCACATTGAAAAGTTCGGCACTGTACTCTGCGCCGGCGGCGGTGTAGGTACTGCTCCCATGCTCCCCATCATCAAGGCTCTTAAGGAGGCCGGCAACAAGGTAATCGCCGTTCTTGCAGGTCGTACCAAGGAGCTCATCATTCTTGAGGATGAGGTTCGCAAGTATGCCGATGAGACCATCATCATGACCGATGACGGTTCATACGGTAACAAGGGTGTGGTAACTGTCGGTATGGAACAGGTAATCCAGAGAGAGAAGGTTGACAAGTGCTTCGCCATCGGCCCTGCCATCATGATGAAGTTCTGCTGCCTGCTCACACAGAAATATAACATCTCTACCGATGTATCACTCAACACCATCATGGTTGACGGTACCGGTATGTGCGGTGCCTGCCGTGTAAGCGTAGGCGGCAAGACCAAGTTCGTATGCGTAGACGGTCCTGAGTTTGACGGTCATGAAGTTGACTGGGACGGTATGATGAAGCGTATGGGCGCATTCAAGGAGGTTGAGCGCGAGGAGATGAAGAAACTTGAGGAGTATGCAGCCCAGAGCGCCGCTCCCGCTGCCGATAAGGCCGCTTGCTGCTGCGGTGGCTCCAAGGCTAAGGCTGAGGTTGAGCCCATCGAGGTTCTGACTGACCGCAACGCACAGTGGAGAGCAGACCTGCGTGCCACAATGAAACCCAAGGACCGCACCGCAATAGAGCGTTGCGTAATGAACGAGCTTGCTCCTGACTATCGTCGTCACAGCCGTAAGGAGGAGGTTAACCAGGGTCTTACTGAGGAGCAGGCTCTGCTGGAGGCAAAGCGCTGCCTTGACTGCGCCAACCCCTCTTGCATGGAGGGCTGCCCCGTAAACATTGAGATTCCTTCATTCATCAAGAATATAGAGCGCGGCAACTATCTGGCTGCTGCCAAGGTGCTCAAGAAGACCAGCGCCCTGCCCGCTGTCTGCGGTCGTGTATGCCCGCAGGAGAAGCAGTGCGAGAGCAAGTGTATCCATCTCAAGATGGGTAAGAAGCCGGTTGCCATCGGTTATCTGGAGCGTTTCGCTGCCGATTACGAGCGCGAAAGCGGCAACATCTCAGTACCTGAGGTTGCAGCATCAAACGGCAAGAAGATCGCAGTCATCGGTTCAGGTCCTTCAGGCCTCTCATTCGCAGGCGATATGGCCAAGCTTGGTTATGACGTAACAGTATTTGAGGCTCTGCACGAGATTGGCGGTGTGCTCGAGTACGGTATTCCTGAGTTCCGGCTGCCCAACAAGATCGTTGACGTTGAGATTGAGAACCTTGAGAAGATGGGCGTAAAGTTCGTTAAGGACTGCATCGTAGGTAAGACCATCACCGTCAAGGAGCTTGAGACTGAGGGTTACAAGGGCATATTCGTAGGCTCAGGTGCCGGTCTGCCCAACTTCATGAGCATTGAGGGTGAGAACCTTATCAATATAATGTCATCAAACGAGTACCTGACCCGTGTAAACCTGATGGATGCATCCAGCAAGGAGGCCGATACTCCTATCATATTCGGTAAGAACGTAATGATTGTAGGTGGCGGTAACACCGCTATGGACTCTGTCCGTACAGCCCTGCGTCTGGGTGCCAACCGCGCCATGATCGTTTACCGCCGCAGTGAGGAGGAGATGCCCGCCCGTCTTGAGGAAGTTAAGCACGCCAAGGAGGAAGGTGTAGAGTTCATGACCCTGCACAACCCCATCCGCTACATCGGTGATGAGAACGGCCGCGTAAAGCAGGCTGTACTTGAGAAGATGGAGCTTGGTGAGCCCGATGCCAGCGGTCGTCGCAGCCCGGTTCCCACCGGCGAGACCATCACCGTAGATGTAGATATGGTTATCGTAGCTGTAGGTGTATCACCCAACCCCATCGTACCCAAGTCAATCGAGGGTCTGGAGCTGGGCCGCAAGAACACCATCGCTGTAAACGAGAGCATGCAGTCATCAATACCCACCATCTTTGCCGGTGGTGACATCGTCCGCGGAGGTGCAACCGTAATCCTGGCCATGGGTGACGGTCGCAAGGCTGCCGCCTCCATGCACGAATCCCTTTCAAAATAAGGTAATACAGAAAAAAAGAACGTCCGGAAAATTCCGGACGTTCTTTTTTTTGGGGGGGGCGCTCAACCCAGCCGTTAAAACGGCTGGCTACCATTATCAAATGCCTACGGCATTAACTTGTGCCGCTAGGAACATGGTACGGGTAGCCAGCCGTTTCAACGGCTGGATCTTTCCAAACATAACGCGGTTTCCAGCTAGGTATTCCAAGGTATAATAAGGTTTCCAGCTGCACCCAGTAAAAATGAATCCAAACAGCAAAGCGTTGTTTGGATTCATTTTTACCCGGCCTGGAAGGCCGGCAGAGTGGAATGGAACGTAGTGGAATGAAACGGGTTTGGGGCGTCGCCGCCCCAAACTAAAAAAAGGTTGTTTCTAATACGCAGATACGTTTCCAGCTAGCGACTTTTTAGGCCCAAAGGGCCATAAAAGTCAAAAAACTCCGAGCTGCGAAGCAGCGAGAGCCCGTTGTATCACTTACTTTAAAAACGCGAAAAATACCGCAATTACCAAGAAAATAAATGAAACCAAATGATTCCAGTGGAGGCTCTGTGTCTTGAAGCAGAACGCCAGAATAAGTGAGAACACAATCAAAGATATGCACTCCTGAATAACCTTAAGCTGAACCAGATTGAACGGGCCGCCGTTGATATCGGACCCGATGCGGTTGGCGGGAATCATCACGCAGTACTCAAAGAATGCCAAGCCCCAAGACGCCAGGATAACCAGGATGAGAGGCCAGTCCGTACTTATCTTCATCTCCTGAAGCTTAAGGTTTCCGTACCACGCAAAAGTCATCAGAATGTTTGACACAACCAGAAGCAATATGGTTACAATTCCCTTCATATCAATCTCTATTTTGTAATTCGGGCGCAAAAGTAGCAAATAGAATTAATTTGCAGTATCTTTGACCCTATGAAACACATCAGACTCACCATATTATTGCTGTTTGCATGCCTGGGAGCAACCGCTCAGACACTCCAGCAGGGCCGCAACTATTTCCTGCAGGGTGACTATGAGAAAGCCAAGCCCATAATGCTCAAATACCTCAAGCAGAAACCCGATGCCGCCGACCGCAACTATTGGTACGGCGTATGCTGCATGGAGACCGGTGAACAGGACAAGGCCGTTCCATATCTGGAGAAAGCCGCCTCAAAGAAGATATTCAAGGCCTACCGCGCACTTGGTGAATACTATATGGGCAAGGAGGATTATCAGCCCGCCATATCCAATCTGGAGCAATTCGTAAAAGGGATATCTACCGATAAGGAACTCCACGACCCGGTACTTGAGGAGCGTATCACCGTAATGACGGACAGTCTCAAGGTTCTGTTCCGCATGCTCCGCAACACCAGCCGCGTCTGTTTCATAGACAGTTTCCTGGTAAGCAAGGACCAGCTGTTTGAAAACTACACCCTGGGTGAGTCAACCGGCTCTTTCTACCCCGCCGGCAGTTTCTTTGACGACGACAGTGAAGGTGAGGTATTCCTCCCTGAAATGGAGCAGAACATACTCTACAGCCGCCGTTCAGATGACGGAAAGTTCCGTCTCTACACAAAGTTCAAGAGTTTTGACCGCTGGGCCGATGAGACACCCGTACAGGGACTCGATACAGATGGAGACCTGCGTTACCCGTTCCTTCTCAATGACGGCGTAACCATCTACTACGCAGCTACAGGCAGTGAGTCACTGGGAGGTCTGGACATATTCGTTTCCCGATACAATTCCGCTACAGGCCGATATCTCAAACCTGAGAACATAGGTATGCCTTTCAACTCCGAGGCCAATGACTACCTGTACGTGATAGATGAGACCAATAACCTGGGCTGGTTTGCCACAGACCGTCGCCAGCCTGAGGATACTGTGTGCATATATGTATTCATACCCACAGAGGGCCGTCAGAAATACAATTATGAGGGCGGTGACACACTTGCCATACACCAGGCTGCCCGCCTCACTTCAATTGCAATGACCCAGTCTGATTTGAATGCCGTACGTGCAGCCCGCCAGCGTCTCACACTGCTCCGTTATGAGCTCACTGAGAAAGCACAGAAAGGATCGTTCACATACATCATAGATGACCTTACCACCTATCATGAGTTGAGTGACTTTAAGAGCCAGGATGCAGCCAACCTGTTCCAGCGCTGGAAAGAACTCAAGCACCAGTATGATACCGACGTGGCCAAACTGGACAAGCAGCGTGACGATTACGCTGACGCATCACGCCAGGAGAAAGAGCGTATGCGTGGTCAGTTGCTGGAGTTTGAGGAGAAGGTTCTCAAGCTGGAGCTGCAGGTCACCAAGATGGAGAACGATATCCGTACCACAGAGATCAACTTCCTAAACCGATAAGCCTATGAGTACCTACTTTGCCCCATCAGAACTTATCATCAATGATGACGGTTCATGTTTCCACCTGCATCTCAAACCTGAGCAGCTGGCCGATAAGGTAATTCTGGTAGGAGACCCCGGCCGTGTGGATATTATTGCCGCTATGCTGGACAGCGTGGAGTGCACGGTAAGCAACCGCGAGTTCCGCACCGCAACCGGTCTCTACAAAGGCAAGCGCATAACCATACAGGCCACCGGAATAGGTTGTGACAACATTGACATAGTGATGAATGAGCTGGATACCCTGGCCAACATCGATTACAATACCCGCACAGAGAAACCCAATCACCGCACCCTTGACATTGTACGCATAGGAACCTGCGGAGGCCTGCAGCCCTACACCCCGCTGGGCACATGGCTCTGCTCAGTCAAGAGCATCGGTTTTGACGGCCTGCTCAACTACTATGCCGGCCGTGACAGCGTCTGCGACCTGGATTTTGAGCGCGCATTCGTTGCCCACATGGAGTGGTCACTCAAGAAAGGCGCTCCTTACGTAGCCAACGCAAATCCTGATTTGCTGAAACGTATTATGGCCGATGACAAACGCATGGTACCCGGCGTGACCATTGCCTGCGGCGGATTCTACGGCCCGCAGGGACGTGTACTGCGCGCCCAGCTCGCAGATCCCAACCAGAATGCCAAGATAGAGAGTTTTGAGTATCAGGGCATGCACATAACCAACTTTGAGATGGAGAGCTCGGCCGTAGCCGGACTGGCCGCACTGTTAGGACACCGCGCTATGACAGTCTGCATGGTGATAGCAAACCGCTACGCCAAGGAGATGAACACGGACTACAAGCCCCTGATGAATGATCTTATAACCAGCGTGCTGGACCGCATCTGAAAAAGTGACAATCAATACCGACACCATCTGCGCAGTAGCCACCCGTCCCGGTGGAGCATTGGGTATTGTCCGTGTATCGGGGCCCGATGCCATACGTCTGACCGACAGCGTCTTCCGCTCGGCCTCTGGGCGAACACTGGCCGACAGCCGCGCCGGATCGGTGTTGTTCGGACATATCACCGACGCCCAGGGACAGATTGTGGACGAGGTTCTGATAAGCCTGTTCCGCGCACCGCATTCGTACACCGGGCAGGACAGCACCGAGATATCGTGTCACGGATCGGCCTATATTCTGGAGCAGGTATGCCGCCTGCTGATTGAGGCCGGATGCCGTCAGGCGGGACCCGGCGAGTTCACCCAGCGCGCTTTCCTGGCGGGTAAGATGGATCTGAGCCAGGCCGAGGCGGTGGCCGACCTGATTGCATCGGGCAACCGCGCCACTCACCGCATAGCCATGAGCCAGCTCAAGGGACACTTTTCGTCCGAGCTGTCCGTGCTGCGCGAACAGCTGCTGCAGCTCACCTCGCTGCTGGAGTTGGAGCTGGACTTTGCCGATCACGAGGAGCTGGAGTTTGCCGACCGCTCGGAGTTGCTGTCACTGGCCCAACGCGCCGACAGCCGCATCACGGAGCTGGCACGCTCCTTCAAGACCGGCCAGGCGCTCAAGCAGGGCATCCCCGTAGCCATCATAGGCAAGACCAACGTGGGCAAGTCCACCCTTCTGAACCGCCTGCTCAGGGATGACCGCGCAATTGTATCGGACATACACGGAACCACACGCGACACCATCGAGGATACCATCCAGATCAAGGGTGTTACGTTCCGCTTCATAGATACAGCCGGAATCCGCCAGACAGCCGATGAAATAGAGCAGATTGGCATATCACGCACATTCGCCGCAATAGAGAAGGCACTCATGGTGATTTGGATGCTGGATTCTTACCCCACCGCCGATGAAATTAAAGAGATAGCCTCTCACATTGACGGTAAGAAACTCATACTGGCACTTAACAAATCGGACCTGAACAGTTACAACACCTTTGACGCATCGGCCCTGAACCTTCCCGCCGATGGCACAAGGAGCATAGAGATATCGGCCAAGTTCAACAAAAACATCGCTGAACTTGAGGCCCTTATCTATGAGCTTGCTGATATTCCGGAGATTAACGCTGACACGGTAATAATAACCCAGGCCCGTCACTTTGATGCCCTGACACACGCTCACCAAAATCTGGAGCGCGTAATAAACGGTCTGAACTCCACCCTTCCCGGCGACCTGATTGCCGAAGACCTGCGTCTGGTACTCCAGGATCTGGCCGAAATCACCGGCGGTGCAATCACCCCCGGCGAAACCCTGGCCAACATCTTCAAGCACTTCTGCATCGGGAAGTAAAATCTGCATATAAACAGTATACATCCATCACAAAACCGCAAACAGCTTTGAACTTCGCTATTTCAGTTTCATGGCATCCACGATGGGCATGATCCACTGCCCGGTCTTCTCGTCTCGGATCATGAAGGGTTCGCGATATCCCCAAAGATGGGAGCTGAATCCCCTTTTTTCCGACTCTTCCCGCATAAATCCGATATAACGGACACGGGAGGCCTCATCTGCCGTGTTGATAGCGCCATATTCGCCCATGTTCAACGGCCGTCCATGGAGATCGCTCCACTGTTTGCAGTAATCAAGGTCACTGAGAATCGGGGCTTTTTCCTCGTCCGTACCGTTCCAGGCGACATTTTGGCTCTGCTCCGCCATGGCATAGGCCAGGCCCTGATGGGTGAACAGGTGTGGCAGATAGTAATGGAATTCCACGATCAGGTTCCAGTCATCTTGAGGCAATTCCAGGTAATTCAATGTCCAATGCTGGCCCAGATTGGGCGTACCCACAATCAGCGTACGGCCGGGATTGGACTTGCGGATGGTCTTCACCAGGCGGGCGATCACCTCGTTCCACTTGTCGGCTCCCATCTCCATGTTCGGCTCATTGAGCAGGTCAAAGAAAAGCGTTTCGTCCGAGTAATCCTTGTAGTGCTCGGCAATCTGCTCCCAGAAACTATTCAGCCGTTCATAGTTGTCCTCCAGCGAAATCCGGTCATCCCCATTACTCATGTTGATATACGGGTAATAATGCTGGTCGATGGAGACGGCAAGTCCATTCCTCAGGCATTCGTCCACGATATGGTCCACCTTGGCAAAGAACTTGGGGTCAATGGTATAAGGCGCCTTGAAGCTGGCATGTTTGGCCCAGCAGACATCCAGGCGGATGCTCTTGAAACCGACCTGGGCGATCGATGCGATTTCATCGTCGGAGAGCGGCGCGTCCCGTTCATAGCCGGGATGCTTGTTCCCGTCCACCACGGCATTCAGGTTGATGCCGGCCCCCAGGCGCTTATTCCGCTCGAAAGCCAGCACGGCTTCGGCCGGGATATCCACCTTCGGGGCCAATTCCGCCTCCAGTGAAGCTTTGTCGCGGGTCAGATGGAAATAGGTGTTGGTATAGGATGTGGGATCCGGGCCGATGGCCCTGGGACGCTCCAGATGACCGGGGGCGCCGAAGTTGAGATTCATGTCCAGCGTCCCGTCTTCATTGAGCCGATATAGCCCGGCGGCACCCATTCCATTGGTGGTCTGCGGCAAATCGATCGTCCGGGTCGTTCCGTCCAGGAGGTAGGTTCCCTGGATGTTGTAGTTGGAATTGGAGACGCTGCCGATAGAGAAAGTTCCATCCTCGCCCAAGGTCATGGTAATCAATGCCTTGTCGCGAAGCCCGTACCACTCTCCCGTGAGGCTTTCCTGTCCTCCGCAGGACACGGAGGACAGAAGGGCGTCTGATTCAAACGAGGGCGAATATGTGCAATTCTCTACCCGGTACGTCATGGTCTGGCCCCAGAAATTCAGCGTGTCCGGCTTACCGGAGCCGCAAATGGCACCCCGGACTACGTCCTTGACATCCTTGGCCCGGAAGGAACCTCCGGCAAAACAATGCTCGATGGCCGTTTCCTTGACCCCGCTCAAAGCGCCGATCATGGCATACTGGCTGCTGAATTCCCCGACGATTCCACCGGCTCGCAGCTGATTGAGGCCCTCTGCCTCTATGTTCACATAGGATTGGGAATCCATGACCTTTCCGTACCGCTCGCTGCCGATGAGTCCACCCACATTCACATCGCCTTTCCCATTGTCCCCGCTCAGGCGGATAGTTCCATAGGAACGGCAGGCCCGAATCTCCGTGGCACCGGCCTGGAGGCCGCCGATAAAGCTGCGGAGGCCGCCCTCAGCCTCTTCCCGATTGTAGATGATCTCAATGTCCATATCGGAAACGCAACCCTGTGTCATACAATAAGGCTCACCGGTAAAGCCTCCCACGTAGAGTTCTCCGCCGCCATGATCGGCCATCAGGACCTTGATGGAGCCGCTTACCGAACTGTTGGAGATGGTCCCGTTCCAGGTTCCTCCGGACAAGGCTGTGGCTGCAACGAAAGCGCCTGCATCATTACGCACCTCCAGGTCGATTACCGCATGGTTCACGCGGACATGCTCCACCAGACACCGCCTTCCGGCATCCTCCTTCATGACACCCACGAGCGGTGCGACATACGGGTTCTCGCCTTTTAGGACAATCCGGGGCGATTCCATGACCAGATCGCGGATTTCGCCATTGGCCATCGTGCCGAACAGGGCCTTCTTGGGCTGGTCCAGGCGGGTGATGGAAAGGTTTTTGATCGCGTGTCCGTTCCCGTCCAAGCGTCCCTTGAAGGCTGTTTTCCACCATTCTCCGTCGGCAAATTCATAATCGGCCTCATAGGTGCCGATGGGGTTCCAATCTTCATAGGAAGAAAGGTCGATATCATTGTCCAGGACATACCAGCCCTGGAGGTCTTTCCTGATGCTGTCCAGCCCCTTGGCATCCTTTATATGGACCGGCCTTGCCCAGCGGGCGTAGAGGGTCATGGATGCGGTCACCGCCATGGAATCCACGGCCGGCTGCATCCATCCGGAAGACTTGGTGCCGAAGAGCCACTCCTGCGTGCAAGCCTTGTCGGTGTACCAGCCGGCGAAGCGGTAGCCTTCCCGTTCGGGAATGGGCTTGTCTTTCAGTTGGAGGGCCTCGCCCTGCTTGAGGGTAATCGTGGCCGGCGCTTTTTCACGGGTCTTGCAGTTCAGGTTGAACCGGACGGTGACTTCCTGCGCAGACAGCGCTGCGCAGGAAAGCATCGTCAGGCCCATAATAACCAACCTATCAACCAATCTAGTCATTTTCGTCGAAGTCATTGTTTCGTGCTGTGGTTTTTTCCGGTTGCAAGTTTAACGGAATTTAAAGAACCGGTCAACAGGCAGGGACAGAACACAAAAAATCCGGGACAGACGCCCGGATTTGGGATGAAATGACCGTGTTTGGGACGAAAAGACTATCCCTGTTGCATCAACCTTGAGAAACTCTCGGCGTAGGTCCTGGACACAGGAACGGTTCCCTCGATCACGGAGAAATGGGCCTCTCCCTTCCCGGACTGGGACTTGTAATACGCCACATTGCGGATATTCACGATAAACGCCCTGTGACAACGGACAATCTCCGGAAACTGAGCTGTCGCCTCCTCAAACTGTTTGATAGTCATCCGCAGGGAAAAAACATCATGCTCCTCTCCGAACAAATGGATCTTCAGATAATTCGCATCCGATTCGGCATACAGGAAACGGTTGATGTCCAAATCGATGGCGCTGCTCTTTGTCCCACCCTGCAATCGGATTATCTTTTGGGGAGTGACGGCTCCCGCTGAATCCTCAGATTCTTTTTTCAGATTCGCCAGTGAAGTGTTGACAATGATTTCCCGCTCGTTGCTGGCTCCAAGGAACATGATGATATATACCATCACCACTGCGATCAAGGAGTATTTTACAAGAAGCCATACCATCTCGCCATTAAACGCACCTGATGGCGTTACAAAAAAGTCAATGGGTTGATGGCCATAGGCCAGAGGAGCGTAAATCAATGCGGCAACCATGGCAAATGCCAACGTCAGCAAAGGGGTATAAAGCCGCTTGATAGAAAGGATCGGTCCTTCGTTCCATCGATTCTTGAAAGAAAGGTAATATACCGGTAGCACGGCCAGGAAACTGATTATTCCGTATCCCAGCGATATCAATGGCGTCTGCTCGGGAATATGCTTCCCGAAAAGGCCCAATACGGCCAGGACCAACAACGCCATAACGGCAGAATTCTTGAGCGCCAAGTGAAAGCTACGCTTATGAATCTTCATGAATAGAAATGAATTTTACCTGACAAAGATAGCCGGAATTCGCGCCTTTCCGACCGATTTATATCCCAGTTACATGATTTATATCCCAATTACCTCCGGACGGAGGTATGCTATAAACAGGGAATTTATAAGGCATGACCCCCTGAGACCTTTATGACCTGTCCCGTAAGCATTCCTGCCTGTTCGCTCGCCAGAAACAGAATCGTA
>JBGUIZ010000033.1:0-26649 GCA_045113495.1 Bacteroidaceae bacterium
TAGCGGCTTTCAAGGCCAAAGGCCAAGAAAGCCAAAAACAACCGAGCCGCAAAGCGGCGAGAGCCCGCCGGATGTAAACAGATAAAAATGGAAAGAATGAAAATATGAAAATAGTAAAGAACCCCAATAAGTCAGAGTGGAAAGACCTCCTCTCCCGCCCCGCCCTGAGCGTAGCCGGCCTCTACGACCGCGTCCAGGCCGTGCTTGACACCGTGCGTAAAGGCGGAGACCAGGCCCTGAAGGACTACGAGCTCCAGTTTGACAAGGTTCAGCTTGACTCACTTGCCGTAAGCCAGGCCGAGCTTGATGAGGCCGCAGCACTTGTACCTGCCCAGCTGCGCGACGCCATAGACCGCGCCGCCGTGAACATACGCAAGTTCCACGAGTCTCAGCTGCCCTCACTCGGTAAGGTGGAGACCACCCCGGGCGTAACCTGCTGGCAGAAAGCCGTACCTATCACCAAGGTAGGACTCTACATACCCGGCGGTACAGCACCTCTGTTCTCTACAGTCCTGATGCTGGCCATTCCCGCCCGCACAGCCGGCTGTCAGGAGATCGTGCTATGCACCCCTCCGGGACCCAACGGCAAGGTCAACCCCGCCATACTCTACGCCGCACAGGTAGCAGGCGTGAACCGATTCTTCAAGTTGGGAGGATCACAGGCCATTGCCGCCATGGCATACGGCACGGAGAGCGTACCCAAGGTATCCAAGATATTCGGCCCCGGTAACCCCTACGTCACCGCCGCCAAGCAGATTGTGTCACTCAAGGATGTAGCTATCGATATGCCCGCCGGCCCGTCAGAGGTTGAGGTCATTGCCGATGCTCAGGCCAACCCCGCATTCGTGGCTGCCGACCTCCTGTCACAGGCCGAGCACGGACGTGACAGCCAGGTTATCCTGCTCACCACATCGACTGAGCTTATAGACAAGGTGCAGGCCGAGGTTGACCGTCAGGTTGCCCTGCTGCCCCGCAACGAGATTGCCGAGGCTGCACTGCAGAACAGCCGTATGATACTGCTCAAGGACGATGATGAAATCATCGAGATGACCAATGAGTATGCTCCCGAGCATCTGATCATCCAGACTGCAAACTCAGAAGAACTTGCAGAACGCGTTGTCAACGCAGGTTCCGTGTTCATCGGCCCCTGGTCACCTGAGAGCGCAGGTGATTATGCATCGGGCACCAACCACACACTGCCCACAAGCGGCTACGCCAAGGCCTACTCAGGAGTGAACATAGACAGTTTTATGCGTAAGATAACCTTCCAGCAGCTCACAAAAGAAGGCCTCAAAGACCTTGGTCCCGTAATCGAGACCATGGCTGCCGGTGAGTATCTGGATGCTCACAAGAACGCAGTAACAGTAAGACTTAAAGAGGTAAACAAATGAAACCGTTACAAGAACTGGTAAGACCCAACATATGGAGCCTGAGCCCCTATACATCGGCCCGCGACGAATATCAGGGCAAGGATGCCAAGGTGTTCCTGGACGCCAATGAGAACCCCTATAACGATCCGGTAAACCGTTACCCGGACCCATTGCAGCGTGACCTCAAGAAACGCATTTCAGAGATAAAAGGTGTTTCCGCCGATACCATTTTCCTGGGCAACGGAAGCGATGAGGCCATAGACCTGATGTATCGCATATTCTGCCGCCCGGGCGTGGATAACGCCGTTGCTATCGAGCCCACCTACGGCATGTACGGGGTTTGTGCCGATATCAATGACGTCGAGTACCGCCGCGTGCTCATGGATGAGAACTTCCAGCCCAGTGCCGACAAGATTCTCTCTGCAATTGACGCCAACACGAAACTGATATTCTTCTGCTCGCCCAATAACCCATCGGCCAATAACATAGACCGTAAGGTGATTGACCGTGTGCTTGACAGTTTTGACGGTATCGTGATTGTAGATGAGGCTTACATAGACTTTGCAGGCGTGCCTTCATATCTGCGCCAGCTTGAGAGCCGTCCCAACCTGATAGTGCTCCAGACATTCTCCAAGGCTTGGGGAATGGCGGGAATCCGTCTGGGAATGGCGTTCGCTCAGCCTGAGATCATTGGCATTATGAACAAGGTCAAGTATCCCTACAACATCAACCTGCTCACTCAGAAACGCGCCATGGAGGAGGTGATGCAGCACGACCGCGTAAAAGGCTGGGTAGAGTCGATCCTTAAGGAGCGTGCCCGCCTCATGGCCGAGTTCGCCAAGCTCAGTTGCGTCATCAAGGTCTATCCTTCCGATGCAAACTTCTTCCTGGCCCGCGTAAAGGACGCCGCAGCCACCTACAACTACCTGGTTGATCAGGGCATAATTGTCCGCAACCGCAGTAAAATCGCTCTCTGCGGCAACAGCCTCCGCGTCACCATAGGTACCGTAGCAGAGAACAATGCACTAATGGACGCCCTGAGAGCATTTTAATCTGTGCCGTTAGGCACATGATAGGGATAGCCAGCCGTTTCAACGGCTGGACGTTAACGGATACGTAAAAAAACAAATATGAAAAAAAGGGTATTATTCATAGATCGTGACGGAACCATAGTAACCGAGCCGTCCGACGAGCAGCTTGACAGCTTTGACAAGCTGGAGTTTGTACCGGGAGTATTCCGCGCCCTCTCATTCCTGAGCGGTCACACCGACTTTGAGTTCGTGATGGCCAGCAACCAGGACGGTCTGGGCACCTCATCATACCCCGAGGCTGATTTCTGGCCCACTCACAACCTCATTCTGAACACCCTTAAAGGTGAAGGAGTTGAGTTCAGCGACATCCTCATAGACCGTCATTTCCCTCAGGACAACGCCCCCACCCGCAAGCCCGGCACCGGCATGTTCGGCAAGTATATGACCGATGAATATGACCTGAGCGCCAGCTACGTGATAGGTGACCGTGCCACTGATGTGGAGTTGGCCCGCAACCTGGGCTGCCGCGCCATCCTGCTGCAGGACAGTGCCGATAGTTTATCGGACGACCTTAAGGCTGTATGCGCCCTGGCCACCCGTGACTGGTGGAAAGTGGCAGAGTTCATCTTTGCCGGCGAACGTCGTGCATCGGCCCACCGTGCAACCAAGGAGACCGACATCCTGGTTGAGCTCAACGTTGACGGCACCGGTAAGTGCGACATCAGCACAGGTCTTGGATTCTTTGACCACATGCTGGAGCAGATTGGCCGTCACGGAGGTATGGACCTGACCATCAAGGTAAAAGGTGACCTGAACGTTGACGAGCACCACACCATTGAGGATACCGGAATCGTTCTGGGCGAATGCATCCGCAAGGCCCTGGGTGACAAGCGCGGCATAGAGCGCTACGGTTACGCCCTGCCCATGGATGACTGCATGGCTCAGGTGGTACTGGACTTTGGAGGCCGCAGCTGGCTTGTCTGGAACGCCGAATTCCATCGCGAGAAGATTGGCGAGATGCCCACCGAGATGTTCCTGCACTTCTTCAAGTCTCTCAGTGACGCCGCCGCCATGAACCTTAATATCCAGGCTCAAGGAGACAACGAACACCACAAGATCGAAGCCATCTTCAAAGCCTTCGCCCGCGCACTCAAACAAGCCGTCCGCCGCGACATCTGGAACTATAGTCTCCCTTCTTCGAAGGGGGTCCTATAGTCCCAATCCTTTTTTTATTTTGCTACGCAAAAGCGCTTCGCTTAGTCTCCCTTCTTCGAAGGGGGTCCTATAGTCCCAGCCAAGGACTAATTGCGGATAAGGCCGGTGCGGTAGGCCTGCAGGAGGGCTTTGAGATCCTCCACGCGGGACATGATGCGCTTGCCCTTGTCGGTATCGCGAACCAGGATCTGCTGGTCTGTGTACTCAACCACCTGGGTCGATGCAATCACTTCCATACCCTCAGCTACGGACTTTTGGATGGACTCGAACGGATGATGACGAACCAGACGCATTCCGTGTGAGTTGTAGATCAGGGTGTAACCGGCAATTCCGGTGGTCTCATGATAGACCTTTGAGAATCCGCCGTCAATCACCAGCAGTCGGCCATCGGCCTTGATGGGACTCTCGCCGCTGGCGGCCTTGACAGGTATGTGGCCGTTGATGATATGCGCGTGCTCCATATCGGTGATGCCGAACTCGCGCAGAATCATCTCGCAGATGTCACGGCGGTTCTTAAGCCGGTAATAGTTGCCCTTTTTCTCCTCATGAGTCTCTTTATCGGCAATGAAATAACGCTCGAACGTTGCCATGCACTGCTTATCGAAAGGAGGTGAAACGGGACCGCACCACAGATACCAGAACAGGTCCTTGCCGTACTCCTTGAACTCATCGTTATCGGTCGAGAAATAGGCGGTGCGAACCAGCTTCTCGATAGTGTCAAACAGCTCCTTACCCTTGTACTCAACACCCTGGATCTGCATAGTTGCAAACGTACCGTCCTCATTCAGGGGCACGCTGCCGTGATACAGCAGGTTGTTGTTATGCACCAGATAGAGCGATCCGTGTGCAAACAGACACTCCATATGGCGTGACAGAGCCTTGCTGTTGGTAAAACTGTGTACCAGACGGTCAATCACGTTCTGTTCGGCCGATGTCAACCTGTACGGATCCTTGGGATCCACCGTGGGGAAATTGGTATCAAGCAGTTTGTATTCTTTACTTCCGATGCAAATTACGCCGCGCTTAAGGTCCATCTTGTCAAGCAGGTTGCGATGCTCCATCCTGAACTCCGGATGACGTTCAATCACCGCGGCCTCCAGCTTGAACTGGATGATGGCGATGGCCTTGTGCATCTGCGCCATAAGACGTGTGGGAGGCACATCGGCTGGAGTGTCATCGGACTTGACGGGATTGAACAGCGAGCAGGGATCATTTGCGTAGGTATCCATTGCGAATGTAGCCAGCGGCAGCAGGTTGATTCCGTAACCGTCCTCAAGCGTGCTCATATCAGAGTACTTGAGACTGTTACGCACCACATTGGCCACACAGGCGGCACTTCCGCTGGCAGCTCCCATCCACACCACGTCGTGGTTACCCCACTGGATATCAAAATCGCGGTAACTGCAGAGCATATCCATGATGCGGTGCGCGCCAGGTCCACGGTCGTAGATATCACCTATTATATGAAGCTGGTCTATCACCAGGTCGCGGGTGACATCGGCAATGGCAATTATGAAATGGCTTGCACGGCCGGTAGAGACAATAGTGTCGACAATCGCCTTAAGGTAATTGTGCTTGGAGATGAACGTGCCACGGGTCTCATGCATCAGCTCCTCGATTATGTACGCGTAGTCCTTGGGCAGCGCCTTACGCACCTTGGAGCGGGTGTATCGGGACGATACGCGCGTGAGCACCGCAATCATCTGCATCAGAGTGACCTTGTACCACTCGTCCAGGTTCTCATTCTCTGCCTTGAGCACACGGAGCTTGGCCTCGGGATAACTTATCAGGGCGCAAAGGCTGCGCTTATCGTCCACACTCAGCTCATCGCCGAATACAGCCTCTATCTTCTGCTGGATCACGCCCGATGCAGAGCGCAACACGTAGTCAAACGCGTCGTACTCGCCGTGGATATCGGTCACAAAATGCTCTGTACCCTTGGGCAGGTTCAGGATTGCCTCAAGGTTTATTATTTCGGTCGATGCAGCCGCGATGGACGGAAAACTCTTGGCCAGCAGCTGCAGGTATTCAATGCTTCGCTCCATAATGGTTTGGGGGTTTACTGCAAAAATACTTAAAAAACGGCGTAGTGAGCACCCGGTTGCGCAACAACATCATTTTTGGGCATTATCTTACCGCCCCAAAACAGACACACAACTAAACAGAATAGGGATGCTTTTTAAAATCGCCAGCAGATGATCAAACACCATCGGAACGGTAGCCAACTCCAGGCGCTCCGACGGTGAATGCACGCCACGGAGTGTCGGTCCTATTGAAATCATGTCCAGATCAGGATATGAGGTCAGGAAAAGGCCGCACTCCAGGCCGGCGTGAATAGCCTTGACCTTGGGATCACGCCCAAACAGCTCCTTATATGTGCGGACCGCAATATCCAGCAGCTCTGACTTGGGATTGGGAGTCCAGCCCGGATATCCGTCATTACTCTCCACTTTGGCTCCGGCCATGCGGAAACATGCAGCCAGAGTCTCCTGAACGGCATATTTTGCCGATTCAACCGAACTTCTCTGGCTAGCCAGCATTGTAACCTTACCGTTCTCCGTGCGTATACGCGCCAGGTTGGACGATGTCTCCACCAGCCCCGGCACATCCATGCTCATGGCAAAGACTCCATTGAACACGGCAAACACAGACCGTATTATATTACGTGCCACAGCCGGCTCAATGCACTCCGCCACGGCATCGGTAGTCTCCATATAGAACTTGGCCTCACGCTCCGTCACATGATACTCATCCTGTACTTCCGATGCAAACACGTTAAAGTCCACGCGAATATTCTCACGATCTGCAAAAGGAACGGCAATCACCGCCTCTGCATCACGCGGTATGGCGTTATGCAGATTACCGCCGCTCAAGGAAATCAGTCTCAGGTCATATTTCTCAAGAGCGCGGTTAAGGAACCGTGCCAGAATCTTGTTTGCGTTTGCGAAACCTTTGTCTATGTCATCGCCCGAGTGACCGCCATGGAACTTGTCCACGCCTACGTGCAGGAACATGTACCCCGCAGGCACAGGTTCACTCTTATAGTCAAACTCAACACTTGTGTTTATGCCACCGGCACAACCTATGAATATCTCACCTTCATCCTCAGAGTCCAGGTTTATGAGCATCTTGCCGTTCATCATGCCGGGCTTGAGATTCTCGGCACCCGTCAGACCTGTCTCCTCGGACACAGTAAACAGACACTCAACAGGTCCATGCTCAATCTCACTGCTGTCCAGCACTGCCAGAGCCATGGCTATACCCATACCGTCATCGGCCCCAAGGGTTGTGCCACGTGCCTTGAGCCATCCGTCCTCAACGTAAGTCTCTATGGGTTGGGTCATGAAATCATGATCCAGAGTGGCGTCCTTCTCGCACACCATATCCTGGTGAGCCTGCAGAATCACCGTCTGACGGTTCTCGTATCCGGGTGATGCTGGTTTGGAGATGAGCACATTACCCACCTCATCCTTGCGGCATGCAAGACCGCGTGCAGCGGCGAATGACATCAGATACTCTCCCATCTTCTCCTCATGTCCCGACGGACGCGGTATGCGGCATATCTCCATGAATATGTCCATCACTCTTTTGGACCAGTCAATCTTTTCCATATATCCAATTCTTAACAACTCCAAAAATACATCATTCTTGCTAATATTTCAACTTAAATCCCTAACTTCGCGGTCTGTATGTGGAAAACGTTTCTTACAGTTATACTTTTCCTTCTGGCAGCGGTAGTCCTTTTATCAGTTACCATTCTGCTCAAGAAGAACGGCAGATTCCCCAATATCCATGTTGGTAAGAATCCGGCCATGAGAAAGAGAGGCATAGGATGCGTTGAATCACAGGACGCACAGGCACAGAAGAGTAATCCGATGGCCGTGACAGAAAAGAGCAAATAACAAAAAGATTAACTATATGAACTTTAAATCAGCTTCATCACTTGTATTATCTGCAGCTGTAATCCTTGGTTTCAGCCAGTGCAAACAGCAGGCTGCCTCTCCACAGGAACAGACACCTGTTGCAGTTTCAGGTCTCAAGATTGCCTACATTGATGTTGACTCTCTCCTGGCCAACTACACCTTCTATCAGGATCTCTCTGAGGAGATGCTCCGCAAGGAAGAGAACTACCGCCTTGTTCTGGCTGAGGATGCCAACAAGTTCCAGAAAGACGTAACTGAATTCAACAAGAAGATAGAGATGGGTGTTTACTCATCAAGAGAGCGTGCCGAGGCAGAGCAGAACCGTCTTGCCCAGAGACAGCAGGCACTCCAGGAAAAGAGTGACAAGTACAGCAAGGAACTTGCCGATGAGGGTAACGCCAACGCACAGAAGGTAAGCGAGACCATTGACAACTTCATCAAGGAGTACAACAAGTCACACGGTTACGACCTTATCATATCCAAGTCAAGCCTCATGTTCGCCAATGAGAGCCTCAACATCACAGCTGAGATCCTGGACGGTCTGAACGCCGCTTACAAGCCCGGAAAGTAATTATAACCGCACACATATCAAGGAGGTCATCATTTCCATGATGGCCTCTTTTTTTATACCGGGAAATACCGTAACTTTGAGAGACAAACCAATAAGTTTATGAGAACAATGAAGTATATGCTTGCAGGGGCATTATTAGCCTGCATTCCCTTAACGGCAAACGCCCAGTTCATGATGTTTGGAGGCGGCAACCGCGCCAGCCAGGACAGCCTGCGCAAGATAGCAGCGGCCGATTATGCCGATATGCTGGCAAAAGTAGGCGTAGACCAGCCCCGTGAGGGCCGTCAGCCCAACAGCCAGGATGAGAGCAAGCACCCAAATTATGATGAGCTCATAGCCAACCCCTACCCCTTCTATCCCGATGCCCTCACCACAGAGAGCGGCAAGAAGGTAACCAGCGCCAAGATGTGGTACAAGACACGCCGTCCTGAGATAGTGAAACTCTTTGAGGACAACGTCTACGGCCGCATCCCTGAGAATGTCCCCGGCGTGAAATGGGAGGTAACTGGTGAGGAGAAGAAGGATTTTGCAGGCACCCCTGTAGTTGTCCGTTACCTTAAAGGTGTTGTTGACAACTCCAGTTACCCCGCCATCACGGTAGAGATTCAGGCCAACGTGGTCTATCCCGATAACGGCAGCACCAAGCTCCCGGTAATCATAGAGTTCGGATTCGGAGGCGGTGACCCCACCCGCACCCGCGCCGGCAGCACCTCATGGCAGCAGATGGTCATTGAGCGCGGTTGGGCCGCAGCCACCATCAACCCCTCATCCATCCAGGCCGATGCAGGCTCAGGACTCACCAACGGTATTATCGGACTCTGCAACAAGGGTGAGTTCCGCCAGCCTACAGACTGGGGTTCACTGCGTGCATGGGGCTGGGGCCTGTCACGTCTCATCGATTACTTTGAGACCGATAACACTTTCGATGCCACCAAGTGCGCCATCGAGGGCGTATCACGTTACGGTAAGGCATCACTCGTAGCCATGGCTTTTGAGGAGCGTATCGCCGCCGGATTCATAGCCTCATCGGGCAAGGCCGGCGCAGCCGGATGGCGTCGTGACTGCGGTGAGAGCATCGGCAATATCGTATCAAATGAGGAGTACCACTGGGTATGCGGTAACCTTATCAAATACGGAACAGACCCGCTCACTGAGAATGACCTGCCCGTAGACCAGCATGAACTCATAGCCCTGTGCGCCCCGCGTGCCTGCTTCATTTCAACCGGCAGCTGGAGCGGTGACAAGTGGCAGGATGTAGTAGGATCTTTCATATCAACCTCAAAGGCTTCGGCCGTATATGAACTTTTAGGTTATAAAGGCGTGGGAACCGATCTCTTCCCCGGTATGGATAACGGCCTGATGGACGGTCGTCTGACCTATCGCCAGCATCACGGAGGACATGAAGCAGGACCCAACTGGCCCTACTTTTTAGATTTCTTTGACAGAGAAGTAGTAAAAAGATGATTAACAAAAAACGTGCATGTCCGTCTTTAGAGTAGAAACCACAAAAAACCACAGCGATGAAAACGAGAATGATGATTGGTATAGCATTGGCAGCGCTTCTGCTTACCGCCCAGAGTGTTGAGGCACAGTCCAGAGTTGCAAGAAGGACACGCACCGAGCGTCGTGACGAACGTCGTGACCAGCGTAGGGATGAGAAACTGGTTCGTCAGCCCGATCCACGTCGCACACAGCCGGTTGCAGTATTGGAACGCCGCGTACCGGTCCTGAAGGTTGTCGACAACGATGTCATCCGTGCATTTGACCGCGAGAGATTTGATTCTGACCGTCTTAAGATGGCCGATATGATATTCAGCACCGGAGGTCTCATGACCGTAGATCAGATAGTCAAGATATCGGAAATCTTTGATTATGACACCAACAGGATCAAGTTCCTCAAGAAAGCGTATGATAACTGCGTAGACAGACACAACTTCTATCTGGTACTCGGAACACTGGATTACAGCTCAAGCCGTGACAAGATGATGAAGTATGTCCTGGACAACCGCATTGACGAGATCCGTGACGGAGAGCCCTACCGCAAGGTAACCAATTCTGATATGAACGCCATCATCAAGGCACTCAAGAAGGAGAGCTTTGACAACGCAAGAGGCAAGCTGGCCGAGATGATAGTATGTGGCAACCTGCTCACATCACGTCAGATAGCCGATATGGCCAAGACATTCAGCTTTGACAGCAACCGTTACGATTTCCTGCTCACTGCATACCGCAGTTGCGTTGATCCTCAGAATTACGTGGTGGCTGCAAATACGCTCGAGTTCAGCACAAACCGCAATGACCTGATGCGTAAGATCACCCGTAAACCGTAAAGACAGAAAACATTAAGAGATAACGACAATAGTACTAGTATTAGGTTTTTAATTAAAGGAAAAGGTTGATTTGAAAGACACAGAAAAAAAGCGGGGCAATGTGAATTGCTCCGCTTCTTTATATATCAGTAACGCTGTTTACTTAAAGTAGTCCTCAAGAGCAGCCTCAAGTTCATCATCACGCAGGTTACGGCCTATGATAGTACCGTCGGAATCAATCAGGAACGTGCAGGGAATTGCAGAAACCGAGTACTGGTAAGCGGCAGAGGTCAGCATATCATCCTCCTCACCGTTCCAAAGCTGAACCCAGTTCATACCGTTGTCCTTGACAGCCTTGATCCAATCCTCAGTGCTGTCATCGACAGACACGCTGACAATCTCAAAACCTTTTGACTTGAACTTCTTGTAGGCAGCCTTAAGGTTGGGAACCTCATTCATGCAGGGAGTGCACCAGCTTGCCCAGAAATCCAGCAGGACAACCTTGTTCTTCTTTACATAGTCTGACAGTGAAGCCTTTGTGGAGTATGCATACTTCTTATCCAGCAGGGGAGCCTCAAAATCCAGATACGGATGTCCCAGACTTGTGCTCAGCTGAGTTTTTATGATAGATGTAAGCTGGCCGAACATCATGTCACCGCCAAATGTGGGAGCCAGTTTCTCAAGCATCGGGACAACCTCCTCGGGTTCAAACAGAGTGTAATTCTCCATCAGCTGCTGATAGGAGTAAAGCATTCCCGCATTATCCATGATGCTCTGAATAAGCATCTCCTTGAAACGGTCCTGCAGCTCACCCATCTGCCTGTAAAGGTCTGAGCAGTCACCCTGTGAAGCCAATGTGATGCGTATCTTATCCTCCAACTCATCGGCCTCATCGCTCAAAGACTGGGTTTCATCATAGAACAGCTGGAAAGCGTCATTGTTGGGAGTACCGCCTATATGCTGGCTGGCATCGGCCACACTGATGTTCAGATCAATGTTTCCGCTCTCCAGGAAGAACTCACATCCGCCTACGTTACCGTCCAGCTCAAAAGTGACAACAGCCACATGAGCGGTATCGGTCTCACCCTTGAATGAGAACTTGCCGTTCTTTACGGCCACTGAATCAATATCGGTAAGGCTGCCGTATTTGAGAGTGCTCAGTACAATGAGAGTACCGTCCTCAACGCCCTCGATGGAGCCCTTTACGGTATATGCATCCTTTCCGCCGCAAGCTACCAGCAGTACGGATGCGGCAATGAGGAGAAACAGTTTTTTCATATCACTTGATAAGATATTGTGAGCTGATAGACTCGTTTGATATCACTCTGCGTATTGTCTCGGCAAACATCTGTGCAATAGAGATCTGCTTGAGCTTCTTGCAGGGGATGGGGTTACGGTAAGGTATGCTGTTGGTGAATATTATCTCCTCCAGCTGTGAGTTGTCAACGCGTACAGGAGCATCACCTGACATAACGCAGTGTGAAGCAAAGGCGCGTACAGACTTGGCACCGGCCTCCATCATAACGTCAGCGGCCTTGCATATTGTACCGGCTGTGTCAACGATATCATCTACAATAACCACGTTCTTACCCTGAACATCACCAATAATGCGGATATCATCCACAACGTTGGCACGGGTACGGGTCTTCTGGCAGAGTACCAGAGGCACATCCAGGAACTTGGCATATGCGCTGGCACGCTTACTGCCGCCTACATCGGGAGCAGCCATAACCAGTTCCTCAATCTTGAGGCTCTGTACATAAGGAATGAAAGCCATAGATGCATAAAGGTGATCCACGGGAACATCAAAGAATCCCTGAATCTGGTCTGCATGCAGGTCCATGGTAATCAGACGGTCAATACCGGCGGTGCTCAGCATATCGGCCACCAGCTTGGCGCCTATTGATACACGCGGCTTGTCCTTACGGTCCTGACGTGCCCAACCAAAATAAGGAACAACGGCATTTACTGACTTGGCCGATGCACGCTTGGCAGCATCAACCATGAGCAGAAGCTCCATCAGATTGTCCGACGAGGGGAATGTGGACTGTACCAGGAACACATCCTTACCGCGGATAGACTCCTCATACGAAACTGCAAACTCACCGTCTGCAAAATGAGACACATTCATGTTGCCCAGGGGGCAGTTAAGGTAATCGCATATCTCTTTGGCCAGGTACATGGTGTTGGTACCGCAAAAGACCAGGAAAGAATTGCTTGAATCCATAAGGAATTTGACAGTTGTTTAGTTTGATTTAGTGGTGCAAAGTTACAAATAATTACCATCCACTACCGGCCAACTTCTCCGTTTTTTAGATTATTTATCAACAATACTGTTTCTCGCAGCCACCCCCTCACCTTAGGGAACCACAGCGCACGTAGGACCATTTTCATCCCTAAGGTGCACCGGAAATACGCTTTCCCGCGGGCCACCCCCTCACCTTAGGGAGCCGTAGCGCACGTAGGACCATTTTCATCCCTAACGTGCACCGGAAATACGCTTTCCCGCGGCACACCCCCTCACCTTAGGGAACTACAGCGCACGTAGGGCCATTTTCATCCCTAAGGTGCACCGGAAATACGTGATATCGCGGGCCACACCCGCACCTTAGGGAACCGTAGCGTACGTAGAAGCGATTTCATCCCTAACGTGAGCAGAAAATACGTGATATCGCGGGCCACCCCCTCACCTTAGGGAACCGTAGCGCACGTAGAAGCGATTTCATCCCTAACGTGAGCAGGAAATACGTGATATCGCGGGCTACCCCCTCACCTTAGGGAACCGTAGCGCACGTAGAAGCGATTTCATCCCTAACGTGAGCAGGAAATACGTGATATCGCGGGCCACACCCGCACCTTAGGGAACCGTAACGCACGTAGAAGCGATTTCATCCCTAACGTGCACCGGAAATACGCTTTCTCGTGGGCCCCTACTGTGTTAGCTTATTACGCCGGAGCCCAGCATTTCATCATCTGCAGCATACCACACCGCAAACTGGCCCGGAGTGATGCCGCGCTGAGGCTCGTCAAATAGAATGTACAGTCCGCTGCCACGCCGTATGAGCCAGGCATCCTGCAGAGGCTGACGGTAACGTATACGCACGCGGTAACGACGCACCTCGCCCACCCTCATCTCCAGGTCCGGACGAATCCAATGAATCTGTCCGCCGTCAATGAAAAGACAGCTGCGTGACAGCCCCGGATGGGTATGCCCCTCACCAGCATAAACGGTGTTGGTCGCAATATCGGTCGCAATCACAAAAAGCGAATCATCATGCCCGCCCACATTCAGTCCATGACGTTGGCCGATGGTAAAGAACTGCGCGCCGTCATGAGTGCCGATTATCTTGCCCCACGGGTTGGCTTTGTAACGAGTTTTCTTAACGTGCTTATGGCCGCTGCGGTATGTCTCGGTAATGAATTTTATGGAATCGTAACGGTAAGGAGTAGCCAGACGCTCCAGGGTCTCATCGGCCAACTGCGCGATCTTTTTCGGATCATAATGGTTGGAGCAGAGCGCATCAGTACACTTGTCCTCACTGATGTAGCCCGTCACCATATTCGCGGCGGAATCGTCGGCCGTAATGCCCGACAGCGTCTCCTGCTGGAACTTAAAGTGCGGATTGGCAGCATAGAACTCCGGATAGACCTCAACTATATTACCCTCAACGCTCTTGAGTTTCTGCTTAAGGAACTCCGGCAGATCCACCTTTCCCACAAAACAGATACCCTGCGAGTCCTTCTTGTTGGCCGATGGCAACGCGGCGTCGGCAGCAATCTTACGCACTTGGGATTTGAGCAGATGCCCTATCGGAAACAAAGCGCGTGAAAGCTGCTCCTGATTAAGCTGACACAGGAAATAGCTCTGGTCCTTACCCGGATCCACACCTTCAAAAATACGGCATATCGGCTTCCCGTCAGGCCCGTCCACAACCTCCTTACGGCAGTAATGTCCGGTTGCAACCATATCAGCGCCCAGTTTCAAAGCCGCGTCCAGGAACGCATCGAACTTTATCTCACGGTTGCACAGAACATCAGGATTAGGGGTGCGGCCCTGTTCATACTCGCTGAACATGTAGTCCACCACGCGGCGGCGGTACTCGTCACTCAGGTCCACGAAATGGAACGGTATGCCAATCTTCTTGGCCACCATCTCGGCCACCAGACGATCCTCCTCCCACTCGCAATCACCGTGAAGCGTACCCTCGGTATCATGCCAGTTCTGCATGAACATGGCAAACACGTCATACCCCTGCTGCTTGAGCAACAGAGCCGCTACGCTGGAGTCCACTCCACCCGACAGGCCTACACATACTTTCATGCTGCAAAGGTAAACAAAAAACGTGCAAAAGGGGAAGGTTGAGCTCGACGAAGTCTCTGTCCCCAATTGCACGTTTTATTAAACGGTCAATGCGTTATTTGGCTTTCTCAATTATAATTGGCCTACCTACCATAGAGCCGTATGCCTTATCGTCAGATACCAAGGCAAATGTGAATTCTCCAAGCTCTTCCTGGCGGTCATTCAGAGTCTCACCGTCCATCTGCTCCCATTCATAACCAGGAGTTAGTTCTAGTGTCTCAGGGTTCAGATTACCGGCCATCCATGACCAGCTTCCTTCCTCTCTTATCCCAGCCTTATAGGCTTCTCTGATATCAAATCTGATGACACCTTCTTCAAGGCTGAATGAACCCTTGAACTGTTCACCCCATGCTATGATGTACATTTCAACATCGTTTCCATTGAAAAAGAAGACCATGCCTTTGTCATTAAAGCCACCAACCATATATCCATCCCAGCGGCCGTCTGACAACTGTTTATCATACGCACCGTCATAATTGTACCAATAATATCCGGTTGGGAAACTTTGACCCCATTCATCGACATATTCCCATGACATGACGTCTCCCTCCAATACAACTTTATATTTCTGATTTTCAATAGAAAACGCAAAGAGATCGTCCTTATATGTATAAGTGAAATCTTCATCATCCAGAGAACCGGTTCCGTCAGAATTGATGATAAGCAAGCAGTCAAAGTTAGCCAGATCATTGATCCAGACTCCACAGATTTTGCTGTCTTCACCTTCACCACCCTGGCTGCCTCCTCCGTTAGGATCAAAGGGATCGGGAATATCATTAAGGTTCTGCCTGTAATACAACTTGTCTTTGTCATATTCCACCACAAGACATCCGTCAGTGATGGTTATGTTGATCTTTCTGCCCTCTTCAAGTATAACATCGGCCGAACCGTTACTGTAGTCAACATCGGTCTTAAATGAGAATGAGCCGCGTGTCAATACATTAAACTCCGCATGCATACCCTGCTGTGAGGGTACCCAATGCTCAGTTACTATCAGAGAGTTGTCACCAAACAGGAACACAGCCTCAACAATTGTTCCGTCTGAGTTGGAATGATTATATGAATACCATGCTACGACAGTCTTTTCCGCATATGATGACGGGAAGTATGCCGGCACATCACAGTCACCCTGGTTGTTTCCGCCCTGATTATTCGTAGGCTCACTGGGTGCCGGAATATTGTTGTTATTCTGAATGGTGAATATCATCTCTTCACCACTCTCTACGTCCACTTCCTTAAACTTTCCGTTGCTGACCTCTACGGTTACGCTCTTACCGGCACTGGGTATAAGCTTAATCTTATAGTCTTTCGTAGAGAAGTCACCCTCAACAAGTTCATAAGTACCCGTCTGTGACACCTTACTTTCCTGTCTGTTGAAATCATGGCTTGATACAATACTGTTTATGGTTGAAACGTAGGTATGGTCTTCAAAGAAATAGATGGACGCTATGTATTTAATATCATAGCCATCATAAAAAATTGTATCCGAGCAGGAATACCATGCGTAAACACTCTTTCCAGCGCAATCCTTAGGGAAGAAAGCTTCAATCCCATCACCTTCTCCGCCCTGGTTACCGCCTTGATTATTACCGCCCTGGTCCTTTCCCGAAGGCTGTTTGGGTGTAGGAACCTTTTCGTTGTCCTGAATGGAGAAAGACTCACCCATGGCAAACAGCATTCCGTTCTCAATGGTAACCTCAAAACTGGTGCCATCACTGAGTATGACCGATGCCTTACCGGTTGTATAGTCACCTTCAGTTATACGATATGAACCCTCGGCCGTAATGGAACGTTCCGGATCACGTCCGTCATCCTTTGAATAAACCTTATTCTTGGTAACTACCAGAGTGTTGTCCTTAAAGAGAAAAACCGCTTCCGTCCTGGTCTTGCTATCCTCCTTAGTGGTCAGCATATACCATGCGGCAACCTCCTTATCGGCATAAGCGCTAGGGAAAAAAGCACCTTCCGAATCCTTATCGCCACCGCCCAAAAAATCTTCCAATTGATCACAAGATACCGTAAAGCACAGCATTAAAGCCGATGCCAAAACAGATAATAATCCGAGTTTCTTCATACTATTAAAGGCTATTTAGAAATTTTCCGTAAACGTAACAAATACTTCAATACCCTGTACCCCCCAACCCCTAAAAAAATGGAGCGCTTTCGCGTTAGCGAAATAAAAAAAGGTACACGTCTCGTGTGCTCCACAAAAAAAGGGCCGCGATCGCGACCCTTTCTTTGTGGAGCATACGAGAACATTTGGTAGGAAACTATCGGAATGTATTTTGAGCATAAATTATTGATATTGATATAATTCCCCAAAAACGTATTCCGAGGAGTTCCTATGAGTTGTGAAATTTTCAGTAAGGATTCAGTAAGGATTACCAGCACCTAATGCATCTGCGAACTGGAGATTATAAACCCCATTTTGACGGCGGCCACAGGGATATTAACGGTTATTTTTTTGTTTGGATAGGTTGTTTACTCGCATACGGCACAGGTGAACATTCCGATACTACGGGAGACATTACGAATACAAACACTATTACTGTCAAAATATAACACCCATGCGTTGTATGGAGTTATAGTGTCAAGCGAGCTTGACCAATAACAACCTGTCTCGTCTTTTGGAGGATCTATACTATTGCTATTGCCGGTAACAGATAAAAATATTGAACGATCTTTATAACCGCGTTTATTACTTGTTATCTTATATCCCAGAATTCCATTCCTGGTAGTCCATTCCCATTTGCAATTGTCTATCAGCTCCTGATATTCGGCTTTTGTAGGCATACGCATGCTGCCGCCCAAGCTCATATAAACAACATCATCCTCAGGATTTAGCATTGTCAAACCATCGGTGTAGCCTTGATAGCCATATATACTATCTGTACAGTACTTGGTGATTGTTGTTGCAGAACCTTTACATAATTGGTAGGTTGACCAGTCAAACGGTGTATGAAATTCAGTTTCTCCCCATGCATAATAAACGATTCTGTTACCATTGGCCGATGACCATTTGACGCTCAACCCGAGGTCTACAAAATCAAGTAATTCCTTAAAAGCCTTACGATACATTCTATCAAAGCGCATGACGGACATTCCAGTTTTATGCTTCTCTTCTTTCTCTTTTGTAAAATATCCCTCGCTGCAATATGTCCTCCCAAACTTAATACGGAAATAACGCCATATATAATAATCCCCATTATCGTCTTGACTGATAACGAAGTAATATTTCTTTCCCTCTTTTATGCTATAACTTAGTTTTGTCCCTGTGGCTTGCAGTTCTTGCTGCCAATCCGGATCTTCCTCTACCCAATAATAAAAATGATGCATTACTTTGATTGTATCCTGAAAGCCTTGACCAAAATCGTCTAAGACCTTTATTGTGAATATGGTATTATTCTTATATTGGCCATCAAAGCAATCTTCCTGATCCAGGACTACGCCTTTTACGGTCGGACCAGAAACCATACCAGGCGTAAAAAACGGTATCCAATATGTACTGCTGGAAAAGGCCGATATTGACCATGCAATCATAACCAGAATGGAAAGGACTTTTCTCATATTTGAAAGGCTTAATCCAATGTGTAATTATAGAAATTATTTTGGATAGACGGGACGGATGGGAAAGCCGTTGAATTGAGCACTGGCTCCCAAACTATAACCGCCCGAGGCGAAACTGATGACATACGGACAATTAGGACAGTTAGGACTGGACGGCCTGAGAGAACTGGACCAGTAAAGTCCGTGATCATTCTGTCTGTTAAAGGTTGCGTTACCCAAACCGAAAGCAGGCAGAAATATGGACCGATCCGTATAACCAGGCAGATTGCTTGTAATCTTATATCCGTTAATCCCGTTAATTGTAGTCCAGGACCATGTACAATTGTCCATAAGTTCACGGAACTCATCTACTGTAGGCATACGCCAGCTACCGCCCCACCTGACGTGAGCGGCATCATCAATCATCTCAAGTGTGGTTAAACTGTCTACAACCCCGCTGATGCTATCCATGTTATACTTGGAGAGCTTGATGTTTTTAAAGAAATCGTCACCACTTATATGAAAGCGGTAGTTCTCCCAGGTGTAATCCGATTTGGGCGTGGTCTCACCCCAGGCATTATAATCACCATATTCCTCGGGCTTATCGGCCCCTACGTTACATGTGGCCCATTTGACGCTTAATCCCAGGTCAACGTATCTATGGTAAACATTATCGGCCGAAAAACCTTCACGATGAATAGTCGTGTCATTGACATTGTATATTTCTCTGCCGTGATAGATTATTACCGATACTTTACCGTCCAAACCTTTTAATGTAATGTCACCATTGCCGTCTATAACCACGCCAGGAAGCTTTCGGACTAGGCTGTCGATTGATTTACCCTCCGGAAATTCGTCAGTATCATTGCCATAAATGATTGTGTCATTGGCAACCTTTACCCTAACAACAACAGCAGTTGTTACCTCATCTTCAAGAAACTGAGGATTATTCTGTTGCAGACTTCTTGACATGGCATCAATTGTCATTATTAATACCATCGTGAAAACCAGGACTATTTTTCTCATAACTAAACCTTTACTATACAATATTTGACGACACGGTTTGTTAAGTCATTGGACTATCTCATTAACAATCTTTATTTCTGAATCCAAGTACACCATTGGGAATTTCATACTCTTGTCGTTTTTGATGCTCAAAAGTACTTGTCAAATTTACAATTGACAAGGGTCAGGCGCTGCAATACTGTTGCAATCCACTGTCCGTTAAGGATAATACTTATATTCATACTCGTTAATTGTCTGCAAGCGTTCAACGGAATCCCGAGAGGATTTGTAGTAGTGTTCTTCTTTTGATGTATTACCCTGCTCATCATATTGGTATTTGATGATTTCCAATCTATTGCTTTCCTGATAATTCTTCTCGGAGAGAATGAGCTGGTCTTGTTCATTGGAACGCGCTGTCCATGTGGAATAGAGTTCTTTTCGTGGCAGCAGCTTCTTGTTTCTTGGGTTATTGTAATAGAGGATAATATATGTCTTTCCTATTAATGTATTGTTCTCATACTTTGAGAAATAGGTTATGAAATCATTTTGCTTGCGTTTGTCCACGTATACACCTTCAATTTTCTTTTTAGGCATCCATCCTTTCCTATTATAAGAAAACGTCATTATTTGTTTCTGGGGATAGATGGGATTATCAGAATCTACATACTCTGTCTTCTTGGAGATCAACCTAGCCTTGCCATCAAAGGCGTATGTGATAACCTTGTCACGTACAAACTCTCCATTTGTGTTACAATTGAAATGTTCTACTATAGAATCTGTTTTGTTCCAGTGCTTTATTATATGAGATTCCTCTTTACCTTTAATCTCAGTCTTGGCTGCATCAGGACCTTGATATTCAGTTACGCATATTTTCCCTGGCAAATACTCATAAATATTCCTGCTGACTCTCCTGACGTTACCGCTTGACCACTTCTCTATCGTAATCTTTTCTTTAAGCCTTTTTGCAGAGTATGAAAGACTGTCTACAGGAACAAGATCATGACAACTATCTAAAGGAGCATCTTGAGTGGTCATCTCCAGTCCTTCAAATTCATCTATAGTTATTTCTTCTTTAGGGCAGACGGGACGAATGGGATAACCATCACCGCGATCACAAACCAATGTAAAGTGAATGGGGCTTGTTAAAACCGCCAGGGCCTTCTGATCAAGGTAATGACCCGGAATGACGTATATGGAATTGACAAAGTATTCACCGACTCCTTCATGTGGGTTTTCACCCTTCCATTTGTATCCGGCATCGGGCAGGAAGATAGAACGGTCAGTATAGCCGGGTAAATTGCTTGTGAACCTGTAGCCGTAAATGCCATTCAGACTATCCCTTGTGGTGGTACAATTATTAAACAATTCCTGAAATTCTGCTTCAGAAGGAATACGCCAACGGCCGCCCCACTTTACATGGGCTACGTCATCTTCAGGATCAAGGACAGTCTTGCCGTCAACTTTGACACCGTATTTGTTGAATTTGACATTCCAATCTTCATTACCGCTTTTACGGAACTTATAGTTTTCCCATGTATATTCTGATTTGGGTTCCGTTTCTCCCCATGCAAAATAATCACCGTAATCCTCGGGCTTATCGGCCCCGACATTACAGGTTGCCCACTTAACGCTTAACCCCAGGTCAACGTACTCGTATCCGTTCTCCATATTCATGGGCTGCTGAGCGCCTGCCGGTACAAAGAGTAACAGCAACAACACTATGGATATGGCTTTTGACGCTTTCATCAGAATTGAATTTGTGACAAAAGTATCACTCAAATAAGCAGACGCCAACAATTAGGCGCTGCAATATCGTTGCAATTTTATTTTTGGGGTATCATCATTTTTGTCCTGATTTCTGTGTGTACAGTATAGACTTCTTATAATAAAATGTCCTGAAACGACATCTTATAATGATTAAATTCTTACCTTTGACTCCGAAAAGTTGTCATTGTAGTCAGTTTTTCGGAGTAAAAAAGCGGTTAAAATGAAGAAAATAGAGCGTACAACCTATCTGGAGCAGCTTATTAGTGCTCGTGGAGACGGTAATATTAAGGTCATCAGCGGCTTGCGCCGTTGCGGAAAGTCATATCTGCTTAAAAACATCTTCAAGGACTGGCTAACCGGCCAGGGCATACCTGCAGACCACATTCTGCTTTATGATTTGGAGAACAGACGCAACAAGCACCTTCTGGATCCTGATGTACTTTTGGATACCATAGAAGGACGCATGACTGATGATGAGGTCTATTATATACTGATTGATGAGGTGCAGAAGGTTAAAGATTTTACTGAAGTGTTGCAGTCTCTGCTTCTGCATGAAAACGCTGAGATATATGTTACCGGCAGCAACTCAAAGTTCCTGTCAAAGGATATTGTGACCGAGTTCCGTGGCCGAAACAGTGAAATACACATTTATCCGCTCTCATTTGCTGAATTCTTGACCGCATACGAGGGACCGGAGAATGAAGCGTTCCTGCAGTATATATATTATGGTGGACTGCCTCAGATACTGTCACAGGAAGGTCATGCCAAGAAAGCTGCATTCCTAAGCAGAATATACAGGACCGTTTACCTGAAGGATATCTTTGAGCGGCATTCTATTGACTATCCGGACGAATTTGAAGAGCTGGTTAAGATTATTGCTTCAAGCATAGGTGCTCCGGTTAATCCCAACAAGTTGGCCAACACTTTCAAGAGCAAGAAGAATCTGCAAGCCATTACTGACAAGACCATATCCAACTATCTGTCATACATAGAGGATGCTTTCCTTGTTGAGGAGGCCGAGCGATTTGACATAAAGGGCAAGAACTACATTGACTCCCTGTCAAAATACTATTTCCAGGATCCAGGGATACGCAACGCCATACTATCGTTCCGTCAGATTGAAGAGACCCATCTGATGGAGAACGCCATTTACAATGAACTGCGCGTACGCGGTTTCAGTGTGGATGTTGGCGTGGTTCCAGTGCGTATATTGGACGAGAACGGCAAGCAGGTACGATATAGTTATGAGGTGGATTTTGTAGCCAACAAAGGAAGCCAGCGCTACTACATACAGTCAGCGTGGAAATTGCCCGACAAGGAGAAGGAAGAGCAGGAATCACGCCCGTTCCGCTCCATCAGTGACTCTTTCAAGAAAATCATTGTAACAGGTGACAAAGTGCTTCTGAAACGTGACGAGAACGGCATTGTGACCATCCCTGTAGAACAGTTCCTGAAAGACCCTGACAGCCTAAATTTGTAATAAGCTATCGTAGGGGCGAACCCGGAGGGTGAGAGCGGTCCAGGAAGGCCGCCATCGGCGACCTTTACCGGCCCGGAGGGCCGCCCGTTTCCGAAAGGAAACTAAAAAGAGGTCGAACATGCTCCATATACAAAAAGGCCGCCATCGGCGACCTTTTTGCATGTGGAGCATACGAGACTCGAACTCGTCACCTCTTGACTGCCAGTCAAACGCTCTAGCCAGATGAGCTAATGCCCCGTCCTTGATGATTTCGGGTGCAAAGGTAACTATTAGGATTGAATAATTGCTATCTTCGCACTAGAAAATTTGAGTAAATGATAAAGCCCGTTGCAGAAAAAATCATCCTAGGCATAGACCCCGGCACCAACGTGATGGGATATGGCGTTATCAAAGTGGAAGGTACCAAGGCATCGATCGTAACCATGGGCGTGATCGATATGCGCAAGGAGGGCGACATGTACCTCAAGCTTGGCCACATTTTTCAGCGCGTAAACGGCATCATTGACTCATACCTGCCCGACGAGATGGCAATCGAGGCCCCCTTCTTTGGCAAGAACGTGCAATCCATGCTCAAACTGGGCCGCGCACAGGGCGTAGCCATTGCCGCCGCCATCAACCACAGCGTCCCCATCACCGAGTATGCCCCCATGAAAATCAAGATGGCCATAACCGGAACCGGAACCGCCAGCAAGGAGCAGGTGGCCGGAATGCTGCAACGCATGCTCCATCTGGACCCCGCAGAGATGCCCAAGTTCCTGGATGCGACCGATGCCTTGGCCGCCGCCTACTGCCACTACCTGCAGATGGGCCGCCCCGACACCGGCAAGAAAGGCCCCAAGACCTGGAAAGAGTTCATCAGCAGCAACCCCTCCAAGGTCTCCAAGCGCAAAACCGCGTCCCAAGACTAACCGCCCCACCCCCTTCAGGGCTTGAGCGGTCAATACTTATCGGACGTAAATCTTACAGCTCTTTCCGTTTATTGAAACAATATATATACCCGGAGCAACATTGGCCGATACCTCTCCTACGCCCGATGCAATATCTGCGCCCGATGTCTCATATATCCTGATTACGTCACGCTCACCAGCTGTAACCGTTACGCTACCGTCAAACATACTGACATTGAAATTCACAGCCACATCGTCAACTACAGTTGATACGGTATATTTGAATACGGATTTAAACAAATCATGAACTGTCCATGACTGATTCTTAGCATCATATACCTCATATGACAACATATTAAAATCCACATTATCGTCACTTCTTAACAAATATTCTTCTGTCTGACGATCATTAGGAATCCAGTCTGAACTGATCAAATCCCATAAATAAAAACACGTAATGGATTGATTCTTCTGCTCATTGGTCTCTTCGACCGCTTTAATATAGCCATTCCAGCACCAATCAGTATCATTCCATAAATACAAGACTTCCAGTCTATTACCCATAGAGTCTCTGGTTTCCCTTTTGATTACGCCACGCCAGTCTTTCCTGTCCGAATCCCATGTATATGAAACCTTGTAAGTTATATCTTCATCAACGTTATAGTAATCACCGGCCTTTTTGATTCCGATCCAGTTTCCCAGGGTGTCAGTTTCATAGCTTGACTCAATTATCAAATTACCATATTTGTCATATTCCTTTACCTTTTTAGTTCCCCATGTTCCGGCTATGTCATTCCAGCCGTACACAATGTCAAGAGTCTTGTTTCCGTTCATATCAAATGACTGTTCATACTTCTTATCGCCCAACCATTCATTTGTTTCGGTATTCATTTCATATGATTCGTAATATGTTATATTACCTACAGAATCCTTTGCCTCGGTTTTCTTGGAATAAGTCTCCCATTCATCACCGTTCCATAACTTCGTTACTTGAGTCGTTCCGCCGGTAATAGAATCTTCAGATAACTCAAAATACCTGGACGGTTCCCATTTCCAGACTTTATTCGAGTCCGAATCATAGACGCTGACAAGCATACTGTCTGCTTTTGCAACAGCTCTGCCATCCTCATATATAGTCTCAAATTTCTCCATCAACAACAACTCGCCATCTACCATATAATAGAAATAATTGTCAAGCAATTCACCGGATTCATCGTAACGACATTCAACTTTCTGGATAGCGTACCAGTCTTTATCATATGAATAGAATGTTAAGGACGATGGATGACCATTAGCATCAAATTCCTTCCAGCTCTTTGAATCGCCAACCCAAGCTCCGTCTTTCAAGATATATTCTACTTGACCGATTATTGTTCCGGTATCAGTGAATGTACGCTCTATCTTATCACCTTTTTTCCATATTCCGGCCTCATCATCCCAATCTGAGTATTTCTCAAACAGCACCAGATTACCCAACTCATCATACCTGTTTATGCGCTCCTCCTGTTGAATCCATGAAGTCCCATTCCATTTATACGCCCTTCTATGTAGAAGGCGGACTTTATTGGATTGGGGAATCAGTTCATACTCATACTCTTTCTTGCTCTCGTATTCCCATTTCATGGAGTTTACATCGGTAGATACAAGTTTGTATTTTGCCTCATATTTTCTGGGAACGGACGCCTCATCATTCACATCTTTTTCATCCAATCCCAGTTCCGCCCATGTATAGTCAACATAATCTATTCTTTCTGAATGGTTTATCAGTGGCGTAAGATTCGACAACTGACTTAATGAGTCAGGTTCATCAAGTTCAACATACAGGCTGCGAACCGTATCGCCACTGTAAGTGTATTCCTGTATCTTATACGGATAGGTCATTGACTTAATGGAATCATATCTTATATACTGTATTGCCTCCAATCCGTTATAGTAATCGTTGCAGACTACCATTTCATCAAGGACCCAATCATTTTTCTTCTCATCCCAAGACCATGTAGACGACATGTCCTGCTTCCTGTCGTCCAATATATGTGAGTATGAGTCTTTTTTCTCCTTGCCCATCCATATTGAGTCCTGAGTATCAAAGACCATGTACTCATATACATTAACACTGTCAGCACTCAATCCTTCTGTCTTGCGATAACTGTAATCCCAATATCCGTTATTCTTATCATCAAACTTATATGATGACAACGTCTTAGTCACCACGCTTCCGGATCCATAAACAAATTCAGTCTTGGATATGGGACAAAGGGCTGCAACCTGCTTACCGGAAACCGGGTCTGTTATTATTTTTCTGGCATATTCCGTTACCTCCAACGGACGTCCCTGGTCATCCAGGATGGACTCCACCTTGGAACGATCCACCATATTGCCGTTAGCATCTGCGACACGGTAAGAGGTCTCAATCAGAATACCATTGTAATAGGTGGCGGTAAAATCTAATAAAACATGTTTCTGACCGTCAGCGTCTATGTAATATTCTACTAACTCCTGTTTGTTTTCGTCTTCTATCTCGATTTGTTTGTAAACGGCATCGGCCGGAACAGAAAAGCTAAAAAAATTATTATTCAAGACCTTACCCTCAACATTCCGGACAGTAGTCTCTTTTTTAATCAGTCTACCCTGAGTATCATATGAAAACTCAACCTCACCCACTCTCTGTTCAGGAACACCCTCTCCTGCATAGAAGTATTCCTTGCCAGTAAGAGCCATATCTGAAAATGTCCAGAAAGGCTGACTGGCCTGTTCTTTAGGAGTGACATCATACTGAGCATAAACAGCCAATGAATTGAATAGCAGCAACAATGCCGGAATGAATGACTTCTTCATATTGAAAATGACCATTGAAATTTTTATAAAAAACTTTTAAAGTCGCAAAGATACACAAAAACACGACCCATCCCCCCACGTTAGGGAAGAAATCGCCCCCACCTGCGCTACAGTTCCCTAAGGTAAGGGGGTAGCCCGCGATATCACGTATTTCCTGCTTACCTTAGGGATGAAAATGGCGCTACCTGCGTTACACCTCCCTAAGGTCCACCATCAGCCCGCGAGAAAACGTATTCAACCCACACCTTAGGGAAGAAATCACCCCCACCTGCGTTACACTTCCCTAAGGTAAGGGGGTAGCCCGCGATATCACGTATTTCCTGCTTACCTTAGGGATGAAAATGGCGCTA
>JBGUIZ010000034.1:0-32122 GCA_045113495.1 Bacteroidaceae bacterium
CTCTTGCCGTCCTTTACAGCGGTGATTGAACCGCCGTTTCCTATGTGACAGGTAATGATCTTTGAGCCCTCAGCCTTGATGCCCAGGTACTTGCAGATCTCGCCCGATACAAAACGGTGTGATGTTCCGTGGAATCCGTAACGTCGAACTCCATACTTCTGATACAACTCGTAGGGAATTGCATACAGATATGCGTAATCAGGCATAGTCTGATGGAATGCGGTATCAAACACACCTACCTGAGGAACGTTGGGCAGGAGTTCGCTTACAGCGTTCACACCCTTGAGGTTGGCAGGGTTGTGCAGGGGAGCCAGGTCATTGCAGGCTGCGAATGCCTCAAGTACATCGGGAGTAAGGATGACGCTCTTGTTGAACTTCTCGCCTCCGTGTACCATGCGGTGACCTACGGCATTGATCTCGTCGAGTGACTTGATTACACCGTACTGGCTGCCGGTAAGTATCTCGAATATGAACTTTACGCCTACGGTATGCTCGGGGATTTCCTTCTCAATGATTACCTTCTCACCGTTCTTGTCAGTGAGCTTGAGGAAAGAGCCCTTCATACCTATTTTCTCTATACCACCCTGTGCAATTACATCATTGCTATCCATGTCAAACAGCTTGTACTTGATAGACGAGCTGCCGCAGTTAAGTACCAGAATCTTCATCTTTCTTGTTATGCTTTCTTGGCAGCCATAGCCTGGTTGGCGGTAACTGCAATCATTTTATATACATCGTCTACTGAGCAGCCGCGTGACAGGTCGTTTACGGGGCGTGCGATACCCTGAAGGATAGGACCGATGGCTTCGGCGTTACCTATGCGCTGAACCAGCTTATAGGCGATGTTACCTACCTCAAGGTTGGGGAATACAAGTACATTGGCCTTACCGGCAATCTCTGATCCGGGAGCCTTGCTTGCGCCTACTGAAGGTACTATGGCTGCATCGGCCTGAAGCTCACCGTCAATCTTGAGGTCGGGTGCCAGCTCCTTGGCCTTGGCGAGTGCTGTGGTTACCTTGTCTACAACCTCATGCTTGGCAGATCCCTTGGTTGAGAAGCTGAGCATTGCCACGCGGGGCTCGGCGAATCCTGCTACTGCGGTAGCGGTTCCGGCCGATGCTACGGCAATCTGAGCCAGCTGGTCTGCATCGGGCACCGGAGTTACGGCGCAGTCTGCAAATACCATGATTCCGTTCTCGCCGTACTGCGGGGTCTTGGTGAGCATGATGAACGCACCAGATACCACTGAAATGCCGGGGGCGGTCTTGATTATCTGAAGTGCAGGACGCAGAACGTTGCCTGTGGTGTTGCGGGCACCGGCCAGCTGACCGTCGGCGTTGCCGCTCTTGATGATGAGGCATCCCAGGTAGAGGGGATCAAGAACCTTCTTCTGAGCCTCCTCAATGGTCATGCCCTTGTTCTTGCGCAGCTCAAACAGCAGGTTTGCATACTCATCCTTCTTGGGGTTGGTCTCAGGGTCGATGATTGTGGCCTTTGAGATGTTTTTGAGTCCCCACTGTGCGGCGAGTCCCTCAATCTCCTGTTTGTTACCCAATATGATAAGGTCTGCCACACCGTCTGCCAGTACCTTGTCGGCTGCCTTGAGTGTACGCTCCTCGGTACCCTCGGGCAACACAATGCGCTGCTTATTCTCCTTAGCACGCGCAATAATCTGCTGCATTAATTCCATAGCTATATATTTAAATTGTAAACTCCACTTAGCAAAAGCGCCACAAAATTACACTTTTTCCCAATACCCGCACCTTAATTAATAATAAATGATTCACCAATCCCGATGCCGTAGGTATCGGATAAGGCTAGCCAGCCATTTCAATGGCTGGTAAAACCGCGGTCCCGGAGGGCCGCCCATTTGCGTAGCAAATTAAAAAAAGGTACAAGCGATAGGGCGTCGCCCTATCGCGGTTCAATCCCGGGTCCCGCTACAACGAAAAAGAGAGGTCATCTGACCTCTCTCTCGTTGTAGCGGGACCCGGGATTGAACCGGGGACCTCATGATTATGAATCATGCGCTCTAACCAGCTGAGCTATCCCGCCATCGCTCTGTAAGCGGGTGCAAAGGTAATGCGCTTTTTTTATTCCTGCAACTCTTAACCACTTTTATTTTGTTGGAAATTTGTCTTCCATAGATTTGGAAATTAAAAGATTTTAATATTTCTTTGCAATAGAACCATGCGGAGCCGGGTAGGAAGTCAGGTGCCGCTATTGATAAAACGTAATGCTATGGCTACAGATAAGAATATACCAGCCAAGACCAAGGTGGTCCTGGAATATGTTTTAAGTTCACAGTCAGTCCCCATGATATGGGACGCGATAGCTACCGCTCCTGGTCTGACCTCTTGGTTTGCCGATGATGTTACGTCTGATGGTAAGAATTTCAGTTTCACTTGGGGTAAGAATGAATCAAGAGTGGCAGAGCTGATTAACTGCCGACAGAATACTTATGTGCGTTTTCACTGGCTGGATGAAGAGCCTGGTACTTATTTTGAGATGCGCATTCTCAAGAATGACCTTACGTTGAACTATTCTCTGGAAATTACTGATTTTGCAGACCCTGACGGTGAGGATGATGTGCGTAGCCTGTGGGATTCATCGATGGATGCCCTTAAACGCTGCGGTCTGTAATTATTCTTTTTTCACGGTTGTCGTAACAATCTCAAACAGGGGTCTCAATTTTTGCAGAAATCTATCAATTGTGCTAATTTTGCAGGTTGGTAAATTTTGCACGTATAAATGAGACCTAAAAGACTGGATATATTCATTCTCAAAAGCTTTCTGCTACTGTTCGTGGCGGCTTTTGCCATCTGTCTTTTCGTTCTCCTCATGAATGTGCTCTGGCGCTATGCGGAGGATATTGTGGGGAAGGGCCTCAATTTTACATTCCTTGCCAAGTTCTTCTGGGAGTTTGCTCTCACTCTGGTGCCTCAGGCATTGCCTCTTGCAGTGCTTATGGCCTCACTTATCACTTTCGGTAATTTTGGAGAGCGTCTGGAGTTGTTGGCTATGAAGACTGCGGGCATCCCGTTGCTCAGGATAATGCGTCCTGTGATGGTGTTCTCAATCTTCCTGGCAGGAGTATCGTTCTATTTCCAGAATGTGACTGTCCCCAGGGCTGCCAAGAACCTTTATTCACTCATTTACTCCATAAATGAGAAAAATCCGGAACTGGATATTCCCGAGGGCGTGTTCTATAACCAGATCCAGGGGTTCAACATGTACGTGAAGCATAAGGATTTCAATACAGGAATGCTTTATGACCTTACCATATATGATCATCGTAACGGCTATGAGAACCTGAGCGTGATCGTGGCCGACTCCGGTTATATGGAGACTACTGCCGATAAGGAGCACCTCTATTTCCATCTCAGCAGCGGATTCTGGTTCAGTCAGGATAATGATCTGGAGAGTAAGGGTCAGCCGTTCCGTCGTGAGGGATTCCGTGAGAAAGATATCCTGCTGGATTTCAATTCCGGAATGAAAGAGGCTCCTGACGGATTGGTAAGTTCTCAGGCCATGAGTAAGAATATGAATGAGATCAAACATACCATAGATTCCCTGTCACTCAATCAGGACAGTATCGGTATCGGAAATCTCAATGAGTATTCATCTACTGCTCTGAATACCTATCATATGCAGAAAGGGGATTCGGTGGCATATGGCAAACTGGGTGTGAGATACCTGAACGCAGACAGCGTGTATGCGGTATCCAGTCGTAGCAGACAGGTCGATATCAAGAGCGCGATGCGCTCCAAGATACAGACTCAGGCAAGTGATCTGGCTATCAAGAGCACCAATATGTATTATCAGGATAAGAGCATCAGACGCCATTGGATCGAGTGGATGAAAAAGATTACCAATGCTCTTTCCGTTCTGATATTCTTCTTTATAGGTGCCCCTTTGGGTGCTATCATCAGGAAAGGCGGTCTGGGCGTTCCGGTTATCGTATCGGTCTTTACGTTCATCCTGTTTTATATTACATCCGTATCGGGCGAGAAGATGTACCGTGAGGGCGAATGGAGTATAGTGGGGTGCTGGTTCAGCGTTATGGTGCTGTCGCCTTTGAGCGTATTCTTTACAGTCAAGGCCAACGGTGATTCCACGCTTTTCCAGTGGGATGTGATAATGGAGTTCATTCGATACTGGTTCGGTACCAAGGTTAACCGCAATATCGTACGTAAGGATGTCGTGATTGAGGATCCGGACCGTGAGAAATGTCTCAAGTTCCTGTCTGATATCAGGCGTATAAGTACGGAACTGGAGAGTTCAAGACTGCTTAATTCAGTTCCTGATTACCGTAGGCTGTTCTTTGGCAGCGTTGAATCCGGACAACTTACGGAACTGAGTGAAGAGCTTGAAATTCTGGTTGCGGAACTTGGAAACAGTCGTGACAGGATAGAACTTGATATGCTTAACGGTTTCCCCCTGCTTCAGAGCCATGGCGTGCAGCCTCCGTTCTCCAAGGCGTGGGCCGATAGGCTGGTAGGAATAGTATTCCCTATCGGACTTCTGTTTGAACTCAGGGCCTGGCTGTTTACACGCAAACTCAAGCGTCAGATGGTAAAGACGGCCCAGGTGGCAGACAACCTTATTGAATATATAAACAACAATAATAAATAAAATGGCACAAATTTCAGATCGAGTCAACAGACTCGCAGCATCGGCCACTTTCGCCATGCTGCAGAAGAGTAATGAACTGTCGGCACAGGGTGTCGATGTAGTTAACATGAGTGTGGGCGAGCCCGACTTCAATACGCCTGATTACGTCAAGAAGGCTGCAGTTGAGGCTGTAGAGCAGAACTACTCAAAGTATTCTCCCGTTCCGGGTTACATGTGGCTGCGCAAGGCCTGCGCCGATAAACTCAAGCGTGAGAACGGTCTTGATTACGCTCCCGCAGAGATTCTGGTTTCCACCGGTGCCAAGCAATCACTCTGCAACGTCATCATGGCTATCATCAACCCGGGTGACGAGGTTCTTCTGCCTTCACCCTGTTGGGTAAGCTATCCTGAGATGGTTAAACTGGCCGGTGGTGTTCCCGTGGTTATCAAGGCCGGCATCGAACAGGATTTCAAGGTAACTGCCGCTCAGATAGAGGCTGCCATCACTCCCAAGACCAAGGCTATCATGATCTGCTCACCCTCAAATCCTACCGGTTCTGTATACAGCAAGGAGGAGTTGGAGTCAATCGGAAAGATGCTTGCCAAGTATCCCGATGTATTCATCGTATCTGATGAGATATATGAGCACATCAACTTCATCGGCGGTCATCAGAGTCTTGCCAAGTTCGTTGACAAGGATCGTATCGCTGTAATAAACGGTGTTTCAAAGGCATATGCCATGACCGGATGGCGTATCGGCTTCATGGCCGGTCCCGAGTGGCTCGTAAAGGCCTGCAACAAGCTGCAGGGTCAGTACACCAGCGGCACCTGCTCAGTTGCCCAGAAGGCTGCTCAGGTTGCATTTGACGGCCCGCAGGATGATGTTGAGAAGATGCGTCAGGTGTTCCAGAAGCGTCGTGACCTGATTGTATCTCTTGCCAAGGAAATTCCCGGCTTTGAGGTCAACAATCCTCAGGGTGCGTTCTATCTCTTCCCCAAGTGTGATTCATACTTTGGTAAGCGTTACGGCGACAAGGTGATTAACAGCGCCGAGGACCTGGCTATGTATCTGCTCGAGGTAGGTCATGTAGCAACAGTAGGCGGAACCGCATTCGGTTCACCTGAGTGCATCCGTTTCAGCTACGCCACCAGCGAGGATAAGATCATCGAGGCATTCCGTCGTATCAAGGAGGCACTTGCCAACCTTAAATAACAAACAGCACACAGAAGGGACAGTCCCCTTTGTGTGCTTTCGGATATAAACAATAAGCGGGGGTTCCTATTGGAGCCCCCGCTTATTGTTTTGTCCCGTTGGGATTATTCTCCCGGGTGGATAGCCTCTGACGGGCAGACGCCGGCGCAAGTGCCGCAGTCTACGCAAAGGTCAGGGTTGATTGAGTACTTATCGCCCTCAGAGATAGCCTCAGACGGACATTCATCGATGCAAGTTCCGCAAGCGATGCAGTCGTCACTGATTACGTATGCCATAGTTGTCTTTTGTTTTTGGTTTGTGTGTCGCAAAAGTACATACTTTTGTTTTCTCCACCAAATGGCTTGCCGTTTTTTACAATAACCGGACTGTTTCATCGTTATTAAGTGGATGAATAAAACCCGATACACGACTTGGACCTTGATCCTTACGGTCCTGTTACTGCTTGTTCCCGATGCGGGAGCGGGCCGCCTTTTTGCGCAGGAACGAAAGATTCAGAACCGTCCCTATCTTGATGACAGGATCTGGCATTACGGTTTTCTGGTGGGTTTCAACGTCCAGGATCTCAGACTGGCGAACAACGGATTGGCCTATATAAACCAGAATCATGAACCCGAGTATTGGTATGCCGATGTCCCTGAGTATACGCCCGGATTCAGTGTGGGCGTCTTGGGTGAACTCAAGGCGAATGACTGGCTTTCCGTCAGACTTATCCCTACAATGCATTTTGGCGACAAGAAGGTTGTGTTCAGGGAACAGAGGACCGGAAAGATGACCGAGCAGTATGTGAAATCAACTCTGCTCACGTTCCCTATAGACCTTAAGATCAGTGCCGAACGTTTCAATAATTACCGTCCCTACGTAGTGGCCGGTTTGGTTCCTGTGGTTGATCTTACAGTCAAGAAAGGTAAGGAACTTCTGGTAAAGAAATCTGATCTGATGTTTGAGGTGGGAATGGGACTTGACCTTTACTATCCATTTTTCAAGATGATACCGGAGCTTAAATTCTGCTTTGGATTGAACAATATTCTTGATAAGAACCGTGTCGATCTCAAGGAGGCATCCTTGCGCAAATACAGTGATTGCGTAGATAAGGCGCAGAATGTCATGGTGGTACTCTCTCTCTATTTTGAGTAGCCGCTCTGTCGTCTTGGGGAATTTTCCTCTGTAATTATTTTGTGCAGAATGAAAAAGGTGCTATCTTTGCGCCGCTTTATGCGATCGCTGTCAAGGAAGAGTAACTTGGTATGTCGCTCTAGCATATGACAAAACATTGAAAATTCCAGAACAATGGATTTAATCAAAATTGCAGAACAGGCATTTGCTACCGGTAATGAGGGTAAGTTCCCTGCATTCAAGTCTGGTGACACCGTAACAGTAGCATACCGTATCGTTGAGGGTAACAAGGAGCGTATCCAGCTCTATCGTGGTGTTGTAATCAAGATCAGCGGACATGGTGATAACCGTCGTTTCACCGTTCGTAAGATGTCAGGCACCGTAGGTGTTGAGCGTATATTCCCCATCAGCTCACCTGCTATCGACAGCATTGAGGTGAACAAGATCGGTAAGGTTCGTCGCGCTAAGCTGTACTACCTGCGTAACCTCACAGGTAAGAAGGCTCGTATCCGCGAGAAGAGAGCCAACGCCTGATTCACGGAATAACGAATGATAAAGGACGGCAGCCTGATGGTTGCCGTTCTTTTTTATTATCTTCGCATCATCAATGAGCAGAGCATGATATCAGTCCGTCAATTAGTAGTTCCAGTGCTGGCTATGGCGCTCCTGCCGGCTTCTGTGCGGGTTAAGGCGCAGGCGGCTAGTGACCTTACTGTGGGCTTTGAGTCGGTAGGCATTACTGGCTCCGGTGATCATGCTCCTTTCTGGCATACCTCCAACCGCCAGGGGTTACCATCGGTCAAGAACAATAACGCATACATGCATTTTGCGGCGCTTGGAAGCACGCTCTACAGCAGTGGCCTTGAGATGGGCTACGGCCTTGACCTTGGGGTAGGAGCGGGGCTTGAAAGCAGCTGTTTCGTGCATCAGCTTTACATGGACCTTGATTACAGGTGGCTGGGCATGACGGTGGGCATGAAAGAGCGCTGGAGTGACCGTAACCGTACTCTAAGCTCCGGTGCGCTGACATGGTCCGGCAACAGCAGGCCTGTGCCTGAGATACGTGCCGGCATACCTGATTATGTGAGAATACCTGTTCTGGGCGGTTGGTTCTCGGTCAAAGGACACATAGGCTATGGCCGTCTTACCGATGATGAATGGCGCAGTGACCATAGCAGGAATTATGTTGACGGCATACTGTTCCATAGCAAGTCTGCTTTCCTAAGGTTCGGTGATGAGAGCCGTTTCCCCCTGCAGGTTACCGTAGGGCTGGAGATGAACAACATGTTCGGAGGCGTACGTCATGACAATGGGGTTGATACCCCTATGCCTTCCGATGCGGCTGCATACTGGACCGCGCTGTTCCCGTTCCATCACATAGAGGAGCAGGGTAATGAGGATGGTGATAACCTTGGCAGCTGGCATCTGGAGTTTGACTACAGACTTGATGATTGGCATATCGGGGCCTACTACGAGCATTTCTATGAGGATCACTCGTCAATGCTCGGCATAGAGTACAAGAACGATACGCAGGGTGATAAGGATTTCATATTCTTCGGATTCAGACGCAACTGGTTTGACGGCCTGTTCGGGATAGAGGTGAATGCCCCTGATGATTTCCGCTTTTTCCGTAATGCGGTGCTGGAGTTCATGAACACACGCGGCCTTTGCGGTCCCATATGCCACAGCGTGGCCTGCAACACAGACGGCATGTATGTGATTGAGGAGGTCGATGGCCGCGACGGTATGTATAACCACGGCATCTATACCTCATACTCTCATCATGGCTATGCTATGGGTAATCCGGTCCTGATATCGCCGGCCTATAACGATGGCGGCGGCAACCGTTTCCGCAGCAACCGCCTCCAGATGTTCCATCTGGGTGTTGACGGCAGCATAACTGACCGTATTGATTACCGCGTGCTGGGTACCACCACAACCCACTGGGGCTGTTACGGGGCTCCTCTCAAGGAGATAGAGCAGGTTACATCCGTTATGCTTGAGTGCTCTTACAGACTGGATGACTCATACGGCTGGAAGATATCTCTGTCGGGAGCCATGGATTTTGACAGCGCAAGCCTGCTCGGTAACAACAGGGGCGTAATGCTCACGATATCAAAAAACTGGAAGCTGCTATGAACATAAAGAGACTGATATATCTGCTTTTGCTGCTGCCGGTACTCAGTGCCTGCGAGCATGCCTTTCCCAATGATGACCTGGATTTCTACTGGCGCCTTAAGAGCGTTGAGTATGCATCGGGAGAGACTGTGCAGGTTGACGGTGATGTGATGTTCGGCTTTGCGCGTCACATGGTGCTCATAGAGGACCTTAAGAACAATTTTACCCGTCATGGCGTGACAGTTGATACGGGTGACTCCCTCAAACTGGATTTCTCCATGTACCCGGACACTGAAACGGCCTATATTCTTACCGGTCTGGGCCGATGGGGTATAGACGGCACGGTGACCGTCTTCAAGGTAGAGTACCCCAAAGACCGCCTTATACTCTCCAATGACAAGGTTGTGCTTAGATTACGTAAGTGGTGACCTTACAGCTTGATGGCACCGTCCAGCAGATGTATGGTACGGTCTGTCATGGCGGCAAGTGACTCGTCATGGGTCACTATCACGAATGTCTGGCCAAGCTGGTCCCTAAGGTTGAAAAAGAGCTTGTGCAGATCCTCCTTATTCTTGGTGTCAAGGCTGCCCGATGGCTCATCGGCCAGTATCACATCTGGCTGGTTGGCCAACGCCCTGGCTACGGCGATCCTCTGCTTTTCACCTCCTGATAACTCTGACGGTTTGTGCTGGGCTCTCTCGCCCAGTCCTAACAGTTCCAGCAGTTCCATAGCTCTTGCTGATGCCTGTTTCATGCCCTGTCCGGCTATCAGCATAGGTATCATGATGTTTTCCTGAGCTGTGAATTCCGGCAGAAGCTGATGGAACTGGAAGACGAATCCTATATGTTTGCCGCGGAAAGCAGACAACTCCCTCTCATCCATGCGGGTGATGTCCTGACCGTTGTAAAGTACACGTCCTCCGTCCGGTTTATCAAGCGATCCCATAATCTGAAGCAGAGTGGTCTTGCCGGCGCCGCTGGGGCCGGTTATACTTACAACTTCACCTTTGTTTACCTTAAGGCTTATTCCTTTAAGCACCTGTAGAGTGCCGAAGCTTCTTGTTACGTTATCAAGTTCAATCATTTCCTCAAGATTTTGGAATTGCCGATTATGGTTGCAAAATTATACGGTTCTGGCTTAAAAAGGTCTATTATTATTAGATTTTATGCTTTTTAAGAGGTCTATTTGGTTTGGAAACACTAATTTTGCGCCCGATTTATTCTTTAACTAATTAAAAATCATATGCGAGTAGCAATTGTTGGAGCCAGCGGAGCAGTAGGACAGGAGTTCCTGCGTGTGCTGGAAGAGCGTAAATTCCCGCTCGATGAGTTGGTTTTGTTCGGGTCATCCCGTAGTGCCGGATCTTATTACACCTATGGCGGTAAGAAGATTCAGGTCAAGTTACTCCAGCATAACGATGATTTCAAAGGCATTGATATCGCATTCGTATCAGCTGGTGGCGGCACATCCGAGGAGTTTGCTGAGACCATCACCAAGTACGGTGCAATCATGATAGACAACTCCAGCGCCTTCCGTATGGATCCGCAGGTTCCTCTGGTAGTTCCCGAGGTTAACCCTGAGGATGCACTGGTTCGTCCCAAGGGCATCATTGCCAATCCTAACTGCTCTACAATCATGATGATTGTGGCTCTTAAGGCTCTTAATGACCTTTCACCCGTCAAAAATGTACAGGTTTCAACCTATCAGGCTGCCAGCGGTGCAGGTGCAGCTGCTATGGCAGAGCTTGAGCAGCAGTATCGTCAGGTACTGGCCGGTGAGGAGGTGACTGTCAAGAAATTCGCTTATCAGCTTGCTTATAACCTCATTCCCCATATCGATGTATTCAAGGAGAGCGGTTATACCAAGGAGGAGGAGAAGATGTTCTATGAGACACGTAAGATGTTCCACAACGATATCAAGTGCAGCGCTACATGCGTTCGTGTTCCTGCCCTTCGTTGCCACTCTGAGGCTATCTGGGCAGAGACAGAGCAGCCTGTATCAGTTGAGGCATTCCGTGAGGCTGTAAAGAAGGGTGAGGGTCTTGTCCTGATGGACGATCCCGCAAATAAGGAGTATCCCATGCCTCTCTTCCTGTCAGGTACAGATCCCGTTTACGTAGGTCGTATCCGCAAGGATATCGCTAATCCTAACGTAATGTGCTTCTGGATCGTTGGTGACCAGATCCGCAAGGGTGCAGCCCTGAACGCCGTTCAGATTGCAGAGTACCTGATCAAACAGGGAGTCGTAAAGTAAATTACACTACCAATAAAAAGAAAGGCTCGCATTTGCGGGCCTTTCTTTGTTTGTGGTGAATCAGTATCACTTCTTCATCTTGCTCTTCCACAGAGCGCTCATCTCCTCCAGAGTCTTGCCCTTGGTCTCGGGAACCATCTTGAATACGAACAGGGCAGAAAGGATTGAGAATGCTGCGTAGATGAGATATGTTCCGCCTACGCTCCACTCGCAGAGTGACGGGAATGTAGATGATATGATGTAGTTTGAAATCCACTGTGCTGCAACTGCAATGGCCACAGCGTTACTGCGGATGGTGTTGGGGAATATCTCTGAGATGAGAACCCAGCATATCGGACCCCATGACATCATGAATGATGCGGTATAGATGATGATGAATACCAGAGCGGCAATTCCGATCACGTCGCAGAATGACAGGATGCTCAGGGCAATCATACCGATAGCCATACCTATGGAACCTACGATGAGCAGAGGTCTGCGTCCCCACTTGTCAACAGTGAGAATAGCCACTACTGTAAACAGAATATTCACTACACCCATTACGACGGTCTGGATCATGGCGGCATCACCGCTTGAACCCATGTTCTGGAATATACGGGGAGCGTAATACAGTACTACGTTGATACCTACGGCCTGCTGGAAGAATGAGAGCAGGACGCCAACGATGATTACAAGAATACCGTATGAAAGCAGGCTCTCCTTTTTCTCTACCAGAGTGTCCTTGATTTCCTGGAGAATCTCCTGTGCGCGACCCTCACCATTGATACGTGTAAGAACCTCCATGGCTTTCTGTGTGTTTCCGCGCATAACCAGATAACGGGGAGTCTTGGGAACAAGCAGCAGGAGCAGTCCGAATGCGCCGGCAGGGAATGCCTCGCTTACAAACATTCTGCGCCAGCCTATGTTAACCATGGCAGCCTGGATAAGCTCAGGAGTATCGGCAAGTCCGCTGCGGATAAGAGTGTTGATGGCGTAAACCACCAGCTGACCGAAAATGATTGCGAACTGGTTGCATGAAACCAGGGTTCCGCGAATCTGAGCGGGAGCCACCTCTGCTATATACATGGGGCAGATGGCCGATGCCATACCTACGCCGACACCTCCCAGTATTCTATACAGGATGAAAGCCCACATAAGGCTCTTTGTTGCCTCTCCGGGCTGGAAGAACTCAAAGTTGGGGCGGAAAAGGAACTCAGGCATGTAGCTGCCCAGAGCTGACAGAAAGAACAGTACTGACGCAAAAATCAGTGCGTTTCTACGTCCAAGTCTGGTGGCCATGATACCGGAAATCAAACCTCCGATAATGCATCCTATCAATGCTGATGAAGTAACGAAACCGTGCATGCCGGTTGAGTAGTAATCTCCAAGTCCGCTGGCGAAAAACTTCTGCAATGCCTGCTCGGCGCCGGATATGACAGCGGTGTCATAACCAAACAGCAGACCGCCGATGACGGCTACTGCGCAGATTCCGTAAAGGTAGGCTTTACTGCCTGTCTCTTTGTAGTTGCTCATAAATTAATTAATTATTGGTTTTAGTATATTATTCGGTTAGGTTTGAATCGGCCAAAAGGACCATATCCGGCAAATATAGTAATAAGTAGACAAAAGGCAGCAAGTATGGTTTAATTTAATTTTGCCGAACTTGTGTCCGATGAGTGTTATATGTAAGAAAAAATTATCAAACGCAATGCTATTTTCCATTGGTTCTTCCGATGCTTCTGATGTCATTCAAAGGAGGCTTCTCCAATTAAGGCTGCATATTCTGTCCATGTTTGCGTTATTTGCATTATATTCGCGTTCAGATTAAATTTACACTATTATATGGAACAAAACGGAAACGGACAGAAACAACTTCAGATTGAACTGAAGGAGGAGACGGCTCAGGGTGTATACTCCAACCTTGCCATGATAACCCATTCTTCATCGGAGTTCGTAATGGATTTTATAAGTATTCTTCCCGGTATGGCCAAGGCTCAGGTCAAGTCCAGGGTGATCATGTCTCCCGAGCATGCCAAGCGTTTGCTCATGGCACTTCAGGACAATGTTGCCAAGTATGAGAATGCTTTCGGTAAAATCGAGATGAAGGCTCAGAAGGGAACCTATATGCCTCCCATTTCTGATTTCCACGGAGAGGCCTGACCGCAAGGCTCAAAACCTAGGATTTTGGCGGGTGCTTTTTTGCGGCATCCGCCATTTTTATGCTTTTTTATTACGAAAAACAGAAAAACTACGGGAATTCCCTTGTGTTATAAAATAATAGCCGTATCTTTGCACGCCAAAAATTCTGGATTTACTATTTAATATATAATAATTAAAAACAAACAAACATGCCAACAATTCAGCAGTTAGTACGCAAAGGACGTCAGGTTCTGGAGGACAAGAGTAAGTCTCCGGCCCTTGATTCCTGCCCTCAGAGAAGAGGCGTTTGCGTGAGAGTTTACACAACAACACCTAAGAAGCCTAACTCAGCCATGAGAAAGGTTGCTCGTGTTCGTCTTACCAACCAGAAGGAGGTTAACTCCTACATTCCGGGTGAGGGCCACAACCTGCAGGAGCACTCAATCGTACTCGTACGTGGCGGTCGTGTAAAGGATCTTCCCGGTGTACGTTACCACATCATTCGCGGTACACTTGATACCGCCGGCGTTAACGGTCGTCTCCAGAGACGTTCCAAGTATGGTGCTAAACGTCCTAAAGCAGCTAAGAAGTAATCAATAACAAGTTTTGGTTAGAGTGAGGTTGAGTAAATGTCCAAGCGTGGACGTTGAAGAATCAGAATGACAACCTGAACAAAACAAACGACTTAAAATGAGAAAAGCAAAACCTAGAAAGCACGTCATCCTCCCGGATCCCGTATTCGGCGACGTTGCAGTGACAAAGTTCGTTAACCATCTCATGTACGATGGTAAGAAGAACACATCTTTCGAGATTTTCTACGAGAGCCTGGACAAGGTAAAGGCTAAGATGCCCAATGAGGAGATGTCAGCCCTTGAGATTTGGAAGAAGGCTCTTGATAACGTAACACCTCAGGTTGAGGTTAAGTCCCGCCGTATTGGTGGTGCTACCTTCCAGGTTCCTACTGAGATCCGTGCAGACCGCAAGGAGTCAATTTCAATGAAGAACCTTATTTCATTTGCACGTAAGCGCGGTGGCAAGTCTATGTCAGACAAGCTTTCAGCCGAGATCGTTGACGCATTCAACAGCACCGGTGGCGCTTTCAAGCGTAAAGAGGACATGCATCGTATGGCCGAGGCCAACAGAGCTTTTGCACACTTCAGATTCTAATAAATGGCAGATCAGGATTTACATCTCACGAGAAACATCGGCATCATGGCTCACATCGATGCCGGAAAGACTACGACCTCAGAGCGTATTCTCTATTATACGGGATTAACACATAAAATAGGTGAGGTTCATGACGGTTCCGCTACTATGGACTGGATGGTTCAGGAGCAGGAGCGCGGTATCACTATTACCTCAGCCGCCGTTACCACACACTGGAAATGGCAGGGAAACACATATAAGATCAATCTTATTGACACTCCGGGACACGTGGACTTCACCGCCGAGGTTGAGCGTTCACTCCGTGTTCTTGACGGTGCTGTAGCAGTATTCTGCGCAGTTGGCGGCGTTCAGCCTCAGTCTGAGACCGTTTGGCATCAGGCCAGCAAGTACGGCGTTCCCCGTCTGGGTTATGTCAACAAGATGGACCGTTCAGGTGCTGACTTCTTTGGCGTAATCAGCCAGATGAAGGAGATCCTTAAGGCTAACGCTTGCCCGATTGAAATTCCTATCGGTCAGGAGGAGTCTTTCAAGGGTGTTATAGACCTTATTAAAATGAAGGCCATCTACTGGCACGATGAGTCACTCGGTGCAGAGTATTCTGTTGAGGATATCCCCGCTGAGTTGGTGAACGATGCACAGCAGTGGCGTGAAAACCTTCTTGAGAAGGCTTCAGATTTTGATGACGAGATGATGATGAAGTATCTTGACGATGCTTCAACCATCACTGAGGAGGAAATACTTCGCGCTGTCCGTAAGGGTTGCATCAGCCAGAAGCTCGTTCCCGTTGTTTGCGGTACTTCTTTCCGCAACAAGGGTGTTCAGCCTCTGCTTGACTATGTATGCGCATTCCTGCCTTCACCCATCGACTGCGGTGGTGTTGACGGCTTCCTTCCCGGTTCTGAGGATGAGACCACTCACCGTGATCCCCGCTCAGATGAGAAGACATCAGCTCTTGCATTCAAGATTGCAGTTGACCCCTATGTAGGTCGTCTTATCTTCTTCCGCGTATATTCAGGTAAGGTAACAGCCGGAAGCTACATCTTCAACAGCCGTTCAGGCAAGAAGGAGCGTGTAAGCCGTCTGTTCCAGATGTACTCAAAGAAGCAGATCCAGGTTGATGAGGTTGCTGCAGGTGATATAGGTGCAGTTGTTGCTCTTAAGGATATCCGTACCGGTGATACCCTTTGCGATGAGGATGCACCGTTGGTATTGGAGAGCATGGACTTCCCGGATCCCGTTATCAGTATCGCTGTTGAGCCCAAGACCGAGAAGGATATGAGCAAGCTCTCTGACGGTCTGGCACGCCTGGCCGAGGAGGATCCCACATTCACCGTTAAGGTTGATGAGGATTCAGGTCAGACTCTGATCTCAGGTATGGGTGAGCTCCACCTTGATATTATTATAGACCGTCTTAAGCGTGAGTTCGGCGTAGAGTGCAACCAGGGTCGTCCCCAGGTTAGCTACAAGGAGTCAATCTCACAGACAGTCCAGCTGCGTGAAGAGTACAAGAAGCAGACCGGTGGTAAGGGTCACTACGCTTGCATCGTCGTTGAAATCGGTCCCGCTGATCCCGATTGGAAGGGCGGCCTCCAGTTCATCGATGCCACCAAGGGTGAGGCTCTGCCCAAGACCTACCTGCCTGCTATCGAGAAGGGCTTTATCAACGCTATGAAGAACGGTGTTCTGATGGGTGCTCCTATGGAGTCTCTCAAGGTTACCGTTCTGGATGGTAAGTATCACCCGGTTGACTCAGATGCCCTCTCATTCGAGGTTTGCGCAACCAACGCCTTCCGTAACGCTTGCGTTAAGGCCGCTCCCGGTCTGACCGAGCCTATCATGGCACTTGAGGTTGTAACTCCCGAGGAGAGCATGGGTAGCGTTATCGGTGACCTTAACAAGCGTCGTGGCCAGGTTGAGGGTATGGAGACAAACCACTCAGGTGCCAAGGTCGTTAAGGCTCATGTACCTCTGGCCGAGATGTTCGGTTACGTAACCGCTCTGCGTACAATCACTTCAGGTCGTGCTACTTCTTCAATGTCTTACGAGCGTCATGCCGAGGTTTCCAAGGCTCTTGCCCGTCAGGTTGTTGAGGAGAACGGCGGTAACGTATCACTCCTTTAATATATAAGGTAAAAGAGAGAAAGGGCGGCTTCGATAGCAAATGACTCTTACCGGAGCCGCTTACATAAAAAATAATACAAACAATTAATACAAAGACAATGAGTCAGAAAATCAGAATCAAACTGAAGTCTTACGACCACAATCTCGTAGACAAGAGTGCAGAGAAGATCGTAAAGACAGTTAAGGCTACCGGTGCTGTAGTAAGCGGTCCTATTCCACTTCCCACACACAAGCGTATCTTCACTGTTAACCGTTCAACATTCGTAAACAAGAAGTCACGTGAGCAGTTCCAGCTCTCTTCATTCAAGAGACTGATTGATATCTACAGCTCAACTGCCAAGACTGTTGACGCTCTGATGAAGCTTGAGCTTCCCAGCGGTGTGGATGTAGAGATCAAGGTTTGATAAACAAAGTGATTGACAAATTATTTACATTAACTTAATTAATATTTGAAATGCCAGGATTATTAGGAAAAAAGATCGGTATGACATCGGTCTTCGGTGCTGATGGAAAGAATGTTCCATGCACCGTTATCGAAGTTGGTCCTTGCGTGGTTACCCAGATCAAGAGTGTTGAGAAGGATGGCTATGAGGCAGTTCAGCTTGGCTTCGAGGATGCCAAGGAGAAGAACACCACAAACGCCCTCATGGGACACTTCAAGAAAGCTGGTGTAACTCCCAAGAGACACTTGGCCGAGTTCAAGGATTTTGACGGTTCACTCAATCTGGGTGATGTACTTACCGTCGAGTTGTTCAATGACGCTTCATTCGTTGACGTTATTGCAGTATCAAAAGGTCATGGTTACCAGGGTGTTGTTAAGAGACACGGTTTTGGTGGCGTAGGTCAGCAGACCCACGGTCAGTACAACCGCGGTCGTAAGCCCGGTTCAATCGGTGCCTGCTCTTATCCTGCAAAGGTATTCAAGGGCATGCGTATGGCCGGTCACATGGGTAATGAGCGTGTGACTACTCAGAACCTCCAGGTTCTTAAGGTTATTCCGGAGCACAACCTCCTTCTTATCAAGGGTTCTATTCCGGGTTATAAAGGTTCAATCGTTTCAATTCTGAGGTAATGGAAGTAAGTGTATTAAATATAAAAGGTGAGGATACCGGCAGAAAGGTAGTCCTTAACGATGCTATTTTCGGCATTGAGCCCAACGATCACGCCATCTACCTGGATGTGAAGCAGTTCATGGCCAACCAGCGCCAGGGTACACACAAGTCGAAAGAGAGAAGTGAGATCAGCGGTTCAACCAAGAAGCTGGGCCGTCAGAAAGGTGGTGGCGGTGCACGTCGCGGTGATATCAACTCACCTGTATTGGTAGGTGGTGCTCGCGTATTCGGTCCCAAGCCCCGTGATTACAGCTTCAAGGTAAACAAGAAAGAGAAGCAGCTTGCCCGCAAGTCAGCTCTTTCATACAAAGTTCAGGAGAACGCTCTTATAGTAGTTGAGGACTTCGCTTTCGAGGCTCCTAAGACCAAGAGTTTCATAGAAATCTTAAACAATCTTAAAGTTTGTGATAAGAAATCTCTGTTCGTCCTGCCCGAGAGCAATAATGTCGTATCTTTGTCGGCCCGTAATTTACAGGGTACCAAGGTCGTCAACGCTTCTTCAGTAAATACTTACAGTATTCTGAACGCTGACGCTCTTGTTGTGACTGAGAATGCGATTAACGTCATCAACGGTATATTAGACAAATAAGGAGGCTTGATCATGGGATATATAGTTAAACCCCTTGTAACGGAGAAAATGAACTCCATTACTGAGAAGTTCCCCAACAGGTTCGGTTTCATCGTTCGCCCTGAAGCCAACAAACTGGAGATTAAGAAGGAGATTGAGGACCTGTACAATGTCACTGTAGTTGATGTTAACACATCTTACTACATGGGCAAGACCAAGTCCCGTTATACCCGCAGAGGTCTTTCGAAAGGCCAGGCTAACGCCTACAAGAAGGCTATCGTAACTCTGAAGGAGGGTGATACAATTGATTTTTATAGCAACATTTAATAGAGATGGCAGTACGTAAATTCAAACCCACAACCCCGGGTCAAAGACACAAGATTATTGGTACTTTCGAGGAGATTACTGCATCGGTACCAGAAAAGTCTCTTGTATTCGGAAAACTCGCTACCGGCGGTCGTAACAACGACGGTAAGATGACTGCCCGCTACATCGGCGGTGGTCACAAGCGCAAGTTCCGTATCATAGATTTCAAGAGAAATAAGGATGGGGTTCCGGCAACTGTCAAGACAATCGAGTACGATCCGAACCGTTCAGCTCGTATCGCTCTGTTGTTCTACGCAGACGGAGAGAAGAGGTATATCATTGCACCTAACGGTCTTGAGGTAGGCGCTACACTGATGTCAGGAGAGAAAGCAGCTCCTGAAATCGGCAACGCTCTTCAGCTCAAGGATATCCCCGTAGGTACCGTGATCCACAACATCGAACTGCGTCCCGGTCAGGGTGCAGCTCTCGTCCGTTCAGCCGGAAATTTTGCCCAGCTGACTTCTAAGGAAGGTGACTACTGTGTAATCAAGCTTCCTTCAGGTGAGGTTCGCAGAATACTGGGAGCCTGCAAGGCTACTATCGGCAGCGTCGGCAACTCTGATCACGCTCTTGAGCAGTCAGGTAAGGCCGGTCGTTCACGTTGGTTAGGACGTCGTCCTCACAACCGTGGTGTCGTTATGAACCCGCACGATCACCCGATGGGTGGTGGTGAAGGCCGTCAGTCAGGTGGACATCCGCGTTCACGTAAGGGTCTGTACGCTAAGGGTCTCAAGACCAGACATCCCAAGAAGAGCTCAACGAAGTATATCATCGAGAGAGCCAATAAGAAGTAACATTTAACCTGAGTACAAAATGACACGTTCACTTAAAAAAGGTCCGTATATTTACAAGAAGCTCGAGGACAAGGTGCTTGCCATGAACGAAAGCGGCAAGAAGGTCGTTGTTAAGACTTGGGCTAGGGCATCGATGATATCCCCCGACTTCGTGGGCCATACCATCGCAGTTCATAATGGTAATAAGTTTATCCCTGTTTACATCACGGAGAACATGGTTGGACACAAGCTCGGCGAGTTTGCTCCCACCCGTACTTTCCGCGGCCACTCAGGCAACAGGAAGTAAACTTCATGTTTATTTGAAATAAATAAATAAAGATAATGGGAAATAGAAAACATTTGGCAGCCGAGAAGATCAAAGAGGCTAAAAAGACCCAGTACTTTGCCAAACTGAACGATGTTCCTTCATCACCCCGCAAGATGCGTCTTGTGGCCGATATGATTCGTGGTATGGAGGTAAACCGTGCACTTGGCACACTGCGCTATTCAAATAAGGCTGCTTCGAAGGATGTAGAGAAGGTGCTTCGTTCCGCTATTGCCAATTGGGAGCAGAAGAATGAGCGTAAGGCAGAGGCAGGCGAACTGTTCATCACCAAAGTCTACGTCGATGAGGGTGTAACCCTTAAGAGATTGAGACCCGCCCCGCAGGGTAGAGGTTACCGTATCCGCAAGCGTTCAAATCATATTTCGCTTTTCGTAGATACTAAGGTAGCTGCAACGAATACTAACGACAATCAGGAGTAAGAAATGGGACAGAAAGTTAATCCGATCAGTAACCGTTTGGGAATAATCAGAGGTTGGGATTCCAGTTGGTTCGGCAAGTATGACGAGCGTCTGGTTGAGGACAACGAGATCCGCAAGTATCTGAATGCCCGTCTGGCAAAGGCCAGCATATCCCGTATTGTCATTGAGCGTACACTCAAGCTCGTTACCATCACCGTTTGCACAGCCCGTCCGGGTCTGATCATCGGTAAGAACGGCTCAGAGGTTGACAAGCTCAAGGAGGAGTTGAAGAAGATCACCGATAAGGAGATTCAGATCAACATTTTTGAGGTTAAGAAGCCTGAGCTCGATGCTGTTATCGTAGCTAACAACATCGCTCGCCAGGTAGAAGGTAAGATTGCATACCGCCGTGCCATCAAGATGGCTATCCAGAACACCATGCGTATGGGTGCCGAGGGTATCAAGATTCAGATTTCAGGCCGTCTTAACGGTGCTGAGATTGCACGTTCAGAGATGTACAAGGAGGGTCGTACTCCTCTGCACACTTTCCGTGCCGATATTGATTACTGCCAGGTTGGTGCCATCACCAAGGTAGGTGTTCACGGAATCAAGGTATGGATTTGCCGTGGAGAGGTTTATGGAAAGAAGGATCTTGCCCCCAACTTCACTCAGACTAAGGAGATGAGCCGTGGTGGCGAGCGTGGTGGAAAACCTTTCAAGAAGAGAAACAGAAGCAATCGCTGATTGCAATTGTCAAACTGAAACATTAAGATTGAATTATGTTACAGCCTAAGAGGACAAAATACAGAAGAATGCAGAAAGGCCGTTGCAAAGGCAATGCCATGCGTGGCAACCAGCTTGCTTTCGGTTCATTCGGCATCAAGTCTCTCGATACCTGCTGGATCACCGGTAGGCAGATTGAGGCCGCTCGTGTCGCAGTAACACGTTACATGCAGCGTCAGGGTCAGATCTGGATCAGAATCTTCCCGGACAAACCTATCACAAAGAAGCCGCTCGATGTACGTATGGGTAAAGGTAAGGGTGACGTAGAAGGTTACGTATTCCCCATCACTCCCGGACGTATCATCATCGAGGCCGATGGCGTACCCTTCGCAATCGCTAAGGAGGCACTCCGTCTGGCAGCCCAGAAGCTTCCCGTCACAACAAAGTTTGTTGTAAGACGCGACTATGATTTTAAGAATGAAAACTAATCAAGCCCGTTCATTATGAAGAATTCAGAAATCAGAGAGTTGTCAACTCAGGAGCTGACCGAGCGTATCGAGACAGAGTCAGCTAACTACAAGGTGATGGGTTTGAATCACGCCATTTCTCCGCTGGAGAATCCTTCTCAGATTGCCAAGCTCCGCAAGACAATCGCCAGAATGAAGACTGAGCTGAGAAAGAGGGAACTTAACAAGTAAAACAGAGGTTCTATGAATGATAGAAATTTGCGCAAAGAGCGCCAGGGTGTCGTAATCAGCGACAAGATGGACAAGACCGTTGTGGTTCTGTCAGTCTTCAAGGAGAAGCACCCTATATATGGTAAGTTTGTCCGCAAGACAAAGAAGTACCATGTTCATGACGAGAACAATGAGTGCGGTATCGGCGATACCGTTCGTATCATGGAGACTCGTCCTCTGAGCAAGACTAAGAGATGGAGATTAAAAGAAATCGTTGAAAAGGCTAAGTAATCATGATACAGACAGAATCCAGACTCACAGTTTGTGACAACAGCGGCGCCAAGGAGTGCCTCTGCATCCGTGTACTTGGCGGAACCAAGAAGCGTTACGCTACCGTAGGTGACACCATCGTTGTTACCGTAAAGAGCGTTATCCCTTCAAGCGATATGAAGAAGGGTACCGTTTCTAAGGCACTGGTAGTTCGTACCAAGAAGGAGATCCGTCGTGCTGACGGTTCTTACATCCGTTTCGACGACAATGCCTGCGTGCTTCTGGCTAATACAGGTGAAATTAAGGGAAGCCGTATCTTCGGTCCCGTTGCACGTGAACTGCGTGCCGTGAACATGAAGGTGGTTTCATTGGCTCCTGAAGTACTTTAATCAAAAAAAGTAAAGAGTAATGAGTAAATTACATATTAAAAAGAACGACACCGTCTTCGTCAATGCCGGCGAGGATAAAGGTAAGACCGGTAAGGTCCTCAAGGTGCTCGTTAAGGAACAGAGGGCTATTGTTGAGGGCGTTAACTTCGTCTCCAAGAATACCAAGCCCAGCGCCAAGAATCCTCAGGGTGGCATCATCAAGCAGGAGGCGCCTATCCACATTTCAAACCTCAACCCCGTTGATCCCAAGACCGGAGCACCTGCTCGTATCGGTCGTAAGAAAAACGCAGAGGGCAAGACTGTACGTTATTCCAAGAAATCAGGAGAGGAGATCAAGTAATGAGTACTACTGCAAATCTTAAGAAAGAGTATGCCGAGCGTATCGCTCCGGCACTTAAGGAGAAATTCCACTATACTTCTTCAATGCAGGTTCCTGTCCTGAAGAAGATCGTGATCAATCAGGGTATGGGTAAGCTTGCCATTGCTGACAAGAAGATTATCGATACCGCTATCAATGAGCTCACCACCATCACTGGTCAGAAGGCTGTAGCTACCGTATCAAAGAAGGATATCGCAAACTTCAAGTTGCGTAAGAAAATGCCTATCGGCGTTATGGTAACTCTCCGTCGTGAGCGTATGTATGAGTTCCTTGAGCGTCTCATCCGCGTGGCTCTGCCCCGTATCCGTGACTTCAAGGGTATCGAGAGTAAGTTTGACGGCATGGGTAACTACTCACTGGGTATCCAGGAGCAGATTATCTTCCCCGAGATCAACATCGACAGCATATCACACATCCTTGGTATGAACATCACCTTCGTAACATCAGCCAAGACTGATGAGGAGGGTTACGCTCTGCTCAAGGAGTTCGGTCTGCCGTTCAAGAATGAAAAATAAATAATAGAGATATGGCAAAAGAATCAATGAAGGCCCGCGAGGTAAAGCGCGCCAAGATGGCTGCCAAGTACGCAAACAAGCGTGCTGCTCTTAAGGAAATCGTTCGTAAGGGTGAACCCGAGGCTGCTTATGAGGCTGCTCAGAAGCTCCAGGATCTGCCTTACAACGCAAATCCTATCCGTCAGCACAACCGTTGCAAACTGACCGGACGTCCCAAAGGTTACATCCGCATGTTCGGTCTTTCCCGTATCCAGTTCCGTGAGATGGCATCTCAGGGCCTGATTCCGGGCGTACGCAAGGCAAGCTGGTAATTATTAATAAGCTAGTGAGTGTTAATTAAATATTGTCAGGGAGTCCTGATCAATTTAAAAACAATTTTATGACAGATCCTATTGCAGATTATCTGACGAGGCTTCGCAATGCCATCCAGGCAAAGCACAAGGTGGTAGAGATACCCGCCTCAAATCTCAAAAAAGACATCACAAAGATTCTTTTTGAGAAGGGTTACATCCTGAACTACAAGTTCGTTGAGGATGGACCTCAGGGCACTATCAAGGTTGCTCTGAAATACGACCCGGTAAACAAGTGCAACGCAATCAAGAAACTGGTGAGAATTTCTTCTCCCGGTCTGCGTCAGTACACCGGTTATCGTGAAATGCCGAGAGTTATCAATGGTTTGGGTATAGCTATTATATCCACATCAAAAGGTGTTATGACAGACAAGGAGGCTTCACAGCTCAAGATCGGCGGTGAGGTGCTTTGCTATGTTTATTAATTGAAGGAGAGATACTATGTCAAGAATCGGAAAATTACCTATTCATATTCCTGCCGGTGTTACAGTCACCTTTCAGGATGGCGTGGTTGCAGTGAAGGGCCCCAAGGGTTCACTGTCACAGAGCATTGATCCTTCTATCAAAGTGTCAATCGAGAACGGGGTTATCACTCTCGAGGAGAATCCCGATATTCTTCAGGACAATCCCAAGCAGCGTCATGCCTTCCACGGCCTGTATCGCGCTCTGGTAAACAACATGGTTGTTGGTGTATCTGAAGGTTATAAGAAAGAGATGGAGGTTGTCGGTGTAGGTTACCGTGTATCAAATCAGGGTAATGTGATCACCTTCGAGCTTCTGCACTCTCACTCAATAGTATTGGTTCTGCCCGCAGAGATAAAGGTTGAGACCAAGTCAGAGAGAAACAAGAACCCGCTCATCACTCTGGAATGCTGCGACAAACAGCTTCTGGGTCAGGTATGTGCCAAGATTCGTTCTTTCCGTAAGCCTGAGCCTTACAAGGGTAAGGGTATTAAGTTTGTGGATGAGGTACTCCGTCGTAAGTCGGGTAAGTCAGCCGCTGCCAAGTAAAACTTTTAAAGAAGTAAGATTATGTCAGCAAAAACAGAAAGACGAAATAAGATCAAGTTCCGCGTACGCAACAAGATTTCAGGTACAGCTGAGCGTCCGCGCATGAGCGTTTTCAGAAGCAACAAGCAGATTTACGTTCAGATCATCGATGATCTGGCCGGCAAGACTCTGGCTGCAGCTTCATCACTTGGCATGGAGAAGATGTCAGGTAAGGAGCAGGCTGCCAAGGTTGGTGAGCTTATTGCAAAGAATGCCAAGGAGGCAGGTATCACCACAGTCGTTTTCGACCGCAACGGTTTCCTGTACCATGGTAGAGTTAAGGAATTGGCAGATGCCGCACGTAAGAGCGGTCTCACATTTTAAACTACGATTGCTATGACAAACAAAGTTAAGGTTACAAACGATGTCGAGCTGAAAGACAGGCTCGTTGCTATCAACCGCGTAACTAAGGTTACAAAGGGTGGTCGTACATTCAGTTTCGCCGCTATCGTAGTTGTAGGTGACGGCAACGGTATCATCGGTCTTGGTCTGGGTAAGGCCAGCGAGGTTACCGCAGCTATCGCTAAGGGCGTTGAGGCTGCCAAGAAGGAACTCATCAAGGTTCCTGTACTCAAGGGTACTATTCCTCACGAGCAGACAGCTCGTTACGGTGGTGCTGAGGTATTCATGAAACCCGCTGCTCCCGGTACCGGAGTTGTAGCAGGTGGTGCTATGCGTGCCGTTCTTGAGAGTGTTGGTATTACTGACGTGTTGGCTAAGTCTAAGGGCTCATCCAACCCCCACAATCTGGTTAAGGCTACACTTAAGGCTCTCTCAGAGATGCGTGATGCCAGAACAGTAGCTCAGAACCGTGGCATCAGTGTTAGTAAGGTATTTAATGGATAAGGAGGTTACAGATATGGCAACAATCAAGATCAAACAGACCAAGAGTCGTATTGGTGCTCCCGTAGATCAGAGAAGAACTCTCGATGCACTGGGACTTCGCAAGCTCAACAACGTTGTTGAACTCGAGGACAATGCTTCAATCAGAGGTATGATCAATAAGGTGAATCACCTGGTAACCGTAATTAAATAATTAAAGTCAGAGAACTATGAAGTTAAATACATTGAAACCGGCAGAGGGCTCAACCCAGTCACGTAAGAGAATCGGCCGTGGACCTGGTTCAGGTCTTGGCGGTACTTCTACCCGTGGTAGCAAGGGTGCTAAGTCTCGTTCCGGTTATGCTAGAAAAATTGGTTTTGAAGGTGGTCAGATGCCTCTTCAGCGTCTTGTTCCTAAGTTCGGATTCAAGAACATCAACCATGTAGAGTACAAGGCTATCAACCTGGATATCATTCAGGCTCTGGCTGAGAAGAATAACCTCGAGAAGGTTGCTGTTGCAGATCTTATCGCAGCCGGTTTCGTTTCTTCAAAGCAGCTTGTTAAGGTTCTGGGTAATGGTCAGCTCACCAAGAAGGTTGATGTTGAGGCTCATGCATTCTCAAAGAGTGCTGCCGCTGCCATTGAGGCCGTAGGTGGAACCGTTATCAAACTCTAAGAGAAATGGACGAAAATCTTCTCAAATACATCATCATCTTTGCAGTTGTTGCTTTAGTTGTCTACGTTCTCGTTAAGAACTGGGAAACACTAAAGAACATCTCAAAGATTGAGGACCTCAGGAAGCGTCTTCTCACAACGGTACTGTTTATCGCAGTTTACCGTTTGGGATCACACATCCTGTTGCCCGGTATTGATGCAGATATGCTGACCAACTTGCAGAGACAGACTGATTCAGGTCTTCTCTCACTGTTGGATATGTTCTCAGGAGGTGCTTTCTCCAATGCTTCAATCTTTGCATTGGGTATCATGCCTTACATCTCAGCTTCTATCGTACTGCAGCTGCTTACCATAGCAGTTCCCAGTTTCCAGAAGCTTCAGAAGGAGGGTGAGAGCGGCCGAATGAAGATCAATCAGTATACCCGTTATCTGACACTGATTATCCTTGTTCTTCAGGGACCTTCATATCTGCTTAACCTGAGACATCAGGTTGGTATTGATGTCATTCCTGTGGAGTGGGGATGGTTCCTTACTACATCAACCATTATTCTTGCTGCCGGTAGCTCATTCATCCTTTGGCTTGGTGAGCGTATAACAGACAAGGGTATCGGTAATGGTGTTTCATTCATCATCATGGTAGGTATCATAGCTCGTTTCCCGTCTGCATTCATGCAGGAGCTTGCATCACGTATGTCTGCTCTTGGTGCTACAGGCGGTGGTCTGGTTATGTTCCTCTTTGAGATTGTTGTACTCCTTCTGGCTACAGCCGGTACAATCATGCTCGTTCAGGGCGTCCGCAAGGTACCTGTACAGTATGCAAAGCGTATCGAAGGCGGCCGTCAGATTGGAGGTGCCCGTCAGTATATACCTCTTAAGGTTAATGCTGCTAACGTAATGCCTATCATCTTTGCACAGGCTCTGATGTTTATACCTATCGCCATCTATGGTACAGGAACACAGTCAGGCTTTGCTCTTAAACTGATGGATACAGACGGATGGGTATACAATGTCATTTATGCAGTACTGATCATTGCCTTCACGATTTTCTATACAGCTGTTACGGTTAATCCGCAGCAGATGGCTGACGATCTGAAGCGTAACAACGGTTTCATTCCCGGTGTTAAGCCCGGTAAACCGACCGCTGATTACATTGACACTGTGATGTCACGCATTACTTGGCCTGGAGCCCTGTTCCTCACAATCGTAGCTGTCATGCCCGCTTTCGCCCGTCTTTTCGGCGTTAACCAGGCTTTTGCACAGTTCTTTGGAGGTACATCGCTCATCATTCTTGTCGGTGTCGTTCTCGACACTCTGCAGCAGATTGAGAGCCACCTTCTCATGCGTCACTATGACGGTCTTCTCAAGACCGGACGCATTAAAGGTCGCGCAGGATTGAACGCTTATTGATAATATTGAAATGATATTTCTTAAGACTGAAGAGGAAATCGCGTTGATGCGGGAAGCTAACCAGCTTGTCGGCAGAACTCTTGGTGAAGTTGCCAAGCTTATCAAACCTGGCGTGACCACCAATGAGCTGACGCGTGTTGCCGAGGAATTTATCCGCGATAATGGAGCTGAGCCTACTTTCAAGGGCTATCCAAACCAGGATGATGTTCCTTTTCCGGCAGCTCTCTGCACATCAGTCAATGAGATGGTAGTTCACGGAATTCCGAACGATGAGCCTTTGAAAGAAGGCGACATCGTTTCGGTTGACTGTGGAACTCTTCTGAACGGTTTCAACGGTGACTCAGCCTACACATTCGCTGTAGGTGAGATCGATCCTAAGGTTAGGGAACTTCTTAAGGTTACTAAAGAGTCTCTTTATCTTGGTATTGAGCAGGCTGTGGCCGGAAAGCGTCTCGGCGATATAGGATATGCCGTACAATCTCATTGCGAGAGCCATGGATATGGCGTTGTTCGTGAGTTTGTAGGTCATGGTATAGGTCGTGAGATGCATGAGGATCCCTGCGTTCCCAATTATGGACGTCGCGGTTATGGTACACAACTCAAGAAGGGAATGTGTATTGCTATCGAGCCCATGATTACTTTGGGAGACAGAAGGATTTATATGGAGAATGACGGTTGGAGTGTACGCACACGCGACCACAAGCCTGCCGCCCATTTTGAGCACACAATTGCTATATGCAACGGTAAGCCTCAGATACTCTCCACATTTGACTATATTGCAGAAGTTTTAGGAGATAAAGAGTTTTAATATGGCAAAGCAATCCGCAATAGAACAGGACGGAACTATCGTTGAGGCATTGTCCAACGCAATGTTCCGCATCCAGCTGGAGAACGGACACGAGATTACCGGTCATATTTCCGGTAAGATGAGAATGCATTTTATCAAGATCCTTCCTGGTGATAAGGTTAAGGTGGAGATGTCTCCGTATGACCTTACCAAGGGCAGGATAGTATTCAGGTACAAATAAAACAATAGAATATGAAAGTTAGAGTTTCATTGAAGAAACGTTCAGCCGACTGCAAGATTGTTCGTCGCAAGGGACGTCTGTATTTAATCAACAAGAAGAATCCCAAGATGAAACTGCGTCAGGGATAAATTCGAGTAAACAAACAAATTAATATATGGCAATAAGAATCGCTGGAGTTGACATCCCGCAGAACAAAAGGGGTGAAATCGCGTTAACCTACATTTTTGGTATAGGTCGCAGCAGCGCAGTCAAGATTTTGGCTAAGGCTGGTGTGGATAAAGACATCAAGGCTCAGGATTGGACTGACGATATGGCAGCTCGTATCCGTGAGGTTATTGGTGCAGAGTATAAGGTAGAGGGCGACCTCCGCAGTGAGGTTCAGCTGAACATCAAGCGTCTGATGGATATAGGTTGCTATCGCGGTATCCGTCACCGTATCGGACTTCCTGTACGTGGTCAGAGTACTAAGAACAATGCCCGTACACGTAAGGGTCGCAAGAAGACTGTTGCTAACAAGAAAAAGGCTACTAAATAATTGAACTATGGCAAAGAAAACAGTTGCAGCTAAGAAGAGAAATGTGAAGGTAGATGCAATGGGACAGTTGCACGTACATTCATCCTTCAACAACATCATTGTTACTCTTGCTAACAGTGAGGGTCAGGTTATTTCCTGGTCATCAGCAGGCAAGATGGGTTTCCGTGGTTCTAAGAAGAACACTCCGTATGCAGCCCAGATGGCAGCCGAGGATTGCTCTAAGGTAGCTTATGACCTTGGCCTGAGAAAGGTTAAGGCATATGTTAAAGGCCCGGGAAATGGCCGTGAATCAGCCATCCGTGCCGTGCATGGTGCCGGTATTGAAGTTATAGAGATCATTGACGTGACTCCGCTGCCGCATAACGGTTGCCGTCCGCCGAAGAGAAGAAGAGTTTAATTTTAAAACGAAAAGATTATGGCTAGATATACTGGACCTAAAACCCGTATCGCCCGTAAGTTCGGCGAAGCAATTTTTGGAGCAGACAAGGCTTTCGAGAAGAGAAAGTATGCTCCCGGTCAGCACGGCAACAGCCGTCGCCGTAAGACTTCTGAGTATGGTGTCATGCTTGCTGAGAAGCAGAAGGCTAAATATACCTATGGAGTTCTTGAGAAACAGTTCCGTAACATGTTTGACAAGGCATCTCGTGAGAGCGGTATTACCGGTGTTAACCTGCTGCAGGCTCTTGAGTCACGTCTTGACAACGTAGTGTTCCGTCTTGGTCTCGCTTCAACCCGTGCTGCTGCACGTCAGTTGGTTAGCCACAGACACATCACTGTTGATGGCAAGGTTCTCAACATTCCTTCTTACCAGGTTAAGCCCGGTCAGATTGTAGGTGTACGCGAGAGATCCAAGTCTCTTGAGGTAATCGCAGATTCTCTGGCTGGTTTCAACCACGCCAAGTATGCATGGATCGAGTGGGATGAGCAGGCCAAGGCTGGCAAGTTCCTCCACAAACCTGAAAGAGAGGATATTCCTGAGAACATCAAGGAACAGCTGATCGTTGAATTGTATTCTAAATAAAAAATAAGAGGTTAAATGGCAATATTAGCATTTCAAAAACCTGATAAGGTTATAATGGTGGAAGCCGACTCCAAGTTCGGCAAGTTCGAGTTCCGTCCTTTGGAGCCCGGATTTGGAATCACCATCGGAAACGCTCTTCGTCGTATCCTTCTCTCTACTCTTGAGGGTTTTGCCATCAATACCATCAAGATAGAGGGTGTCGAGCATGAATTCGCTACCATTCCCGGTGTCAAGGAGGATGTTACAAACATTATCCTGAACCTCAAACAGGTACGTTTCAAGCAGATCGTAGAAGAGTATGAGAGCGAAACAGTCAGCATCAAGGTCGAGAATACCAAGGAGTTCAAGGCCGGTGATATTGGTAAGTGTCTGACCGGATTTGAAGTGTTAAATCCTGAACTGGTCATTTGCCATCTTGATTCAAAAGCTACCATGCAGATTGAGATTTCCATCAACAAGGGCCGTGGTTACGTTCCTGCTGATGAGAACAAGGAGTTCTGCACTGAGGTGAACACTATTCCTATTGACTCAATTTACACCCCCATCCGTAATGTCAAGTATGTTGTAGAGCCTTACCGCGTTGAGCAGAAGACTGACTATGACAAGCTTGTTCTTGAGATTACAACTGATGGCTCTATTCATCCCAAGGATGCCCTGAAGGAGGCAGCTAAGATTCTTATCTACCACTTCATGCTCTTCTCAGATGATAAGATTACTATTGAGAATGTTGATCTTGACGGAAATGAGGAATTTGATGAGGAGGTACTGCACATGCGTCAGCTGCTTAAGACTAAGCTTGCTGATATGAACCTGTCAGTACGCGCTCTCAACTGCCTCAAGGCTGCCGATGTTGAGACATTGGGTGATCTGGTACAGTACAATAAGACTGACCTGCTTAAGTTCCGTAACTTTGGTAAGAAGTCTCTCACTGAACTGGACGACCTGCTGGAAAGCTTGAATCTTTCATTTGGAACCGATATTTCAAGGTATAAATTAGACAAAGACTAACAATGAGACATAATAAGAAATTCAATCATCTGAGCCGTAAAGCCGCTCACAGGAGCTCAATGCTGGCCAACATGACCATCTCTCTTATCATGCATAAGAGAATCGAGACTACACTGGCCAAGGCTAAGGCTTTGCGCGTTTACGCTGAGCCTATCATCAACCGCGCCAAGAAGGATGATACAAATTCACGCCGTGTAGTGTTCAGCTATCTCCAGAACAAGGAGGCTGTAACAGAACTCTTCAAGGAGATATCACAGAAGATCGCAGATCGTCCCGGTGGCTACCTGCGTATCATCAAGCTTGGTATCCGTAAGAGCGATGCTACAGAGATGGCTTTCATCGAGTTTGTTGATTACGATGAGAATATGGCTAAGACCGTGAAGAAGGCCGCTAAGACCCGTCGTTCACGTAAGCCCGCTGCTGAGAAGGCTGCTGCTCCCGCTGCTGAGGCTCCTGTACAGGAGGCTCCTGCTGCCGAGGCTCCCGCCGCAGAGTAATTCTCTCCCGCGTATAGAAAAGAGGTGCACCCCTCCCGGGCGCACCTCTTTCTTTTTTATATAACAAAACCACCATATTACTACCTGTGCCGTCAGGCACAAGATACTGGTAACCTGCCATTTTTTTTGCTGTAATATGACGCCCTCCCTCTCATATTATTATATGTGCCGTTAGGCACATGATACGGGTAGCCTGCCGTTTCAACGGCTGGATTAATACAAACCGATACGTTTCCCTACAACCGTCTTTTCTGCCCCCAACCCCCATAAACACCCCCAAATCCCGCTCTGCTCCGTGTTGAACTCCCGAAGCCCCACCTCCAACCCCCGTCAAAACCAGTAAGTTATATTTATTAACAAAAAATCTAAGAAAAAAGTCCTCATAATGTTTGGTGGGTAATGCAAGAACCTCTACCTTTGCATCCGCTTTCCGAAAGGAACAGCGCCGAAAGACGAACATTGAAAAGATTTCATACAGACAAGTAGTACGACGG
>JBGUIZ010000035.1:0-1876 GCA_045113495.1 Bacteroidaceae bacterium
CTAACCATTACAACTCAAAAGGCGGTATATGAGCCGCCTGTGCTGTCAGGGATGGCATGGGAGACCGAAAGAAAGTCCACTCCGGGGAAAATAAAGTTTTCAATAATATCGGATGCAAAAATGGTTTTTGAAGAAGGCGACATTGTCCAGGCATACGATGGAGAGACCGGCTTTTTTTACGGATACATCTTTACCATATCCACTACAGGCTCCGGTACCATAGATATCACAGCATATGACCAGCTGAGGTACTTTAAAAACAAGGACACCCGCAGTTATAAGTCCAAAACAGCCGATGCTCTGTTAAAGCTCATAGGAAATGACTATGGGCTGAGTATCGGCAGTTGCGATAAAACAGGCTTAGCGTTGTCAAAGGTAGAAGATGATGCAGAACTGTTCGCAATGATGGAAGATGCGATGTACGATACATTGATAGGCACCGGCAAGCTCTACGTTCTCTATGATGATTTTGGCAAGCTCCGGCTCCGGGACTGCGAGAATATGCAGGTCCCCATCCTCATAGGTTCTGAGACTGCCGGAGGGTATACGCTGACCAGTTCGATTGACAATGAAACCTATAACAGGGTGAAACTGGTGTATACGGACAATTCAAGTGGAAAGAAGTCCTATTTTGTGGCAGAGGATACCAAAACACAGAAGAAGTGGGGACTTCTCCAGAAATATGAGACCATCAATTCAACTACCGGAGCAAACCAGATAGCAAAGTCAATGTTACAGATGTCGGATACTCCGGTAAAAACCTTAAAGTTTAAGGACTGCTTCGGGGATATACGCGTGAGGGCAGGCGTTCTTGTTATGATGAAGATGAACCCGGAAGCGGATGCGAACTGGATGCTGGTTGAAAAAGCCACGCATAACTTCAAGGACGGAGCTCATTTCATGGATCTGACACTGAAAGGCGGTGCTATAAATGGCTAATATTAACGAACTGGTAAAGGCGATAGCCATGGAAGCATATGAAGGGTCAAAACCCGCATGTCTTATGTGCGGGAAAGTGACAAGCGCGAGCCCTTTGAAAGTCAAGATATCCGATAAACTGGAGCTTGACGGAGATAACCTGGTAATCCCTGAGAGCCTTACAGATCACTATGTTTTTATGGACATAGAAAAGGATTCCTCCACTACATATGACTTTGTAGTACTGGATTCCTTGCAGCAGGAACAGTCCCTGGATGTCAAAAAAGCGGAGTTCACGAAGGCAAAGGTGAAAGTATACAATGCCCTGAAGAAAAATGATGAGCTTCTGCTATTCAGACAGCCGGGCGGTCAGAAATTCTATATTATAGACAGGACGGTGAGAGCGGAATGATACCAACAAATTTGATCACGGAAGATACCGGCAACGAAGAAGTACAGCAGGAACCGGGGCTCACTTTCGGCATAGTGAACGGAAACAGGATAGCGGGTTTCATAGATGATATAGAGGCGGTCAAGCAGGCCGTGGAAGCGATCCTGAGCACTGAAAGATATCAGTATTATATTTATTCGTGGGATTATGGCGTAGAATTTGAGGAACTTATAGGCGAAGATCCCGCGTATTGCTGTCCGGAGATTTCGAGACGTATCCAGGATGCGTTGTTACAGGATGAACGCATCACTTCTGTCGACGGATGGCATTTTGAACAGGAAGGGCACTCCATAACGGTATCTTTTACGGTACACAGTATTTATGGGGATATTGAAAAAGAAACGGAGGTATCAGTCTGATGTACGAGAACCAGACACAAGAAGCCATACAGGCAAGAGTACTGAATAGGGTAAGCAGCTCACTTGATAAAAGAGAGGGTTCTGTCATACAGACGGCTGTAGCACCCGTATGCACGGAGCTGGCGCAGATATACATCAATCTTGATTC
>JBGUIZ010000036.1:0-3033 GCA_045113495.1 Bacteroidaceae bacterium
GAGAGCAATAGTTCAGTTACCTATCCGTTAGCAGTTCAGTTACCGAAATGAGATGTGCTAACGGCTGCGTATGAAAGAATCTTTTGCCGAAGTATGTAGTCTCTGTCATCTGCGCTCACCTGCCGCCAAGGGATACTTCAGAAAATAGTAATTTTGCAATCAAAAACTATGCTTATGGAAGTATCTAAATTCAAGGTGTTGCTCTACCTCAAAAAGAGCGGATTGGACAAACAGGGCAAGGCTCCCATCATGGGACGCATCACCCTTAATGAGTCTATGGCGCAGTTCTCATGCAAGCTGTCCTGCAAGCCTGAACTGTGGAATCCACGTGAAAGCCGACTCAACGGCAAGGGCAAGGAAGCTGTTGAGACGAATGATCGTCTTGAAAAACTGCTCCTTGCCGTCAACTCTGCCTTTGATTCCCTCGTCGCGCGTCAGGTTGAGTTTACTGCCACTGACGTGAAGGAAATGTTTCAGGGAAGCATGAAGACGCAGATGACGCTGATGGGTGCCGTGAACAAGATGTATGCGGACATGGAGGCGCGTATCGGAGTTGACCGCAGGGCATCTTCCCTGCCCACATACTATTATATGCGCTTACGCCTGCATGAATTTATCCAAGCCAAGTACAAGACCGACGACCTTGCCTTCGGACAGCTGACGGAACAGTTCATCTATGATTTCCAGAACTACATAACGGATGAGACCGGGAAGCAGATAACCACGGCAATATGCTATCTTGCCCTGCTGAAGAAAGCCTGCAGGATGGCATTCAAGGAAGGATGCACGGACAAGCTATATTTCGCCCACTTCAGGCTTCCCCAGAAAAAGGCTACCACGCCCAAGGCACTGAGCCGTGAGCAGTTCGAGGCTTTGCGTGACATGGAGATTGAGGAAGACCGTCTGCAACACCGCTATGCCCGTGACCTTTTCCAGCTCGCCTGCTATACCGGTGTTCCCTATGGCGATGCCGTGACCATAACCTCAGACAACCTTGTCCGTGACGGCTAGGGAGACCTGTGGCTCAGATACAATCGGGTGAAAAACGGCATACCTGCATCAGTAAAACTATTGCCTGAAGCCCTTGAACTCATAGCGAAATACCATGACGACAATCGTGATACCCTGTTTCCCTACATCAAGAACAAGGTCCTGTCAAGACATATCCGCGGCATAGGGCTAAGACTCGGCATCAAGGGGCTGCGATACCACATGGGACGCCACTCGTTCTCTACTCTTATCACCCTTGAAGAAGGAGTGCCTGTAGAGACCATCAGCCGTATGCTCGGCCACAAGAACATAGAGACCACCCAGATATATGCAAAGGTGACACCTCGGAAACTCTTTGAGGACATGGACAGATTCATAGAGGCAACCGCAGACCTTGAACTTGTATTGTAAAATCATTGAACAGCGAAAAAGAAAGACAATAATCATGCGTAGCACTTTTAGCATACTGTATTACATAGACCGTCGCCGAGTAAAGACAGACGGAACAACATCCATCCTCTGCCGAATCAGCATTGATGCGAAGAGCGCAGTAGTGAACACCTGTATCAGCTGCATTCCTGAAACGTGGGATGCGAAGAAGGGCAAAACAGGCAATACACGAACCAACCGCCAGCTGGCAGAGTTCAGGAGACAAGTCAGGGAACTATACGATGAACAGGTAAAGACTCAGGGCGTAGTAAGTGCAGGAATCATAAAGAACCTCCTTGACAGTAAGGTGGTGAGACCTACCACCCTGCTAAGTATGGGCGAATTGGAACGGAAGCGTCTGCTCGCTCATTCCGAGGTCGTCAAGTCACGCTCCAGATACAATGCCTCAAAAAGCTATCAGGACTATCTGCGCGACTTCATCATCTCCAAGGGCAGGGAGGACTGGCCGTTGACTGATGTGACAGCCGGGTTCGGCAATGAATACAAGATATACCTGAAACAGCGTAAGGCATTAGGTCCAACACAGACGAACCACATCCTCCGCTGGCTCAACCGTCTTGTATATCTCGGCGTGGATATGGAGATAATCCGCTTCAATCCTCTGGAAGACATGGAATACTACAAGAAGCCGGAACCGAGACACAGGTATGTGAGCCATGACGATGTAAGGAAGCTCCTTGCGCTCAGAATGGACTCCGAGCGTGGTGAGCTGATACGCCGCTGGTTCATCTTCTCGATGTTCACGGGACTGGCATACGCGGATGCAATGCAGCTACATCCCCGTCACATCGGCAGGACTGCCGACGGCAGGAAGTATCTGCGTATCAGCCGCAAGAAGACCAGCGTGGAAGCGTTTGTTCCTCTGCATCCCATAGCGGAAAGGATCCTTAACCTGTATAATACACGGGACGATACTCGCCCCGTGTTCCCCTTGCCGGGGCGTGACCAGGCATGGTGCCACCTTCAGGAGATAGGCTTTGCCATCGGTCGCAGGGAAAGCCTATCACCGCATCAGGCACGCCATACCTTCGGTACGATGCTGGTCAGTAAGGGTATCTGCGTGGAAAGCATCGCAAAGATGATGGGACACTCCAGCATCAGGAGCACGCAGATATATGCCAAGGTCACGGATGATAACATCGGCAAGGACATGGACAGACTGATGAAACGCAGGAAGGAAAAGGGACTTTCTGACACTGACATGCAGACGAGAGTCCTATTTGAATGCAGTTCACTATAACAACTTAAAAACAAGAAGGAAATAGCAATAATGAAGAATCTATCAATTATCCCCAAAAATGTCTCCGATCGGGGCATCATCCAAATGACGGAAGGTGGTATGATAACCATGCCCGACAAAGACGTATGGATGACGGTGGACGAGATAGCGGACATGCTATTCGTGCAGTCAGCCATCGTGTACCGTCAGATCAGGCATATATATAATAAAGGTACCGTGCAAGAGGACGGCACTCACAGTTCGTTTCGCCTGTTCCCCTACCGCCCGAACTGGAGCATAGACGTGTATAGCCTCGAAATGGTTATCCGTCTGGCATACGCCATTGACAGTCCCAACAGCCACAAGTTCCGACA
>JBGUIZ010000037.1:0-3751 GCA_045113495.1 Bacteroidaceae bacterium
GAAGTGCTCTACGGAGTGATACAGGATGATGCCGGCCACAGCGATACCTCTCAGGGCATCGGCCACATCGATTCGGGTGTTGGGTAAATTGCGGGTTTTGTACATTATACTTTATATTTGTTGTCCTAATTTAAAAGCCTCGTTCAAGGCATCAGTATTCTTAATGTCACCTTTATCCTTGACGCCACGAACCAACACACGTCCTGCATCCTCCAACTTGAAGAAGTTCAGGCAGAGCTGGTATTGTGCGAGGATACTGTCAAAGAGTTCTGGAAGTGTGGCTGCACCTACAAGCAGGAGTGCCATCTTCTCGATGGGGAACGTATCTCTGATGGGATTATGGCAGCGATCAATGACGGCCTTCAGCTGTGCACTCAGTCCGTAGAAATACACTGGCGATGCTACCACGAGCATGTCGGCATGAGCCATCTTATCGTAGATGATCGGCATATCGTCCTTCTGCACACAAGTATTGTCTTTACTCATAAAACAGACGTTACAGCCCATGCAGGGATTGACCTTGTAATTGCGTACGGACACTACTTCTACATGGTGTTTCTGCGAGGCTCCTTTGACGAACGCCTCCACCAGCAAATCCGTATTACCGCCCTTCCGAGGGCTTCCTGAGAGAATCAGTATATTCATTTTGCTCACAATAAATAATCTCCTTCGATCCTAACTGTATCCTTGCCCCGGTGCCATGACCGCAGAAATCCACCTCGCACTCTGACGAATAGTAGGTCAGCTTGCAGTCGGCCACATCCGATTGACTACAAAACACTACCTCCATCACGAATCCTTTGTGCTCTCTCGCTACGGCCTGCATCTGCTCTGGTGACAGTGTTTCCTGTCCCGTAAAGACGCACGCAGCCGGATTGCCGAGCGATGCTCCTGCTGTAAATGCGTTACTCTTGATATATCTGTATCTTTTCATCTTGGTTATTATATTGAATGATATACAATAATTCTGCATCCTTACTGAAGTTGAACTGGCGATAGTCGTTATACGACAGTTGGATGTCTGGGATGAGGGCTTTTGCCATAGGATGATTTGTGGGGAAGCAACTCTGGAGTGAGTTGGAGGCAGAGCATTCAAGACCGGTATTCGGCAACAAGAATCGTGTAACCTCCATAAATGTGTTGGGTGCCTGCCCGGAAGGTACGCCTACCACCTTGGCTCCCATCTTCCACAGCATGTAAGCGGTATGGAAAGCTGAGCTGAAGGTCTGCACGTCGGTAACCACATAGATTTCCTTTGGCGTGTAGATGGGTTCACCGTCTTGTGCTTCGAGAATGCTCTTGTCGGCACACATAAACCAATCGAAACTGCTGATGCTTGATGATCGTTCAATGAAATCACCCATCTTCAGCGGTGTTCCTCCATTCTGGTTGAGCTGTTCTAAGGTCGTATTATTCTTCTTGAGCCAGCCGTCCGATACTTTGGTGGCAAAGTGCATGCCCAAGTCGGTATCCATGCCATTAACCAAGCGGAACTTCATTGAGACCTGTTCTTTATTGAATGTAGGGAATAGTTGTCGCAGGGTGTTGTTATTGCCAATGTTTCTGCATGCTTTACCCATCAGTCCATAGCGATTCTCAGAAACAACAAGTTTGTCGAGGCGATCAAGTACCGATTCTAATGGCTCACCTTCCACCTCACGCAGCATCGCTCCCTTCAAGGACTCCAGTTCTGGCGTGTATCCGTTTACGATGATGCCATCGGGAATAACCTTAAATTTCAGCGGTACCCATTGGTCTTCTACTTTCTTTGGCGCTTTATCATACCCTATATAAGTATGTCCGTCGTGGAGTGAGGATATCAGTTTGGTCACTTCCACCTGCATCTCGTTAAGTGTCAAGGTGTCGCGGTCGGCCAGCTCATCTCTCAGCTGCTTCACGGCCTTGCCAAATCCATCCTTCCCGCCAAGAGCGCAATAGGGATCGGGATGTATCTGCTCCAATTGACTGAAGAAATAGTCGTAATCCTGAAGCAGGCTGTCTTGCTTGGATAAATAGCCGTTTACCGACTCGAGCCCCTGCGCATTTGCGAGGGTCGCCAGAAACAGGGCAAATGTTACTATTGTTCTCATCATATATGTCTTAGAAGTTCATACAATTGTTAATTCCATTTCGTATTCTTTCCATTCCTCTCCGTCAATCGGATAGGAATCTGTACCTGTGATGCGGAAACCGACAGACTTGTAGCATTCGAGGGCGGAGTGGTTATCGCAAAACACACCAAGGGTAATCTTCTGAGCACCGAGTTCCCGCTGCGCATAATCAATAGCGAGGCGCAGCATCTGTTTGCCATAGCCTTTGCCTCGTTTCGAATCGTCCACGATAACAAAGCCAAAACGAATGACACTTTTATCCTCTGAGGGGAATCTCAAAAGGATATGCCCGACGATTGCATCTCCCACGATAGTCGTAAGTGGAAACATACGATTGCCTGTGTATTGCTCCATCATGTCATCTGGCTGAGCAGGGAATTCTTTATACCTGTCAGCACTCCAAAGCCGGAATGCATGCTTGTCCTTACACCAGCTCAGAATCGTCTCTGCATCATTGATGTTGAATGGTCGAAGTGTCATCATATATGAAATCTTGCATATTCTTTCTTAATGTTTTCGACTGCAAAATTACGAATTGTTGCCGAGATTACCAAACATTTGGGATAAACTGCATCGATTTGTGACGAATGGACGGACAAAGACGATAGTCAATGACGTTAAAATTCGAACCCGACGTTCACCGTGAGGGCATGATTGCTGATATCCTCGATATATTGTGTGAGTGCGTAGGCTGACTCGTATGACTGGAGTTGGGAGTACTCCTGCAATTCGTAGCCGATGGATAAAGACAAACTATGGCGTTCTTTCAACTGATACCTGACGCCAACGGACGGCGTGAGGTAGAAACCTCCGCTCACATGTTTCTTGGGCGCAAAAGCATAACCGATGTTACTTGCAAGGAAAGGAGTGAAACGATGTCGCTTGGTGATGCTCCAGTGGAGCGTTCCATATACAGGAACCATCAGATGATCGTACTTGGACAATCCCGTTCCCAATCCCGCAGACAATCGTGGATGGATGTTATATTCTGCAGAGACAAGTAGCGACAAAGGTTTGACGTCGGAATCTGCCAAAGGCGTGCCCGCCACGATATTCGTCTGGAAACACAACCTCTCTTTCTGAGCCTGTACGGCTATCGATATGCAGGCTAATACAATTAACACTACTACCTTTTTCATTTTATATGGATTGTGATTCGTTTAACAATGGTAAGTGCCGAGGTGATGCCATCCATGTCGTGATATATATCGCCATCGGTTCCGTCTGGGCTGCTGTGCCCTATCAGAACGGCCTCGAAAGTCTTGCGGCCAGAATCCAGATCTACATCAGTCCTATAGACGAGGGCGGGCTGTCCGCTTCCCTCATCACCACCTGAATAGTTCGCAGCTCCAGCTTCTGCATTCTCAGGATAGGCATCGTTCCAGTCGATGGAATGATTCACTTCAATCATCACACGCAACTGCCGGAGTCCGGCTTTGCCCTGCATACGCACATCGAAGGATTTTCGTGGTGTGGCACCCGTCATACCGTCAGTCAGCGGCAATCCTCCACACCGATGACTCCAATATGGCAAGGCCTCCTTTCGCGGGTTACCATGTGCGCCTACCCATCCTTGCGTGGCTATTTTCTTCGAAACATACAACGTTGTCAGGTATCGCCCGCCAGCATCCTCCAGCCAA
>JBGUIZ010000038.1:0-40104 GCA_045113495.1 Bacteroidaceae bacterium
GGAATTTATAAGGCATGACCCCCTGAGACCTTTATGACCTGTCCCGTAAGCATTCCTGCCTGTTCGCTCGCCAGAAACAGAATCGTATCGGCAATATCCTCCGGTTGAATCAGTTTGCCCATCGGAATGATCGTAACAACATGCTTCTCAAACTCAGAATCAATCCATCCTGTTTGAGTAGGCCCCGGGGCAACACAGTTCACTGTAATACCATACTTCGCTACTTCAAGGGCAACACTGCGAGTAAGTGCTTCCAGTGCTGCCTTACTTGATCCGTAAGAAATCTGTCCCTCAAAGACCTGAGCTGCGTCTGTAGAGATATTGATAATTCTGCCGTAATCTCCACGGTGGATAATGAATTCCCGTGTCATCAGGATGCTTCCCCTAACATTGACAGCGAAGGTATCGTCAATCACATTCTGGGTGATTGTCTCGATGGTATCCAATCCATCCATATCGCCATCAGCTGCATTGTTGACAAGAATGTCAACTTTTCCGTATTGTTCAAGTGTTCTCGAATAGATATCCTTGACATCATTCTCATTGGAAATGTCGCTTTTGATAATCAGATAGTCAGCATTTATCTCCTTGAGCTTACGCTCAACAATGCTCGCATCCCCGGCGTTTGCCTTGAAATACTTGTCAGTGCCGTTCCTTTCAGTCTTTGTCTCGTCATATGGCCTTTGCAATCTTTTATAGACCAAGACTACCTTTGCCCCTTCGCGAGCAAAAGTTAATGCCGTAGTTGCTCCAATGCCCTGTGGATTATTAGCACCTGTAATCAGGGCAACTTTATCCTTCAATCCGTAGTTAACCATTTAAGCTACTCTATTAATTCCGATTTGTCTAATACAAATCTACGTAAATTATGATTCTGAGGCAAATTAGTACTGGGTCAAAAAACTTATAACCGTCTTTCGAAGCTCTTCAAAATGACAAGAAAATCACTAACTTTGTCACCTCAAACTGCTGCATTATGAAACAATTCGGACTGATTCGTGTGGCGGCTGCAATGCCGCGTGTTCACGTTGCTGACCCTGAGTCTAACGCCCGCCTTATACTGGAACTCCTTAAGGAGATGGCGCCTGAGCGCCCATCGATCGTGGTGTTCCCTGAGCTTAGCGTGACCGGTTACACCTGCGCTGACCTGTTTGGGCAGAACCGTCTGCTGGACGATGCCGAGAAGGCTGTAGAGACCATACTGGCCGCGAGCAAGGATATAGAGCCGATGATTGTGATTGGCGCCCCCGTACGCCACTCAGGCAGGCTTTTCAACTGTGCAGTAGCCTTACGTCACGGCCGGATTCTGGGAATAGTACCCAAGACATACCTGGCCGGCAACAATGAATTCTATGAGCCCCGTTGGTTTGAATCGGCCCGTGTACTGCCGTCAGCCGGTGTTCGTATCCGTTACGCAGGACATGATGATATCCTTATGGGTACCGGCCAGTTGTTCCGCGTAGGCAAGGCACTGGCAGCCATAGAGCTTTGCCAGGACCTCTGGGTTCCTGTACCGCCCTGCACACAGGCAGCCCTGTCCGGAGCACAGATCATACTCAACCTGTCGGCCAGCAATGATTATCTTTTCAAGCATGAGTACCGCAGGGAACTGGTAAGCGCCACCTCGTCACGTCTGTATGCAGCATATGTCTATTCATCATGCGCCGAGGGTGAATCCACCCAGGACCTTGTATGGTCAGGTGCATCACTCATCTGTGAGTCAGGCACAATGCTGGCCGAGGCCGAGCGCTTTAAGCGCGGAAGCCGTTACATATCGGCCGATGTGGATGTGGAACGTCTTGAGACCCTGCGTGCCAAGGAGCATACCTTCAGGGTTGAAGGCCCCCTGCCCTCCTATACCATACAGGAGGCAGGAGATACCGCACAGACAGATTTCCAGGCCAGTCTGCAGCGTTACGTGGAACCCTACCCCTTTGTACCGCAGGGTGATCCTGAGGCACTTGCCCTGCGCTGCCGTGAGATACTGTCAGCCCAGGTAGCCGGACTGGTAACCCGTCTGGAGCATATAGGCTGCAAGACTGCCGTGATAGGTGTATCGGGCGGACTTGACTCCACCCTGGCGCTGCTGGTTACGGTACTTGCATTTGATACTCTGGGCCTGCCGCGTAAGGGAATAATAGGTATCACCATGCCGGGATTCGGCACCACACATCGCACCCATGACAACTCGGTCAACCTGATGCGAGAGCTGGGCATAACATCACGTGAGATATCAATCCTGCCGGCCGTACGCCAGCACTTTACCGATATAGGACAGGACGAGACGGTCCATGACCTCACCTATGAGAACAGCCAGGCACGTGAGCGCACCCAACTTCTTATGGATATAGCCTGCAAGGAGGGCGGTATCGTAATAGGTACTGGTGACCTCTCTGAACTTGCCCTTGGATGGTGCACCTACAACGGTGACCACATGTCAATGTATGGCGTGAACGTGAGCGTCCCCAAGACTCTGGTACGCACACTGGTAAGCTGGGCTGCCGGCAACAAATTCGGCAGTGAGAACACCATTCACGATATCCTGCTTGACATAGTTGACACCCCCATCAGCCCAGAGCTGCTCCCGGCTGATAAGGACGGCAACATAGCCCAGAAGACCGAGGATACGGTAGGCCCCTATGAGCTGCATGATTTCTTCCTCTATCATTTCTTCCGTTTTGGAGCAGGACCTGACAAGCTGCGGTTCCTGGCTGGCAAGGCATTCGCCGGAAAGTTTGATGACGCCACCATCAGCAAGTGGCTGGAGGTATTCATGAAACGCTTTTTCAGGCAGCAGTTCAAACGCTCATGTCTGCCCGACGGCCCCAAGGTAGGTAGCGTATCACTCTCACCCAGAGGTGACTGGCGCATGCCGTCAGATCTGGAGACCTTCTTTAAGCTGTAGGAAAAGAGAAACCGGCAGCCATATTTGCGGATTTTTGCCTATCTTGCGTCCCCACACCGTACATCGGGGTTACTTTAGATACCCCAAGAATGCAAAGAAGATATTATCTGGATAATTTAAAGTTGTTTCTTACGCTGCTGGTTGTTTTTCACCACGCGGCGCAACCTCATCTGGCAGGGAGTTACTGGCCATACCATTTTGCCCAGGAATCCATGATTATACCGGGAATCTGGCGGTTCACATCAACCAATGCCTCATTCTTTATGGGCTTATTCTTCCTGATTGCAGGTTATTTTGTACCAAGAAGTTACGACAAGCAGAAAGCAAAGACGTTTGTATTGAAGAAGATAATTCACCTGGGAGTTCCGTGCGCAATAATGACGACCTTGATATCTTGCCTGATGGTTCATCATTTTGAGATTGCGCACATGTGGTTCCTTGAGAATCTACTGTTCTTCTCACTGCTATATGCGCTGTATAGACTGATTGGAAAGCCGCTTTCCAATGTAAGACAGCGCGGAGCAAGCATCTGGCAGATGCTTTGCGTGGCGTTGCTAATGGGGGTGGTTGTTCATACTGTGCGCCAGTTCTATGCACAGGATGAATGGATAGGTCTTGGAGGGATCCTGTTTTTTGAACCGGCCAGATATGGCCAATACATCATTATGTTCATAGTCGGTATTATTTCATACCGATTTGATACTTTAGAGAGAATGAGCAGAATCACAGGACTCGCTTGCCTTATAACAGGTATTATGCTAATAGTCCTGAATTGTACCAGATTCGGCATTACGGCTCATCTTATCAATAGATACTATGGATTTATGGAATCACTGATGAGCATAACTATAAGCTTTGGCTTGATCTGGCTATTCAGAGAGTATTTCAACCGGACAAACCGACTGGTTTCCTGGTGCTGCTCACAGACACTCTGGGTATATGTGGTTCACCTCCCCCTTATGGTATGTATTCAGTTTGCCTTTGATGGAATGTCAATGCCACCGGTTCCAAGACTCTTATTCATTGGAGTAGTCAGTACTATCATCTCATTTTTCACCGCCGGTTTGATTTCGTGGACAATTGAGCACATCAGGAACAGTTCCTAATGTGTTACAATTACGGACGGATTGAGGGGAATCCTGCAGTGGAGTGAACAAAAATAAAGCGGGTTACGTTGGGGTTAGACTGATACCAGCTCTCAAGCGAGGCGTTAAGAGCGCCCGTAAACTCCTCCTGCTGCATCTGATAGAGGGATGAAGGTGCAGGACAGTCCACAAGACCGCTACCCGTAGCGGCTATGCTGTAAGGGTCACCTCCATTCACCTGACCGGCCTGATAACAGCCTATTATACTGCCTGTATTGTCGGTAACCAGACCCGCCGGGCCGTGGGTATCGCCTATATGGCAACTGGCATAGATTACTCCGCTGTTAAATGCGGCAATGGCACCTCCGTCGGCGGTAACGTCATCGGCTATACGGCATGCTCCGATAATTCCTGCGTTGCTCACCGTAAGCGCTCCGCCGCCCTGTATGCTGCCTATTGTAGTTATCTGAACCTGAATCACCTGCGCATCGGACCCCAATGAGGCAAACAGAGGCATGCCGCAAAGGCGGTTCACATAGCGGTTACCGCCCAGATATGTACCCTGGAACGGATGGTCAGCATCACCTATACCTATCCAACTTACAGGTGCCACATGGGAGTTCTCATCCTCGGCACTGGTCATGGATGTGCCGGACTGCATGGTGATATCGGCGTCCTGCAGTACATATCTGCCCTGGAACGATAATCCGCCGCTCACCTCATGGGCAAACGAAAGCATCTGCTGTGACGATGTTATACGGAAAGGATGTTCCATAGAGCCGTCATTGCCGTATATATCCCTCAAGATACCACCGTCAAGATAGAGCCAGGTGGCATCATCGGCAGTGGCAGCCGCCATATCATGGGTGGTTACCGGACTGGTTATGTCCATGAATGTTGATTTCTTGCGCAGCTCACCAAGGTCCGGGGTTGAGACATAGTTCCAGTCATTGTACTCAACCCCCATGAACATCTGCTCATCCTTATGGTTGAGTGATATGTTGAGTGTTGTGCACTGTCCCGAATGGAAGTTTACAGGAGTACTGAATGAACCTGCATAGGTGCGCACAAGCGGGTCACCCGTAGGATTCATGGGATCAGGATATGTAACGGTAAATGAGAACTCCAGAGGCCTGTCATTTCCGTTGATGGCATGGAATGTCTCGTCCTGGGGTGTGGTCAGGCCATAAAAGGTAAAGGTCTTGCTCTGAGCCGTACCCTCACCATCAGCATCCGGAATCCATAGACGGATATCCTTTACGGTCTGCTCTGCAGCACCAAAATCCAGAACCCTGAGAGTCCTGCTGTCACCGCCCCACGTAAAACGGGCGGGCTGGTCAAGCAGTCTCAGGTCACTTACCGTGACTCTGGTATCGACCGCGCCGGAACTGGCCGCAAAGTTCTTGATATTTACTATGACCCGAACATTGCTCAGGGCATGATTAAAACTCACCTTGGTTGACAGACCGCCGGTCTCGGCAATGGTCTTTGTGTTATAGTCAAGCAGCAGGTCCTCTACAGAAATGGCTCCGTTACCGGATGTAAAATCCAGTTCAGTCTCTCCATGTCCCAACTCACCGGCATATGTGCCGTCCCCGTTATCGGTCCAGTGATAATCAGTTGCAGGCAGGCTATAGCCTATAAACGTATGTTCTGACGCACCGTCAGTCCAGTATATTTTCTCAGGCAGGTTGCCCTCTTCACGTTCCCAGCTCTTGCCTTCATAGTAGTAATACCTGATATTGCTGTACGTGAACTGGGTCAAAGGGTTTGACGTACGCCTGATGGTGGTGAACACGATCCTGTCATCGGTCCGGAAACCGGTACGTCCCACATTGACTCCAAGTTCAGCTACGGCACGCGTAACGGTTCCACCGTCTATGGTGGCGATAAGGTTCCTAATCTCAAGATTCTCCTCCTGGAAAGGTCTCTCCCCTGCGCTGCAGCTGCAAAGGAGTGCCGCCACGCCAAGAAACAACCATATGCTTTTGTCTTTAATCACTCTCATCACCTTTAATTTATCTTCATGGTAATCTTATAGAGCCTGCCCTGTTCAAAATCCGTCAGGTCAAGCGTCATGCTGTAACGCCTCTCTCCGTCACGCAGCCAGAAAACCGCCTTGTCAGCCAATGTACAGGGCGGAACGATAAGCCGATAGCATTTCTGCCCGGCATTATAGGCCGTATATGTACCCGTACACCCTATCTCACTTATAGGTTTGGCCGATGCGTTTCTGAGAGCGTCATTCACCACTGCAACCCCAATCACCTTACCGTTCTGCTCCTTAGTGCAGGAATGCTTGCTTCTGTAACCGTAATCATTTGAATTGACCTTGCTTTTGGAAGCATAATAGTCACCTACAATCACCTCAGCCTGGTCTACATCAGGCATGCCCTCAAGCGTAAGGACCGCATTGTCAGATATCCCCGGTCCGTTATCATCGATGGTAACCATAAGGGCTGCCATCACATGACTGAAACTGAGATGCACATTATATGAGCCGGTCTGCTGTATGGTCTGTGCCCACATCAGGTCCGATGCCTTGTAATCCGCCTCCTTGGTCTGGTTGGCATGGAACACATTGCTGTACTGCTCCACACGGGTGTTGTTTCCGGCCATGAATATCTGCTCCTCGCTCCAGGTCTGTGCCGTATAGACATAGGGGGTCTGCTGAGCCTCAAAGCGGTCATATACATTGGGCGATGCCGACGGGCTATAGTCTCCGTTTATGTCATAACCGTCGGCCGATGTCAGCGTAGCCCATTCTCCAGCATTCCATTTGAGCAGCCAGAAAGCGTCAAAGCTGTTACCGTATGTGGTCTCACCGAACTCCGTATGAGATGAGAACGGGCAGATTACCTTAAGCTTTATCTTGTCACCGTTCTCAAAACCGTTACCGGCCAGGTTGACACGGGTCATTTGCTCTCCGTCAAAACCGGTCACCGATGTGGAAAAGGTGAGAATGCCCTGAACGGATGCCGGTTCATCCTTGGAACAGCCTGCCGCAGCCAGGGCGCCGCACAAAAGCAATATCCTGAATATCTTCATAATACTCTCATTCAATTATTCTGCAACAACGGATTCCATGAGCTCTCCACTACCGGTGCTCCATGTACCAGGACCGGATAAAGATGGGTATAGCCCACACTTGATGTCCTGTACTGCATATTGCAGGGATACCCGGATCCAATAGTTGAACTGTTATATCTGGAGATGGCATAGTTCATGGCTTTCCATGGAGCCAGTCCGTATATCTCCTTCTTCATGTTTGCGCTCAGCGAGTTGTAATCAGCATTTGAGCCCAGCAGATAGTCATTCTTGGCCTTGAGGATATGTGACTTGCTGCCACGTATGTACTGTTGGGGGCCATATGCATCTTTTATGCTTCCCACGGCGTTGGTGCCGGGTGATTTCTCAACATCATAGAAGTTGCACATGAAAGTGCCCCACTCTATGGCGTTCTGGGCCTGAGGAGCAAAGAAAGAGGATTTGGCAGCGGTGCCGTAGGCTCCCAGCAACGCACCGGTACCGGACGGAATGCCTGCAGCAGCCTGCATGCAACCCAGCATGGTAAGGTTATCGGCCTCACCTACCAGCGCACCGCCGGCATCGCCTACATGAATGCATCCCACCACATAACTGGTTCCGGTAAGGGAACGGGCTATCGAGTTGCCCGTACTGTTGCACAGCATTGATATGCCGGCTATATAGCAGCCCCATCCTACGGTGCCGCTGGACGTTGCGCTGTTGAGCAGACAGAGGTTATGTGTACTCTCAATCCTAAGGTTGGTGATGGCTCCGTCCATTACGTTGTCAAACAGGTATCCGCTCTGCATGTTCACATTCACAAGCGTATGTCCGTTACCCTTAAAGTTTCCACGGAACGGACTTGCAGCCTGTTCACCTATACTTGGCAATTCCCAGTCATAGAAGTCCAGGTCCTGAGTGAGATTTATCTCATATCGGTTGCCGAAATCAGTGTCGTAAAAATCCATGGGGCCTGTCACATAATCCTCTATCACATGAGCCGCCTGAGTGGAAACCGTAGGATAGAAATGGGGATAGAACACATATCCCATGGACTCGGCCTCCTCCATGGTAATCTGCAGCGGGTTACCCTCTGAGTCGGTCTCGTTATCCAGGATCCACCAGTAGGTCTCGAATCCGTCCTCATCCCTTATCTCATCACCGTTTGCATCCTTGCGTATCTCGCCACGGGTCAGGCCGCTCATCCTGGTGGCAGCCGTTCCGTTTACCAGTTTTATGAATGTGATGAACTCCTTCCTGTTGCTTATGCTGAATTCGGGAATAAAATCCCCGCCTCCCAGCGCCGTCTTGGCAGCGGTCCTGTAGGCATTTGTCCACCATCTGAAATCCAGGCTCTCCCTGGAGTGCGCCTCATCAACAGCATCATCAGTGCCAAGGTCCTGTTCACTCCATGAGAAGTTGTCCGATGCCGTAATGGTAAACCTGTCATAATGGTAACCCACGCTGAAAAGATAGCTGTAGCCGGCTTTCAGCACAAGTCCGTCAGGGAATGCCGCATCACCGTTCTCTTTCTTTATGTCACTGAGTGCGAATATGTGCCATGACCCTTCTGTTCCCTGCGTGGCGGCCTTGTCACCGCTGTTCACGTCATACAGCCATACGCGGAAACGGGTGCATGAAGGCAACCTGAGTTCCTGTCCGGCACCGGTATCGCTCATGTCAAATGGGATTGACATCATGTACAGGCGTCCGTCATTGTTATTGAATACAGGGTGCTGTACGTTATCCTTTATCTCCGCAGCACTCAATGTGCCTATCTTTACGATTCCGTCTGCTGTACCGTATTTCTCCAGATTCCTGAAATCCGTATCATCACCGTTGTACAGGGCCTGTGTCATGGCGTTGAGCCTGAAAGTCGCATCATCCACTCCGGCCGGCATGCACATCCTTTCATACACCTCCATCACCCGGCGGCACTCCTCCATGGCCTGCTCATCGGTCTTGTCAGTCTCGGCTTTGTCATGGGCATTCGTATCGGCGTTGTCAGCACGCTTATAGTCATGCCAGTCACTGCATATCACGGCACTGCCGAACTCATTTCCTGCCTTGCATACCAGTCCTATCCTGCACGCTATATGACGCATGGAGAGCGGGATATTGAAGGTAGGACCCGATACCGTTACCCAGTCCGATACCGTAAAGTCAGGATAGAAGCTACCCTTGGTTCCGGCATCGAGCCTGCCGGCCAGGTTGCTGCGTCCCCAGGCGCGGAATCGTACGGTCTTTCCGTTCTCCCAGGTCAGTGAATCGGCCGCAGTCTGAATCTGAGGGGTTAATCCGGGATCATCGGACTTGAGTTTACCGGCCATGGGAATCCAGTCTGAATTGAGTGAGATTGATGTACCCGCAGCATAATCCATCTTGAGATAATAGGTGCGGAAAGCCTCGGCATCACTGTCAAACGCCGTACCCGATGTCCCTATCGCATACTGACGGAAAATACGCATCTGGTCACCCTCATTGAATGAACCGTCATGATGATATGTGGCACGCGTGATGAACGCATCGGACATGGAAGCGTTGAAATTCACCCTGTGTCCTATCAGCAGTGCCCCTTCATTCTCAAACGGGGCATTCTCATAGGCCGTGCAGGATGTAGTCACCACGGCAGCAAAGAGTAATATGATGTTTCTTATCTTCATTGGGTAGGTCATTGATACTCAGGGATGGACGGTGTGATATCAGTCATACGGTCCGCTCCGTTCCAACAATTATTGACATATCCTGAAATCAGGCTCTCATCCCTGAAAAGGATTCCTCCCGATACACGCACATTCACAGCCTCGGCCCTCCATCCCGTAGTAGGAACCCATATGCCATTCTCCTTATGGACATTGGCCTGCCACACGGCGTTTATGTCATCCTCCTGTGCCGTACGGTACGTGCCGTCCAGGCCTGCAAAAAGCCAGTTGCGCTGAGCGGTCCCGCCGGTGAGCGTTATGGTATGATCCAGGGCATCCAGATGTCCGGTAAAGACAAAATCCTCATCAAACTGAGTCAGGTCTATGGTGATGTCATTCTTTAGGATGAAATAGTCACCGTGATGTGTACCTCCGGCAGTCGCCTCACGGAGCATCTCAATGAACTTCTCATTACTTACGTATTGAGACTCCTCATCCTCACTGTCCGCATCATAATAATGACCGTCAGTGACACCGGCGTCCAGAGTGCCGTTGGTGTAGGCACGCTGCCAGCTGCCGCCGCTTACGGAGAGTCTGTGCCCGTTTCCGTTATTGACGCCGTAATAGCTGTCATGATGGCTGCTCTCAATCCAGAGACGTGAGCCGGCACTGTTATAGTCAACCCTTTCGGGGGTGATTCGCAGGTAGACTACAGTCTCGTCATTGGCGTCCAGGTCAAACGTGAACTGTTTCTCATACTCCAGGTCATTGTCCAAAGTGAGTTCAAAATCTATCCTGTTTGAACCGTCCGCACCGGCTACGGACTCATCATACATCGCCTTCTCATCTTTTGAATAGGTAGGCCTTACAATGATGTCATAGCATGGCGCCATACCGTAATCCGTACAGGTATAACCGCTTGCCGCTCCTTTGGACGCATAATCAGCATCGGCAGCCTCCCACTCATCATCAACAGGGTATATGAGTTTACCCGTCGATTTGCTTTTGTACAGTTTCACGGTCTCTTCTCCCAGATAATGAGGCACGGCCTTACGCTCCTCCTTCCATACCGGATGACCGTCGGCCGATACATAATCCAGCGTCATTACATTACAGAAACGCAGCATGGTTGCATCGGCATCATAGTTCTGAGCATCATAGCCCTTGAGTTTGGCACTCATGCTCCCGTCTATCAGCACATAGGCAACCACACGGGCCAGACGGTGCTGTAATGGAATGGTGATAAGTCCCACCGTAGCCTGGATATCGGCCTTGGGGGGTACAGCGGTGTAGTGCAGCAGGTCCGTGTAATCCTGATGGGCTTTCTGCTGCTTGAGTCCCTGCGGGATATATACCCCCCGGAACGTATGGGCTCCGTTTCCAAGCCACTTGGCAGGCACGTCAGTCAGATTGTCCTGATCATCATAGGCCTTCAGGCTGTATACGGTCACGCCGCCCTCTGATTTCAGGGCTTCACCCTGACCGTCAACCTCCAGTTTGAGGCGGGCTTTTCGGCTTTCGGTCTTGGTCAGATATGTGATATCCATACCGGCCGCCAGTCCCTCCTTGAGCCATGGCAGACTCTCAGCGGCTGTAGTTACAGGTGTGGCTGCGGCCTTGGTTACCATAGTACCGGTGCTCACGCCACCTACACGGATAATGCCGCTTTCATCTATGGATGCCATCCTCTCCACATCAGAACATCCCGCCATAAGCAGAATGAAACATACAGAGCAGATATATCTATTTATCTTATTCATATTCAGAATGCTTTCTCACTAGGCGTTATGGCATTACGTTTACCTATGGTAGCCTCAACGCTGCCCGTGTACTTACCCACGCCGCTGCAGTCAGCAGGCCACCAGTTACCCTGGCAATCCTTGGTTGCCGTAGCGCTTGTGCCAAGCAGCGCATTACCCAGTATGCCTCCATGATATACATCATCTGGCACAGTCACAAAACAGGTGCAGTCCGTAACGGTCAGCTCCGGAACGTCATTGGATCCGTCCTTCTTCTCTATACCGCCCACAATACCGCCATAATAGATTATGGTCGATGCAGTTCCGGTAAATGTACTCTCTATGGAATGAAATATACACTGTGTCACAGTGGCTCTGGATACCGTAGATACTATACCTCCGGCAAACTTTCGCCCCTGGGTGGTGTTGGTCTCCATATATGCGCGGATATCGGCTTTTGCCTCACAACCGGTAATTGTGGCACCGCCCCACGCCCATACAACCACACCTGCCGGGTTGGCAGCCTGTATATACTTGCCGTCGGCCATACGGACCTTGACATTGCTTATCAGCGCATCTTCACCATGCACCTCAAACGCCAACGGAGCGATAGCATCGGTAGCCTCTGCCTGAGGTGTTGCAATCAGGTTGTCCCGTACATACACCGTCAGGTCATGCACAGTTCCCGTCACCGCACCGAATATCATGGCGCTTGTGGTAATACGGCGGTCATTGCCGTCCAGGTCATAATTCACGTCACCTGCGGTTGAACTTACCGTAATGTCCTGAGCCAGACGGTAACGGTAACCCTCAATGTTATAGAGATGTCCGGTCGATGCCTCCAACTCGTCACCGCTGTCTATGATACCGGAGTAACGGTTCTCATCGGGCGTAGCGTTTGTAAGGTCATAGTTGCCGTCAACCGTAGGCCATGAGTTGTTGCCGGCATTCAGGTCATGATTCTCATTCCTTACACCCACAATATTCTTTTGTGTGGCCTTATCCTGAAGCAAAGTGATACCGTAACCGAACGTATTGTTGGTAACGTAACCGTTGGCCTCTCCCACTATGCCTCCGCCGTATGAGCCTCCGCTAACACGGTTTGTCACAGTGCATGCATCAATTACGGCGGTTTTGACATCGGTCGATACTGATGTGGCGGCAATTCCACCCACATACACGGTGCCGTTTCCAATCACCTTAAGTGATGAACTGCAGCCCGATATGCTACCCTTGTTATCTATTACCACACCACCCGCAGTGGCCATTGCCACGGCATGGTCACCGGCTGTCACACGGATGCCCTCAATGTTTCCGTTGTTCACTCGGGCCACGGCCGCATCAACAACCGCACCTATCTGGATGGTACCGTTCAGCAGGTTGGCGGCATCATCCATGCCGTTAAGGAGCCTGCCGTTACTCAACAGCGTGCAGCCGCCCAGGTTGAGCGTACAATAAAGGTCATATACCGGATCCCAGTCGCCCAGGTCTATGTCATTGGTTACAAGCGCCACGTTTCCGGCCTTGTTCTTTGTCTCACTGCTCAGGAAATCAATCATCTCCTGACGGTTCTTGATACGTATGGGCTCTCCTGCGTTGCCGTAGTCGTCACATATCGTGGTAGTGACATCCTCCGTCCAGTCCTCTATATATGCAGTCATCAACATCTTACGGCTGTCACGGCTCAGCGTCACTGTCACAGTCAGATGTTTTCCTGCCTCCAGCTTGTAACTGCCGTTGTTGCTGTTGTAGGGATCATCAAACCTGTAGTCACTTGCGGCATAGAAAGAGTAATACTGACCGGAGAGTGTTATCCTGGCCAGTATATCCTCAAGCGGACTTGCCGTATAGTCATACGGCTCCACGATTGCATCATAGCGCGTGGTACTTACGCCACTCTCGGCAGCGCCGTTCTTATCGGCATCATAATCAATCAGAGCCTCGCTGGCCAGAGGCGTTATCTCCTGCCTCACCTTTTCCGATGCTCCGTCAATGGTGTATGAGCAAATCCTTACGCTAAGGTCATTATCGGCCACGTTATATGCCAGAGCCTTGCGGCTTACACCCTCACCGGCCTTGAGTATGACAGTTATGAGAGAGCGCTTATGCTGCAGGTAAAGGGGTATTTTTTTGTAATCGGCATCATCATTCAGAAGATAGACCTCACGGTTCAGGTTACGCCACTCCTTGGCTGTGCGGTAGTTAAGGGCGTCAAGGTCATCCATGGGACTGCCGGTTTCATCACCACCCACCCATTTCTGAATATATCCATAGCCCGTCAGGCGGTCCTGAAGCAGCCATTTTTCCTGTGTAGTCTGGTCCGATGAGAGTACGTCCGAGCCCGCCGTTGCCTTAAAGCCATAAGGAATGGTGGTACTTGGCCAGTACAGGGGAGTCTCACCGGTCTTGCAGGCCAGCGTTCCGTATGAATCGCCGGCTACAGGCTTATAGACGCTCTGTCCCACCAGATTGCCGGACTCATACATTCCTACAGTGAATTCATATGCCCCGGTCACCGCCTTATAGCCATCCATACGCTCCTCAAAGTCAGTCCTGGCGGAACGGGTCATCATACCTCCCGGCAGTGCGGTATAGAACATTACCTGCTCCTGTTCTGCAGCATCGCTTACAAGTGACTCATTGCAGCCCGTAAGCAATACCAGTGCCATCAGCAGTCCGGAAAGTCTGTATATATAGCTCTTACTCATTTTCTAGTTCTTAATGGTACCGTCTGTCTGATAATCGGTCTTATCCATCTCCCATGGGGCCACCTGGACTGTAACCTGGGCAATCAGGCTACGTCGCAACTCCATGTTATAGATATATTTCCTGCCGCTCTCCAGGTTCTTGTGCGCTGCATCCAGTCCCTTGAATGTGGCCACGTGCCTTACGGCATCCTCACTGTCAGATTCCCTCCATGTTATGCGGATGGCCTGAAGGATTCCGAATGCTATCCCCTCAAATGATTTCAGATAACCGGTAGCGGGAGTGCTGCGTACAAAAAGGCTGAACGATGAGCCGTAGGGGTTATCCTTCTTTGTGGCGGCATACTTGGGATTGTCAATATTCACGGGGGCCGATGTGGTCTCCGGCACCGTACCGTCCGGCTCAATGCAGTATGCCACATAACCGGTCTCGGCAACTCCCAGCAGTTCAACCTTCTCAATCAGAGACTCGTCAATCATCACTGATGCATCCTGTGAGTTCTTCAGGTTGACCTGAATCTGTGAGAACTGGTGCTTAAAGAACAGCTTCACGCGGTTGGCCTCTGGGGTAGAACCCGACGGATGCGCAACCTGAACGGCCTGAATGGGATCCGGCTGCTTGTCCATACCGGTAAGGTCACCGCGGGTCAGGTCATAGGCTATCATATAGCTGTCCTTGTACCGGGTGATTACATCAGGATAGAGTTTGAGCGAGCCCGTGTAACCGTCATCAACGGAGAGTTTATTGTAATCGGCCAGAGCCAGGAAAACATGGTCCAGACGGTTCTGCCAGTAGAAACACTTGGCAGCCTCATCAAAACCGTAGATATCCTTTTCCTGCGCATCCTCATACCTGTTGTTCCAATAGACCGCATTGCCCACAGCGTTGCTTATCTTAAGCCAGGCTGTCGTCATATTGACATCGGGTGTAAGGACTCTGCCCGACCTGTAGAACAGCGAGTCATTGGTATCCCTGGCACCGGCATGAAAGAACATGGAGCAGACAAAACGGCTGTCTAACGGCATGTATGAGGCCGATCCCTGGGCACGGGTCATCACAGCATCGGTGTTTCCGGCAGAGAACAGCACCGGCATATGCTCCGTCTGCTCCACGGGGGCATCAAACATCTCCTGTTCCGAGCAGGCGCCCAAGACAGCGGCGATGGACAGATATATCAGATCTCTTACTCTCATTCTTAATCCCAATCAAGCATTGCGTTACCGCTTCCGGTATTCTCAGTCCAATCCTGTACCAGTACACGGAACCCAATCTTCTCTTTCTTAAGAGATATGGTATAGGTGTAACTGTTTCCTCTCTCCCATCCTGTAACAGCTGCATCAGAGCTATCTGTGCACTGATTAAGTTGGAGCGAATAAGTGGTGCCGTCAGCAAGTTTTACAATCATTCTCGCATCATCACCTATCTGCTGCGGAATCATGAACAGTTTGCTGAAACTTGTACTCTCATCTACAGCTTTGGCAGCCTTGTCACCTTTTGAGGTTACAGTTCCTGTTGCTATATCAACAGTTCCCTCAGTATAAAGATTTGTCAGTGTAACCTTGGCACCGTCCAGGTCAACGGCACTTGCGTCACTGCCGGTCTCCAGCTTGATTGCCACATAGCTCATAACATGACTGAAAGATAGCGGCACATAACATGTACGGGGATTAATGGCGGCACCAACAGCATAGTCATGTGTGGTCACGCCGTCGGCCTCTGTTCCGGTATGGGCTGCAGTAGTAGCCCACAGCAGATCAGTTCCCTGGCTCACGACAGTTGACGTAACGGCATCCAGTGTCTTGAGGTCTGTCTTTTCTGCCAGAGCACGGAAATAGTAGCTGTCCGTTCCGTTGGGCCAGTAGATGGCAGGTGAATTTTCAAATCCTGTTCCGTCAAACGTTGATGTGGTAGCCATGGAGCCAACGTTATCAAGGTCCTTTGTCATCCACAGAGAGAAAGAGTTGCCGTCTTTGAGGCCTGCATCATTGCTCTTGTCAATTGTCTTGACATCGGCAGTGAAGTTTATCTCGCCAATACCTGATGCACTCACATCGGTCCAATCGGCAAGTGTTGCCACAATATTCACAGCCTGCTTGCTGAGAGTTACGGTAAGTTTGTAGTTGTAACCGCTCTTGCTCAAGCCACCATCTATTCCGGCATCCCAGCCCGAAATAATATCGTCACTAAGGGTTACGCGGTAGTCATTACCCTCCACATCCTGTACGGTTGCCAGGAGATTTCCGCTGGCCAGCGCCACCTTGGGCACCGATACGGCCTCATAGGCACGGCTGGGTTTGCCGGCAGTAACTGACGGTTCACCGGCAAACATCTTGACCGTTATAGTAGGAACACTGATATCATCGACTGTTGCATCCGGAGCGGTAAATCTTCCGTAAAGGTTCATTCCGCTCAGTGTTACCGATGTGTTATCCAGTGCACCGGCACTGAATCCCTCATCGGCCACCAGGACAATGGTGAACTTGCTCATGGCATGGGTAAAGGGCACGGTAAGTGTACCGTGGTTATCCCTGGCATGATTATACTCAACCATCGTCTGGCTGGAGGACCACAGCAGGTCACACTTTTTCATGACACCCTGAGCGCTCTGGTCCGCCTGGATATTCCATCCCAGCACGCCTAAAGCTTCTGCGAGTGGCATATCAGGGGTACCGCCGTTGTAGCAGTAGCCATAAAATGTGTGGAGCCCGTGACCAGCGGTACGCAGGTCTGTCCCTTCACTTGCAGAGTTGCTGAAATCATCCCAATAGACAGACTCCTTTGGCAGACCGTTTACAAGTTTTACCATCTTGGCATGCACGTTATTATATTGTGCGCCGCCATCGGAAACATGACGGACATAACACAGCAGTACATCATCGGCCTCAAACTCACCGCCCACGGCTCGTGTAATGACTCTGCTACCCGAAAGCGTGGGTTGCAGCGTCAGCGGCAACTTCTCCTGCTGCATGATATCCGTAACGTCACCGCTGCAACCTATCAAAAGCAGTGCCGAAACAGAAAGTGCTATATACTTCTTGACTGTCATTTAATCAATCTTCAATTATTTCAGAACCATACATCCTCACTTGCCTCGACCGTTTTCCAGTCCGTAAGTGATGCGGTGGCCTTAATCTCTGTCTTGGTGATCTTGAGGTTATAGACATAATGAACACCGGACTCCCATGCATCAACCGGAGCCGATACGGACGCACCTGATGCCTTCACCTTTATTGGAGCGACATCGGCATAGTAGACATCATAGTCTGTAAGGGTTCCATTTACAAACACGGTTATCTTGAAGCGAACCTTGTTGCTGCTGTCCGTATTGAGCAGAGTCTGCGGTACTATCACGTCATCATAGTGTACCTGGCTGCTTACACCGTTAAGTTCATATGTCTGGGCATCCAGAGTTACCAGTACCGAACGGTCACTGAGCAACACATCACCCTTAGTACCTACGTTAACCAGCTCCACCTTGCAGTAGCTAAGGTCCACATAATCCTTGGCATCCACAGCGCTCGATGTCAGGTTCACCTCCAGCCGGCTCATCATATACCTGAAATTCAGGTTTATGGCCGATGTACGGGCGCAGATACCCTCAGTGCGCATATCCACATGCTCATGATCCTCATTGTCACACATGTAGTCATCACCGCTGAACTCCGGCATTCCCATCACAAAGTTGCTTGGGAACGTAGCGGCGTCATACGCACCGTTCTCTACTACCACAGCCTGGTCTCCGTTTCCGTTTGAATAGACAGCCGTACCTACCGGATATATTCCGCGGAAATGATAGTGCTGGTTATGGTGTGTCCAATAGAGGGTTGTAGTGGATGTCCAGTCTGTAGTTCCGTCTATGTTTACCGCAGGAGTTGCCTCATGCATGTAATCCTTATTTATACTCTCACTGCGCCAGAATGCGAACGTGTTGATTCCTGATGACGGTGTACCATCACCCACATGAGCATCAACGTTTATTACCGGATGAACCTCCTCAGAGTCAACACTGGTCCAATTGGTGACAGATGCCGTGATGCGAATGCCGGTCTTGTTGACCGTTATGTTGATGATGTAGTTATATCCTGCCAGGGTCTTGAAATCAGTATGACCGCCTTTAGATGTAATGGCGTCATGAATCTCCTTGGCACGGATATAGTAGATATTGTCATCAGCATTCACAACCGCAATCACGGCATCGTCCGTAGCGCCCAGTTGGGTTCCGGGATATACCACAGCCTGCTTGATTACCGTAATGGCGGCATCGGTGGTACTTGTGGTACCGGCTATGACTGTGGCTTTAGTGCCGTCACTCTGGGCCGATGCATCCTTGATGCTTACCGTACCCTGAATCAGAGCGTAATCATTAACCGTATTGGCAATGGCGGCCAGAGTTGTGGCATTGGTAAGCGTCACGGTGGGATCGGTCTCAAACTTGAATTTGGTGGCACCTACAGTTCCGCGTGTAAAGCCCTCACCGGCCTTAAGGTTTACGGTAATCTTGCTCAGAGGATGTATGAAAACCATCTTCCTGGCGTCATCATCATCCCTCTCTGCAAACTTGTAAGCCGTAAGGTTGTTTGATACTATGATATCACCGCTAAGCACATCCGTTCCGTCTGTAACTACATTCCAATCAAGGCTCTCCCACTGAGCGTCTGTTGTTACGGCGGGAGCGGCATTCTTACCGTCCACGGCCACACCCAGAATGCTCAGACCGGCTGCGCGGCTATCGGCATTATCGGGATCACCCGTTCCGTAGTCATCCCAGTAGAGCATCTCGCTTTCCAGGAATGACAACGCGTTGACCTGAGACCCTGATTGGGCTGCAAGCGTCTTGCATGTGGTTTTCTGGCTGACAGGTACACTGGGCGACTTTCTTTTCCAGATACCGTTCACACGGAGCCTTACCTGGGTACCTTCCTGCATGGCATAGTACTGGTCTGATGCTCCGGCACGTGTAACGGCTCTCCGGGCCGGTGAGCTCTCAACTCCAACATTGAAGCTGATAGCTCCATCGGCCTTAGTGCCCGGCTGGTCCCACAACTCATCGCCCGAGCAGGACCACAGCCCCGCCGCAAGCAATGTCATGAGATATATTTTTACTTTATTTCCTGTCATAACAGAGTGTTAATCCTCCAGTGAAATATCCTGATTATTTGCTGTTACGTCTACCCATTTGCTGACTGTGCAGGTAACGTCATTAATAGCGGCTTTGGTCAGAGTAAATGTGTAGGTGTAGCTGTGGTTGGGATACCAGAAATCAATCTTATCGTTTGCAGTCTGGTTCTGGCTGCCGCCGTTTGAGGTAGCAACTATATCACTCAGTTTCTGGACTACGTAATACTGGTTGTTGTCCGGAGTCTTGATGGTAATACCTACATATAGTTCTGAACCTGAATCACGCTTAAGTTTCTGAGGTACGGCAGCAAAAGTGAAAGCACCGGTTTTCTTGTATGTACCATCTGTTACATCAATTCCGGCTGTAGGCTTGGTGAATGCTGCACTGGCAGAAAGATCACCTGTAGTGCTTACAAGGCCGTTGCCAATCTTAACCTGTCCGTCTTTATAGAAGTGTGTAAGAGTTACCTCACACTGGTTCGATTTCACCTCAAGCTGAACGGAATCTGATGTCTTGGTTGTGCGCAGAACCACATTGATATTACTCATCATATGAAGCTCTGTCAGGTTGATAGTAGAATTTGTGGCACCTATGGCGGGGCTCAGGAACGCAGCATAGCCTTCTGCCTCATTATACTTAATAGGACTTGTGGTAGAATAAACGAACGGAGCACCCCAGTGATAGTCATGGTGTTCCTGATCGCCTGATGTAATCTCAAAAAAGTCATCAACATCATCTGCATCTTTACCCTTGATTTCTCTATCCTTGTCAACCGTACGGAAATGGTAGAATGACTTGTTGTTCTCAAAGAACCACTCTGTCACCCACTTATCGCCTGACTTGTTGAGTGTAGCTTTTTCAGTATAATTTCCGCCCCAGTTAGTGGCATCACTCATGTCGGTTTTGATCTGGGCAGACTCATCATTCAGTCTGTAGAGGTCAAAGTTTTCACAGGCTGTACCGTTTGAGTTATTGAACAGGCTCAATGTGATATGTGAGTTGTCCATTGTCTGGTCTTCGGCAATTACATCAGTCCAGGGCTCAAGAGTGGCAGTAACATTTATGATCTTGCTCTTGCCAACTGTGATGTTGAATACGTAGTTACGGCCCTTCTCCATGTTGATGGTTGTGGCTGTTTTTTCTGTGATACCACTCTTTCCATCCAAAGCTTCGAACATCATGTCCTGGGTAATGAAATACTTGTTGTCATCAATGATGAACTCCAGCACATTGGTGTCATCATCATCGTTGATTACATAACCCGGAATGATCTGGGCTACAAGAGAATATTTGGCTCCGGTGGCAAGAGTTGTGGTTGCCATCTTTGTGATGCCCAAGGATACTGTATCAGTCCATGCACCTGTCTCAATATTGAGTGTTCCGGATGTAGGAACGTTCAGGATCTTGACGTTGGTATCGGTAGCAAAATTGAAAGAACCGTCACCATATCCTGTACCCTTGACAAGATTAATTGTCACGCGGCTCAGTGCATGATTGAACTTAAGGTTACCCTGGTCAAACTTACCCGGGCCATCCTTGAAAGATTCATCCTTAAGACGGAACTGGAGCTCACCCCCTTGTATTATATCATAAGCAGACGTTGAATAGTTGTATGACTTAGCACCGCCCTCACCGTGTTCTTTGATATTGTTGCTATAGGTAAGATCCTCATTAGGAATCGCATCAGCGCCACTCTGGTCTCTTGAAACTGTCCATTCAATCTTCTCTGACAGTGCTACGGTGCTCCAGCTGGTGGATCCGGCAAGATGGTCAATAAGAGTCTTGTCATCGGCTCCGTTTGTGACATCAGCCTTACCCGGAACTGCTACGGCAAATACAGAGAGCTTGGCAGCACGACCGAATGCGTCATCCCAGTAACGTACATTATCATCACTGGGTGCCTTTATGTTTGAGAAAGACACATCACTCTGTGTTTTATCTTCCTGAGCTGTAGCCCATGTTCGTGTCTCGCGTATGTTGCTGGCATCCTTGGTGCTGCGGATATGCATTGCTATCTGTGTATTCTCGGCAAATCCGGCACGGCTAAGACGGGCTGAATTATCCTGTCCTACAAATGTGATTGCGGTTTTTGTGCTGGGATCGATATCCTGGATATCGTCCTTGATGTCACTTGAACATGCTGATGCTACCAGTACGGTGGCTAATATCAGCGGTTGGAAAAGAACTTTCATTTTATGTCTGTTTTTTATCATTCAGATTGATTTATTGCTCGAGATTGGTCTCGATTGATCCGTAGACATCGGTCCAGGGAGTGAGTTCGGCACTGAAATCAATGGTCAACGGATAGAACTCAGTCACTTTCATTATGTACGTGTATATGTAGTTTGACTCCCAGTCAAAGGAATCAACGCCGGCATCCTCAATGGGCACATCGGTATAATGGATGGTCTTGGCGGCCTTGTCATAGGTGATGTGTCCGTCCGGGCTGGTAAAGTCACTCTTGTAATCCAGACCGTACACATCAAATGATATGGTCATGCGGACTCCATGCTGGGGAATCTGCAGCAGGCCTTGAGGAACCTCACAGAAATAGGCATGAGCGCGGTCCACTGCTTTGTTCAGGTCACCCTGTTTGGTGGCATCGGTCTGCAGGAGCAGTTTCTCATCGGCGGTCTGTGCCTTGACGGTTGCGGTGAATGAGCCGTGAATCATATCGCTGTTACTCAGGTCGGCTGTGTAGCCCCTACCCTCTGTGATGAAATCACCGGAAACCACCTTTACCTTAATATTAAAAAGGTGGAACTTCGCCGGGGTCTCCTTACGGTATGTGTTGTATATGCCAAAACGCACCTTTGATGTGAAATGGTGGAACGGAAGCGCCACGTATCGGTCATACTTTGTGGTTGCACCGTTCTGTGTGCGGTCCTTGCTTATGAATGTACTGCCACTGAGCAGATCCACATCCTTAAGGTTTGACCCGTCAGTGCACTCCACCTGCGCAGGCATATAGGGTTCTGCACCTGCCGTGAGAATGCCGTTGCTGCCGGTCTGATAGGCAAAAGTGACCGTAGACGGAATCTCCAGCTTACTGTCGGTAAGCACAAAACCGTCAATGACGGCAGCATCCGGACAGGGTGTGATGGCGTAAAAACGGTACGGGAAAGCCGTGGCATCCCAATAACGCTCTATCTGCGTCTTGTAATAGCCATCGGCCGTAGAACCTACATAATCCCATTTGGAGAGGTTTGACCAGGGGTCGGCCTGATATTTCACCTCATATTTGTCCATCACCATAAACTGACGGGCCGATCCAAAACCTTTCCAGCAGTTGACCATGAAACCCTGTGTAAGATAGTCCGTACGGGCGGCACGGGTCACGGGACCGCTCATGACAGCCTGACTGAACTCCATGGGCATATCGCCGTCATAGACATCCTCGGTCAGGATGGTTGAATCCTGATAACAACCGGCAAGACCGGCACAAATCAATGCGCCGATCCACCTTAATGCCAAGTATTTATGATCAATACTCAGTCTCATTAGCTGTGTAATCCTCTACAGTAGCGCCATCAAATACGATGGGATATAATGCAGGATCAGCGGGAACCTTAGGATCGTTTACGTTAATGACAGTACTCTCAGGATTTGTTGTTCCTGTTGCGTTCTCTGTTATCTTAAACACATAGGTGTACTTGGTGTTGGGCTGCCATGCTGCGATGAAGGTTGAGCCCGATTTGGCAGGTACATACACACGTGCATCGTGAACGGTAATCTCCTCACCGTTGTCCTGGGCAATCAGCTTATAAGATACGTGGAATGTAAAACCTACATTGCTGTCTTCAGGTTGAGCAACCGGATAGTAAACGGTAGGTGATACTGCATAATTCTGGGTACCCGTTGTCGTTGCCTCGGGGATTACATTGTAGCTCTTTCCGGTCAAAGTGGCAGTGATAGGTTCAAGATTGTTACCTGTCGTGCCGGGAATAGCGAACTTGAGATTGTCCTGTGTTGTTGAAGCACCTTCATGGTTGACAGTGGCTTTCGGTGCACTGATAATAGAATTGGCATGATAATCAATTGTTGCACCGCAGTCTGTATAGTAACTGGCCTTGGTGTAGGTATCACCAGACTTGGTTGCAGGTGTAGCCTGTATACCGGTTCCGTCAGTAGTAACGTCTATTATCTCAACTCTGTAACCGCGTACATCCTCATAGAAATTGAGGTTAAGCTGGGCACCCAGATGCTTGAACTCAAGCTTTACATCCTTGAGATCCGAATTGGTTGCAAAGGCACCTGCATAGATGAACTCCTGCAGTGAAGCGTCATTGTAACCGGCTGTCTGAGCGTCATGAGCCACAGTGATCTTTCCGTTATGATCATCAAAGCTAACACCGCTTGAACGGTAAGGAGCATATGCAAAGAACTCTGTTATGGTATATGCAAGGTCCCAGTAACGCAGATACTGGTTGGCATTGGCAGACATATAGTCACTGAGAGTATTTACATAACCCTTTAAAGCATCGGTATTTTTATACTCTGCTGTACCCAGATTCTCATAGAACCAGGGAGATGTGTGGTCATCCTGATCACCTATACTGCTATCCCATGTGCTTGAACCTGAATTGTCATAACCAACACCATGACCGTCAGAGTAACCTACCAGATAGTTATCCATAACCAACTGGCGTGCAGTAACTCCGCCGTTATCCTTATAGGCCCATACACCGAAATTGTAGTGGCCCAACTCCTCAAGGTTCTTGGCACGGGTAATGTTCCTCTTCTCAACGTTGAAAGAGATAGGTACGTTACGATCCTGAACCTCATTGTTGATCAACTCATCGCTGCTGCAGCTTACCAGAACCACAGCGGCAAAAGCCCAAATAATTCTCTTTTTCATATTGATACGTTTTCATTGTTGTTATTTATTCTGATTTCAAATCTCAATCTCCCATACCACCTCATCATAATCCTCTACGGTAGGAATGAACAGGCTGCCTTTGGACGATGGTCCCGGATCAGGGGGCGTAAGTTCCGAGCAGTCTATCCATACGGTGAGGATACCTCCGTGAGCCTGCGCGTGACACTGGTCGGTCACGTCAAACTGATAGGTCTTAACACCACCGTTATTCCATATCAGGTCAAAATAGAGATAGTTCTTAAGGGTTGTGCGTGAGCCCGCATACTGAGCCTTGGAACGCACGTACGGCTCGTTGTCACAGAGTCCGAATGTGGTGAGCTTTCCGCCTATCACATCACTTTTACGGCCCTTTACCGTCAGGTCCTTTTTCATGCGGGTATTGAAGTATATCACGGCAGGGCTGTTTCCGGTATGACCCGTATTCACGTTGGTGGAACTGGCCATTGATGATAGGGCCGAATTGCCGTTTATACCCTTTATCTTTCCGTCATCATTATTGCAAAGGATAAGCTGGACCAGATAGATATACACCAGCGGACGGAGTTTGGTCTCCAGATGTTTGATGTAGATATTCTCAACCGGGTCATAATCATAATCGTCCAGATTATATGAGATATAGATATCCTCAGGATATGCACCGTAGAATATCTCCGGCTGGTTGAGCAGGCCTATGGCTCCGTCATCCTGTGAAGTTCCGGCACGGGTCATGTCAAGGATACCTTTTGACAGGCCTCTGGTACCGGTCGTAGTGGCCGTGACAGAGTCAAGCGTCTCATGCATGACAACCACCTGGGTACCATCCTTTGAGTCTATTTCACTGTAGAACAGCATATCATAGTAACCGAACTGGAAATACCTGCGGAACCTGTTGGAGCGTATTGAGAATGCGTCATCACTCAAATGCTTGCGTCTAGGCTTGTCACCCTTGTAGTAGCGATGCACCTCATAACCGGTAGGTCTTGTATAACCTATGTTACCCCACAGAGAATCATCCTTAACGTCCCAGCCGTAATACCAATCCGTAGTAAAATCAACGTCAATGTCCCAGACCACCTCCATCTCTGTCTCCACCTGCGGGATCATCATCTCCAGGTTCTGTCCGGGCAGATGCAGGGGCGGTTCAATGCATGAGACGATGCACAGCATCAGCAGAGCCGTCAGGGCCGATATTCTATAACATGCACGCATCATCTGTCTGCCTCCTTTCTCTTTCTGTAAATGATATCATATGTCAGGTGAATGCCTGCATTGGTGGGACCGAACCAGATGAAACGGTGATTGCGTTCCCTGAACTGGCTGGCACTGCCCAGATAGTTGTAATAGTAGAGACCGTCCACCTGTCCGGTAAGCGGATTGCCATAGACGTAGGGATCATATCGGGTAATGAAAAGACCCGCGCTCAGACTCAGTTCAAGCCTAAGGTTTCCCTTTCTGTTCAGGTTGCAGGTGTGTCCTATGCTCAGACCGGCGCCACCGCCTTCACCTTCCCAGCCCTTGCGTTCGTTGAAACCTATACCGTAGACGGTACCCTCGGCATATGCTCCCAGATAGGTACCCAGGAACTCTCCTCCACCCCTGAAATATCGGCGCAGCTCCAACTGGGCATCGCGTACCTGAAAGAACTTGCAGTCATCCCAGTGACGATGGTTGGTAAATGTGAATCCGGCATTGTATGTGTAGTGTCCCCAGAGCGGATAGTATTCCAACTGGACATTCACACCCGGAGCGAACCCAAAATGCGGTTCAATCAGAAGGTCATGAACCAGATTGGTCCTCACGGCAACCATATGACGACGTTTGAATTCCCTGGGGAATGAAGGTACGGTTCTCAAATAGGGAATTGTGTCACGCTTGATCTCAACAGGATCATAACGCAGTCCGCGTACCAACGCACGCTGTGGATGCGGAGCATAGAACAGGACCACGCGGCTCTGACGCAAGGTAGGGAAATATTTCTCAAGCAGGCGTTTCCACGTACGTCCGCCGTTCAAGGCCATCAGACGCTGCTTGCACATACGCTCGTCACCGTTGCAGTCATCCCATATCGCCTTTACCTGATCCGTCTCCTTGTCACCGGCACGTTTCATGAGCGTAATCAGATATCCGTAGTCCTCAGTAATGAACTGCGAGCTCAGGGCATCGTCAAAAATAGGCTGGTCCGAGTACTCCTGCAGGAAATCCATCAGTCTTCTGGTACGTTCACGGCTCAGACGGACATTGTTGTCATACGGTCCCTCAGGTGATGCGGCACCCTTAACCAGCACACCGCAAAGCACCAGGTCCATTTTCTTGAGCAACGGCACCAGCGAGTCATTGTAGTATGCTACGAATGGGTCATCGGCCCTGAGTTCTGTACGGTTTACCTTGAAACTGATACCCTGGGCAACCTGATCAAAGAGTGAATCGGAAATATCGGGAGGGGTTGTAGTGAATGTCTCTGCCACGTAGACGAACGGGCACTCCGGTAATTGTCTGTAAATCACTTCATCAGAAGACTTAGCCGATACAGGCAACACCCAAGCGAACAATATGGCAGCAAGTATGAGACTATGAGATAATAGTCGGTCAACAGGTCTACTCACTTTCACTACGGTATTTGCAACAACTTTCGTTTATTTAGAAAAGGTGCGCAAATGTAGCTAAAAACCCCTACAGGATATCTTGTAGGGGTGATAAGCAAATCAAATATTAGCTAAGAACATTTAAAAACCATAGTTAAAAAAACTAATTTGGCGCAGAACGGAAAACCGTCCTGCGCCAAATTAATCGATAATTCGAATCAAAGTTTAAGATCTATGCTCTTAAGGTCTGAGTCAAGTGATGAACCGCCATACAGGATCCTGTAGTTACCCGGTCTGAACTTAAGTCCGTCAACCTTCTCGTCATAGAAGCTGAAAGCATCCTTGTTAAGCTCCACCTTGACCGTCTTGGTCTGTCCTGCAGGAATGTTCACACGGGCAAATCCGGCCAGAGACTTGATGGGTGCGCCTGCATCATCAAGAGACTTTACGTAAACCTGGATAACCTCATCACCATCCACGCTGCCTGTATTGGTAACAGGAACAGTCAGTGTCATATTCTGAGCCTTACCGGCAGTTTTGGCATCACCGTAATTGAATGTGGTGTAGCTCAAACCGTATCCGAATGCATACAGAGGCTCACCCTTGAAATAGCGGTAAGTACGGTTCTGCATTGAATAATCCTGGAAATCAGGCAGCTGGTCTGTCGATGCGTAGAAGGTAACAGGCAGACGTCCGGCAGGGTTATAATCACCGAACAGTACATCGGCAACAGCCTCACCGCAAGCCTGGCCACCGTACCATGCCTGGATAAGAGCGTCATACTGACTCTCTACGTTTCCGAATCCCATTGCACTGCCCGATACGTTTACCAATACCACAGGCTTGCCGGTAGCATCCAGTTCAGCAAGCAGCTGACGCTGGATCTCAGGCAGCTCAATCTCCGAACGGTCATGTCCCTCACCCTCTATGTCCGATGAGATTCCGCTAACCATTACGATTACATCAGCACCGGAAATCTTCTTGATAACCTTGGCAAAATCAACCGGACCGCGGCTGTATATATCAAATGAGAATGAAGCTGAACGGGCCTCGGGCTGTGAGAGCTCTATCGATATCTCATAAGTCTTGCCCTCCTCAACCTTGAATGTTGTGGCAGCGGCATTACGTCCGAATCCGCCAAATCCGCCGAATCCTCCGAATCCGCCACGACCGCCGGCCTGACCCTGATTCTCAGCAATTGTCTTTCCGTTCACCTTGAAGGTGTAGCGTGAGCTGCCTCGTACGTTATATGTCATGTCACCGGTATAGTCTGCGACAAAGCTGCCTGTGTACTTGGCAGAGAAGCCTGTCATATTCACACCATCAGCCCAGGGGCAATCCTCATGTGCAAGAGCGGGAGATGTGGTATTGAGTGTCAGAGGCTCGTCATAATCAACCTTTGCAACCACGTCACCGGTCCAGTCAAGGGTATTGTAATACTCGGCATGCAGTCCCTTGCCACCGTTTATCTGTGCAACGTAATGTGTGGTGATGTAAGGAACATTCAAATCACAACCCTTCTCATAGATGATCTCTGCATTAGGAGCAGCCTCACGGATTCCGTCCAGTATGGTCTTGGTATTGGCGGCCGAAGGATAACCGTTGTAGTTACCCAGAATCACGCGTGCGTCATCGGCATTAGGACCTACTACAGCAATCTTCATATCCTTCTTAAGAGGCAGCAGGTTACCTGAGTTCTTAAGCAGTACGATAGCCTCATGGGCAGCCTTGCTTGCCAGAGCAGTATGTGCGGGGCTGCTCAGGTCATCAAGTCCCAGGTTGGCCCAAGGCAGATTCTCGGCAGGATCAAACATACCCAGCTCAAAGCGTGCCTTGAGGATACGCTTTACATTTACATCAATGTCAGCCTCAGTTATGAGCCCCTGCTCAATTGCCTGAGTGAGAGAACGGTAGCTTGTACCGCACTCTATATCTGCACCTGAAAGGACGGCGTCGGCCGATGCGCTTGCGGCATCCTTGTGAGTGCCGTGCTGACGGGCGTTAAAGAAGTCACCTATGGCACCGCAGTCGGTAACCACCAGACCCTTGTAACCCCACTTGTTGCGCAGGATATCCTGCAGCAGACGGTCGCTGGCGCAGCAGGGATCACCGTCATAACGCTGATATGCGCACATAACCTCCTGAACGTTTCCGTCCTGGACCAGGCTCTTGAATGCCGGCAGGTAGGTCTCCCAAAGGTCACGACCCGATACGCTCACGTTGAACTGATGACGCAGAGGCTCTGGACCGCTGTGTACGGCATAATGCTTGGCGCAGGAGTGCAGCTTGTAATATTTCTTATCAGTGCCCTGCATACCCTTAACGGTCTGTGTACCCATTACGGCATTCAGGTACGGATCCTCACCCGGAGTCTCCTGACCACGTCCCCAACGGGGATCACGGAATATGTTCACATTGGGACACCAGAATGAAAGTCCCTGATGCCAGATGCTTCCGTTAGGCTGGTTCACGCCCAGCTGATGATGGTCAGTGGTATTCCACACGGCACGGGCCTCATCGGACACGGCGGTATAGATCTCAAGCTGCTGAGGTGCATCAAAGGTGGCACCAAGCGCAATCACCTGCGGGAATACGGTAACGTCATCATAACAGATACCGTGACAGGCCTCATTCCACCAGTTGTAGGCGGGAATATCCAGACGGTCCACTGATACGGAACCGTTCATCATAAGGCCTATCTTCTCCTCAGGAGTAAGCAGCGAAAGCAGGTTGTCTGCCCTCTTATCAAATGACAGGCGGGGATTCTGGAACGGATACTCGTAATTGTTGTTCTTGCAGCCCGGCATCAGCGCAACGACTGCAAACAGGCATGAAAACAAAGCGTTTTTATTCATACAAGGTCAGTTGAAAAAAATGGTTTGACTTTTAGTGTCAGCGAAGTTAACAAAACTTTCACAAAAAGAGAGGCCAACTCACTAAAAAAGAGTATCTTTGCACCCGATTCAGTTACAGATAATAAAAAAAAGGACTGTCACAATTATGAAAAAATTCACCTTGTTCTTATTGGGATTGTTGTCATTTGCAGCATGTACAGATGACTACAACGTACAGAATGAAACAAACTACCTCCCCGAAACTGAAATTTTCGTACAGGGACAGCAGTTGTACGCCGGCACCATGTCAAAAGCCGCATACGGTTGGCCGAAAGTCAACCTGAATGAAGGATGGGAAGTAGCCCGATTCACAATCCGCGCCGACGGTCAGGTCCAGGATTATACGGACAAGAGCCCCGCAAACTATTACGGAAGGTCCGGCAATACCGGAAACAACCAGGGTAAACTTTCAACCCTCTACCCCTACGGCCGTTACAATGACCGTGACCTGGACTACTACAAGAAAGACCGTAAGACAGGTGAGAACATAGGTTGGTTCAGATACGTCTATGATCCCATGGGACTCAAGACCCAGCTGGCAATCCTTGAGGCTCCCACCGTTGCTGAGATCCTGACCGATATCAGGAATGACATCAAGAACGGAAAGGTTGCCGACAAGAACGGGGCCAAGCTTACACAGATTGACAACTGGCTCCGCCAGGACACTCTGGAGCCCGGATATCTTGACTCACACGTACTCTGGTATGTGGCAAAGGAGGTTGGCATGCAGCATGGCTGGCATGTAAACGGCGTCATTGCAGATACCGTTGTCCAGGACTACAGGATCAATCCCGATGTCAATATCCCCGACAATGTAGAGATAGACATACACCAGCAGGAGCACTATGACTGGAATGAGATCAAGACATCCATCCACATCAGGACAGATTGCCAGTCAATCGCCATCAATCTCCCCCTGGATTATGAGACCATCATAGAGCAGGATGACTTTGATATAAGGATCTTTGACTATTACTACACAGAGGATACCATCATAACCCATAGGATCACCCATAACGAGGACGGTATCACCATAGAGATAGAGAACATCCCGGCCACCATGATATCCAAGCTCAAGAGACTGTACGGTGACGGTATCACGGTTGAGATACACAGCTACTGCACGGTATCAGACTACTGGGAGAAACTCAAGAACAGCTGCGTAATCAGCACTGGAAAGCCCTGCACCGTAATAGGTCAGATTACAAGTGCATTCAATGATGAGGTAGTTCCCGTCAAAGTGATGCATCCATAATACGCATGTCTTAATAGCGAGACGGCCCTCAATCATTTGGGGGCCGTCTTATTTATATATAATGTATACCGATTAATCCGTATAATAACCTTTCTGACTCTCCATACCGTCCGTAACCGTTTTCTGGTTTGCGTTCTGTTCATGCCACAGCTGCTCGTAATCACGCACATAATCGGCACGGGGAACCACATTGGTGTCAAACTGGAGCTCCACGCATGTAGTATCCTGGAAATTGCCGTAGCAATAGACCACATGATACACATAACCGGTGTTCTTGATGGTGTTGAATTTAAGGTTCACATAACCCACCTTCTCGGGCAGCACCACGATAGGCAGTTCTCCCTGAGGAATGATACATCCGCACGTGGTCTGTATCTCCTGAATGAACAACGGATTCCTGGACGTGTTCTCAATCTCATACCTGATATCCATCATATCTCCCTGAATAACAGGATAGTAGTGACGAACCGGATCCACTATGATAACGGTAGCCGGTTTAAGTTTCTTGCTGCATGACACCGCCACGACAAGTACGGCAAGCAGCATCAGAGGTTTGAAAACAGTCTTTATTTTCATATTGATATCGTTGTCAGAATCCTTCAATCTCATCAAGCGCCATAGTCCGCTCATCCTTGTTGCGCACCACCGTCAGCACAGGAGAACCGCTATATCCTGCAGGCAGGTCAAACTCAACCATAGAGCGGTTGTTGTTGCCGGCCATCGGCTTGGGTACTTTCCTGGCCACGACATTACCGTCAACACTCAGTGACACGCTTAGAGGCAGAGCTATATGGTATATGGCGTTTCGGGTCATATATACCCTCACCCTCTTGAGCCCCTTCTTGGGGATGGCAATGCGCAGTGACGGATCGGCCGATGACAGCATCTGTCCGCAGTGATATGATGACGGCAGGCCCAGCATCCCGTCAGTAAGGACCGATATGTCACTGTAATCCTCATCCAGCGCGGTAAGAGGCTCCAGACGTACTCCCCTGAGCTTGTTCCTGCGGCCGGTCTCATCAATATGTCTCAGCATATACCGATATTCGCTTATATAGCTGTCTGTACTGCCACCGGCTTCACTGTAGGTGGTGATACCCTGCTTGACCATCCTGTCCAATCCGTCAAGCATACGCCTGGCTCCAAGGGTATCGGAATTGATACGCATCAGTTCAAGACGGGTAAACATCATGGCCCGGCTCATAAGCTGTACTTCAGAGCGTTCCGGATCCTTGATCATGGGGAGTATGCCAAGAAGTTCCTCATGGAAACTGACAAACTCTGCAGCCGGCAGATAACAGCCCACCTCTCTGGTTACACCTTCATACATGGGGAGCGGACGTCCAACACTCCTTACCATATCCTCCTGGAATGTCATGAAACGGCCTATAAGGTCTCCGGTAACAGGATACCAGTCATTGCTGAGTTTCATAAGCAATGGACGCCAATCCATATCGGGATTCTGCAACAGGGATGCAATCACATGGGTCTTAAGACGCGACATGGTGCTGAAGTCCGTACCGCTGCCGTTAAAGAACACACCCGTCACCCCCGCTTCGGCATATAAGCGCAGTCTGTGCTGTACCACGTCAAGTATGGGGAACGGAGTGAAATAGTCATCAAAATTGTTTATGTAATCCCACACATAAATCCTTTTAGTAAACCCGGACCATTCTCTGAGCAGCGCCAGGAATTCATCCTCCTGGGGCGTATGAACCGGGCTGAGCGGATAGGATATGGAACTTATGAGCACTCCTGCATTAGCCGGCAGAGGTTTCTTGGGCAAACCGGCCGCCGTACTGTAGTACGATGTAAAGAACAGATGCTTGGGATACTTCTCAGTAAGACGTTCCAGCATATTGTACAACGCTCCCGATGCATCACCGGCCCTGTTGCCGCAGGCCACGCATTGCGGACATAGGCACACCGTCCCGTTATCATTGGGCAGGATGGCAAAACGCGTAGTCCTGTCACGTCCGTAGTTGTCATCGATAAAATCACAGATGTAATTGAACAGGGCGTTGGATGTAAAACAGAACTGGTCCGTATTGACGCTGTTTCCATTCCTGGCGTAGACAGTCTGTGACGGACTCTTGGGGAGAACCACTGAAAGGTTATGCCCCCATATTCCCCAATCCCGGTCAATACTGTTCAGGTGAAGCGCTTCCTGCTCACCGGAAAGCGTCTCCGGCAGATATACCTCACGGTATTCAAAGGGAGATGTTGAAGTTTGTGGCTGGGCCATTCCGCAGTCATAGCAGGTTATTGCCACAAACATAAATGAGATGAGATACCTTTTCATAAAAACAAATTTGGCGTAATCAGAATGCTATATGTGCCTGTAATGAAATGGCATAAATATTTCGATAAGAGTCTTTCAGAGTGCCGTTGGCCTGTTTGTACGGGTTATAGCAGGTGTTCCAACTGCCGTTAAGGCCCAGGCAGAGCTGATTTGTCAAGAGATACTGAATGTCAAAGCCCACCATCGCGTTCGTATGCGACACATCCCTCAGAGCCGTCTGTTCAAAGAAAGAGAGCTCGGGGAAAGAACCGAATCCGGTGATAATTGACACAGAAGATACGTTATCATTGTTTATCAGGAACTTACCCTTAAGACCTACGTTATAGTAGAGACTGTTTGTCATGACAGTAAAGTCTGTACTGCCCGTAAGGCTGATACGTTCCCATGATTTGCCTAAAGAAGGTGTCAACAGGAAGATATTGAACTCTCCCTGTGTTGACAGCCCGGTATTTGCCCCGCCCAGATAGAGATATGTGCTGGGAGTACGTCTGTAACCCAGACGCAGTGAAGGCGTCCATCCGCTTTCCGCATAATATGACAGGGACAGATTGGCTCCCACCTTGTTGAAGAAACGGGTTGAAAGGCTTACGTTAGCCATTCCGCTCAAACCCGATGCGAACTCATGCTCCCACTGTCCCATGAACTCCAGGCCCACGCCTCCGGGTTCATCGGCCGAATCGTCATGATAGCCGTCAATACCCTTGTAGCTTATCTGACCGGTATAGACATTACGCTTAGCCTGCCTTGAATAACTTAAAGATGCTATTGAATAGAGGTGTCCGGTCGATGCCAGCGGTCCGTTATGGGTATCAAACAATGCATGGGTATAATTCACGTCCAACCTGTTTTTGAAGCCTTTGTAGCTCAGGTAACGCATATGCTCCGTAAACTCCTCAAGTTCGGCGTTTCCGGGCTCATAATAGTGCTGCTGATACTCATGTGCCTTTGCATAATCCTTGAGTGACTCGTATGCCAGACCCTTGGTATAAAGCAGTTCGCGGTTATTGGGATCATGCACCAATGCCGTATCAATGACCTCCATGGCCACATCGGGCATATGCTTCTTTAAGAGTTCATCGGCCCACTCCCGGCTTATTCCTGAATAGGCGGTTGCCAGTTGCGGGGTCACGAACTCATCCCCATTGTCTGCAGGGCGCAACAGAGCCAAAGCCTGGGCCTCCCTATTCTGCATCTGCAGTGATAGGGCACGCTTTACTATAAAGTACGGTACATCAGGATAGGCGTCATAACCTGCCGCGGCATACTCATGGAACAGTTCATCCTTACCCAGCGTCTGACTCATGTTGATTGCACTGCGCAATCCGGCCTCGCTGTCAGGTATGACATCCAGCAGGTCCTGTGCCTCTTCAAGTGCCTCAGGATAACGTTCCTCATCTATCAGTTCCCTCAACCTTGCTCCTACCAACTCTCCGTAGGCCGATGCAAAACGGGGACGGTTCTCAGGTCTCAGGTATGAAGACTCTATGAACAGGCCACGAGCCTGATCCATACGGTCAAGACGTCCCAGTACCATTATCTGCATAGTAACGGCAGCAGGCCATCTCTCTGAGCTGTCCGGCAGGAGCACCAGCACCTTGTCCAGATGACGGCGGGCATCCTCCCATTGTTCCGTCATGTAGTCGTTATTGGCCAGTTGTATCATGAGTGTGGTGTACTCATCCAACAGTTCCTCATCATCGGGAGTAAGTTCATACAACTCTTCAAGTATCTTGAGACCGCGGTTGCCGTTGCCCGACGCTCTCTCCAGGCTGTAGAGTTTCATAAGCAGCTGCGGAGTGCGTCCGTCCACCTTCATAGCCTCATCTATGTAATGGCGGGCATCATCAAAATATCCTCTTGCAAGTGCCGTGTTGATAAGATATGAAAGGGCGTCACGGTCCTGTGTAGCCAGATAGAGACGTCCGTAAGCCTCATACGGGTCATGAATGCGGGCGTCATTGGCCACCTCATACAACAGATAGTTGTAAGCCTCACTGCCATACTTCTTGTTCCTTACAAATGCCAGAGCCTGGTTATAGAGTCCCAGGTCCGACATGATTCCGGCAACCTTGTTTATCAGTTCCGGATCATCCGGGAAATATACCAGGCCACGGTTTCCGGCACCGATCGCCTTCTCATACTCGCCCATCTTGGCATATGTGGAAACCAGTTCCAGATAATACTCACGCACCAGCGGATCCTTGTCAATCCACTCCTCCAGATTCTGGGCCGATTCATTCAGCGAGCTGCGTCTGAGCACATTGTCCCAGTTCTCACGGTTACGGCGGCGGACGTCATTCACCACCAGCGTATCATTGGGATAGATGTGTGACAGGCGTTCCAGGGCGGCATCGGCCTCAATCTCATTGCCCAGGCGACGGTAGAACGCAATCTTACGGCGCCACAGGTCACGGTCATACGGCTGGAACTCCAGCAACTCATTGATATAGCAGATGGCACTGGAATAGTGCCCCATCCTCTCCTCTATATCCACCAGGAAACGCTTGGCCTTGTACATCTGGTCATTGGCCTGAACTGCACGTACCATGTTGTATCGGGCGTTGTTGAGGTCATCCGTGAAATGATAGTACCGGCCGTTGAGGAAACGCAGTTCAGGGTCATCGGGAAAGACCGCAAGTCCGGCATCGATCTCACGCTTGGCATTGTTCCAGGCTCCGGAATTGATATAGCCCTCGGCCCTGCTGGTATAGTAACGGGGCGAATACTTTATCTCCTGTGCATGAACCTGACCCATGCACAAGATCACAAGAATCAGAGCCAATATGTAATTCCTGAGTCTCATACCTACTTCTTCTTGACACCGGTTCGCTGAATAGGAGCCCAGACGGCAGCCTTGTTACGAATGAACCTCCAGTAACCCACCAGTGAACTGTAGGTCACGATGGGATGATACATGAAAGGTTCTATGATGGTGGCTATTATCAGTTTTATGTAGCTGATTTTCTTATGTTTCCAATTTACGGCCTTGGCCTTGTTGTCAGACAGTATCACGAACGATGTCATAAACAGCGAGAATGAATAGACCATGCCGAACACGATGCCTGACGTATTCCAGTTAACGCCGCCCTTGATGGTAAAGTAAATGAGCAGGATGACACCTATCAGCTCAAGTATGGGGGCGATGAACTCAAATATGAATATATAGGGCAGCATTATACCGCCAATCACTCCGTAAGAGGGATTAAAGAAGAGTTTCTTGTGATTGATGACAATCTCAAACAGTCCGCGGGCCCATCTGATACGCTGACGGGTAAGTGACTTGAGGTTACTGGGACCCTCTGTCCAGCAGCACACCTTGGGAACCTGGGCTAGCTGGTACTCAAAACCGTTGTTGTTCATGTAGGTTACCATTCGCAGCATGATGTCCACATCCTCAGCCATACTCATGGAGTCATAACCGCCTGACTTGACGGCAATATCGGTGTCAAACAGACCGAATCCGCCCGATATGTTAGGCAGGGCGTTTATGCGTGACCAACCAATCTTTCCGATAAAGAACGACCGCAGATACTCCAGCTGCTGGAACATGGGGAAAAGCATATTGGGCACCATAGGCTCCGTAACCCTACCGTCCTCTACCAGACAGCCGTTACTCATAAGCATTGTTGCTCCCACACCAATGACCGGCTTATGGCTGTTTATGACAAGCCACATCATACGGTACAAGGCCATGGGTTCAATGATGCAGTCCACATCAGTACATACAAAGTACTTGTTGCTGCATACGTTGATTCCCGCATTGGATCCGTCAGCCTTTCGGCCTCCGTGAGCCTTATCCACAACTATCAGCTTGCTGTAGCGTTCATCGGTTGACTTAAGCACCCTCTTGATAGGCTTGGACGGCACCCTCATGGCTATGTCATACGGTACCTCAACCAGCTTGTACTCATTTATGAGCAGTTCCATTGTGCGGTCCGTACTCTCGTCATTCACGATGATTATCTCATAATCAGGGTAGTCTATCTGAAGCAGGGAGTTCACGTTATCGATGATGGTCACCTCCTCATTGAAAGCCGGTGCTATGATTGAGACGGCTGGCGTGAGCGGCGAGCCCTGCATCATGTACTTTATGGTCTCGTCATCGGGCACGTTGATATCTTGCTGGTTCTGGGCCTGACGGCTCATGAAAACCAAAATCACATAGCTTGTCATCAGCACTATAGAGTAGCTGAATACCACTATGCCGAATATATGATAAAACGTCACCCACATAACTTATCCACTCCCATTTTATCCGTTAAACACAGTCTCCACCGACGGATGATAAGCCTGTTCCTTGTCCAGGCGGATTTTCTCAAGCGTGATGGGATTATTAAAGAAGGCAAAATACTTTTGGTCTGCCTCCGTAGCCTCTTTCTCCAGTTTATGGAACATGGCACGTCCATCCTTTCCGTAGTTGTAGATGCAGCGGATGGCCTCATATCTCACGTGCGGATTGGTGGTATTGCGGAATCCGTCAAGCAAGGCCTGCATGCTCTTTCCAGTACCCAGACGGGTCATGGCATGCATGATGGCCACTTTCGTATCATCGGGCTGGGTCATGAGCGTGTCTATGAGCATATCCTCGCACTCCACATAATGCAGATAACCCCATGTACGTGAAATCTCCTCTATCAGTTTCTTTTTCTTGCTCTCCTGGAACAGTTTACGGAGCTCTCCGCAATACTCAACCTCATTGAAACGGCGCATCAGTCTCACAAACATACACTGGGTGCGTTCGTTTGCCTGAACATTGGCCCATCTTGCCAGGTTAGGCAGTTTAAGACCCTCCTTACGGCGGCGCTGCAGTGAATATGCCAGTTCTATCTCATCCCTGATGCAGCAGTGCTTGTCAAAGAAATCTGTCTCAAAATAATCCAGGGCACTGTCAGAACTTGACATGATGGTGGTATACATGGCCAGACGCTGCACATGCTGGTTCCTGGAGTTAAGCAGTTTGTTCACCACCCACGGGCTTACCGGCAGTTTGAATGCACGCAGTTTATGGAGTGCGTCCGATATGCGCCGCATGTTACCCAGACTCACCTCCTTCTCCAGGAATTCCGATATGCCGAACAGCTCCAGCATCCTATGGATATTCTCAATCCTGGATAGTTCTGATTTCTCAGTGATATAATCCATGTAGAATACCTGGGCAAACATTTTCTTCTCCACATCAGTCTTGAGCAGTTCCTTGCCGGCCATGGATTTGTCAACCCCGAACGCCTCAAGGATCTCATCATTGGTTACCAGTTGAGATGCATCCTCGGACAGGATCCAGGCCATACCCTTGCCGAACCTGTATATGATGCTGTTGCGCAGGCGCTCTTTCTTGTTTCTCCTGATTCCCGCAAAGAACAGCGCCACCTGCATCATGAGAATGAAGAATGTGCTGAACAAAGTGATTGCGACCGCAGTCCTTGTCTCGAACGGATAGTCCTCAAAATGGGTGAAGGCACGGGACGACAGATACTTAATGTATGCAACAACAAGTAGCAGATAGTATCTTATGTAGGATATGGTATCCACAGCGCAGGTTCAAACTAGGTTAGCAAATACACCCTTCACCTATAAGATTCAGAGCGTATAATACGCAAATATATACATTGGATTCTTAAAATCAAAGAATGTGTAATATTTTTCCCGACCCACAAAAAAACCTCCTGATCCCGTCTGAGTGGGGAATCAGGAGGTTTATTGATATAAACAAGCCTGTATCAGCGGCCTGCTGTAGCGTCTATCTCTACGAGAGCGCCTTTAGGCAGGGCGGCAGCCTGAAAGCAGACACGTGCAGGTTTATCCTGTGTAAAATATTCTGCATAGACTGCGTTCATGGCGGCGAAATTGGCCATATCGGACAGCAGGACATCGGTCTTTACAACGTCGTTGTATGTCAGGCCTGCAGCCTCAAGTATTGCGCCTATATTGTCCAGTGCCTGGCGGGTCTGCGCCTCTATGCCCTCCGGCATTGCACCGGTTTCAGGGTTGACAGGAATCTGGCCCGATACGTAAAGCGTACCGTTAAGGTTGATTGCCTGCGAGTAAGGACCTATTGCGGCAGGCGCCTTTGTTGTTGAAATGATCTGTTTCATATTATTCCCATTCAATTGTGGCTGGCGGTTTTGAGGAGATGTCGTAGCATACGCGGTTCACTCCCTTGACCTTGTTGATTATCTCATTGCTTACCCAGTGCATGAACTTGTACGGAAGCTCAGCCCAGTCGGCTGTCATGGCATCCACGCTGGTCACGGCGCGCAGTGCGACGGCATTGTCAAACGTACGCTCATCGCCCATGACACCTACGGTGTGGTCAGCCAGCAGGATTGCACCTGCCTGCCAGATCTTGTCATACAGGCCCCACTCGCGCAGGCCGTTGATGAATATGGCATCGGCCTCCTGGAGTACAGACACCTTATGCGGGGTTATGTCACCTATGATTCTCACTGCCAGACCGGGTCCAGGGAAAGGATGACGGCCAATCAGATGCTCCGGAATACCCAGGCGACGGCCTATGGCACGAACCTCATCCTTGAAAAGCCACTTGAGCGGCTCACAGAGCTTGAGTCCCATCTTCTCAGGCAGACCGCCTACGTTATGGTGGCTCTTGATGGTCTTGCCGGTGATGTTGAGGCTCTCTATACGGTCAGGATAGATAGTACCCTGAGCCAGCCATTTGGCATCGGTTATCTTGCCGGCCTCGGCATCGAACACCTCGATGAAGTCGCGGCCTATTATCTTACGTTTCTGCTCAGGATCGGTCACACCCTCAAGGTCCTTGAAGAACTTCTCCGATGCATCCACACCCTTCACGTTCAGACCAAGGCATACATAGTCGTTAAGCACATCGGTATACTCATTCTTACGCAGCAGACCGTGGTTTACGAATATGCAGGTAAGGTTCTTGCCGATGGCCTTGTTGAGCAGCACGGCAGCGACCGATGAGTCAACACCGCCGCTCAGTCCAAGCACGACCTTGTCATTGCCAAGCTC
>JBGUIZ010000039.1:0-157994 GCA_045113495.1 Bacteroidaceae bacterium
CCAGGAGTACACTGAGGAGATACTCACAGGCATGGAGGGCGTAAACTACAAGAGCCGTCAGGTTCATGTTGAGGTGGCCGAGACCCGTTCTGAGGATGGACAGACAGAGGAGAGACCCGCCAGAGAGCGTAAACCCCGTAGGGAAGACAAGCCTCGCCGTGAGGAGAAGCCTGTAAGGGAGAAGAAATCCAATCGTGAGGAGAAACCCCGCAGAGAGGGAAAGCCAACCCGTGAGGAGAGAGCTTATCGTGAGGAAAAGACTTCACGCGCTCCAAAGCGTGCCCCGAAGGTCCAGGTTGCACAGGATGATGAGTTCTGGCGCGATTTTGAAAGCGGAGACTGGCGTCAGTTCTTCCGCAGCGATAACGGAAAGCCTAAGAAGAAGGCATCGGCTCACAAGGAAAAGAAATCGGGGCGTAAGGAGAAGGTTAACGGGCGCAAGGCTCGGCGCACACGATAGGGACTGTCCCTATTGTGTTGTCAAATAATTAGACGATTTTAGGGCAAGATCAACGATTTTGCCCTTTTTTCTTGGATAAAGGGTTAGGGGAGAGGTAATTTTGGACTGTAAATAATTCAAAACAGTCCTAATTATGTTTTTGCATAACCTAATGATCGCTTTCCGCAACATCCGAAAGTATGCGCTCCAGAATACAGTCAGCGTGATTGGTCTGGCAGCCGGTTTTGTTTGCCTTTCTCTCTCCTCTGTCTGGCTCTATTATGAGAAAACGTTTGACCGTTTCCATAAGGATGCAGACCGTATCTACACATTAAACTCCTCAACCCCGGACGGTCAGGATGTGATGCTGTCCGAATCAGGTAACGCTTTCCTTAAAGGTGTAACCGAGACCATTGATCCGGAGTCCGTTACCTATTTCAGGTTTGAGACCGATGATGAGACTTTTACCGAGTTGCAGGTTGACTCTGCTTTCTGCAGTTTCTTTGGAATAGAACTTGTGAAGGGTAACTGGTCTTTCATCGGCAAGGATGATCTTATTGCATTGTCCGATAAATACGCCGTGAAGAGGTTCCCTGATACAGACCCCATCGGACAGAAAATAGGCAACCGTACCGTAGTTGCCGTATTGAAGAGTTTCAATAAGCCTACAATATTGAAATTTGATATCATGTCATACCGTCCGGTACTCAGTAATGTTGATGTCAGTTCAATGTCAAGTAATCTTGTGATTGGCAGTATGAACAAGACGTTACGTTCAAACTGTTTCTGGAAATTCAGGGAAGGACTTGATGCCGATGCAGCAATGGATATGCTCATTAACAGCTCTAATGCTTATGTACAGCTGAATATGACTATATCAGACATGTCAAAGATGACGACAAAATTTGTTCCTATCAGTGACGTGCACCTTAAACTTATAAAGGATGAATCATTTGTCAGCTACAGGACCATGACCCTTTTCTGCCTGGCAAGCATTCTGATCATGCTCTGCTCTCTTGTCAATATTCTTATATTCTTTATCAATACCATGAGAGGACGTGACCGTGAGGCGGCACTAAGAATCGTGCACGGAGCTACTCTGAGAGACCTTATCCGTATGTTCTCACTGGAGATGTCCATTCTGGTACTTGCGGGTCTGGTAATTGGACTGATGTTGGTATGGATTCTTAAAGATTCATATATCACAATAGCCGATATCAGTATGCCGACAGGATTCCTTATGACAAGCAGTTTTATACTGATGCTTGCGGTGTTCCTTGTAGCGCTGTTGTCATGCGTACTGTGCGTCTATGCCATAAGGCGCAGAACCATTCAGGATAACATTGCTCATTCAAACAACAAAGGATTCTTCAGGAAGATAAGCGTTGCCCTTCAGTTGTTCACCGGCACACTGTTCGCTTTCATCACCTGTGTCATGCTGCATCAGTTCAATTATCTCAGAAATGAGAACTGGGGTCTGAATATAAATGACCAGGCTGTCATTACGGTGACTCCGACCGGAGTGATTTCAATTGCTGATTTCTTTATGGGAAACATCAAAACTGACAGTGAAGAAGAATTAAAGGCACTTCTGGATCATATGGATGAGATCAAGAATGTTGATTTCCAGGAGAAATATGAAAATGAGTATGCCATTTCATCCAGGTTGCAGTCAATGCCTCAGGTTATCCAGGTTAAGGAACGTATGAACGATATCTATTCATACTCTGAATCCGGAAGATATAATATGTATCCTTATTATAGCATAAATGACATTGACAGTTGCGAATACAGTGTTCTGGATATGCTTGACAAAGAGGATCTGGATATTCTGAACGTTACGGTTATAGATGGTGCAATACCTACAGACCGTCCCATTATGGAAAACGAGATCGTAATCACAGAGAATCTGAGCCGGAAACTGGGACTGGGACCTGTATCGGAAGATCCGGTTATCAATGTGCAATGCGCAAATATGAACAACTCCTTTGACCTGCTTAGTTCTAAGACCCAAAAGAATGATTTTCATGTCATCGCAGTTATTAAGGATGCCTATATATCCTCATTTGAAGTTGATCCTCCATTCCTTATCCTGTGTACTCCCAATAATCCCAAGCTCACATCAAGTCTGGTTACTGAACTTGCGGGAGGATTGATGGGAAAGCCCGGTGCAGTCTATATGGTACGTTATGAGCATGGATTCAAGAAGGAACTCAAGCAGATAGTATCTGAGATACTTGATGATGTGGATTGCACATATGAGGTTACCTTCACTGAGGATAAGTTCTATAAGGGTCTGGAGAAGGAGAAACACCTTAAGAACCTGATTCTTGGAATGGGATTGATCTGCATCGTGATATCCATATTCGGTGTCTGGTCAATGATAAGTCTGGCATGCCTGGAGCGTCGCCGTGAGATTGCCGTACGTAAGGTCCACGGTGCAAAGATCAGGGATATCCTGTCAATATTCACAAAGGAATACGGTGCAGTAGTTGTAACGTCTATGGGCGTAGCCTTTATCACCGGTTATCTGATAATGCATCAGTGGATACAGAAGTTCCCGCGTCAGGCCGCTATCAGCTGGTGGATTTATGCAGGGATATTTGCAGCAACCATACTGGTTATTTTTATCACCGTAATACACAAAGTCATCAAGACCGCCGGTGAGAATCCTGCAGAGGTAATCAAAAGCGAGTAGTGTCAAATAATTAGACGATTTTGAGACTCAAAAACAGATTTGATGTTTCTTGGTACGAATGAGAATATTTTTGAGAATAAATTTGAAACAGAAATAACAATTAAACTCTTATATAGTCATGATTGAAGTTAACAATTTGCAGAAGATCTTCCGTACAGAGGAAGTTGAGACATGGGCTCTGAATGATGTATCGTTCAATGTTGCCGATGGTGAGTTTGTGGCCATTATGGGCCCTTCAGGTTGCGGTAAGTCAACCTTGCTGAATATCCTTGGTTTGCTGGACAATCCCACAAAGGGCAGTTATAAGCTGCAGGGCGTTGAGGTTGCCAATCTTGATGAGAACCATCGCACAGACCTGCGTAAGGGAGTGATTGGTTTCGTATTCCAGAGCTTTAACCTGATTGATGAGCTTAACGTGCGTGAGAACATAGAGCTTCCGCTGCTCTACATGGGTGTGCCCGCCAAGGAGCGTCGCCGTCGTGCCGAGGAGGTTATGGAGCGCATGAACATATCTCACCGCGAAAAGCATTTCCCCAATCAGCTGAGCGGTGGTCAGCAGCAGCGTGTGGCAATTGCCCGTGCCGTGATTGCAGGCCCCAAACTGATTTTGGCCGATGAGCCCACCGGCAACCTGGACTCCGTGAACGGACAGGAGGTGATGAACCTTCTCAAGGAACTCAACCAGCAGGGAACCACCATCGTTATGGTAACACACAGCCGTCACGATGCATCATATGCCAACCGCATAATCAACCTCTTTGACGGTAGTATTGTAAAGGAACTCCCGCTTTAAATCCCGTTCAATGATACTGCACTATCTCAAGACTGCTTGGCGAAACATTCGCAGTAACTGGGTGTACAGCCTGCTCAGCATCTGTTGCCTTGCCATCGGTGCGGCCATGTTCTCAGTGCTGTTCTACGGCATCAACTATGACTTATACAAGTATAACCGCAGACCGTTGTACGACCGGAGCGCTGCGGCATATGAGGATATGCCGGGTGATGAAAGATACAGCGTTAACCGTGGCTTGGTAAGGCAGGGAATGCGAATGCCTGTCAGTTTTGATATGATGGCCAAGTTGGACATCCCTGAGATAGAGTATGTATCGGGTGAAGCTGCCGGCACCGTTCCTGCCCATTTTGAACTCTCTGATTCAAATAAGGTTTATCTCAATGGTGCCGTAAGAGGCCAGGAAGTATGTGGGGATTATTTCAAATTCTACAACCTTACGCTTCTGTATGGAGACAGGGTTCCGCAGAACAGCACTGAGATAGTTGTTACCGAATCATTCCTCAAGAAGATAGGTTATGACAAGGATATAAGCCAGTGCCGGATAAAAGAATCGCACTTTAACAGGGATCTCAGCATAGTCAATGTGGTAAAGGATGATGTGTGGAGCCGATACGTTGACCATGAGGTGTTCTTTATCCTGGATAAATACGCGTTATCGGTATTGATAAACCCTGACGACATCATTTGCAATGTCGTACTTAAGAAAGGGGCCGACATAGATGAAGTGAACAGAAAACTTGCAACTTCAAACATACAGGAGAATACAAGATTTGTAGTGCAGTTGTCACACTCTTATCCCCAACCGGACGATCCTTTACTCAGTCTGTTGAGTATAATAGTTCTGGTGGTGGCGGCAGCCAACTTCTTAAAGCATACGGTTATGCTCCTGAGACAGCGCGCAAGGGCCAACATAATCCGTTACAGTCTGGGAGCCGGCCGGAACAGCCTTTCTCTCATGCTTATGACAGAGGTGGTCATCGTGCTGCTGGCGTCACTTGCCATAGCTCTTTATCTGTCATATCACGTATGTGCATGGCTTAACAGCAACGTGGATCTGATGGGTAACTTATATTTCAACTTTGCTGATATCGCAGTGCTGAATATTATCGGTATTGCCTTGGTGGGATTGGCTGGAGCTGTCGTGTGCCGGATATCGGCCGGTAGACAGAACCGTATGCTCAAGCAGAGGATAGTGGCCCAAAGACAAGACAATAAGGTTATAAAGTATATTGTCATCGGTCTTGAAACCATAGTTGCCGTATGTGCGTTGTCAGTGGCGCTCTATACATCAAAGAATGTTCCCAGACCTTACAATCCTCTGCCTAGTCAGGTTAGCAGGAGGGTGTTCTATGTGAACAATGAAGAGAGTGAAAATGTTCTGGAATTCTTTCAGAACCTACGGCAGTTACCGCAGGTGGATGAAATCATTTCCACTGACGGGTCATGGAACGATTATCCCGGATTCGCTAAGATCAAAGCAGGGGGAAGAGTCTTTCATTTCTCGGTTATGGGAAACGATATCAATTATTTCCGGTTCTTTGACATTCCTGTTGAATGGCTTGACCCTATCCCTCCCAAAAAAGGATTCCTTCTGGACCGCAATACATATGAGGAGTTCATAAAGGATGGCGTTGACCTGGAGTCATTGGAATACGATTATGGTAGCGTTATCAAAGGTGATAATGCAAAGATTCATATATCCGGAATATTTGATCATCGCATATGTGAAGACCTGACCGGTTATTCAGAACGTGCCAACAGCAAACTGGCCATGGGAACACCGGTAAAAGTATACAGCGCATTCTATTTTTCCGATCGTGAAAATGGCTATTCGCGTGAATTCTTTATCAAATTCAACAGCTCGGTATCTCCGGCCATGTGCGAATCCATTATCAGGAAAGAGTGGGCCAAGGTGTATCCCATGTCGTCCGACGGTCTTGAGATAAAGCGTCTTCCGGAATATGTTGATGATGAACTGAGGTATCATGTGATGGCATTCAACCTGGGCAGTATCATCTGCATCCTGCTGGTCATCCTGAGCGTGTCGTCATCCATATCGGCCGATACGAACATGCGCCGCAAGGAGGTGGCCATGCGTAAGATCAACGGTGCCAAGGCATTGGATATAATGGAGCTGTTCATCAAACCTTACGGAATAATCCTGCTCATGGCATTGGTAATAGGTAACCTTGCGGCGGTTGCGCTTATCAGTAAGAGTGACATTGGTTTTGACAGTAACTATATACTGATAGCTCTTGCTTGTCTTTTAATCATGGCACTGATCATTGTGATCTCCGTATGGAGCAAGATCCGCGCCATCATGCGCACCAATCCGGCAGATGTAATAAAGAGCGAATAGAATGCTTGTCCATTATCTGACAACAGCGCTGCGAAATCTTGCCAAGTACAAGACGCAGACCATAATAAGCATCGTGTCGCTTGCCGTGGGCATGACCGTGCTTGCTGTAATACAGTGCCTGCTGATCCTTATCCGCAAGCCGGCCATATACTCGGAGCCTTATGCGGACCGATGCTATATCATGCGTCTTAAGAATGATAAGGATGAACAGAAATCAACCGCATATCATTTTACTGCCACCCAAGCGGATCTCCTGCAGGGAAACGGAGGTATGGAATGTGTGGAGAGGATATTTCCCGCAAACGGATCATATGAGAGCGGTTACGTGAATTTCCTTCTTGATGACGGCTCTTACCGCCGCAAACCGCTTGACCTTGTACTGGTAAAGAATGATTATCCCAACTATCGCGGATTACGTTCAGCCATTACCGGCCGGAAGGTTCCGGTACTGCATAAGAATGAGGTGCTGCTAAGCCGGTCAATGGCCCGTAAGGTGTTTGGCGACAGTAATCCGATAGGTGCCACACTCTCATTCTGGTTTCTCTATGAGGCCCGTGACTTTACCTTGGTCGATGTGTTTGAGGATGTCCCGCTCACAGAGTCGGAGAACCATCACCTGCTGCTCAGTTTCTTTGATGATGACGAATATGACTGGAATGCTGCATGGATACCTTACCTGGAGGTCATTCTCAAGGAGGGGTGTACCCCGGAGCAACTCAAGGCTGAGGCCGATGCAAGACTTGAACCTTGCGGCCTGACGGTTGATGTCAAATCAATGAAAGAGGACGATGGCAATTCAATATCGGATGTTACCCGAAGCGTCATATGGATTGCCGGTTCGCTGATCCTGCTATCGGCACTTATCAGTTTCTTGAGAATGCAGGTCCAGATGCTCAGGATGCGTGGCCGCGAGTTCGCATTGCGCAGGGTCAACGGGGCATCGGCCTCAAAACTGTTCATGATGCTCCTGGTGGAGTATGGCGTTACGGTTCTACTGAGTACTTTGCTCTCATTGGTATTCACAAAACTGCTGATAGGTTTTGCCGACAGCCGCCTGGCCGGATTGATGAGTGACTGGAACTGGAGCTGGCAAGGTATTTACTGTACAATACTTGCTATAGGCGCAGCTATGCTTGTCATCTGTACGGTTGTCATTCTCATAGGGGTGAAAGCGATGGTAAGAAACTGCTATACTCTGATGGATAATATCCGTGGCACAGGTGGTGTGATGCGCAAGAGCATGCTTGCCTTGCAGACGGTGATATGCACGGTATTCATAAGCGGAACGCTCTCTCTGCTGCAGTTCGTTGCGGGCGAGGCCAAACTGAATCATATCCCGGATAATGACAGGCATTACAGGCAATGCGTATTGGTCCAGTCTTATATGATAAGTGACAAGGCCGCCTTACAGCGGGATTTGCAGAACTCCCGATATGCGCAGAGGGTCATACCTTACAGCGAAAGCTTTGAGAATCTGCACAATGACCTTAATGATCCGATGGGCAGACTGTTCAACGACATGCGAATGCAGTCGCTCAGGAATTATCATATGTCCGATACTTCATTGCTTGATTTCTATCGCATGAAGATCCATTGGACCAGGATGCCGGAGCCGGGAGAGAGTTATATCCTGATGAGTGAAAGCTACAGTGCCCTTTATGAGCAGGCCGGAGTATCCGTACCCGATATGTCAACCACTTCTGACGACCGTTTGCTGCCGGTTCTTGGAACCTACACCACAAAACCCTATTCCAGATTGAGATCGGAGAGGATAAGCATTGCGGTTATAAATACCGGAGCGGACAGGACATATGATTATTACATAATGGAACCCAGGAAGGGTAAGTATAATGCACTTATGGCCGATGCCCAGGAGGTGGTGAACCGTTTGAGCCCGGAGGTTGTTGACAGCAATGTATTCAACCTGCGTGACAAGGTGGGAGCCGAGGTGACCATACTTGATGCCATGAGGGGTGGTTCACTGATACTGTCGGGCATCTGTCTGGTCATTTGCGCCATGAGTCTTTACAGCACTCTTCTGCTGAGTGTCCGTGCCCGCCGCAAGGAGGTGGCAATAAGGAAGGTTAACGGTGCCCGCAGAGCTGATGTCGCAATGATGTTCGGGCGGCTTTACATCTTGATTGCGCTCATAAGTATTGTCATATCTTTACCTGTGGCCATCCTTTTCAACAATGCTGTCATAAATATGTCCGATGGTGACCTGACAGCTCAGGATATATCTCCCTGGCTGTCAGTGGCAGGGGGAGTCATCTTCATGCTGACAGTGATTCTGGTAACCGTTTGGGGAAACATAAAGGGTATTATGAGACTCAACCCGGTTGAGTACATGGAAAAAGAGTAAAGAATTATGTTGTTGCAGTATCTCAAATCCTCTTTCCGATATATGCGTAGGTTCGCTATGCAGAATATCATCAGCATGGCGGGACTTGCCGCCGGCTTTGTTGCGTTCTCATTCTCTCAGTTGTGGACAGGTTATGTCAACTCGTATGACTCATTCCATAAGGATGCGGACAGGATCTATACGTTTGCTTTCAATGAGGATGGCCGTACAACCGTAGGCAATGAGAGGACCAGAACCAATGGCGATATCTATTATCTGTTGTTCAGGGAGTTCAAAGAGAGGAATAGTCTTGACTCTCTGGGTGTGGAATCCTTCTTGTTCTATGATAAGCAGGGCGGACCGGGATCAGATTATACGGAATCCGAGCCCTTATGCCTTTGCATTGATTCGGCATTCCTGGATTTCTTTAATCCTGTTTTGCTGGCCGGTGACTGGTCTTTTCTGGATGACCTGGGAAAGATTGCCGTTTCCAAGTCATACGCATTGAAGGAGTTCGGCGATGAATACCCCATTGGTAAGGAGATTACACAAAGGCGTTCAACGTACACTGTCTGTGCCGTCATTGATGATTTTGACCATTCCTACATCAAGTTTGACATGATGAAGAAATGGAACGGTTTCTCAATGTTCTACTATAACTGGCTTCTCTTCAAACTTAAGGAGGGTGTGTCCGTTCAGGAAATGCTTGATATGTGCTACGCTCATATGGAAGGCAGATTCTCCAAACCTAAGGATGCGTTCCGTGGCAAGAGGATCGTTCCGCTCAAAGAGGTCTATAGGGCTATTGATGAAGCGCGGGATGACACCTTTGTCAAATATGACGGACTTGACCTTATATCAAAGGCAAGTCTGCTGATACTGCTGTGCGCCATAGTAAACCATTTTACCTTCTTCCTGAATTATCTGAGAGGAAGGAGACGTGAAATGACATTGCGTAAGGTTAACGGAGCTTCTACATCAGACATAGCTGTACAGATGGTGTCTGAGAGCAGCATTCCTGTACTGGGAGCATTGCTCATAGGTATGTTTGCCGTGATTATGCTGAAAGAACCATTCATGCGACTTGCCGACATAGGTATGCCTGATTCCTATTATCTGAAAGGTAGTCTCACCATCATGGCTGTGGTATTGGCCGTATCCGTAATGCTGAGTCTGGTAGAGGTGATGGTGATGAACAGGAAAACGTTACAGTCCGGCATTAGACAGAGTAATGACAAGGCATTCCGCAGAATCAGTACAGGTATACAGATTGCATCGGGCATGACGCTTATGTTTGCGCTGACGGTGATGCTGCATCAGTTCAACTTTATGCATAACATAAACTGGGGAACTCAGCGAAAGGATGTGGCTGTGGTGAATATCAAACAGAAAGAGCCGGAGAGAGAGTTCTTTCCCGGAGGTTTGTTCAGATATGTGAATGAACATCCGCTATGGGGTGACGAGTATATGGACGAACTGGAGAAAGAGCATGGACTTGAAGCAAAGATAGCATCCATTCCCTGTGTTACGGGAGTCTATATGAATTTTGCCGATATGTCCATACATCATTATGGGCATGCTGCATTGGTATCAGCAACCGAGACTCCCCAAGAAAGCCTGTTCCCGGATGTGTTTGACTACATCTATCCCGGATTGATTGACAGATTGGGGCTCACGGTTCTTGAGGGTGCCATACCGTCTGAAGGCATAAAGGATGATGAGGTGGTCATTACGGAGAACCTGTTCAAGGAGTTGGGCGGAACCACTCTGGATAAGATGCCGGTCATTTATATAAGGCTAGGCAGGTCCGGTTTGGAGATGACTCCTTTCACCATTGCTGCCGTAGTAAAGAACATCCATCTTTACAATTATGATGATATTCCACCTTATGTATTGTTGTGCGGATTCCACAACAAGTATCTGATAGAAGAGGACTCTTATGGCCATGACCGTGGCAGCGGAACCATCAATGGTGAGGTATCGGTAAAATATCTGCATAACTGTAAGGCTGAGTTGGAAGAGGCGCTAGGGGAATTGCTTGGCGGATTGGGTCTGGAGTATGAGGTGAAGTATCCCGAGGACAGTTTCTTCAAACATCTGACAAAAGACAGGAATCTGTCAAAAATGCTCTCCATACTGTGTGTAATAAGCATTTTCATAGCCTTGTTCGGAGTATTCTCACAGATATCTCTCTCCTGTCTGGAGCGTAGGCGCGAGATTGCCATACGCAAGACTCACGGGGCTAAAGTGAAGGAGATATTGGCCATATTCGCCCGTGAATACGGTATGATCTTCCTGGTTTCATCAGTTGTAGCTATGGCATTAGGTTATATCGTGATGCACCGCTGGATAGAACAGTTCTATTATCAGGCTGCCATAAGCTGGTGGATTTACCTTTCTGTTTTTGCTTTTACGGCACTGGTGATAGTGGTTACGGTATTGAACCGTGTGCTCACAACTGCCCGCGAGAACCCGGCCGATGTAATCAAGAGCGAATAATTTTACTATCTTCGCAGTGTTATGACTGAAGCTAAGATTCTTGTGATTGATGATAACACAGCGGTGTTAAGTACGCTTAAGATAGTTCTTAAGAGCGTATTCAAGACGGTTGTGGCTGTTGCTGACCCTCAGCTTATCCCGGCTCTGATCAGTGCCGGCGATGTGGATGCCGTGCTGCTGGATATGAATTTCGGGTCCGATAAACTGGACGGACAGGACGGTCTGTTCTGGCTGGACCGTATCATGAACCGCAGCGGGCTGGATAATCCGCCTGCTGTTGTAATGATCACTGCGTTCGGTGATGTGGGCCTGGCAGTCAGTTCGCTAAAGAAAGGAGCTCTGGACTTTATTCAGAAACCCTGGGATAACAATGACCTGGTCAAGAAACTGCATGAGGCCATAGCCAAGCGCGATGCCCTGTATGCAGAGAAACAGCGTAATCCGGTTGCAGAGGAGGAATCCGTCAAGGAGGAGGCTCCAAGTTCACTGGATGAGATGGAGAAACTGACTATACAGAGGGTGCTTGAATCAAGCGGACGTAATCTTACAACTACTGCCGAGAAATTGGGCATAAGCCGTCAGACTCTATATAACAAGATGAAACATCATGGCATCATATAGCCGGCATTACACACTGCATGTGACGGCATCGGTCGTGATGACTATGGTCTTTCCGGCTGCTGCCGTTTGGCTTTTCTGGGCGGGTTATGCTCCGTTTGCCGTGCTGTCTGTCATACTGGCTCTGGCGTCTGTATTCAGGCTCATCAAACTGCTGCGTTATCCCATCTCCCAGACTGAGATGATGGCGCGTGCCATCAAGAACAATGACCTGATGATGCATATCCCTGAGACCGATGACCTGCTGCTGAGTCAGGCATCGGCCGATATGAACCGCATCCTGCTCTCGTACCGCAAGGATCAGAATGAACTGGAGACCCGTAAGAACTACTATGACCGCATTCTGCGCGTGATGACGCATGAACTCCGCAATACGGTCACTCCCATAGTCTCTCTGACAGATTTCATGATTGAGAATCCCGATGCACAGACTGAGGAGGACCGCCGTGAGGCCATAAACATCATAAACAGCCAGGCACATAACGTGTGCAGTTTCCTGGAGTCTTACCGACAGCTTACCGTGCTGGCACAGCCGTCAATGACCGATATTCCGGTGTCCCGCATTTTCAGTAACCTGCAGACTCTGCTCAAGGCCGAGCCGGGTGCTGACCGCGTGCGTTTTGAGACTGCCGGTGATGTCATTATCCATGCAGACTCCAGCCTTATCCCTCTGGCACTGATAAACATTATCCGGAATGCCATTCATGCTACCGATGAAGTTGAGGACGGAAGGATAACCGTTATGGCATCGGCCCCCGGAGGCAAGCCCTGTATATCCGTAACTAATAACGGTCCAGAGATTCCGGAGAGTCAGATAGAGCAGATATTCATGCCTTTCTATTCGACCAAGAAGAGGGGTAGCGGCAGTGGTATCGGTCTTGCCCTTTCACGTCAGATCATGCAGCTTCATGACGGTACGCTCACCTGCTCCTCACACTATCCCTATACTATCTTCACCCTCCAGTTCAGTTGAGCAAAAAGCACACAAAGGGGACAGTCCCCTTTGTTTGTTTTTTTGCGTTATTCACTTTTGATTACATCGGCCGGGTTCTCACGGGCGGTCTTGAGCACCTGATGACCTACTGTAAGGCTGATGACAATCACAATCGCTGCAAGTATCGCGGCATAGATCCACCAGCTTATGGCAACCTGACGTTCATACTGCTGTATCCAGCGGTGCATCATGATGTAGCCTATACCAAAAGCCAGAATGGTTGATGCCAGGAGCGTTCCGCCATATTCACGGCCGAATATCCGGATAATATCAATAGCTTTAGCTCCGTGAACCTTGCGTACGGCAATCTCACGTTTGCGCTCGCGGCAGGCCAGGACAATCATTGAATATGTGCCGAATATGGCAATCAGTATGCAGATGATGCCAAGTCCCATCACCAGATTCTTAAGGTGCTCCTGGCTGGCAAGGCTATCAAAGAAACGGTCCTCGGGGAATGTCAGTTCATATTTGAGACCGGTCTCATCCATGATTCGAGTCACGTCATTCCTTAGTGCCGATTTCATTCCATGCTCATATGTAAGAGTAACATGAGCCACAGTCCAACCTGAGGAACTGGCAGGAGGCATAAGCCTGCGGTTGGCGGGTGTGCACATGATGAACATTATGGGCTTGGTATCAAATTTATTTGGATAGATGTCACTTACTACGGCTATGACGCGGAAAGTATAGTACATGGTACCTTCATCTGCATTGTTTATATGGAGTTCTCCGTTTGCATCAATATAATAGTCCGTTATGGGCATGATGTAATGACGTCCTATCGTAATTGTGGGCTCATCACAGACATCGGCCAGTCCCAACTCCTTCTTTATGTTCTGGGTAATGATAATCTCGTCCTTCTGCAAAGGTCTGTCGGGGAGTGTACCGTCTATTATATTGAAGTTGAGCAGCTCCAGTTTATCAGGTTCCAGTATATCCAGAATCCGGATATCCAGGCTGTCCCTGCCATTGACCGTAGCTCTGTCCCATCGCAACAATTCGCTGTCGTACTGAATCTTCTCAATATCTCCAAAGTTCCTGTATAATGACTTGACACTGGGCAGACTCTTTAACTTGTCAGTAAGACCGAACTGTCCGTCCAGACGTTCCAAATATTCATAACCGAATTCTTTGAGGTGTTCATCCCTAGTGGGCACATCTATCTCATCATCATCTTTTGGGGGATAATAAACGGGTCTCCCCATCATATAGCCATCCCATCTGTTTACAGGATTGGAGATTGAAAGAACTGCAATGTCATTGATCCTTGATCCCCAGTCATTATGTCGGATGAAACTGAACTGGCGTGCCATCACTACGACGATGTACAGGAACAATATGCTTGTGAATACCTGTATTCCGATACTGGCTTTCTTGAACCTGATGTTTAGTGCCGAAGTTATGGAACTGTGCATAGTCCTTCTGCGTAGAATCCTTACCGCAGCTATGCTTATCAGTAATGAAACAATCAGAACCAGAATCATGATGACTATACTGCCCATGGTCACATATTCTCCTGTCATCTGGATGTCGGCCAGACTGATGAACCGACTCTTAATGAACTGCACAATTATGAGTCCTGCAATCATTGCAATTGCAAGAATGACCCCCAGCTCAGTGACCAGCATCCATACAAGGGAATGCCCGGTTGCCCCGCTGACAGTCCTCAAGGCCATCTCCCTGCTCCTGGTCCTTATACCGTTAAGGGAGAACAGAAGGAAGTTGATTATGGCGCACAGCATCAGCATAAGGCTTAACAGACAGAATACCTTGGCGTGAGCATAGTTTACATACATATCTGTTTTGGCTGTCTGACGGTGTATCGCACCTATCGGCAACAGTTCATAATGATATGAGTCGTCATCATTCAGGCTGTCATGTATCTTATCGGCAAATGCTTTGGTGTCAATACCCTTATGAATCTTAATGAAAACACTGGGAAACAGGTCGTCATTGGACATACCTTCATGAATATAATTACCTCTGGTATTCTTGAGCGGCATCTTGAAATTATAACAGGAGAGTAAGTCGAACTGAATGGCCGACATCCGCCCGAAGTCCTTTACTACTGCCGATATGGTTTTACCAAGTATCTCCATTCCAATGGGATCCACATAACGGAATGTTTTCCTTGCATATGTTGAAGATATGGCAATGAAACCGGTGTCTCTCATGAAACCGTCGTTCCCGGACACTATGGGCAAATCAAAAATCTTCAGGAATGCCGTATCAATCCTTAGTTCCGTGAGATTCTCTTCTTTATGCTCTCTACAAACATATTTGGATATCTTCTCTATCTCAGGGAAACTGTACAGCTGTTCATGCTCGGTATAATTGACATAACCGTCATGTCTTTCAGTACCATCCTCGTGCTCATAGTTGGAGAATGTGAATATCCTGTCGGCATCCTTATGAAAAGTGTCAAAAGACTCCTCAAAGTGAATCCAAAGTGCAGAGAGGCTGAGGCAGATAAATCCTGCCGCCAGCCCCAAGATGCTGACCGTATTCTGCAGCGCATACTTGCGTATGTTGCGCAGTGCGATAATGAGATAATGTAGGAACATCATTAGTTCAGTTGAGGACCACCTCATCGGCATCGGCTATGCGGTCATAACCGGTTATTATTATCTCATCGCCGGGCTTGAGTCCGTCCAGGATCTCAAAGTGGCGCGGGTTCTGACGACCGATGCTTACCGGCACGCGGACTGCGTGGGTATGTGACTTGTCAACCTTGAATACCCAGCTGCCGTGTGTGTAGTTGTAGAAGTTTCCCTTAGGTACTATGACTGACTGTGCCTGACCGCCCATCTCTATACGGGCCTGGTAGGTCTTGCCGATGCGGGCGTTATCGGGCATGGAGTCAGTAAATACTAGGAACACATCAAATGATCCGCTTTTGATTTCGGGAACAGTGCTGCTGATGGTCATGGGGTAGCTCTTTTTCTCATAGGTGATGGTGGCGGGTTGGCCTACTGTAATCTTGTCTATGTAGAACTCGTTTATGCTCAGGCGCATACGGAACTGGTCCATTCGTTTGATATCGGCTATGGCTGTACCGGAGGTAATACGCTGGCTAGGCTCCAGGGCAAGTCCGCTCAGCTGACCGTCGGCAGGTGCGGTGACTACAAGGTCATTCAGACGTTCCTCTGTCTTAAGAAGCTGACGGTGGGCCTCGGCCAGTTCATCCTGAAGTGCCTCCTGACGAATGGCGTTCAGCACTGAGTCCTGACGGCGGCTCTCCAACTGCAGGCGGACCGTCTCCATCTTGTAGTTGTACTCCTCGTCGGCCACTTCAAGCTGTGCTTTGCTGCGTATGCCTAAGCGATACTCCTCAAGCGCCAGGTTGTGCTCTTTTTCAAGACGTTTCAGCTCATACTTGGTCTGGAGTATATTCTGTGCCAGCGAAAGGCGGCGCTGATCCATCTCAATCATGCTGGTACGGTAGGAGCGGTTCTGCTTGCGCCACTTGTCGCGCTCGCTCTCAATGGTGCGCATAAGGTCCGGATCGCTCAGGATCATGAGAGTATCACCTTTGTGTACCAGTGCACCGTCCTGTACCAAGAGCCTGTCTACGAATCCACCTTCACGGGTATATACCTTGACGGTTTGTATGGGTTGAAGTACGCCTTCGGCATTCACGTATTCTGAGAATTCGCCTGTCGTTACGGTTGCCGTCTGCACACTGTCAGAGTTTATCCTTATGGTTTTGGGACCGGTGGATACTTTGATGAGCATTATTATCAGACCGATACCTAATAAACCGGCTACTATATGTATGCGGTATTTTACATACCATTTCTTGGGAGGAAGCTTAATATCCATATTCTATCTGCTGTTCAATAGTTTCATTATTCAAAAAGTCATATCCGGTCAGGCTGCGGATTGTGTAGTAGAGCTGCCAGTAACGGCTCAGGGCCGATACATAACCTCTGTATGCGGCATCCTTGGCCGTGATGGCCGAGTTCAGGTCCAGTATGGAGGAGCTGCCGTTTACGTAGAGGTGGCGTGCAACATCATAACGGTGCATGGCCGTCTGCATTGTGCGGTGAGCTATATCCACCTGACGTTCCTGCATGTTGAACTGGTTCACTGCACGGGTCACAGTCTTCTCGAACGCCACCTGATTCTGTTCAATATGCATGTTTGTCAGATCCAGATTGTTCTGTGCAATCCTGACACGTCCTTTGGCGCGACCCCAATCCAGTATGGGTATGCTTATGGATACGCTTACGGACTGCTCGTCATTCAGGTTGCGGAAACTCTCCGGCAGTTCATCGGCTGTCTGTGCCAATCCCAGACGCAGGTATATGGATGCCTTGAATCCGGCTTGTGATTTGGTGTACGCCAGGTTGCTTTCACTGTTCAGCCTGTTCAGTTCCATTCCGTCTACATCGGGACTGTTCTGCCAAGCCAGTTTCATGGCCTGGTCCATGGGAACCGAGAAGTGGGGTATGCTGTCAGAAGGTATGACCTCTATTTTTGTGTCCGATGTAAGGTTCAGGAAATTCCGCAACTGATCCATGGCCTCGTCAAATGACATCTGCGCTGACACTATGCTGGTCTCGCTGGTAAGACGGTTCAACTCCAGCTGGAGCAGGTCATTCTCAGTAATGGTACCTATGTTATATCGGCCCAGTCCGTAAGTGTAGAGGGTATCGGCAGCGGCAAAGTTAAGTTGTGCAATCTCAAGGTCCGTCTGTGCCGATACCAGGTTGAAGAAAACCGATGTCGCCTGTGATGCCACCAGCTCCATGGTCTCAGCATATTGCTTGCGGGCCATGCGGTATTGGAGTGGTTCAGTCTTGCGGTTCCATTTGAACTGGTTATACCCGTTCAGCTGCTGCGAGATACTGAGCTGCAGAGGCTGAGAGTAGTAACTGTGTGAAGGGTTGTCACCCAGCAGGTCAAGGCGGCTCAGATTACCTGACAGTGATATCTGTCCTCCTGTAAACCAGATGTTCTGTGACAAATCCAGTGACAGGTTGTTCCTTAGACTGTTACTGCGAGCGTAATGCTCAGAACCGTCGGGCAGGGTTACGTAGTTGGTACTACGGTTAAGTGACGGTGATGATGAGAGAGATAGTGTGGGGAGCATCTCAGCTTTGTAGCTGCGGTAGCTGAGCCAAGCGTATTCAAATGCGTTGCGCGCCTGAACAGCCTGGGGTGAAGATTCCTGAGCCATGTTTATAACCTGACTCATGGAAAGTCGAACGGTATCGCCACCGGCATTGCCGGCGGCTGATACGTTCAGCAGAACAAGGAAGAGTGATATTTTGATTAGCTGTCTCATATGCTTTGTTTGAATTGACAGTTCAAAAGTATCTCCCCTGCAGCTACTGCTCAAAAAAAAAGGGCAAAATCCGCGATTTTGCCCTAAAAGTGTCTAATAATTTGACACTGGTCCTTCTTATTTCAAAGGGTTACGTTGAATCCGGCCATAAAGGCAATACCGGGCATGGGGTATCCGGCTATTATCTGATATTTGGTGTTGAGCAGATTGTCTCCGTTCACCCAAAGCTGAACCATATCGTTCAGTTGGTATGAAACGCGTGCATTCCAGAGCAGGAAATCCTCCTTCTTGTCTAAAGCCGCCAGGACAGTAGCCGGTTTGGGCTTGCTCGGGGTTGTGTAAAGGGAGTTGATGTATTGCAATCCGGTGCTGGCGTGCCATCTGTCCTTATTGTAAGAACCTCCCATATATACCTTATGCTCAGGTGCTCCTACAACCGGAGTCTCCATCTTAAGATAGCTGTAATTACCGTTTAAAGTAAATGACTTTGATATAAGATATGAGGCCTCAACCTCAACACCTGAGTTCTTGAGTTCTCCGGTATTCTGGTTGAGTGGTGCACCATTCTTGGGTAGAGCCTGAATCGTGTTCTTGACATCCATATGGAACAGGTTGATTCCGTAATAGAGTCTACCCGACAGGAGTGTCTGCGAGAAAGAGAGCTCGTAGTTCCAGAGAGATTCGGGCTCCAGGTCCGGGTTCTTGGGCAGGAACAGATAGTTGTCCTTGAATGTGGGATAGCGGAATCCTTTAGCAGCAGACAGTTTTATCTCAGCATTGGCGGGCAGATGGAATGCTGCTCCAAACTGTGGAACCAGTTCCGTTCCGATTGAGAAGTGATGATCTGCGCGCAGTCCGGCATTGAGGGTCATCCATGATCCGATATCCTGGCGGACTTCAATATATCCGGCCAGTTCATGCTCCCTTTTGTCTATCAGTAAACTGTCAGTCCTATTTCCGATAGAGTCATAGACTACCTTACCTCCGTATCTGTAGTAATCGACACCTAGAGTGATACGGTTGCCTTCAAAAAGATTTACACTCTGCCATGCCGATACGCCCGTCATCTCATCATAAGATGTGAAACGGAAATCCTTGGGCTCCTCGTTTCCTTTCTGATAACCGTCGTTGATCCAGTGGTCTCCCCAACTGTGGAACACACTGGCGCCTCCCGATGTCCTGTCGTAATTGTTTTCAATGAACAAGGATGCGGTTCCTCGTGTTATATCCTGATCTGCATCGGTAAGCGGAGCGGTCTCAGGGCCGGGATATGAGGCTTTGAAACGTGTCACGTCTACGTTGGCGGATGCATTCCAGTTCTTTGATATGTCATAAGCAAGCTTGGCATATCCGCCAAACTGCTCAAAGTTCAGATTGTCTCGGTGTCCGTCCGTGCGGTTGTATGAGGCCGAAGCGACAGCACTCAACTTGTCTTTGTGAGTGTTGACGGAGAATTCGGTCTCGGCTGTATTGAAAGAGCCATATCCGGCATGCAGATATGCATGCGTGCCGTCCTGTGGCTTCTTTGTTACAATATTAATTACGCCGGACATGGCATATGAACCATACAGCATTGATGCAGGTCCGCGAAGTACCTCAACTCTCTCAGTCATGAGTGACTGGTATGAATCAGCTATAGGATGTCCGAAAATACCCGCATAGTTAGGATGACCATCTATAAGAACGAGTGTGCGTACGGCTGTTCCTGAACCTGTCAGTCCACGCATGGAGATCGTGCCGGCAGCACCGTCAGATACACCGTAACCGGCGTAGCCGCGCTGGGTTATGAAGAGTCCGGGCACCTGCTCGGTAAGCAGGGGTAGGAGTGATGAACGGTTGGTCTCCTCAATGGCAGCACGGTCAATGACGTTTACTGTCTGTGAGAGATGGCGTACATCGGTAGCACTGCGCGTGCCTGTAATGACTACCTCCTGAATCAGGGTGTCTGACAGTTCGGCTGCGTGTGCAGTGCCCATAGTAACCGCGGCAGCAGCAATAATAAAAGCAATGTGTTTCATAAATAGGTTTGGTTAGTTGTTGTCGTAAATACATCCTCAAGCGAAACTCCGAATCTCTTCAATGCCATAGCATCTGCAAACATACAAAAAATACGCTATAAGTACTCTCAAAAACACCTGTTGAAAACTTCTCTTTCAGAAAGGGTCGGAAGTTATTAACAACCCGTATCATCATATTGTTTTTATAATAACTTTGCTCGCGTCATTGGTTTTCATAGGGGTGGCGCCCCGAATGGAATAATTTGGAATCCGGTGTAAATCCGGGACAGTACCTGCTGCTGTAAATCCCTAATTATAAGTCCGATGCACTCTCTGCCACTGGCCCCAAAGGCCGGGAAGGCGTACCGGACGGGATGAGTCAGAAGACCTGCCAATGACGATAGATTTCTGCACCTTGCAGGAGTACGAGGACGGGATAACATTTATTCTTTTATGGAGACATATATAGTTAAACGTGATGGTAAACACGAGGTGTTTGCCATTGACAAGATTAAGGCTGCTATTGCCAAATCATTCCTTGCATCGGGAGCGTTTGCTACCGAGGAGGTTATGACCGGTATCCTGAGCCATCTGAACATCCAGAGCGGCATCAGCGTGGAGGAGATCCAGAACCAGGTCGAGGTGGCACTTATGGCCGAGGGCTATTATCAGGTTGCCAAAACGTACATGCTGTACCGCAACCGTCACGCTGAGGACCGTGAGACTAAATCCAAACTGGAATTCCTCATGGGCTATTGTCAGGCTGCCAATGCCGCCGAGGGCAGTAAGTTTGACGCAAATGCCAATGTAGAGAACAAGAACATCGCAACTCTGATAGGTGAGTTGCCTAAGAAGGGCTTTATCCGTCTGAACCGTCGTCTGCTTTGCGACCGTATCCGCCAGATGTTCGGCAAGGAGGTGGCAGACAAGTACATCAGCCTGTTGCACCAACATTTCATCTACAAGAATGATGAGACAAACCTGGCTAACTACTGCGCAAGTATAACCATGTATCCGTGGCTGCTGGGCGGTACCAAGTCAATTGGCGGTAACGCTACACAGCCTACCAACCTCAAGTCATTCTGCGGTGGTTTCATCAACATGGTGTTCATGGTATCATCCATGCTGTCAGGCGCATGCGCTACACCTGAGTTCCTCATGTACATGAACTACTTCATTGAGAAGGAGTTCGGTGAGGACTACTACAAGCGTGCCGATGAAGTTGTTGACCTGAGCCTTAAGAAACGTACCATTGACAAGATCATTACAGACTGCTTCCAGCAGGTGGTTTACTCCATCAACCAGCCTACCGGTGCACGTAACTTCCAGTCTGTATTCTGGAATATCAGCTACTATGACCGTTTCTACTTTGAGTCACTGTTCGGTGAGTTCCGTTTCCCCGACGGCGAGAAGCCCCATTGGGAGTCACTCTCATGGCTGCAGAAGCGTTTCATGAAGTGGTTCAACCAGGAGCGTCTGCGCTGCGTGCTCACATTCCCGGTAGAGACCATGGCTCTGCTTACCGAGAACGGAGATGTTAAGGATAAGGAGTATGGTGACTTTACCGCCGAGATGTATGCCGAGGGTCACTCATTCTTTACTTATGTAAGTGACAACGCTGACTCTCTGTCAAGCTGCTGCCGTCTCAGAAACGAGATTACCGATAACGGATTCTCATACACTCTGGGTGCAGGTGGCGTGAGCACCGGTTCCAAGAGCGTGCTTACCATCAACCTGAACCGCTGCGTACAGTACGCACAGCGTATGGGTATTCCTTATCAGAATTATATTGAGGATGTAGTTGACCTTATGCATAAGGTTCAGTTGGCATATAACGAGAACCTTAAGGAACTCCAGAAGAAGGGCATGCTGCCTCTGTTTGATTCCGGTTACATCAACATCGGCCGTCAGTATCTGACTATCGGCGTTAACGGTCTGGTTGAGAGTGCCGAGTTCCTGGGTATCGAGATCAGTGACAACCCGCGTTACACTGAGTATGTTCAGACCGTTCTGGGTATTGTTGAGAAACTGAACAAGAAGTACCGTACCAAGGGCGTAATGTTCAACTGTGAGATGATTCCGGCTGAGAACGTTGGTGTTAAGAATGCCAAGTGGGATAAGGAGGACGGCTACGTTGTACCGCGTGACTGCTACAACAGCTACTTCTATAAGGTTGAGGATACAACACTGAACGTAATTGACCGTTTCCGTCTGCACGGTGTCAAGTACATTGAGCACCTGACCGGTGGATCTGCACTGCACTGCAATCTTGAGGAGCATCTTTCAAAGGCTCAGTACCGCCAGTTGCTCAAGGTGGCTGCTCAGGAGGGTTGCAACTACTTCACGTTCAATATCCCCAACACCATCTGCAACGATTGCGGAACAATTGACAAGCGTTATCTTAAAGAGTGCCCCCACTGCCACTCAACCAATGTGGACTACCTGACACGTATCATAGGTTACATGAAGCGCGTAAGCAACTTCTCTGCAGCCCGTCAGGTGGAGGCTTCAAAGCGTTACTACGCTACTCTTTAAATGAAAATTGCGTCATACGACATAGTTTTCCAGGATGTACCGGGAGAGGTTACGCTATCGCTTAACCTCTCCCAGTGTCCTAATTGCTGCAAGGGTTGTCACAGCCCCCAGTTGCAGGAGGATATCGGTTATCCTCTTGATGACAGCATGCTGGACGGACTGCTGGATCGCTATGGCCGTGATGTTACCTGTGTATGCTTTATGGGCGGTGACCGTGAGCCGCAGGAGGTGATGCGTCTGGCAGACCGTGTACATGCCGCGGGGCTCAAGACAGCCTGGTATTCGGGCCGTCAGGAACTGCCTGAATGTTTCAGGGCCGATGCTCTTGATTATGTCAAGATAGGCCCCTACATCGAAAGTAAAGGGCCGCTTCCGAATCCAAACACCAACCAACGGATGTACAGGATTGAAAACGGCGGAATGACTGACATTACGGCAAGTTTCAGAAAAAAAGGAATGGGCTGATGCTCATTCCTTTTTTATTGACTCGTGATGTCTTAATTGCCGGGCCTGTTGAACTGTGGTCTCTGTTGTTGAGGTTGTTGTCCGGGTCTGGGCTGACCCTGCTGGAACTGATGCCCGCGGGATTGTTGTATATCCTTTAATATCTGACTGTTGAACTGCTCCTCGGCATCCTGGATCTTAAGGATCTTGGAGGCAGGCAGGAGTTCCTTGAACTTTTGCAGATACTCTTTCTCAAGTTCAGCTATCTTGATGTTGACATCGGCCATAGTGTCGATGGCCTTGAGGCAGCGTTCCTCGGATATTTGTGTCTCTCCTTCACCGCCTTCACGCATGATACGGCGTATCTCGCGGTTCAGGTCACGTTTCTTTTGCTGTAACTCATTATATACGGGGAAGAATGCTTTTGCCTCCTCCTCGGTAAGGCCGGCTTTCTGGGTGAAGAACTCTTGCTGCTGTTTCCAGTACTCGGCAGGAGAGAACTGACCGCTGGGGTTGGGGGCAGGAGGTTGCTGCTGATTATTGTTACGCTGCTGCCAGGCCGGACGCTGCTGATTTCCCCAACGCTGCTGGTTTCCCCAACGCTGCTGGTCATTTACCTGATTGTTCTGGGCCGATAAGGGACCTAAGGCTATTAAGCCGATAAGAAACAAGATAATCTTTTTCATGACTGTCAATTGGCATCCACAAGTGTGTAATATAACGTACAGTCATCAATCATGGCTGTTTCAAGAAAAGAGTCTATATACTCATCTGAATATATAGTGGTCTCATAGGCTTGTGACATCTGTGCCTCATTATCAGATGAGGTGATGCCTACGGCGGCCTTTATGCAGAAGAATATGCCGACAAACGCGGCTGCCGCATACAGGTAGGGCCTGATGCGCATCCAAGGAGTCACCTTAATGGTGGTGGAATAGAGTGACTCCTGCTCGGGCAGTGCGGCCATGATGTTCTGCGTCAGGTTTTCAAAGTAACCCTGCGGAACAGTGAACGGGCAGCGCGGCTCAAGTTCGTCAATCTTTATGTTTCTTTTCTTTTCCATCCGTTCTTATGACTGGTTAGCAATAAAATGGTTTAATCTATATTGTTGAAATACTCTTCAATTTTCTTTACAGCTATGTGGAACGAGGCCTTAAGTGCGCCTACGCTTGTACCCAGAATCTCGGATATCTCCTCATATTTCATCTCATTGAAATACTTCATGTTGAACACCATGCGCTGCTTGTCGGGCAGAGTAGCTATAGCTTCCTGAAGCTGGCGTTCTGTCAGGTCTCCGTCAAAATAGGGGTCACTCTCCAACTGGTCGGCAATACAGAGTTCTCCGTCATTGTCGGTTTCCAGAGGAACGGTTGTCTTCTGCTTGTTGAGGAATGTGAGCGTCTCATTGACGGCTATGCGGTAGAGCCAGGTGGACAGACGCGAGTAACCCATGAATGAGTCCAGATTTACCCAGGCTTTGATGAATGTGTTCTGGAGAATGTCATTGGCATCGTCATGTGAAAGTACCATATGACGTATCTGCCAGTATAGCTGTTCACTGAAATTATTTACTATGGCTTCAAAGGCACGGCGACGGGAGATGTCATCCTCGTGGAGCATCTCCAGTATCCTGCGTTCATCGTAAGCCATCATTGCCATAATCAGATAGATTCAGTCAGGTTCTCTTTTGCAAGTATGGTATTGGGGAATATCTGCTGTGCCTCCTTAAGCAGTATGCTCTCATCGTTGTAACGGGCCGAGAAATGACCTAGCATCAGTTTGCCGGCCTGAGCCTCCATGGCTGTTCTGGCGGCATCAGAGGCTGTGCTGTGGAAGTGCTTCTTTGCCCTGTCTGTATCTTCACCTGAGTAAGTGCAGTCATGATAGATCATGTCGGCACCTTTAATAACCGGTATCATGGACGGATTGTACGCCGTGTCGCAACAATAGGCGTAGCTTCTTGCAGGCTCGGATGGTGTGGTAAGGCGGTCATGCGGTATGACTGTACCATCGGAAGTGGTAAAGTCTCCTCCCTCCTTGATGCGTGCATAGTCCCATCTGGGTACACCGTAGAAATCGGCGGCAGCACGGTCCAGATGGTCGGCTGTGGCTTTTTCACGGAACAGGAATCCGGCGCATGGGACACGATGCTTGAGCGGAAATGTCGTTACGGAAAGAGAACGGTCATCATATATGACTGCGGTTGCAGCCGGGTCAAATCCCTGGAACTCAACCTGGAACTCAAGGTCACGGCAGTAAAAGTCCATCTCCATGCGGAGAATGGGACCAAGATCCTCGGGCGCGTGTATATATAGAGGTGCCGTGCGCCCCAACAGACCGAATGATGATATCATACCCAGGAGTCCGAAACAGTGGTCTCCGTGAAGGTGTGATATGAATATATGGTTTATCCGGGCAAACGCCACACGCGAACGGCGCAGTTGAATCTGGGTTCCCTCTCCGCAGTCCACCATGAACAGTTTGCCGCGGATCTCAACAACCTGCGACGATGTGTAATGCTTAGGACTGGGAGTGGCTGAGCCGCATCCCAATATGGTGATCTCAAACTTTTCCATATCAGCAGGGGCAAAAGTACAAAAAAAGGACCGCACAAGCGTGCGGTCCTTCTATTAATGTGATATCAAGTATTACTTGTTACCGTTCTCCAGCTGCTCCTTGAGAGCTGCAAGTGCATCGATGTCACCAAGAGTGGTAGCGGCAGCCTGATTCTGTATGATAGGCTCCTCTTTCTCCTTCTTAGCGCTTGACTTGCGTGCAGCCTTCTTCTCAGCCTTAGCCTCGGCCTTGGCGATATCCTCAAATATGCGGCTGTGTGAAAGGATGATTCTCTTTGAATCCTTGTTGAACTCGATAACCTTGAACTGGAGAGTCTCACCCTGCTGAGCCTGTGAGCCGTCCTCCTTAACAAGATGCTTGGGAGTAGCAAAGCCCTCAACACCCTCTGCGAGTGAGATGACTGCACCCTTGTCCATCATCTCGGTGATCTTACCCTCGTGGATAGAATCAACGGTGTAGATTGACTCATAAGCGTCCCAAGGATTCTCCTCGAGCTGCTTGTGGCCAAGGCTGAGACGACGGTTGTCCTTATCTATCTCAAGAACTACAACATCGATAGGAGCACCGATGGTTGTGAACTCTGAAGGATGCTTAACCTTCTTGGTCCAGCTCAGGTCGCTGATGCGGATCAGACCGTCAACACCCTCCTCAATCTCAACAAAGATACCGAAGTTGGTGAAGTTGCGTACGGTAGCGGTGTGCTTTGAACCAACGGGATACTTCTCGTCGATGTTCTCCCAGGGATCCTGCTTGAGCTGCTTGATACCAAGTGACATCTTGCGCTCTGCACGGTCAAGTGTCAGGATAACTGCCTCAACCTCGTCACCAACCTTGATGAAGTCCTGAGCTGAACGCAGGTGCTGGCTCCATGACATCTCTGATACGTGGATCAGACCCTCTACGCCCGGAGCAATCTCGATGAATGCACCGTAATCGGCCATAACGACAACCTTGCCCTTGACAACGTCGCCAACCTTGAGGTTTGCGTCGAGTGAATCCCATGGATGGGGAGTGAGCTGCTTGAGACCGAGAGCGATACGCTTCTTCTCATCGTCGAAGTCAAGAATAACGACGTTGATCTTCTGGTCGAGCTCAACAATCTCCTTAGGATCGCTTACGCGGCCCCAGCTGAGGTCTGTGATATGGATAAGACCGTCAACACCGCCCAGGTCGATGAATACACCGTAAGAGGTGATGTTCTTAACGGTACCCTCAAGTACCTGACCCTTCTCAAGCTTGCTGATGATCTCCTTCTTCTGCTGCTCAAGCTCCTCTTCGATAAGAGCCTTGTGAGATACAACTACGTTGCGGTATTCCTGGTTGATCTTGATAACCTTGAACTCCATGGTCTTGCCAACGAATACATCGTAGTCGCGGATGGGCTTTACATCGATCTGTGAGCCGGGGAGGAAGGCCTCGATGCCGAATACATCGACAATCATACCACCCTTTGTGCGGCACTTGATGTAACCCTTTACAATCTCCTGTGACTCCAGAGCCTCGTTCACGCGATCCCATGAGCGTGACTCACGAGCCTTCTTATGTGAAAGAATAAGCTGTCCCTTCTTGTCCTCAGTGTTCTCAATGTAAACTTCTACCTCGTCACCTATCTTGAGGTCGGGGTTGTAGCGGAATTCGCTGATGGGGATGATACCATCGGACTTGTAACCGATGTTCACGATAACCTCGCGCTTGTTGATGGCTGTGACGGTACCGTTAACTACCTCGTTGTTGGCAACCTTGTTAAGGGTAGTGTCGTAAGCCTGCTCGAGCTGCTCTTTTGACATGCCTGAAGCGGCACTTCCGTTTTCAAAAGCATCCCAGTCAAATTCCTGAAGGGGAGCTACATTCTTAAAATCTTCCATTAGTTAAATTTTGAAACTAAGATAAAGTTAGACAATATGTTATAAACACGCGCCAAGGCCAATGCGGCACTTAGCGGGCGCAAAGTTAGCACTTTATTATTTAAATAAAGAGAAATTTGACGTAAAAATTGAACCGGACAGTCAATCGCGGGCTCAGAATCCGGCGTCAAGAGTATAGGGTACTCCCGATGCGGTTATTCCGGCTGCCTCAACATTGAAGTGCCTGGTAATGGAACTGTTATAGAATTCCACCTGGGCCTTGCCTTCATTGTTGGTAATCACGTTGGGATTCCAATAGAGGGTGCGACGGTAGTCCACGTCACCGGGAATGGGTCCGTTGGGATATTCGGGCGAGTAGAAACTATAGGGTCTTGAGTATCCGTCAATGGTGGTGAATCTCTGGTTCTTGCGGATCTTGCTGTTCTGGGCAATTATCTCATAATCCTCCTTGAGCAGGATGTCAACCATGTAAACCAGTGTGTTGGCGGGTGATGTGCGTGATGACATATCATTCATCTGCTCAATCTTTTCCAGGTCAATGGTCTTGTTAAGGTATGACAGATAAAGGGGAGACAAATCCCAAGCCTCGCGCTGGTACATTGGGCGCTCGTATACGATCAGGCTCTTGATATCCTGCATGTCAATGGTCGATGCGTAGGCAGACGGTGACATGGTGGTTTCTTCGGCCTCAAAATCAAGGTCTTTCAGTTTGTTCTGGGTATGTGCGTAAACATATGCCTTGAGGCCGTTTATGTAAAGGATCTGAGCGTCGCCGGTGTCGGAGTCAAGTGCAAGGTCATATCCTTTTTCCAAGAGATATCCGTAGACATCGGTGGTAAACTTACCCTTGTCCAGTTCCAGCTCTACATCCTTGACTACGTCATATGCCTGGAACTTGTAGTAGTCAACGTATTTGCGGTGCTCGGTTATCTCGACATCCGGCAGTACGAATCCGGTCTCAATATTGACCACCGTAGCCAGACTGTCATCAATTTCCGAGATGGTGTTCTTGCCGCCTGATTTAAGGGTTGAGTTGCCCGTAAAGAAGGTTTCTCCCGGCAGATAGGGCCTTATGGCCGGTTTCTGTGACCTGTCCAGGACAATGCGTGCAGGTGAACCGAACAGACCTTTGTTCTGGGTTACGGCCTTTATTGAGAAACGGACCTTGTCATAGAAGTCAAGACCTATGTCAAATCCAAAGTAGCCGGTTTCATCGGTCGTATACTGGTAGGTCTCGGTAAGGGTCTTGTCAGTGGGTGCCAGTGCGGCTATGACCTGGACATCGGCCAAGGGCTTGTTGCCGGATTGGGTTACGGCCCAACCGTTGAGTGTCAGACCGTTCTCCATGCGGTATAGCTCCTTGAATTCATCTATTCCGGCCATGGATTTCCATTCATAACGCTCCCATCCTTGAACCATGCATAGCAGGTCAAGGTCGCGCAGACGGTCCTGGTTCTCCGGGTTGAAGTAGTAGGCGGGGCGCTCTATGTATCCTTTCAGGTCAGATGACATCAGAAGGTTTATCCTTAGGTCATCATTGAAAACGTTGGCCTGACTGCGGCTGTCTCTTACTGCAAGGCAGAACCTGTCACGGAAGGGGACACCCTTGCCGTCACTGAGACGGAAAGAGAGCTGCACTTTCTCAAATGGTCCGTATGATTCCTTGTCGGACTGCACTGAAAGGGTAGGTATGCCGATTTCGGGGTTCTGGTGATAGAATGAACGTGAAGCCAGTACGTCGCCGGCCAGGTTGAACAGCGAGAAACGTATAACACCTTCAGGTAATTGTGACAGATGGAAGATATGCTCCTCCTTGGGATTGTTCACGTTGATGGTGGAGAAATCAACCAACTCGCCACGGCAGGTGAGTGTCATACCCAGTTCCTGACCTATGATTTCTTCTGATGAGTATATGCTGAATCGTATGTCGTCACCCTCAATGAATGAGGCCTGGACTGAGCATCCCTCTTTCTCCGCTTCTGGCAGACTGAATGAACGTGAGCGGCCGCCGGCGGTGAATCTTACGTTGTTGTGCCTGGACTGCGGGGTGAATGTGAATGAGCCCATACCGTCATGCAGGGTGGTGAAGGTGATGTCGGTACCGTTCAGTGTACCGTCGGCATCAATTCCAAGACCTTTGTCACCGGTAACCTTGAAGGCTACGGTGCAGGGTTGTCCTATGATAAGATGTCCGCCTTCCGGATAGAATGAGGCGTTTATGTTACGGGGGTCGGAAACCTCGGGTCTGAGCGGTTTGGTGCTGGAAGGCCTTATGTTGATGGTGGGGTTTTCCTCATAGTAGTTGCCTTCCTGCTTGGGCTTGTTGTATACGGCAAATACCCTTGAGAAAATGGCCTCCTGATTGAAGTTGAGCATGTAGTTGGTGTATGCTCTTATTTCATAGAAACCGCTGGGGAATCCGGTTATGCCGCCTCTAAGGTCACGTGCCTGTGCCGTGGCTCCGTCATACAGGGTGAGAGAACCGTCGGCCTGTCCGGCCACGATCATGAGCTTTTCCTGTTTGAGCAGGACTCCATCGGGAGAAAGCAGGTCTACATACAGTACGCGGCTGTCACTCCTCTTAAGGGTAGATGCATTCACAACGAATGCCTTGAACCAGATGGTCTCTTCTGTGTAGTATGATGTGTTGTCAAACTGCAGATATACCTTCTCCTGCGGGAAAATGGTGTTGAACTGGTGGATGTTTCCGGCAAACTTCATCAGGGAGTCTACAGGGGATGCCGCATGGCACGGAACAGTCAAGGATACAATCAATGCAAAGGCAAGGACAAGTCTTTGGGATGTTTTGGTCAGTAACGAACTCTTACTCATAATCACATTTATTAGCGTTGGCAAAAATAGTAAATTATTGGAAAAACATTATATTTGCAGTCCGTTATGATATACGGATTTGACAACGACAAGTATCTTAGGATACAGTCCGAACACATCAAGGAGCGCATCGCTCAGTTCGGAGACAAACTTTATCTTGAGTTCGGAGGCAAGCTCTTCGATGACCATCACGCAAGCCGCGTGCTCCCCGGTTTCCAGCCAGACAGTAAGCTCAGAATGCTCAATCAGCTCAGTGAATACGCTGAGATCGTGATTGTAATCAGTGCTGTCGATATTGAGAAAAACAAGGTCCGCAGTGATCTGGGTATCACATATGACATGGATGTACTGCGCCTGAGGGAGGAGTTCCAGAGCCGTGGTCTGCTGGTAGGCTCGGTGGTTATCACTCATTATAACGGTCAGGCCAGTGCCGATGCATTCCGCGAGCGTCTTAAACGCCTGGGAATTGTCACATACGTTCACTACATCATTGAAGGTTACCCCAACAATGTACCCCTGATTGCATCCGATGAGGGATTCGGTCGCAACGATTATGTCGTTACGTCACGTCCGCTCGTCGTTGTCACAGCTCCCGGTCCCGGTAGCGGCAAGATGGCTGTCTGCCTGAGTCAGCTCTATCAGGAGCAGAAACACGGAGTCAAGGCCGGATATGCCAAGTTTGAGACATTTCCCATCTGGAACCTGCCCCTGAACCACCCCGTAAACATAGCATATGAGGCTGCCACTGCCGATCTGGATGACGTGAACATGATTGACCCGTTCCATCTGGAGGCTTACGGCAAGACTACCGTGAACTATAACCGTGATATAGAGATATTCCCTGTACTGGATGCCATATTCAAGGGTATCTATGGTCACAACCCCTATAAGTCACCCACCGATATGGGCGTGAACATGGCAGGTTTCTGCATCAGTGATGATGAGGTTTGCTGCCGTGCCGCCAAGGATGAGGTGATACGTCGTTACTATACCGCTCTGGGCGATATGGCCAGCGGCAAGACCAATGAGAATGAGGTCAACAAGATTGCCCTGCTCATGAGCAAGGCCGGCATCACGACCGCAACCCGCCGTACCACCGTTGCCGCCAAGGAGCGTCAGGAGGAGACCGGCGTACCTGCTGCTGCAATTGAGCTGTCGGACGGTACTATCATAACCTCCAAGACTACGGCTCTGCTCGGCCCCAGCGCTGCTTTGATCCTTAATGCCACCAAGCATCTGGCTGGCATCGACCACAATGTCAAGCTCATTGCCCAGAACATGATAGAGCCTATCCAGAAGACCAAGGTTAACTATCTGCACGGAAACAACCCGCGTCTGCATACTGATGAGGTCCTGGTTGCTCTCTCTATCCTCAGTCAGCAGGATGATAACTGCCGTAAGGCTCTTGACATGCTCCCCGAGCTGAAAGGCTGCCAGGTACACTGTACCGTACTGCTCAGTGAGGTGGACCGTAAGATATTCCGTAAGCTGGGTGTGGGACTTACCTGTGACCCGGTAAAGAAGAAATATTTCCCCAACGGCAAATAGCCGTCAGTAAGCATGATCCGCCTCCGCCTGTTTGATGACATGAGTCTCTGCACTGATGCGGAGGTGGAACGTATGCTTCCGCTAGTGCCGGAGCCGCGGCGCTCACAGGCATTACAGTTTAAACATACGTTCGGACGTTTTGCCTGTCTCAAATCCTATCTGATGCTTGCCGGACTGCTGGAAAGCGAGTTCGGTATAAAAGAGTTCAGTATATCGGTATCAGATCATGGAAAACCCTATCTGACAGACCGGCCGGAAATCCATTTCAGTATCAGTCATTGCAGGAATGCCATTGCGGTGGCTGTGGCTGATGTTCCTGTGGGTATGGATGTCGAGACGTTCCGTAGTTTCAGTGACGGGCTCATGAATAAGACTATGAATGAGGCCGAGCGTCTGGATATCCTTTCATCGGACATTCCTATAGAGACTTTTACGTCATACTGGACCCGTAAGGAGGCAGTCTTTAAACTTCATGGCACCGGTATTACCGATGACCTCCACTCCATACTTACAGAAAAAGAGACGACCGATACCGCAATCTACCATGAAAAGGGGTATGCGGCATCGGTCGCTGTATACAGCAAGGACTGCAGCGTTCAGCTGGCAGAACTGTGGTAATCCACCAGTCCGCTCATGGGACTGATCTCAATCTTTCCTATCGTCATGCCAAGTGAATCGGCGGTCTCTCTGAGTTCGTCGGCGAAATTATCGGCCAGTGAGCCTACAAAGTGTACCGGCATCCACGGTTTGTGGTAGCTGATAACGTTGCGTGTAAAGAACTCCTGGAAGCACTGGATTATCAGTTTGTGAACCTCAGGCACTGCGCGTTTGTCATATACGAAAGGCGCAAAACCGGCAATGAACCTGTTGGGCAGGGGCTTGCGGTAAACGCTCTCTATTATGCTCTCCTTGGTGAGCGAGTAACGCTCCAGGAACTCACGGCTTACAGCTTCAGGGAGCTGGCGTTTCAGGCAGTCGCCGATGAGACGGCGTCCAAGTGCTGCGCTGCTGCCTTCATCGCCCAGGATATATCCCAGTGACGGTACCTGGTCAACTATCTCCTTGCCGTTGTAAAGGCATGAGTTGGAGCCGGTACCCAGTACACACGCAACACCCTCGGTCCGTCCGCACAGGGCACGTGCAGCTCCCAGCATGTCGCTGTCGACTGTGATGGCTGCGCTCTTGAAAAACTCGCTCAGGATTCCTGCCATCTGGGCGCAGATGGACTGTGTGGCGCATCCTGCACCGTAATAGTATACTTCTGTGACGGCAGCAAGGTCTATGTTCTGCGTGTTGGGCAACAACTCGCTGCTGATGATGGTCCTTATCTCATCTTCACTCTGATGACATGGGTTGATGCCCTGGGTCTTTACTGTCTTGACGTCATATAATGTGCTGAAGAATCCCCAATCCGTCTTGGTGGAGCCGCTGTCAACTACAAGTTTCATTGTTTCTTTCCAAAATCAGGTTCATACTTGATGAAGGCCGATACCAGGCAGGTTATGGCGCAGCAGGCTATGATCCATACAAAGAACCACTGGTAACCCATGCGCTCCTGCAGCCAGCCTGAAATCATGCCGGGCAGCATCATGCCCAGAGCCATTATTCCGGTGCTTATGGCGTAATGTGATGTCTGGTGCTCTCCGCGTGCAAAATACATCAGGAACAGGGTGTAGGCGGTGAATCCGAATCCGTATCCCATCTGCTCTATGAATATGCAGGTGCTAACCAACGCCATATTGTCGGTGGGGAACCAGCTCAGATACACATACACAAGGTCCGGGACTGAGATGGCTGCCACCATGTACCAGATACATTTCTTGAGTCCGAACCTGGAGAGTGTTATTCCTCCCAGAATTCCTCCCAGAAGCAGACCAATCACTCCAAGCGTACCCTGTGCAAAACCTATCTGTCCGGTTGTGAGGGCCAGACCTCCGGCTGCGGTATCGTCAACCAGGAACAGCGGAGCTATCTTGCCCAGCTGAGCTTCCGGGAATCGGAAAAGCAGTATGAAAAGGAGTGCGGTCAGGATATGAGGCTTCTTGAAATAGCTCACGAACGTCATTCCGAACTCCTTGAGGATATTGCTTCCGGAAATACCGGTGGTACAGTCTGCAACCGGGTGGGGCAGGATATATGAATGGTAAAGCCAGAGGAGTATCATCAGTCCGCCTGCAACCAGGAATCCCAGACTCCATGCGCGGGCGGCAGATCCGAACACCTTCTCAAACTGTCCTACCAGAATCAGCAGACCGCCCTGACCGGCAATCATTGCAATACGGTAGGCTGTGTTCCTGATGCCCACAAACAGTGATTGCTCACCCTCATCAAGGCCGAGCATGTAGAATCCGTCAATCGATATGTCATGGGTGGCCGAGCTGAATGCCAGCAGCCACATTATGGCAAGTGACCATCGGAAGAAGTTTGTCGTATTCAGAGTCAGTGCCACGCCGGCAAGACCTGCACCCAGTATAACCTGAGTGAGCAGAAGCCACCAGCGTTTGGTCTTGACCAGATCCACGAAGGGACTCCAGAACGGCTTGATGACCCATGGCAGATAGAGCCAGCTGGTATACAGGGCTACATCGGCATTGCTTATGCCCAATTGCTTGAACATAATGGCCGATACCGTAACGACCAGCACGTAGGGTAGTCCTTCGGCAAAATACAGTGTGGGCACCCATGCCCACGAAGCTCTAGGTGAAGCCATTTACTTAGCGGGGATAGCCTCTTTGAGTTGGTCTATTACAGCCTGACGTGCCTCAGGGGTGGGGTTACGCTTAAGGGTTGTGCCCTCAACCATGTTCAGGTCAGGATACTGCTGCTTGAGCTTGTTGTATGAGTTGGTCAGATTGCTGCTGCCTGAAGTTGAGAATATGATGACAGTCTTGCCCTTTAGGTCATTCTTCTCAATGAATGTGTTGATGATGTTGGGTGCTGCATCGCCCCAGATGGGGAATCCTATGAACACTACATCGTATTTCTTAAGGTCTTTGGGACTCTCCTTGACCTCAGGACGCATTGCCTTGTCGGCCATCTCCTTGAAGGCGCGTGCCTCGCGGTTGCCCAGGTTTACGTCATCGGTAGTATAGGGCTGTGCACCCTCTATCTCGAACAGGTCAGCGCCGGTAGCCTTGCTTAAATCCTGTGCCAGGGCCTTGGTGGTTCCTGTAGGTGAGAAATAGGTAATCAGGACTTTAGAATCTTTTGCAGCGCAAACGGTCATGAACATAACCGCAAGTGAGAGAATAAGACTTTTTTTCATAATTCTATCTTTGATTTGTTTGATGTGCGAATATATGAAAAAATTGAAAAGGAGCCAAAGGGGACGGTTCTGTTTGGCTCCCTTCCGGAAAAAGGGGGCAAACAGAACCGTCCCCTTTGGCTCCTTTCGCCTACTTATTATTGCATTTGAATATGGCCTGCGAATGATGTCGGTGTCTGACCGAACTTAAGTGAGAATGAGATAGAGTCACCTGCATAAGTTCCTGTAAAACCGGTCACTTTATAAGAGGGGAATTCACTGCCCATTGCCAGAGGTATGCTCTCTTCTGCTGTCATCTCCGTGATGCCATCCTTGTTACTGATGCTTATTCCGGGAATGATGATATCCATGGCCGGCATGCGCTGAGCCAGTTTAGCCTTGAATATGGTTATTGATACGGAGTCAGCCTTATCGGTATAGTTCACGCTGATCTTTGTGTCGGGAGTAATGCAGTCACCGCTGGATGCGTTTGCGGTAAGGACGCCGCTAAAGTAGAGAGTGTCAATCTGTTGGATAGAGTCATTCTTTTCAGTGGCATCTTTCTTGTTCTCATCATCTGTTTCAATCTTGTCGCAACTGATTACGGCTGCCATAAGGGCAAGCAAAAGGAAAATTGATTTTTTCATTGTCTTATAATTTTAAAGTTATACCTGTCATTATTATCCTGGGCTTGACCGATGCAAAGAACTCGTTACCCACGGACTTGAAATAGAAACTGCGTCCGTCGGCATCTGTCAGGTTTTCGGCCCGCACATAGAGTTCCCAATGGCCCGATACAAGAGCAATGCGGCTGTCGGCCCTGAGACGGAATGGCTCGGTCCGGGTACCTGATTCGTTCCAGTTAAACGGACCGGCACCGTGCAGTGTGGCGTCCAAATCCAGCGTCTTGCCTCCAATGTTGAAACTGTATCCGACTGATAGGCTCAAGGTGTGCTCCGGAACGTACGGGATACGGTTGCCGGAGTAGTCATTGTTTCCGTCATTGAATTGGACAAATCGGGCGTCACACCATGAGTATGAGATATGTGAACGGAACTCTCCCGGATTCCATCCAAGTTCAGTCTCCACGCCTATGCTGCGGCTGCGACCGGCATTGGTCATCATGCGTCCGGTTGACATGCCCGGGGGAAATACCGTGAGCTGCTGGTTCTGCACATCTATGTGATATACTGCGGCCGATGCATGCATGGAGCCTTTTACTATGCGAGTTCCCAGTTCAGTGTTCCATGCGGTCTCCGGATCATATTCGGTATTATCGGCGTTAACCGATACTGAAGGTTTGTCCAGATAAACTCCCATGTCGCGCATGGTGGCGTTCATGGTCAGGTTCTGCAGGATATCCGAGAATATCTGGGTGTTGAATCCGCCTGCCCGGTAACCCTTGGAGAGGGTGGCGTAGAAAGAGATTGCGTCCGATGCCCTGTACAGAGCGGACAGCTTGGGTATCACTTCCAGACGGGAATGACTGACTGAGCCCTTGTAGGGAACCTTCAATTCCCTGTCTGCGTTCATGACGGGTACAAAGCGGTAATGCATGAGCGCCAGACAATCATAATCCATGTTGCCTCCCTCGTAATCCAGACGTATTCCGGCTGTGACCGTCCATCGGCCCGGATTAAAGACAGATTCATGAAAGAGTGCTGCGTTCCAGGTGTCTATCATGAAACTGGAGTTTACCGGCATGGTCAGGTCCGATATTTCCAGCTGACCGATATCCGTAGGGATATGGCTGTTGGCGTTGTTGAGTATCAGGTCCTCAATGCCGTCTCGCTTGAATGTGACCGGCGCCTCAAGCCTGTTCCTCTTGTAGAAAGCGAACACTCCGGTCTGGGGCTGCCACATGGCTTCAGTATCGGCGCGGCGCAAGTTGAGTTCCAGCGTTCCGGCTCCGCTGTTCTGTCTCTGCTGCAGCGTAAAGACGGAGCGGCTGGTATAGTCCTGGTCCATGTGCATGTCATCAGACAGAAGCTGCAGGGAAGCGGTGCCCTGAGTTATGAGCTTGTCTCCGTGACGGTTGAGACGGAATCCCTCTATTACCGATAAGCGACGGTAACTGCCCTTATCATTGTATGATACAGGGTGCAGGGTGTCATTTATCAACTGTCCGTACGCAAAACCTCCCTCACTGGAGATATTGGCCATAAGGAGATTGCTCATTACGGTGCGCTCTCCGGTCTGACGCTGCCATCTCCAACGCATGGCAAGGCCGTCGTACGGATCGGTTTTTGCGTTCTTACAGGTATTCATGAAATAACCGTCAGTATGTCTGTATGTGGCTGACAGCGCGTGGCTGCCAATTATGAATGATGCATCTGCCCTGACGGTGCCGGCGGTGCCGTATTCCATATTCAACGTAGGCTGGGCCTCATCCTGGGGCGAGATGGTGCTCAGTGATAGTACACCTCCCATGGCATTTCGGCCATAGAGAGTACCCTGGGGACCGCGCAGCATGGTGGCGTTATTTATGCCCTCCCAGTCAAAGTCATAGATGTTCTTGTCCAGGACAGGTATGCCGTCTATGTAGAGAGCCATTACCGGGTTCTCCATTCTGGATCCCAGACCGCGTATGTAAACTGTCGATGTCAGGGATGCGCCGTAATCAGGTATGTGTAGCCCCGGAATCTTGTCAGACAGGGCGTTGGGTCTGTATACTGCGTCCCTTTTAAGGGATTCATTATTGATTACCGATACGGCCGATGCCATACGCTCTGTCCCTACCTGCTCCTTGAGTGAGGTTATGCTCACCTGCGGCAGCTGGAACATGCTGTCGGTCAGGACTGCCCATTCGGCCAGAACGGAAAGGAATGATATGAGAATTGTTGCTGTCATTTCAGGCCGCAAAGGTCCTCAAAAACAGCCGGATGTTTTAGTACGGCAAATACGGAAATTAGGATTTTTCTTGCATAGCCTTTCTGAACTCGGTAGGCGTCATTCCGGTCTCATTCTTAAAGAAACGTGCAAAATAGGACTGATCGTCCAGTCCTACTGCAGAGGCTACGTCTATGATTGGCGTGGTTGTTGAGGCCAGCAGTCTCTTGGCTCTGACTATGCGCACCGCATCTATCCATTGGCCTACGCTACGTCCGGTGTGCTGTTTGATCAGGCGGCTCAGATAGTTGTCACTAATGCCTGATTCTGATGCATAGGTGGATATGTTGCCTATAGGCTTGTCCGGATCGAACACTGATTCCATGAAACGGTTTACGATATCGGGCATAGCCAGTGCCTTCCCGGACTTGATACGTGACAGGAAAAGGTCCATGGCTTTCTCTATGAAAACATCATCGCCTTTTTCAAATGACTCCTGAATCATATTGAAAAGCTGAGCCATGAATACTCCCTCGTCAAACCAGAATGCCTGATGGACAGGCTGGGTCAGGAACCTGAGCGGTCTGGTGTCATTAAGCAGTGATGTGGAGAAAGCGCCCGTATAACCGGAGGCGTCATGGTAGTAGCGGATGGAGAATGGACAGCCTGCGGGGATTATCAGTACATGCCCGGTCTGGCACAGATACGGATTCCCTTCTATCTGGACCAGGACTTCACCTTGTGTCACATAGATGAAACCAATGAGCGGCAGACGGGCTACAGGTACCTCTCCGGTTCCGGTATGCCTGGTCTGGCCCATTCTACGGATGTAGAATCGGCTGGCGGCCAGGTCTATGTCGGATTTCCAATGAGGCTTTTGCTGCATGGTGTATGCCTGTTTGCGGAACACGATGCAAAGTTCTGATTAAAAATCCAATATCCGGTATAATTCTGATTAATTAACGGTTTGCGTCACTTGCGGCGCAGGAGGTTGCGCAGACGTGTAAGCAGCATGGGCTTTACGGTCTTGACGTGACGGTTTATCTTGTCTTCGGCCATATCCTTGAACGGGATGAGAATGCCTGAGTCATAGATATCGCCGAACTCGTCATTGATTCCGGTGCCAAAATACTGCATGTAGGGTGACAGGTTCATATATGAGTTCACCAGCGGTGGTATGCTTACTCCGTACTCCGATACATATGCCTTAAGGATGCGGTAATCCTCCTTAAATGTCTTTCCCTTTAAAAGATGTGCATATTTAAACGGCCACTTGATTCTGGCGGGCTTTACCAGTTTTACACGGCGGAACCTTGCCGCTCCGAACCATTTGTTCAGGAACACCTGTATCATCTCACGCGCAGGGGTGGGGTACTGACGGTAGATGGTCATCTTGCCAAAGAAATATTTCATACGGTCATGGTACATGACCATAAGCGCTCCCAGACCGTCAAAAAGGTTGTCCAGTGCAAAAATGCTCTTGGCACCGCCCTTGGAACTCTGATAATCAATGGTAACGAATGAACGGCCCAGTTCTATGGTATGTTCCAGATAGTTCTTTATGAAACTCTTTGAGAACCTGAACATGTGCGATGATGTCAGGATGGGCTGTCCGTACTTGTCATAAACGATGTCATCACACAGCACGTAACGGTATCCGCCTATTATACGTTCAGCCTCAGGATCCCACAGCACAAGCTGCTTGTAACCGTATGCGGCATCGGTATCAAACTTGTCGATATCCAGTTCACGGCCCGTACCACCGCCTCCGGCACGGAAAGCCTCCTCACGCAGGCGTCCAATCTCACGTATCACATCGGGAGCATTGTTGTTGTCAACCACGTAGATCTCATTACCTCCGTGGTTGGTGGTGCGCAGGAACTTCTCCTTAGTCAACTGTGACTTGAGTATCTCCTTGTCAACGGGATCGATTATCTTTCTCATAAGGCGTATGCGGTTTTCTTTATCTGTTCTACTTGTTTGTTGATGTCATTGCTGCGGTCAAATGAACTCCATGGGATGGGCTTGCCTATAACTATCCTGTAGGTCTTGCCCTGTGACCGGTACAGCTCATCGGGCAGGAATATCATACCCAGCGGGAACTTGAGCTTAAGTATCTGCTGGATGCGTCCCATGCGGTAAAAACGGCGGGAGTTGGTACCGTAAAAGTGTATGGGAACGATGTCACGATGCGTCTCAATACTCTTTATAAGGAATGTCTTGCTCCACTTGCGGTCCTCAATTACACCGTGGTTGCGGCGTGAAACCTGACCTGCCGGGAAGTCCAGTATATGGGTGGGGCCGCTGTATGCTCTGTCAATACCCTCCTTGAGCTTGCGGCTCTGCATTCCCAGTTTATTTATGGGCACTATCATGGACTTCATTCCGTCTATGTTGGTCAGGAAATCATTACCCAGCAGCATTACATCACCTTTCTGGCCTATTATTGACAGTAGCGCAGCACCATCGGCACCGCCCAGAGGGTGGTTGGACACGAAAGTGTAAGGGCCGCCGTCGGGGATGGTACCCTCAATCTGGAGAGTTACTCCCAGATACTCAATGCCTTTACTGCAGAACTCCACTCCGGAGTAATCCTTCTCAAAGAAGTTGTTCAGGAAATCCTCATGGAACAGCCGTCTTAAGTACCACAACAGCAGTCGGGGCACCTTGCCGCTACGGGAGCGTTTCTGCAACATCTCTTTTATATCCAGTTTCATTCTTGTCCGGTGTTTGCCGTCGCTAAGTTAAGAAATGTACTGAGCAGTTCCAAGTCATAATCTTTTTAAGGTGAATTTATCTGTTGAAAGCCTTATACATGGAATATATTTCTGTCAGGATGGGCGTAATATGGTCTTTTTAGAATTATTTTAGAATGGTGCTATTTTACAAATTCATTTGGTACTTTTACAGCCCGATACTAACAACTACATGATATGGATAATTCTAGAAAAGCTTTGGTGAACGACGAGTGGATCGTGGTCGTTCTGGGTTTCATCGTGCTGGCTCTGTCAGTGCTGCTCCCGAATGTGATGAACAGTTTCAAGATTCCGGGTATCCTGGCTGCGCAGTCGGCCAATGCATTAGGATCGCTTCAGGGATGGCTGGGCGCAGTATACATCTTTGTATTTGTGCTGGCTCTGCTCTATCTGGCGCAGGCATTGACCGGCAAACCGTTCAAGGGCATATTCCTGTCGTTCCTGGTGATTTGCCTGCTGACAGTGGTTTCACTGGCGCTTGCCACAATCCCGTTCTGCAAGAAATACGGTCTTGAGGCTGTGCTGTTTGCCGTGATCCTGGGCCTGATAATAAGCAACTGCTTCAAGGTTCCCGATTGGCTCAAACCCGCCATCCAGAGTGAGTTCTATATAAAGATAGGTATCGTATGCCTGGGTGCCACAGTCCTTTATCAGGAGGTGCTCAAGAGCGGTGCTTACGGTCTGGCTCAGGCTCTGATCGTGGTGCTGTGCGTATGGTACTTTGGATTCTGGGTATCACGTAAGGTGTTCAAGGTGGATGATGAGATGGCTACCATGCTGGCCAGCTCAGTAAGTATCTGCGGTGTAAGCGCCGCAATCGCCACCTGCGGAACCATCAAGGGTGACCAGAAGAAACTCTCATATGTGATTTCACTTGTAATGGTGGTTGCAATCCCCATGCTTTACATCATGCCTCTGCTCTGCAACTGGCTGCTGCCCCTGTTCTTTCCCGCAAATGAGCTGGCTCAGGCTCAGGTGGCTGGTGCCTGGATAGGCGGTACCATCGATACCACCGCTGCCGTAGCCGCATCGGGCGGAATCCTGGGCGATGAGGCCGGTCAGACTGCCGTTATCGTAAAGGCTTCACAGAACGTGCTGATAGGTGTTGCCGCATTCCTGATATCACTCTACTGGTCACTGCGCGGTACCAAGGGCGTTGAGAAGACATCAGGTAAGGTTATCTGGGAGCGTTTCCCCAAGTTCGTGGTTGGTATGGTCGTGGCATCAATCGTATTCAGCCTGTTCTTTGCCGGCAAGAGCGCCGACGGCGTTGCGTACAAGAGCCTGGCCAAGAACTTCCAGAACATATTCTTCTCAATAGCATTTGTCTGCATAGGTCTGGAGACCAATTTCAAGCAGATATTCGCCAAGGAGAACAACCAGTCACTCAAGGCATTCCTCACCGCTCAGGGATTCAATATCCTGTTCACACTGCTTGTGGCAGGCATCCTGTTCGGCGTAATCAAGAACTGACAGGGGAGTACATGATATTGTGCAAGGCATCCTTTTGGGGTGCCTTGTTTTTTGTGCCTGCCAGAGGAGTAAAATGATTCTGTTTTTGACGGATACATGAGGGCATAAACAACAATACATTCTATGCGAATCCTTATTGCCTTGGTGTTTTTTCTCTAATTCTGTTCTGCGTTGGAATGAGACTCTGTTTTGCCGACCTTTGCGGCGAAAAACAAAGAAAACGATATGAAGAAACAGACTATTGCCATTGACACCAAATCTGTCCGTCCTGATGTTTACGGATCACTGTCAGTACCGTTGTATACCAATGTGTCATTTGAGTTTGATGATGCAAGCCTCATGGCCGATGTCTTTACCGGCCGTGTAAAGGCTCCTGATTATGCACGTGTGGAGAATCCTACCGTAACCAATCTGGAGTATAGGGTGCAGAAATTATCGGGAGCCGCTCATGTGACGGCTTTCAATTCAGGTATGGCTGCCATTAGCAATATCCTTTTTGCGGTTTCTGCCCAAGGCAGGAAAATAATAACTTCACGTCATCTGTTTGGCAATACTCTCTCACTGATAACAGGTACGCTTAAGCGTTTTGGCGTAGAATCAGCATTATGTGACCTGACCAATATAGATGAGGTAGAGGCTGCTGCAGATGATGACTCCTGTTGTATCTACCTGGAGATAATGACAAACCCACAACTGGAGGTGGCAGACCTGAAAGCTCTCTCACAGATAGCTCACAAGAGGGGAATACCTCTTATTGCAGACTCAACCGTGATACCGTTTACCGAGACATCGCTCAAGGACCTTGGAGTAGATGTGGAGGTGCTGTCAAGTACCAAATATCTGTCAGGTGGCGGTACCTCACTGGGCGGTCTTGTGCTGGATTACGGCACGTTCCCCCAGATTAATGAACGAATTAAGGGTGACCTGCTGTTCAATGTCGGCGCCTATATGAACCCTTATTCGGCCTACCAGCAGACCCTGGGACTGGAGACTCTCGATGTCCGATACCAACGTCAGGCGACCAATGCTCTTTATATAGCACGGGAGTTGCGTAATATTAAAGGTATAGAACGAGTAACATATACGGGTCTTGAGGATAATCCCTTCTATGAACTGGCCCGCAAGCAGTTCGGTCCAACATCGGGAGCGATGATTGCAATAGACCTGGCATCCAAGGATGCATGTTTCAGGTTTCTCAATAATCTTAGACTGGTACACAGGGCAACGAACCTGTTTGACAACCGCACGCTGGCCATTCATCCGGCATCAACCATATTCGGTCTGTTCCCGGAGGAGCAGCTGCGTGAGAACGATGTGCGCCAGACCACGATACGACTGTCAATAGGCCTGGAGGATCCCGATGACATACTTGACGATATCCGTCAGGCACTAAACTGAAAACAGAAACAAACAGATTACAGACATGGCATACGATTTTGATAAGATTATAGACCGCAAGGGTACCGGTGCTCTTAAGTATGATGTGCTTAAGGAGCGCTATGGTCGTGATGACCTGCTGCCGCTGTGGGTGGCCGACCTGGATTTTGAGACTCCGGATTTCATCACTGATGCGCTGCGCAAGCGTCTGGAGCACTCTCTGTTTGGCTATACCGTAACGCCTAAGGAACTCTGGAGCACTATAACAAAGTGGGTGGAGGATCATCATGGATGGAAAGTCCGTGAAGATTGGATTACATTTATTCCCGGCGTAATGAAGGGTGTGGGCTCTGTCGTGAACGTATTCGTCAAGCCCGATGAGAAGGTGATTATACAGCCGCCTGTATATTATCCGTTCCGCCTTACCCCGCAGGGTAATGAGCGTGAGGTTGTGTTCAATCCTCTTAAAAGGGTAGAGGGCGGCAGCTATGAGATTGACTTTGAGAATCTGGCCAGTGTGGCCGATGACAAGTGCCGTCTGCTGATACTGAGCAACCCGCACAATCCTGCCGGAATATGCTGGAGCAGGGAGACTTTGGTACGTCTGGCCGATTTCTGCTATGAGCGTAACATCATTGTGATAAGCGATGAGATACACTGTGACCTGGCTCTCTTTGGCAACAAGCATATCCCGTTTGCAACCGTAAGCGACAAGGCTGCAGAGATAAGCATCACCTTTGGTGCTCCCTCCAAGACCTTCAACACTGCCGGTATCGTGAACTCATACGCCATCGTTCCCAATGAGACCCTGCGTCGCCGTCTGTTCAAGTGGCTTGACGCTAATGAGTTCAGTGAGCCGCCCATTTTCTCAACCATCGCTATCATCGCCGCATTCCGGAACGGTGAGCCATGGCGCCGTCAGCTTATCAGTTATATAGAGGATAACATCCGCTTTGTTGAGGATTACCTTAATAAATATATACCTGCCATAAAGGCATTGCGTCCTCAGGCAACGTTCCTGGTATGGCTTGACTGTCGCGGACTGCATCTGGATCATAAAGGTCTGGTTGACCTCTTTGTGAACAAGGCCCGTCTGGCCCTTAATGACGGTGAGATGTTCGGCAAGGGAGGCGAGGGATACATGCGACTCAACGTGGGTGCTCCACGGGCGGTACTGAAGAAGGCGTTGGACCAACTGCGACAAGCGTTGGAGTCAAGATAAAGCCTTGCTTAATGCCCCCGGGAGCCTACTTCCGGGGGTATTTCTTATTCTGGAAGAATGTTATTCTACAAAAACGTCAAAAATAGACCAAATTGCTCGTTTCTATTCTACAAAAACATATGGAGGTTCAAAATCTCTTCTAAAGATTCAAGTTTTGTTGGAATGAGATACTATTTGGGCGACCTTTGCATCGGAAATCAGAAAACGAACAAAAAAAACAAAACTACAATATGAAAAAGACAGTTTATCTCATAGCATTGATTCTTGGACTGCAGTTCACTAATGCTGCCAGTGCACAGGATGTTGAGACCATCTCATTGCGTGTGCCTAACTTTGCACATGCTTTCGTGGAGAACCTGGCCCGTGAGTACAGCCGTAGCCACAGCGGAGTTGAGTTCCGTTTTGTATCGGCCAAGGAACTGGACGGCGCAAGCAACGCCCTGGTACTCACTACCGATGAGCAGGCAGTCAACTTTGCCCGTTATGCAGTGCTTCCCATAACAATAAAGGGCACCGAGGCCGATAAGCTCACAGCCTCACGCCGTCTCAATGCAAAGAAACTCCGTTCTCTCTTCTTCAAGAACGATGATGAAGATGAGGAGGAACAATCCAAGGCCGAGCAGAAGGTGCATATCTACACCGGTAACAGCCAGCTGTCAGCCTCACGCGCGTATGCCTCATACCTTAATGAGGATGTGAACGGCTACAAGGGCAAGAAGGTGTCAGGTGATGATTCGTTCCTGACAGCTGCCATAAGCCGTGACCCGCTGGGCGTGACTGTAAACTACCTCTCCAATATATTTGACCTGGAGAGCCGTAAACCTGGCTCAGAGCTCGCAATTCTTCCGCTTGACCTTGACAAACACGGCCGCCAGGTACTTGATGCCGCAAACCTGGACAACATCATTACACTTCTGGAGGAGCAGGAATATGCAGAGATTCCTGTAGGTACAGTGGGATTCTCATATGATACCACCAACCGCGTCGTCAATGACTTTGTGAGCTGGGTGCTGACGAACGCCACAGGTGAGCTCCACCGTTACGGACTCCTTACATTGCCTCAAAATGAACTGACTGCGCAACTGCAGCGTATTGTGAACAAGGAACTCGCACAGAACTAATACTTTAGCTTGCATATTTGATTGACGCTTAACAATGGAGCGAGGCCTTAAAACCCCGTCCCTCAGGAGGATACTGTACTTATGAAAAATGTAATTCTGACACTCATTCTGACATTTGCAGTCAGCCTTGCAGCCCCGGCTCAGGTGGTACTCACAGGTCATGTGACCGATGCCGCCACAGCCGAGCCTCTGACAGGAGCACAGGTGGTGCTCAAGTCTGTCAAAGGCTCCGGCGCTGTGACTGACCTGGATGGTAACTTTACTCTTAATACCAAAGAGAAACTTCCACTTACACTTGTGATTGACTTTATCGGTTACCAGGTTCAGGAGATTGATGTCTATGATGACTCCGAGCCCATAGACATAGAACTCACTGAAAACGTGAATACCCTCTCTGAGGTGGTGGTGATAGGTTACGGCACACAGAAACGCACACAGCTCACAGGTAGCGTTACCACCATCAAGGCCGAAGTCCTGGAAAACACACGCCAGTCAACGATTGACGGAGCCCTGAGCGGCCTTATATCGGGCCTTAACGTTACCGCAAGCAGCGGTCAGCCCGGCGCCGAGAGCCAGTTGCGTATACGTGGAGGCAACTCGGTGAACGCATCAAACGAGCCTCTGTATGTAGTTGACGGATTCATCTACTACAAGGATGCGGCAACGGGCAGCACGGGTCTGGGAGCCATTGAGGGCTCACTCAACCCGCTTGCCACAATCAACCCCAGTGATATTGAGAGCATAGAGGTGCTCAAGGACGTATCGGCCACTGCCATCTACGGCTCACGCGGAGCCAACGGTGTGATACTGATCACCACCAAGAAGGGCAGTCTGGGCCAGGAGAACAGTAACATCAGTTATGGCTACAGCCTAGGCGTGAGCCGTATTGCCAGAAAACTGGATCTGCTCGATGCCGGCGAGTGGGCACAGCTGCAGAAGGACTACTTTGGCAACAAGGGCGGTTATACCGATGCTCAGATAGCAGTTCTGGGACAGGGTACTGACTGGCAGGATGCAGTGACGCGTGATGCCATCCAGCAGACCCATGAGCTGAGCATAAACGGCGGCACACAGAAGAACCGCTACGCCTTCTCAGCCAACTACACTGACCAGGACGGTATAATACTGAACTCCGGATTTGAGCGTTACAATTTCCATGTAAACACGGAGTGGGAGCTTAAGAAGGGACTCAACTTTGGTCTTAACGTGACATACGGACGCTCCAAGCAGAGTGGCCTTACCACCACCGAGGGTCAGGTGTTCAACTCTTCACCTTACTCGGCTGGCATAACCAACAGTTTCGTATACGCTCTGTTGCTTCCGCCTGTGATCCCGGTCTATAACGAGGATGGTTCATACTTCTTCAAGAACCCCTACGAGTATGCATACTTTGCTATCGGTGACCACTCAGCCAACCCGGTCTATGACCTTAATGAGAGCGTGGCCGACAACATAAACAACTATCTTTTGAGTAATATCTGGGCCAGCTATCGTCTGGGCGGACTTACGCTCAAGGCTTCAGTAGGACTGAACAGTGAGAAACTCACTCAGGAGTATTTCTCCGGTGCGTACACATCACTCGGTCTGGCAACCCAGGGTATCGGTGGTGTGGGTAACCGTCAGACCGATGTATGGCAGCAGGAGTATACCGCCAGCTATGCCGTCGACCTGGATGACAGGAACAGCCTGGATGCCCTGGTGGGATTCACACGCCAGACCCAGACATCGGTCTCATCTTCAATCCGTACAGACCACTTTACCAACGAGTCGCTCAAACAGTACAACCTGGGTGACGGATCAAATGTCTACACTCCCAAGACAAGTATAAGCGATGCCTCGCTCAACTCAGTGCTGGCACGTCTGAACTACTCTTTTCTGGACCGATACAATGCCACCGCCACCTTCCGTGCCGATAACAGCAGTCGATTTGCCAAGCATCACCGCTGGGGCTATTTCCCCTCACTGGGTCTTTCATGGAACGTGGAGAAGGAGCCTTTCCTGATCCAGGTATCGGATATAGATTATCTCAAGGTGCGTGCATCGGCCGGTCTGGTAGGTAACCAGGAGATCAGCGACTACGCATTCACCACCTCATACTCCACCGGCTCATACGGCGGCAGCAGCAGTTACGCCAAGAAGAACACAGCCAACGACAACCTCAAGTGGGAGACCACGGCAAGTTATAATGTAGGAGTTGACTTGGGTTTGTGGCATAACAAGGTCAATATAGTGACCGATGTGTACTATAAGAAGACCAGTGATCTGCTGCTTGTGGTTCCGTTGGGTTTCTCAGCCGCTGTTACTACACAGCTGCAGAACGTAGGCAACGTGATAAACAAGGGTGCTGAGTTCTCGGTAGACGTCAACCTGATAAACCGTAAGCGCAAGTCTTGGAGCGTATCGGCCAACATAGCCTATAACAAGAACGTGATAAGCGATATGGGCGCTACTGACAACGTGATCCAGGGTAGTGACAACCAGCAGATACTGCGTCGCGGTGAGGCTCTGGGCTCATTCTACGGACTGGTGTTTGACGGTATAGTACAGGCCGGTGAGGATGTAACCAAACTGCCCACCGTGAACGGACTTACTCCCAAGGCGGGTGACATAAAGTATGTCGATACCGATAACAACGGTCGCATTGACGGAAATGACCGTCAGATACTGGGTAGCACTCAGCCCAAGTTCATATTCGGATTCTCGACACAGTACACATGGCGCAGGTTTGATCTGTCGGCTTCATTCTCAGGCAACTACGGAAATCGTGTGTACAACGCGCTGGGTCGCCGTCTGGAACTCACCGGTGATTCCTATAACGTGCTCTCAACCGTACGTGACTCATGGACTCCGGAGCGCGGAGGCAATACGCTGCCTCTGGCATCGAACCCGCGTCCGTTCTCATATATTGACAACCGTTATGTTGAGGATGCGTCATATCTCAAGTTGCGCAACGTGACCATCGGCTACAGAATACCTTTCTCAAGGGATTTTCCTGTGAACGCACGTGTCTATGTGACCGGACAGAACCTGCTCACATTCACCAAGTACAGAGGTTACGATCCTGAGGTGAGCAGCGGCACGGATACCGGCGCGTACCCATCGGCGCGTACTATTCTGTTTGGAACAAACATCTCATTCTGATTATGTCAAACCATTAAATAACATCAAACTATGGAAAAGAAAAACATTGCGAATCATTCCAACCATGGAAGAGTGAATTTGATCTTTAGTGCTGCTTTGTCAGCAATACTTTCATTCGGTCTGATATCATGCTCAGAAGACGAAGACGGTATAAACAATCAGGTAACAAACGAGAATGTTGTAGATGACGACGCCAGCGCACTCTCACTCGTGAACGGCGTTTACAGCCACTGGCAGCCGCTCTCATCATCATTCTCATTCATAATCGAGCTTAATTCAAACAAACTAATCTCATTTGAGGGTGAGGAGAGTGAGGCAGGTCCTGTAAACAGCCGCTTTGAGCAGGAGCCTACCACATGGTATCAGATCAAGATATTCAACCACCTCTTTCTGGGTATAGCCCAAGCTAATGAGGCTATCACTGCAATAAACACCGCTTTTGAGCAGGGTAAGGTAACACAGGCCGGTTACAACGCAGCTGTGGGTAAGGCCAAGTTCCTGCGTGCCTTGGCTTATCTTAAACTGGCCCAGCTGTGGGGTGAGGTGCCTGTATTCACTGAGGCTGGCGGAAGCACCACCGAGCGTCAGGATCTGAATGTGGTATTTGCCCAAATCGTTGATGACTTCACTGCAGCTGAGTCTCTCTTGAATGACTACAACGGTGATCCCCGCGTACCTTCAAAGCAGGCTGCCCAGGCACTTCTGGCACGTACCTATCTGGTTTGGGGTGACAATCCTCTTACCGCTGCACAGGTTGCCGCTATCGCCAACACACAGACTGATCCCGCATTCAGCAAGACCGACAGCCTCCTGGAGAAAGCCGTTCTGTATGCTGACCGTGTAATCAACAGCGGCAAGCTGGCTCTTGCAAGTGATTTCAGCAAGCTGTACGGCCGTGACTATGAGAGCAACAAACTGGGTCAGAACGAGCACCTGTTCACCATCGCCCATGACGGTGACAAGAAGGATGCACAGGGTAACCACCAGACACACTGCTCATGGACATTCCCGTACCAGAACGGTGAGAACGGCGAGGGTTACAGCCAGAACCATACCGAGGCAGCCGATGATGACGTATATGACGACTGGAAGGCTGAGTATCCCGATGACAAGCGTCTTGCCAAGACCTATTTCATTGAGCTGAGAAATCCTGAGACAGGTAAGGTTCACACCTACTACTCACCGGTATATACTCCTATCAACGGTAAGGGTGTTGACGAGAGCTATGAGGATGCTGAGAACCTGGAGATCACACAGAACTCTGTTGACCGCATTGAGATCCGTTACGCCGAGGTTCTGCTTATCAAGGCCGAGGCTCTGGTTCAGCTGGGCCGCAACACAGAGGCTGCCGAGCCGTTCAATCAGCTGCGCCGTCGTGCAGGCATCGAGACTGTTGCAGCTCCTACTTTTGCACAGATCAAGCGTGAGTGGGATTATGAGTTCACTTATGAGCAGTTCTCAGTACTTAACTCATACCGCTGGAAAGACCTTATCTCATCGATAAAGGAGGTATCGAACTACAAGCACTTTGCCGATAACTGGAAGGAACTTGCCGAGTACACACCTGATCAGGAGGCATACTTTACCAAGGTTCACAACCATCTGGTTGCCAAGTACAACAACGTTCGCGGCAAGCACTACCGTCAGCCCATTCCCACCGGCTTTAGCGGTGAGGACCTTGGCATAGCCCAGAACCCCGGTTATTGATTGGAAAGTAGGGACGGTTCCTGCTGCCTGGACAAACAGAAGGAACTGTCCCTTAATTAAAAACATGGAAAAGATTATGAACAGGAATTATTTATTTATAGGTCTTGCACTTGCCGGTTTGACACTTGCATCATGCAGCAAGGATGACAGCGAACAGATAAAGGATGAAGGTAAGAAGGTGGAGTATGATTCACATGCAGTGGATCTGGGTCTTCCCAGCGGCCTCAAATGGTCGGACCAGAACCTTGGAGCCAACACCCCTGAGGAATATGGCGGCTATTATGCCTGGGGATCACTTGAACCGTTGTCATCATATGACAGTGAGAACTATCGTAGGGATGTGGATGTAAAGAACATACCCGCAAACTACTCAGGAAATGTGAATTTTGATCCCGTTGCCAAGAATATCGGTGGTGAATGGAGAACACCCACCTACGGTGAGGTCAGGGAACTGATGAACAACACCACCTATGAATGGACAACCAGTAACGGGGTAAAAGGATTGAAACTTACAGGCCCCAACGGTAACTCCATATTCATCCCTGCCGGTGGTCAGATATCGGGTACCACTCTGAGCAAGGAAGGATTCCAGGGCACAATCTGGACCGCATCGCAGGATCCCGGATATGAGGGTGCAGGTATTGTAGCTATAGCAAATGCCGCAGGATTAGGCGGAACAGGAGGATACGGCTACATGGGATATAATCTCCGTCCTGTACGCAAGTGATTTGAACTATAAAATAACCCCACGCTTAAGTGGATTTAAAACAGAGTATCATGAATATTGGAAAGTATTTGAAATTTGGAGCAGTTGTCTTGTTTGGAGCAGTATTGAGCTCATGCAACTCGAATGATGATTTAGGAATACAGGAGATTGAGATTCCTGGTATTACGATTGACGGCGATATAGACTGCTGCTCGGCCGAGGAGGCTCTGCAGGTCTACAAGTTCCTTCAGACAGTAAAGATCATACCTGAACTCTCGACAGTGATTGACGATAAGTACAACGTGTATGCGTATTCCAAGACCGGTAAGTTCCATGGCGGTTATAATGACATATACTTTGTGGCTACCAAGAAGAAAAACGGTAACTATATCAAGAACTTTGAAATACCGGCTCTCAAACCCATCATGCTGATGGTCAAGATGAACATGAAGCACAGCACACCTGTAAGCGCAGGCGTGGAGAGCTTCAACAAGAACTATCTGGCGGTAAAACGCGGTTGGATATCATTCGTGATGAATACCAGTGATGCAGGCTCGTGGACTCTGGCTTATGACTACTCGGTTCTGGGTAGTGAGGGTTCTACAGCGGAGACTGAAATTACGGTCGATGCACTCCCCGACGGTCAGGCATGGCTCAAATCATTCAAAGTGGGTGATGATACCTATTATCTTTCACTGGTCAATCCGTTGGACTGGAATACCGGAAAGAATACCATCACCGCATACGTATCAAAGAAAAACACTCCTGCAACCACACCATACGGTCTTGCACAGGAGCAGTTCGTGATAGAAATTGATCCGCGTATGCCTGACATGGGCAACCATACATCGCCCGATAACGTAGCCCTTACTCTCCAGAGTGACAAGAGCTATCAGGGTACCGTAAACCTGACCATGACCGGCAGATGGCGCATACATCTTACCGTCAAGGATAAGGATGGTAATGTAGTTGCCGGCGGTGATGATCTGAGCGACGGATACAGCTCGCTCTACTGGGATGTGACAATTTGATGTTTAGTATTTAGTTTTGTTTTTTTTAGATGCTGATAACTGCTTTATTGACAACAGTATTGGTGACCGATACGGTGACCCTCGACAAGGTGAACAACCTTGACGAGGTGCTCATCGTGTCAAATGAGGGAGGAAAGAGGACACGTTCCGTCAAGGGGCAGGTAGCCAGTATTGATGAACATCTGGGTGAACTGCGTAGGGTAAACCTCGTCCGACGGGGTTCCTACGCATGGGAACCCGTTGTCAACAACATGCAGACTGAGAGGCTCTCCACTACCATTGACGGAATGAAGATCTTCTATGCCTGCACGGACAAGATGGATCCTGTCACATCCTATGTAGAGAGTGGCAACCTTCAGAGTATCAGTCTCAACTCAGGACTTGACGGAAATCCTCAGGCTACGGGTAACATAGGCGGCAGCTTGGACCTTAAACTGCGTAAGGTGGGTTTTGACTCAGACCCAAGTCATTTCAATGTCTCGGCCGGACATGAGTGGAACGGACATCTGCAGGTATATGGTGCCGATGCCGCATTCAGCGGCAGCCGCGCATACCTGAATACAGGCCTGTTTTACCGTGATGCCGGTAACTACCGTACGGGTGGAGGAGAGATACTCAATTACTCACAGTTCAGCAAGGTGAACGTATTTGCCAATGCGGGACTGCGTCTGTCAGATATTGACATACTTGAGTCTACACTGATTTTTGACCGTGCCACCGATGTGGGTTACCCGGCCCTGAACATGGATGTGTCAAAGGCTCAGGGATTCATATCATCGGTCTCATACAAGCATCTGTTCAGCAGTGCAGGATGGGAGACCAAGGCTTACTACAACCATATAATCCATATCATGGATGATACTACACGTCCCGATGTGGAGATCCATATGGATATGCCGGGTGACAGCTGGACCACAGGTCTGTACAGCCTTTTGACAACATCTTTGGGTGGTGAAGCCGGTGCACAGCATGATGTGGCCTTGAACTATGACTTTTACTACAACCGTCTGTTTGCCGATATGACCATGTATCCCGGTGGCGCAGCCCCCATGTATATGGTTACCTGGCCCGATGTAGGTACACTCAATACGGGCTTGGCGGTAACGGATAACGTGAGTATTGATGACAGGCAGTCCCTGCGTCTGTCGGGTAAGCTGGCATGGCAGCAGCAGCGTCTCAATAATGAGGAGGGATATCACGGTCAGAAAGTGTTCTTTCCTCTTATGACAGACTCCTACTACCAGACTACCGGTCGCGTAGCCGCCTCCTATCAATTCTCAAATGCCGGTTATCAATTCTCAATCGGAAGCGGTTGGGGTAGCCGTGCACCTACAGTGACCGAGGCTTACGGCTATTATCTGAACAATACCTTTGACCAGTATGACTACATGGGCAACCCCCATCTCAGGAACGAGTCCGCCTTTGAATTGAACGGCTCTGCTCAGTATCAGGGCTCTGCTTTTTCAATTGGACTTGATGCCAACGTCTTTCTGTTCAGGGACTACATCATCGGCCGTCTTGATGACCGCTTATCGGCCATGACAGTAGGAGCCGAGGGCGTGAAGGTTTACCGTAACCTGGATAATGCCACCATAGCCAACCTGTCACTTGACGCCCGTTGGCAGATCACGGACAGGATTGAATGGAACGGTAAAGTGGGTTACAGCCTGGGACGTGACGATGTGGGTGATCCGCTGCCGCTTATATCGCCTGTTGCATGGCGTACGGAACTGGAGTACGGTTACGGGCATTTTCAGGCCAGGGCTGAACTCAAGGGAAATGCGGTTCAGACAGACTATGCGGCCAAGTATGGCGAGACAAAGACTCCTGCCTGGAACATAGTCAATCTATCGGCAGCATATCAGTTCTCACAGCTCTCAGTAAGGGCAGGAGTGGAGAATCTGTTTGACAGGAAATACTCATCATATTCTGATTGGAACAACATACCTCAGAAAGGACGTAATATTTACGTAAATTTGTCTTTTGAACTGTAATATACGGATATGAGAAGAACATTGATTTGGATAGGAGCACTTGTGATTGGTGCAGTATTGGGGTTGCTTGGTATTGAGTGGCTGGATAAGTCCATGGAGTTCGTGGCTCTGGTCTATACACGCCTGTTTCAACTGCTGGCAGTCCCCACAATCGTGCTGGCCGTGATAACCACATTCGCCACGTTCGGTTCAAACGGATCAGGAAAGATATTTGGGCACACCATAACATACACGCTGCTTACTACTCTTGCCGCAGCAGCCGTAGGAGCTATCCTTTTTGTGCTGATTGCTCCGGCCAATCTTCCGTTGGATGCGATAAGCAACGGTGCAGCCGCGGCTGTGGATAATACGGAACTCTCTTATTCGGATCATATAATCAGTATCATTCCAAACAATATCCTCAGACCTGTCCTTGAAGGTAATGTCCTGTCACTCCTGATACTGGCTTTTGCCATTGGCATCGGCCTTTCAAAACTGCCGGAGAGTGAAAACAAGAGTGTGGTGGTCAAAGGATTGCTGGGATTGCAGGACCTGCTGTTCATTCTTATCCGTGGCCTTATATGGACCCTGCCTCTGGGTATCGTGGCCTTCTCGGCTCAACTCTCTGCCCAGTTGTCTGCCGGCGTGGTCGCAGATTCCATAGGTAAATATGTGCTGGTTGTCCTGGGCGGTAATGTCATTCAGTTCTTTGTGGTTCTGCCTCTGTTCCTGCTGGCCCGTGGGCTTAACCCGATTCATGTGCTGAGCCGCATGACTCCGGCCGTGCTTATGGCTCTCTTTACCAAGAGCAGTGCCGCTACACTTCCGGTCACGATGGAGACTGCCGAGAATCGTCTGGGTATCTCAAGTAAGGTTACCCGTTTTGTACTGCCCATTTGCACCACAATCAATATGAACGGATGTGCCGCTTTCATTCTGGTTACATCACTGTTCGTGATGCAGAACGGTGGCACTCCGATAACTTTGGGTACGGTTCTTCTCTGGATATTGATATCGGTCATATCGGCCATAGGTAATGCTGGCGTTCCCATGGGCTGCTATTTCCTCACCCTCTCACTCATGTCAGGCATTGGCGCACCGATTGCGGTTCTGGGTATAATTCTGCCCATCTACACCATCATTGATATGGTTGAGACGGCTGAGAATGTCTGGTCTGATTCATGCGTGGCCACCATGGTCAATCATGATGTTGCCGCTCAGGAGAATCTTTAGTTTTCATTTGCAAATAAGAGGCGGATGGACTACTTTTGGGTTCTGATATGAATGCAGAACTTAGTGAGTTGATCCGCCGGTACTGCGGGGCCGATGCACAGTCCGTTACCCGTTTGACGGCTGCCGGTTCCAACCGCATCTATTACCGTCTGAGCCTATCGGACGGTAAAACCGTTGTTGGGGTAGAGGGTACCAACCCTGATGAGAACAAGGCTTTTCTTGTGATTGACCGTCATTTGCGTGAGGCAGGATTGCCTGTACCTGGGGTGCTCTCAGTATCGGATTCAGGTATGTGCTACCTGTTGCAGGATCTGGGTGACGACTCCCTCTTTGGCCTTATGGAGAGTGCCCGTGAGAGCGGCTCGTACAGTACTGAGCAGATTGGTTTGCTTGAAAAGGTAATGCGTCTGCTGCCGGACCTTCAGTTCAAGGGCGGTAAAGGGCTGGATTACAGCGTCTGCTTTCCGTGTGAATCTTTTGACCGCCGCAGCATATTCTGGGACCTGAATTACTTTAAGTATTCTTTCCTTAAGGCTACCGGACTGGAGTTTCATGAGGCACGTCTGGAGGATGACTTTGAGCGGTTTGCCACAGTTCTTCTGGCCGATTTCCCGTACGATACATTCATGTACCGCGACTTCCAGGCACGTAACGTGATGGTCAAGGAAGGTGAGCCTTGGTTCATAGATTTCCAGGGAGGCCGCCGCGGACCTGTAGAATATGACGTGGCATCATTCCTGTGGCAGGCACGTGCCGCATACCCCGCTCAGTTGCGTGAACATCTTATAGATACATACATTGATTCCCTGGCCCGATACCGCAAAGTTGATGCATCGGCCTTCCGTAAGGGACTTATGAATATGGTGCTGTTCCGTACCCTGCAGGTACTTGGTGCCTATGGATTCCGCGGCTATTTTGAGCGCAAGCAGCATTTCATTGAGAGCATACCGGCTGCAATCAGCAACCTAAAGGAACTGCTTGGTGCAGGGGTGGGGGCAAAAGTGTATCCCTATCTTATTGAGGTGTTGCGTGGGCTCGTGGAATTGCCGCAGTTTGCACCGGCTTCAGCGCCTGCTGACGGCAAACTTACCGTCCGGGTGATGAGTTTCAGTTACCGAAAGGGCGGTATTCCGGAGGATAAGAGCGGCAACGGAGGCGGATTCGTATTTGACTGCCGCGCCATGCATAACCCCGGCAAGTATGATCAGTACAAGAAGATAACCGGAGCCGATGCACCCGTGATTGAGTTCCTGGAGAGTCAGGGTGAGGTGCAGCGTTATCTTGAGAATGTCTACGGGCTGGTGGATCCGGCTGTAGATAAATACATTGAGCGCGGATTCCTGAACCTGATGGTGGCATTTGGCTGCACAGGCGGTCAGCATAGGTCATTATATTGCGCCAACCATCTGGCAGAGCATCTCAAGGCCAAGTACGGTGACAGGATACATATCATCCTTGAGCACCGCGAACAGAAAAAACGCATTGAACTATGAACGCGCTCATTCTTGCAGCCGGCCTGGGTACACGTCTGGGCGCTCTGACATCGGACCGTCCCAAGGCTTTGGTCCAGGTGGAGGGCCGCACCATGCTTGAGCATCAGCTAAGGCATCTTTCGGCAGCCGGATTTAATAAGTTTGTAATCAACATACACCATTTTTCCGCTTCTGTGCGGGAGTTCCTTGCCAGGCATGATAATTTCGGGCTTGATATCAGGTTGTCCGATGAAACAGACCTGCTTCTGGATACCGGCGGCGGCATCCGTAAGGCAATGCGGATGTTCGGGAATGACCTGCCTGTGATGGTTCATAATGTGGATATATTCTCCAATGTGGATCTTAAGTCCTTGTATCAGGGTCATATTGAAAGTGGAGCAGACTCAACCCTGTTGGTGGCTCAGCGTTCTACATCACGATATCTGTATTTTGACGCTGAGGGCTTGCTTCACGGTTGGAGCAACGAGAAAACCGGACAGGTGCGCTCACCGTACCCTGGATTTGACAAGCTTAAGTTTATGGCTTGTGCTTTCCAAGGTATTCATGTGCTATCACCTTCATTGTTGCCGCTGCTGGATGAAATCCCTGAACAGAGATTCTCAATAACGGATTTCTATGTTGACAATGCAGCCCGTTTAAGGTTGCGCTCAGTTTTATCGGACCCAACGGAGTGGGTTGATGCAGGCAAACCGGAGGCACTGGACCGTGCCGCACAAATAATCAAGGCATACTATGAATAAGCTGCTACAAGATATGATGCAGCATGCAGACCCATCTCAAGTGGAGGGTCTGATGCGCTTTTTCAAGACCGGCCCCGGTCAGTACGGTGAGGGCGACCTCTTTCTTGGAATCAAGGTGCCTGTAACCCGTTCCGTTGTAAAGGAGTGCTGGAAGGATGTCAGTTTTGATGATCTTGAAGAGTGCGTTACAAGCAAGTATCATGAAATGCGGCTGGCAGCCCTGCTCACTCTTGTGGAGATATTCAGCCATAACAAAAAGAATCCCGCCTTGCAGAAACCGTGTGTGGACTTTTATCTTTCACATACTGATTACATCAACAACTGGGATCTGGTGGACCTTTCATGCTATCCATTAATCGGCACCTGGCTTCTTGATAAGGACCGTAGTCTGTTATATGACCTTGCCCGCAGCGGAAAGACCATCTGGGAGCAGCGAATAGGAATGGTAAGCACCATGCAGTTCATCCGCCACGGCCAGACTGCCGATACATACGCCATAGCCGAAATACTTCTCTATCACAAACACGACCTTATCCAAAAGGCCGTGGGCTGGCTCCTGCGTGAAGCCGGCAAACGCGATGCCGATGAACTCCGCCGCTGGCTCCAACCCCGCGCTCACACCATGCCCCGCACCGCCCTCCGCTACGCTATCGAGAAGTTCCCTGACTCGGAGCGCAAAATGTGGCTAGGGGCACAATAGGGACGGTTCAATCTGTGCCCTTATTCCAAGAGAACTTTTGGGGTATCAGTATCTGAAACTATGGGCCTAAAGGCCCTATCTGAAATACCTTCAATGTAGTTGGCGTGAAACAGTTATTGCCTTTAGGTAAATATGTTTTACATTATTATAAGCCTCAAAAACGAACATAATTTGTCATTTAATATCAGCTGAGTCTTTGTTTTAAGTGCATTTGGCCTTCAATTCACCCAAATTGACGTTTTTTTCATGGTTTTTTACACTAAAATGGTGATTGAAAGATGTTCGTTTTTCGGCCTTTTTGCTAAATTTGCTAAAATCACATTTGGGATTAGACTACTGATTGTTTGATCTTATTGCGATAAAAACTAACCTATTGTTTATGACAGATAGTATATTTACAGAGGACTTAGTTATAGCTAGAAAATTGATTCTTCGTGACAAAGAGGTTACACGTGATTATTTGTACTCCAAATGTTACCCTTTGTTCAAATCAATATTTAATAACTTCTACACAGATTGTAGCTCATGTTATGAGTTTATCAACCAGATGTATGTAGTTATGTTGGCACCGAGCAAGATTACTGGGCATTGTCAAATGGAGAACTATAGAGGGGAGGGTACGCTCACTAGTTGGATAAGAACTGCATGTATATATTATTGCTATGGAAAATTTAAAAAGAAAAACACAATGCCTTTGGTGCCAATTGAAAAAAAAGATGAAGAAAACAATCCATGCGGTGATATAATTAATGATAATAATCTATCTGTATTACCAGAGATTAACTCTTTGGCCAAATCAGATGTTGAATGTATCTTGGGCCAGATGACTTCTCGCAGGTATAGGATGATTATTCAATTACGATATTTGGAACATTATTCTAATGAAGAAACAGCAAAAATTCTTGGGATGACAATGAGGAATTACTATAACAAGCACAGATTGGCCAAACAGCAATTAATAAACATTTTAAAGGAGGAAGAAAGCTATGAAAAGTAAAAATTTATTTCCCATAAGTGTAGAAAAACTTGCTGCTTATCTTGATGGTGCACTCCCTAAAGAAGAAATGGCAAACATTAGTGCTCTTGTTGAGAATAATCCTTCTTTACAAGCATTAATTGACACAAGTGATTTTATTGAAAATGAACAAATCGAAACTGAAGGTGATGACATAGACTATAATGTTGAAGAGATTGAAATACCCTCTCTGGATAATGTCTTTTCAGATGAAGTTGATGCAGATAGTCGCATCTTTGATGATAATATCAATGATTTTTTAAGTCTAGATAATGTAGAATATCCAGATAATGTCGGTGGTGTTGATGAAAATCACGATTCTATGTTGTTAGGTACTAACAACATTGTTGATAGTACTAAAACTTATGGCTATGAGCCCAATTATGAGTTGGAAAAATTTGATCCAAATATCTATCAAGGTTATAGTAATACATGTGCTATCCGGAGCCAGGAAATTGTCCTACGTGATTATGGAATTATGATTGAACAAGATGATTTGGTGCAATATGCGACCGAACATGGGTGGTTTAACCCAGACCCATTAAATGGTGGCACTGATAAAAATTCTGTTGGAAATATAATAGATGCATGTGGTATTCAAACTACACGAACAGAAAATGCCACTATATTTGATATAGTAGCAGAACTAAGAGCTGGGCATAGAGTAATTGTTAGTGTTGATGCCGATGAGTTGTGGATAAAGAAAGAGCCCAATGTGTTCAAGAAATTGTTTGGAGTAGCTACTAATAAGATAAACGATAAAATACAAAACTTTCTGGGTGTTGAGGGGGCTAATCATGCGTTAATAGTTGCTGGGGTTAATGTGAATCCCAACAATCTGGATGACATACAGGTAATACTTACTGATCCTGGTACAGGAGAGGTTTGTATACAATATAAAGTGTATGATTTTTACGATGCATGGAATGATGGTCATCGCATGATGATTTCCACAAATACACCTGCTCCGTACCAATACAATTATGAGACTCATCAGATGGAGCCATCAAATTATGAAACGGATTATATACCATCCATGATAGAGATGCCAGATGGCCTTTCTAATTCATTCGCTCGTTTGACAAGTTCTTTTTATAATCTCTGTCTTAATGATCCTGCATACTCTTCAGAAACACCACCGTACGATTTCGCTAATATAGTTTATAAATATCCAGAAAGCGATCAAACAATTTTATACAATGATAAATCTCATGTCAAAGCCTCTCAGGACTTAGAAATAGATATGTTGAGAGCAGAAAGAAGCAACAGTGAAGAAATAGGTTTTGTTTATAATGAAGAATATGAATTAGTTGGTGATTCGCATTATCAACACTTGGGCAGTGAAGATGGTTGTGAAACGGAAGACACGGATAGTGACCTTGATGGACTTGACTCATTGAATAATGATGACCTGATTGACTTAGATACGGGGAATAATGAATAATTAGTATAACATGGATAGCTTTTATATTTAAATATCGCTTATAACAATATGGAAGGATTACTTAGCATGTTAGATTCCGGTTTTATGGAATTATCGAATTGGGGATGTAGTCCCTTTTTCGTGACTAGTTCCGTAATGTCCGTTGTGTTGGGTTCTGAGAATAGAAAACAAACTATGATTAATGCCTATGAGGATGAATACTTTAGGAAACTTTTGCAAATCCAGCAAGAAAAGTTTGAAGATCAAAAGGAAGCTGAAGAATGGGCTTTTAAAAAATGGATTATATCTTTCAAAAGAAATAACGCAAAAATAAGAGCTAAACAACAATTGCAGAACGAGCTATCCAAGAGTGAACTAAAACAAGTTTTTGATGAATGGCCACTAAAGGTGTCTATAGAATCAGCGATAGACTCTCTTTCTGATTATAAAGCTAATCAGAACTTGGCTATATTTATGGGTAGACTACCTATAAAACAAAAAACAGATTCTATAGCGAAAGAATTAAACAGTGTCATTACTAGTGTCAGGGATATAATAGATAAATATGCTACCAATAGAGAGTATTTTTATACGTTTGTTGAGAATAGCAAAATTACAGGAGGGGCTGCGATAGCAAATATTTATTCATGTCTCAATGCATTTCCCATAATGATTATCCAGCCTATACTTTTGAATAAAAAAATACAACTCTCTATTGGATTGTGGACGTCTGATTCTCTATACCCACGAATAATTAATGCCGCATCAATGGAATTGGATAATTCGTTGGCAGTTAATAACAAAGAATATCTTATCAGTAAAGAACTTGAGATTCAAACAGTTATTACTTCTATTATATGTATTACTAACGACATTTACAGGGCTATTGAATTTCATTCTGTTCCGGTATTCCCAAAAATGGTAAAAGATTTGAAATATGACAATTCTTTCATTTTAGAATATGCAAAAAAAGAATACATGTCTATAGCAAGTGGCAAAATACCTATTAATTATAAGGGTCAGATAATTGAGGCTTGCGATTATCTTTTTGATCCTCAGGAAATTAATATGGTAAAAGATTTGATGTTTAATGCAATTCAATCATTAAAACAATAGGAGTCAATGGTTATGTCTGGTATTACTTTTACTGTCCTAGTACAGATTGCGACTTCTCTATTTAATAAGAGAGCAAATAAAAAATCTGTTGAAGATAAAAGAAACTATCTTCAACAGATTAAACTTGAAGCACAGGAATATAGTCGTGAAAGAATAATGGAGAAATTTAGACGTTTTTGTGATACTGAAATACAAATGGAAGAAGAGGATCACAAAGAACGTTTGCGTATCATAGCTGAAGGACTTGATGCTTTTGTGGAATTGTCTGCTCGACAACAAACCCTCAAACAATATAAACTAAATATAAGTCCATATATAATAAGAAATAAGACACTACTTACGACTAATATTGAACCAGATGTAGAAAGAAACGTTTTTTGCCTCCTTACTAATAGTAATAATGAAAGTGTCAACGCGCTAATACCTTTAATTGATTATTCTGTTAGTACATTCGTATCTGCGAATTGGGGGATGGATGGATTTCGTCATATTTCATATTATGATAATACATGGAATCGCAGTCAAGATTTTGAGGAGGAAGATGTCACAAATATTAAATCATTATTTCGCACTATTCCGTTTTTATTATTCTCACCGATTCTTGAAAAGAGTGCTAGTAAGGTTGAACTCGTTTTACGGACACGATTCTGGGGTATAAATAGTTTTGATTTGCAAACTAAAACTGTAATCTTTTCAAGTACAAAAAGGTCATTTCAAGGTTTTACAAGTGAAGAGTCGGAAGTTGTTGTAAACAAGATAACTAATACTATTATTTCCCAAATAGGTCTTTTAACTGATATTTACTTTTGGCATTTTTTTCATGAAGTTCCTGTTTTTCCCAAAATACTCATTGATAATTTGCATTTTTTGGGGGAGGAATTAAAGAATCAGGTAAAAGAACAATATTCTAATCTATATAAAATACTATTTAATGGAATAGACAAAGGTAATAAAGCAAGAAAAGAAATGTTGGAGGAAACGGATTATTCTTTTATTTCTGATATTACAGAATTTGACAACATGATTTTTCCTGAACGACGCCTCAAATTTCTTAATTCTATAAAGGTTTTTTATGATGAAGAATACACTTCTGATTTAGCAAAAAAGTGTTTTTTTGAATTTTGCCATGAAAGAGGGATTGCTACTAATCCAGAAAATATAGAAGAAGTGATAACTAGTAATGAGGATTTATTTTCTAAAGAGGCAATATCTTTTTACAATGAGTTTCTCAAACTTTATTCTCCCCATATAGAAAAATATAAAATGAACAATCATATGAATACTCGAGATGCTGTTATTACACCAACATTTTACTCTAAGAAGAGAGACGAGCTCATTTCACTCATAGACGACACTCTTAAAGTGCCGGGATTATCTGAACAAGTAATCAAAGACTTAAAGGCAACAAAAAAGAAATGTTTAGAAAACCAATATAACATTGTATTAGTTGCCCAATATCAAACTGGCAAGTCGACAACACTCAATGCTCTTTGTGGCGGTCGAGAAATAAGCCCTCGTGGGGCAATGTCAAAAACATCTGCATGTAAAATTGAGGTGAAAAATTTGGCTGATAGTAAAGCTGAGGAATATGCAATTGTTCATTGGAAAACAGATAAGGAAATACTCCTTAATGTTAAGGAAATAATTGAAAGGAAAATAAAGATAGAAGATTTAGGTTTAACCCCCAATAATCTATCAGTATGCGAGAATATTACCCTTGGTAATGAAAAACACCGCATGCTGGTAAAAAAGGTTTTAATTAATGAATATAATAAATTAAAGTTGTCGTTCAATGTGGAGGACTCTGAAAAGAAGGAAATTATTAGAATAGCGATTTTATCAATCACATATTATTCACATGAAATCATTAGACGTTTTGTTAAGCAAGATAAGTATTCTATCGATGAAATTGGTAATTTATGCGTTTTTCCAGATAGTATTAATAAAATCGAGGACATAAAACCAGAAGAAGCTGTCTTTTCATATGTAAGCAGCATAGAGTGTTTCATTCACTCTCAACATCTAGCTAGATTAGGATGTACCTTTACTGATTGTCCTGGATTATTTGCTAGTGCATGGGATACGAAGGTAACTTATGATTCTCTTCCCGATGCAAACGCAATATTGTACATATTGTCAGGTGAAAAGCAGGCCGGGAAACAGGATGTTGATGCAAATTTATCGTTCAAAAGAATGCATTTGAATAGTAAGATTTTTTTTGCGATAAACGCTCAAAAGCCATCGAAGATTACGCAAAATATTCTTCAAAAGGACAAAGAATTAATTAATCAAGAAGATATTTATGTCTTTAATGCTCAACTCTTCTTTTTAGCAAATATAGGAAAACTATATTTAGATAATCGTATTGATGACTATACTATAAAACGTTTCAATGATTTAGCATCATATACGTCTTTCGGAGGATCTTTTCAAGACTATTGGATTAACTCAGTAAAGACGATAGGTGAATCTATTCTTAATTCTAAATTAAGAAATATATCAGAATTGAATGACAACTCAATAGATATTGTCTTAAATGAAAGTAATTATCATGATGTGTTTGATCCGATAGAGCAATTTATAGTGAAGGATAAGGCGCATTCTATTCTTATAGATAAAGGCATAAATAAGTTGATTAAGGAATTATCAATTGTTGAAGATTTATTGATAAAGAAAGAACAAGATATATTTAAGGACGTAGCAAATTGTGAAAAAGAGTATCTTAATGCTTTGAGTGCTTATTCTTCTTTCGAAAAAGAAGTTAATCAACTATTACAGGATTCTTTCTCTGCTTCTATTAGAGAAACTATTGTTTCAGATGGTTATGATAAAATAGCAAGAGATATTAATGTGCTTAAGAGGTTGTCTATGAATATGGCAATTTCTGTTAGTGATATAATAAGAAAGGACCACAAGAAAGATGCATTACAAATAAAGTCTGCTATCAAAAGAGCAAAAAAGAAAAATGTAAATATTGAAGAACTTGATGATTTAAGTCCCAAAGAAAAAGAGGCATTAAAGTCGATAAAGGATGATATCTCTCCTGTTGTCAAAAGAATTGTAGATGAGGAGATAAAGGCATCGGTAACCACATGGGCAAATTCTATCTTTTCTGGAGAAAATGAAAAGTATAAAGAATACGTAATCCCTGAAATCGAAAAACTTGCTTCAAAAATACGTAGGGAATGGAAACGTACACTTGAGGAGGATTCTTCCTTAAAGGCTTTTAGTACCAATCCACCATCTGATAGCGTTAATAGTTTCAAGGATGAGTTGCCAAATTATGGTGATGCTATCGGTACAGTAAGATTAAATGAACAGTCATATGAGGAGTCTGTCTCTATTGCACAGAAAGCTATTATTGAAAAGATAATAATTGCTATTACTGCAGCATTTATATATACTGTAATTGTTTTTATATTTCCAATTATAGGATTCATAATAGGTGTTATATTGCTCTTCTCCCCCTTCTTTGAAAAAGATAATGATGATGAAGAAGGAGAATTAACCCCAGATGGTTTAGATAAGCCAATCAAAACAATCTACTTCGAAATATTCAATCAATTGGTGGCCCTTTTTGATGATCCTAAAACAGAGAAAAAGATCAAAGAAAGTTTAAATGGCGTTCCAGATTTAGTATTCAAAATGTTTAGGGATTATTATAAAAATGAACTTAGTGAAAACAGAAAAGCTTTGGAATTGAATATAGAAGAAAGAAGAAGGGAACGAGAAAAAAGTAATGCCGATAGAGAAATGAATGTTCAAAAGTATAAGAAAATTAGAGAGAGTATAATAACTCCATTATTCAAGAAATATGAACGGTATATAAATAATTTTTATTCCGAATCTATATGAATCAGAAACCTATTATAGGGATTTTTGGAGAATTTCAGAATGGAAAATCTACAATGATCAACTGCCTACTTGATGGAAGGTATGCTCGAACCGGAGGTGTGGGAGAAAATGTAACCTCTGTTAGTACATCATATTATTGGGGAGATGTAACGAAGGTTGAATATAATGATGAAATAGGTAATGGCATTGAAAAGAGTATTAATCAATACCTTGACGAAGATTTTGAGGAAAAAAAAGCGTATATTAATATCTATTTATGGAAGCCTTTATTAAAACATGTGATTCTGCTTGATACACCTGGTTTTAATGCATATGAGAATGATAACAGAACTGCAATACAAGCAATGGAAAAAGTTGATATTGGGGTTATCGTGTTAAAAAATCATGGTCTTTCTGAACAAGAAAAAAAACTAATAACATATTTACATGTAAATGGGATTCCTTTTTACATTATAATGAATTGTATGGATTTGCATGGTAATTTGAAGATATGGAATCCAAATGATTCTTTCAACGAGGCCAAATCTAAAGAAATTGTAGATTATCTTGAAGAGCAAGGAATCGAAACAATAAAGATTGATAAGAGAATTGTATACTGCACTAATTTGATTTGGTTTTGGATTGGTTCTGGAAATGGAACAAACGATGCAAACATGGTTGATTTTAATCGAAAATTATCAATTTATAACAGACAGTTCTTAAAAACAGACGTCATTAATCCCAGATACTATATTGAAAACAGTGGTTTTTTGTCTATAAGGGAGGCTCTTATTAATGACGTCATATGGGGATTTCCAATAATGGGTTTAAGGTACAAGAGATGCTTATTATCTACTATTAGTTCGTGGGAAAGGAAAATAAAAAAATATAAGATTTGATATGTCAAAAAAAGTAATTGAGGATATCCGGCAGGATACAAATATTTTTGGAGAAAAGAATGGCAAAATATATTCAATATCATATACAGAAGTTGCTACACCATCTGATCTTGAATCAAAGGTGAATAGATCTGTTTTTGAGGAATTCAAAACAAAAACAGATGATTATTTCGACGATTTGAGCATGATGATTCATGATAAAACATCTAAAGAAGATTTGGCGGAATTAGATAATAAAATACAAATACTAGAACACAATATTTCCTCAGATGAACGTATCAATAAGGAGAAAAGTATTTTGATTGAAATGCATAAAACTCTTTTAGATGAATTTGAAAATAAAGTGGAGCAAAAATATAAACTCATTCAACAAGAGTATGAACAATTTGATAGTTTACTAAAGAACAACAACATTAATAAAAGACTTGAAACTATAACAGATATCATCGACTCTGTGGGTTCAACGATGGAAAAAAACAATAGATACTTCGAAGATTTAGATTCCATCAATTTGAAGACGATTGAGAACAATAATAAACGTTTCATTAAAATTTTATTCATTCTAAACGGACTAAGTGTAATAATACTTGTATTTTTAATAATCTATCTGTTAGCCCTATGAATTACTATTGATGGTTGTAACGATAGTAGTATTTTTAGCAACTACGGTTAATAATAGTTAAATCTCTTTTATCCGCGGGTTTATCCCTGGTGATATTTAGTCTTGGTTGGACTCTCTACTTTTAGAGATGAAAACCAAGATTTTTTTATGGAAATGAGACAACTTATTTACCGTAGCAATGATTCGATTGAATCAACCATTGCAATGCTTCCCAACCTGAAGGGACAGGGAGTTGAATCACTCGTGATGGAGCCCATGAATTCCGGCGAATACAAAGCCGAGAGTTACAGGACTCTGATAAATGAGGCGCACTCTATGGATATCCGTGTCATACAGAAAGCTACTGTTGAGTCACGCAGTATGATAAATACAATCTGCATGGCATTGGTGCAGTTCTTCACTCTTATAATCACTCAGGGCGTTGATGCCATTCTGTTTGACAACATCGGAATGTTGCCTAAGCGTAACCTTAAGAGCGTAATATACAAGCTTAAGGGGCTTAATCCGGATTTCAGGATCTATGGCTCTGTCGCAGTCAACGAAAAGGGACTGATAGTCCTGCCGGAAAAACTGACGTTATGGGAGCGTCTGTATTACTTCTTCAAGGGTAGGACTATAGGGTCGGTTTCACGCAGATATTCAGGATTGTTGGATGGGATGATAGATGAAACAAAACTCCTGACATTGAAAGTTGAGGCCGAAAAGAAGGAACCAAACAGTATACAACTCTCTGTCGACGATATGGTTATGAATGACAAAGAGAAACAGGATATAAAAGAGATACTGTCTGTGATAAAAGACGTACCGGAGATAGTGAGCCAGTACAGCACAAGTAAAAGTTTACTCAAGGAGTTGAACGGATGCTTCCTGTTCGTATTTGTCGGACCTTCCGGATCAGGTAAGACACTTAGGGCCCAGATGCTGGCCGATATCTTGGGACGCGAGTATGTTGAGGTCAGCTTAGCCGATATACTTGGCCGTCTGGTAGGAGACAGCGAAAAGCACTTGAGCGAACTGTTCGCGACAGCCGAGAAGGAACATCAGATACTCATATTCAACGAAGGTGATGCACTGTTCTGCTCCCGTTCAAACGCTGATTCGGCAGCTGCCGATAACAAACTGGTGTCACATGCGCTGACGCTTTTGGAGAATAGCCGTGTTGATTGCTTCATAACGACTAACCGTGCGGATGCAATTGACTTTGCCGTCAAGAGCAGGACTCTGCGCACAATCAGGGTCGATGCACCATCGGCCCAATGTCTGGGACATCTGTATGAGAAGAACCTTCATGAGTTGCCGTTCATTGACAGGAATATTGATTACCAGAAACTGGGAGAGGCATCGGCCCCATTCTCATACAGGGATGTGAACAAGACCATACTGATGGCCATTGGCAAGATGGCTTCATCATCCAAATATGTACTTACGCAGTCCATGCTTGAGGATGCAATAGCCGAGAGGATCAATAAACCGCAGGTCTCTGAGGAAAGCCTGGAGAAGTTTGTGAAAGAGAATTCCAAGTAATAACCAATTAATAACAAAGCTATGATTTTAGAATTAATTTCAGTGATTGCACTGTCAGTACTTGCTGCAGTGGTGTTCTCAGCCCTTTTTGTGGCTGCGATAATGGCAATAATCGCCTTTGGCGACCGCATCGTCGCTAGGGTGTCCGGTTGGTTCCGCCTTCTTAAGATATGGTACAGAGAGCGTAACGGTAAGGTTCGTTCGGCTGTAATAGTCATACAAGGGCGCGGAGAGGGTAAACTCAGATACAAACTCGAGGTAGATGATAAAGTGTACAATGAGAGTGATGTATCCGAATTCAAAGAGCTGCTTGATAAGGCCGAAAACCGCAATTCCTTTATTGAGGTTGATGGACAAAAAGTTCCAGCATTCCATCTTGACAAGGAGGCCGAAGAGCAGGCACTCAATCAAAACAGAAACAATAACTTTTAAAAACTAAAAAGACATGAATACAATATCAGTTAATCATGAGCCAAACTCAATGAAGGAGATTAGAATGCTCAGCCATGTTACATGGAAAGAGTTGATCGCAATATTGGTACGTACCGATGAGTCCTTCCTGAATGATTCATTGGGATTCTATGAACCGGCAAGACAGAACCATGCTGTAAGGATGACTATCACTATGAAAGATGACCGTTATCTGGTAACCCTGGAGTTCGTATGGAGAGAGGGTGAAAAGTACTACCGCTCACAGAACACTCAGGAGTTCTTCAGCTTGGAGCATCTGCCCAAGTTCGTATGGGATGGAATTAACGGTCCCAAAGAGGCATACTCAGTGATGCTCCATGCATCGGAGATAAGTGAGTACAAGACCAAGATCCTGAACTACAAGGATAACAAGATCCAGATTTTTGATGGCGATGACGGACTTCTTGAACTGGTTTCAAAACAACTCCGTAAGTCGCACGCCGATTCCGGTTCTTATACCGTCGAGATAATCCCGCAGAAACTGCTTACAAAGGTTGTTGTCTACTATGACAGCATAAACCGCTACGAATGCCTGTGCTTCTACACGGTATCGGCCAATGACCTGACTTATGAGCAGAAAACTGATTTGGCCGATGGCAAGACGGTTTCAGTAAATGTTGTATTTAAGAGGTAACTATCATGCTGTACTACATAGATCAAATTAAAAGACAATACCCATACACGCTTATGGGTATGAACAAGAAAGAATCATACGAGTTCTTTCGTGACAGACTCCTGGAGCATTACATGCCTGGCCTTAACGGTCAGCATGTAAGCGACAGCAAACTGATTGAGGCGGTCGGTGAGGTCTTCTATGAGATGAATACGGTTCACAATGACCGCATGGATAGAATCAATCCGGATTTTGAGATGCATCTCTATGCCGAATGGCTCAAACGCAACCGCCAGCAATACTGGAACAGCAACATTGACGGACTGGCCCGCACTCTGGGCAACGGCATCTATGACTGGTGCAGGACTCACCCCAGAGAAGGGTTGATGATCTGTCCTGAACTGATTGCGATTATCGGACAACTTCCTTGGCAATACAATTAAAAGACAACTACTATGCAGAACAATGACACAATGATACAGGAGAGAGCCCAGAGGGTTTTCTCCGTAATGGAGAGCAGAGTATCGGCTCAGGATATGGAACGTATCCGTGCTGCTTTTGAGCTGGCACGGGTGGCACACGCAGGTCAGACCAGAAAGAGCGGGGAGCCGTACATTATCCATCCTATTGCTGTGGCTACTATTGTGGCCGATGAGCTTCAGCTTGGTGCCAATCCTGTCATTGCGGCGTTTCTGCATGATGTGGTTGAGGATACGAATTATACCATTGATGATATCCGATACCAGTTTGGCGATGATGTGGCATTTCTGGTCAATGTGGTTACCAAGAAGAACTCCGGCAATTATGAGATATCACAGCAGGTGGATAACTACAAGCAGATGCTTAACTCAATTCACTATGATATCCGAGCTCTGTTGGTCAAGCTGGCAGATCGTCTGCATAATATGCGTACTCTCAGCAGTATGCGCCCCGATAAGCAGATGAAGATTGCCGGTGAGACTGATTTCTTCTATGCTCCTCTGGCTAATCGTCTGGGGCTCTACAATGTCAAGATTGAGTTGGAGAATCTCAGTTTCCGATATCGTTGTCCCCATGAGTACGAACTTATTGATGGCCTGATTCGGAAAGACATTGAGAGTCAGCAGGAGCGTTTGGATGCTTTCATGACTAAGATTAGTGATGTGCTGGCAGATGCCGGCTTAAAGGTTGAGGTAAAGTCTATTTATCGTGCACCATATAGTATCTGGCGTAAGATGCGCAAGAGCGGTGATGACTTCAATCACATACCGTTCCGTCATCTGATAGAGGTAATGTATCAGTGTCCTGATAGGGAACAAGAGAAGGCTCTGGCCCTTAAAATATATTCATATCTGACTGATGCCTTTAACGAGAAGCCTTGCAGCATAATCAATTACATCGATTCGCCTAAGGAGAGTGGATATCAGTCCCTGCATGTACAGTTGCTTACGGATTACGGTTGCTGGGAAGAGGTCCATATCAGTAGTGATAGGATGGTGCGCAATTCACAGCTTGGCATTATAGCCGAGCGCAGTGAGGATAATGTAAGCCGCTGGATTGAGAAGTTCCGTACTGTGCTCAAAGATCTGGATTTCCATCAGAAGGAGAGCGATTTCATGGACAATCTGGTGACCACATTCTACAATGATGACATTATGGTGTTTACTCCTCAGGGTAAACCAATCAATCTCCCCAAGCGAGCTACTGCACTGGATTTTGCCTTTGAGATTCACAGCGAGATAGGCGCTCATGCTCATTATGCGCGTATCAACGGCCAACTGTCATCTATCAAGGCAGAGTTGCACCGCGGTGATATAGTGGAGATTGTTACCGATCTGAACGTTACCCCGCAACCTGATTGGATAGAGAACGTCCTCACTTATAAGGCCAAGGGATACCTAAAAAGGCATAATGCCCGTTTTGCAAAGTCTGAATACAACTTCTGCAAGGAGTGTCATCCTATTCCCGGCGAGGAGGTTATTGGGTTCAAAAAGCCGGATGGCACTGTAACCGTTCACCGTCGCAACTGCCCGATTGCGATACGTCTGGCATCGCAACATGGCGATTCCATCGTATCGGTTGATTACATGGAGAATCCATCGGACTTATTTCCTGTCAGGATCCAGATTGCGGCAGTTGACAGATATCATTTGTTGAGTGATATAATTGACTGTATCACCAATCTACGACTTTCAATTGACTCACTTAAAACGACTACGACAGACTGCATAGTGGACTGCTCTATTGAGTTCGGAGTGCATTCCTTTAATGAATTGCAAACTGCAATTACTCACATATCGGCCATTGAAAATGTGGAAGAGGTAAAAAATCAACAAATATTTATCCATTCCTGATAGAAAAGTTGATTTTGACTCCTCCACTATAGTGTAGACATCCAAACCAGACGATTATGAAAGAAGAAAGGAATGCAGAAAGAGAGTGGCTCCGCAGGATGAATGCTTCAAATGTTGTTACTACAGATTACAGCGAAAAGTCCCAGGTTAAGGCTGTTGCCAAGAGCGCAGAGCCGGCCAAGGCTGCTTCTAGAAAAGGGAACGGATTCAGTGACGTGGCTGGTATGGATGAACTTAAAAAACTTGTAACAGAGGGATTTATCAATGTACTCAATAACGGTGAGTGCGCTCAGGTATACGATATTACTCCGCCTAGCCTGCTTTTTTATGGTCCCTCGGGGTGCGGGAAGACCTATTTTGCCGAGAAGATGTCAGAAGAATTGAATATTAATTTCATGAAAGTGGTGCCCGATGACCTGGCATCAACACTTATTCATGGTACTCAGGAGAAGATTGGAGAACTGTTTCGTAAAGCTGAGGCAAATGGCCCCACTATTCTTTTCCTTGATGAGTTTGATGCTCTGGCACCAGAAAGGACGGCAGATGAACATAACTATCAGAATAATGAAGTGAATGAACTTTTGTGTGTGCTCAACAATGCTTCTCAGAGAGGTGTTTATGTTATTGCTGCAACCAATCATCCGGAGCGTATAGATCGTGCCGTTCTCCGTCCTGGCCGAATTGATGAGTTGATTTATGTGGATATGCCGGATCTCAAATCACGCGAGAGCCTGTTCCGCCTGAAACTCTCTAAACTGCCAGTGTCAGAAGGTGTTGATTATGCCAAGCTGGCAACTCTAACCTGTGGATTTAATTGTAGTGACATAAACTATATTGTGAAGTTATCATCACGTAAGATGTTCAATGAGAGTATCAAGGACAAGAATAAACCGTACTGCCTGATTACTCAGGATTTGCTTGAGGATTGCATAGCTCACAAATCACCGTCAGTAAGTAGTCGTGACCTTAAAGAGTTTGAGAGAATCAGAATGGAGCTTTCGCCCAAGGATGAGGGATGCAAGCATAAGTCAGTAGGTTTTAATTGAAAGTTATGTGTCAACTAAAGAAAGATCAGATATGAATGCGAAAATACAGTATGCCCTTGTAAAACTGGGCTTTAGACCAGAAGAGGTCGAAGATTTTGGATGCGGCTTCAAATATGAAGCACATATTATTCTCGTAATGGATTCTGATGATGATTATCTTAATCTGTCATTTCCATCCATAAGAAATATTGATACATCAAATGAACTCCTATACTATCAGTTAATGGATAATATAAATCTGAGAATCAAATATGTAAAAGCATATATGATGGGAGATGACATTTGGCTGTCAATAGATCGTGAATTGTTTGAAGATGATGATCTTAAAGATGTGTTGATGAGTATGATTACCCATCTTGATATAGCTGATGGCATTATCCACGATGCATTGGAAAAGGTGTTGTCACAGAGCGAGGATGATGATACAGACTTGGGTGATTCAAATAATAACTCAGATAAATAAAAATGAAAAAGACATCAGAATTAGTTGAAGCCCTGAAGAGGATGGGCTACAACCCGGAGATTGATGAAGATGGGGATGTATACCTTATCTACGAGATGAAAGCAATCCTTTTCCTGATGGACGAAGACAATGAATCTTATTGCTCTGTCAGACTCATAAAGGTTTATGAAATGAATGAAGAGGATGCGCTTAAGGTACTTGCTGCCTGCAACAAACTGAATAGGGAAAGAAGGGTTATAAAGACCTATATCGAGGATGATTTCAAGAGTATTTCAGCGGCATATGAGTTCTATTATGACGATGAAAAGTCATTGGATAACAATATAGAGAAGGCTCTTGCACTACTAGGAATAATAAGGACTCTATTCAGGAGAACACTTGTTGAGTTGTCAGAATAAATGTGTTGTAATTAAAACGATATCATTATGAATACAGTTAGTAAAGCATGGGATACAATAGCTAAATACTCCAAGAAAGCTGGACGTTCCGCCACCAGTATGGCTTTATATTTCTATTATGTTATGACGCAGGGTGATCTCACTACTGCCGATAAGACTCTTCTATATGCAGGCATTATCTACATAATAGTACCTGGCGATTTGATTCCAAGAAGACTTCTGGGTGTGCTGGGGCTGGCTGATGATGCTGCTATCGCAGCTTTGGTATTCAACAAGATTAAGAACAGTATCACTCCCGAAATAGAAACCAAGGTGGGAGAGACTCTTGACCGCTGGTTTGGGTATGAGATCACAACAGATGTAACCGATTAAATAATTGTCTATGACTAAAACAGAAGAAATATACGAGTATTTGAGAACATATGCCTATCCATATTATGAGAATGCCCCCGGTTATTACAAACTTGATATGGAGGATGCAGCCTTTCGCGGTGTTCTGGATTCATTGTTGATTGAGGAATTGAAAGAATTACAGTCCAAAATGGAAGGCGACAACTGTCCTTATAGACTATTTCTTAAGGTTAAGGGCCTGATAAAAAAGAAGGAATGTGAGAAGATGCAGTCTATTCCCACAGTGTGTTTGTTGGATTGGTATGTCACAAACAGTCGTCCATTCAAGGCGAAAGCTGTCGATGAAATAAAAAAAAGGTACCGCAACGAGGAACTCGAGATGAAATGTGCTATACTCAAAGCTTTTATCGAAGGTCGTGTCAAGGAAATGGAGTGGGCTGCACGCCAGTTGCGTGACGGGTGGATTGAATCATTCGCCAATCTAGTACGCCAGCGCTGGGAACAGACCCACAATCAGTTGCTTGGTTACGTAATTCTGAGACACTTCCCGGACTCATACATACTTGAACAACAGGAGGAATTGGCCAAGGCCACCAGTTATGCGTACGTGTGTGCAAGAGTTGGTACATGGCCTGGTTTTACAATTGATATAAAGCGGCTGAGTATTCCCGACCAGTTTTATGTAGCTGCCAAATTGGGACTTCCTGTCAAGTCCGAGAATATGGAAAAACTGCTCATGAAGTATATGAGGGGTTCATTCGTATCGCCGCTTGATTTCAGACTGATCTGCTGGTCACTTGGTAAACTTGGTATGACATATCTGCTTATGCAGTGTGGTATTAAACTGATTAAGAACAACAAACAAAACAAACAATAATTATGAAAGACAAGATTACAAAAACATTGAACGTGTGCTGGAAAATAGGCGTAACATTTGTGGGGCTGTGGCTCATGTTCTCAGTGGTGGAACTCATCGGCGCCCGATACGGAAGGGCCAGATGGATGGACAAGACCATATCGGCCGATATAGTAGTACGTGAGTACCGTAACAGCACCTGCAGGGTTTACAACAAACGCACGGAGCAGTATACGACTCCCAGATTGCGTTGGGTTGCCGGTACTCCTGAACGTGACAGCATTACTGTGTTCTGTGACAAACGTGGGTATCGCGGTTTCCTGAACGTGAATACAGGTGAGATAGTGATTCCGGCTCAGTATGGTAAGGCCTGGCAGTTCTCCGAGGGGTTGGCTGCTGTTGAGTACGGTAAGAAACAGTTGGGATTCATCAATCATGATAACGAGTTGGTGATTGAGGATATTCCGCACGAGTCGGGCTTTTTTGATTACGTTTTCAAGAATGGTACCTGTGTGATACTGACATGGGTTAATGGCGACCAGGTTTATTCAATCTATAGCAGCAAGACTCTGGGAAAAATAGGTGAGTATGACGGAATCAACCATCTTGACAGAGGTGGTTATAAGATAGTCAGGAATGAGGAGGGCTATTGGCTACTGGACCGATACTACAATCGCGTTTTTGATGAGCCGTATGAGGAACTGGAGGAGGCTTATTATATTGACGGTGTGTTTGTAGTACATAATGGCGTTAAGCAACTATGGGGCTATGACGGGACCGTTCTGGAGCCGTTCGTGATAGACGGTACAAAGAGACTCACTTATGCGGTGGATCTTGCGGATCCGTATTATGATTCGGATGGTTTTTACTATGACCAGAAAATTGAATCTGTTTTAGAACCGGATTTGGTTGCTTATAGAGCTGGTTCTTTTATGGGGCTGATGAATGCCAACACCGGAGAGATTATCACCCCGGCAATCTATGGTGACATCACAATGATTTCCAAGGACCTCCTGCGTGCGGAACTCAACAACCACAATGAGGAGAGTGTCATTCTGGACCGCAATGGAAGGATTATTACAGAATGATTACTATAACTATGTGATTAATTTAATTGTTGTTTTTCTGTTATGAATGACATTATTGATTCTATCAACGTGGATCCTGTTCACGGAGATCATGTTTCAGAAGGATGGAGAGATCGTCTGTTGGAGATCTTCAAACTTGATGAAGAGGTTTGTGCCAGCATCAAGGATTATCCTAATGAGATATTTTGGAGTGGTGGTAATGAGTGTTGTGGCACCTGTGATGAAGGTATAATACAAATACATTTTCGTAGTTGCCCGCAGTCATGGGCCAATATGGCTGGACGTGAGGGCAATATGAAACTATGTCCGAGATGTGGCAGACGGTTGACTTTTGATTGTATGATAATGAATTGAATTTAAGTTTGTAACCCCTTAAAAACTAATTCCCTTTTGAGCCTATTTGAGTCTCTCGTGTTAAAATGGGTAAGACGGTATGGTATTTGAGAAAAAGGACCTATTTTTGTTGATAGAGTTTTATTTGTTTGTCTTATGAGTAAAAAGTGCAAAAACACACAAGGTAAGCCTTCGTCAGTTTCAGAGCCGATGATCTCTTACGGAGTCAATAGCGGTCTGGGCAATATCGGAGTGCTTCCGTCATCGAGAGAGAGTATTTTGAAAAACACAATGTCTGTAGATGAGTATTTTGATAAGCTCCTCACGCTAGTACACCAGGATTATGAAAATCTTTGAAGTGAGGATGAACCTTTCCGCTCAATCGGATATGGAAAACCTCCGAATTTTCTTGGATAGCATGCTGTCCGAGGAAGGCGCGATACGTTATGCCAACAATATGAGGCATGAGATAGAATCCCTTTCAATGTTTGCCGAATGTATCGGACGTTCATCGTCAAAAACAATTAAATCAATTCATCCTGATGCACGCAGAATGGTTTCTCATAACCGCAGGTGGATCTACATTTACCATATTGAGGGAGACCTTGTTCTTGTTGACAGAATTCTTCCTGCCAAAATGAACAAGTGATTTTATCGTTTGCACACAGTAGGGACAGTCCCTACTGTGTGCATTTAGTAGAATCGGCCTAAAGAAGTGCCGGGATAGTAGTGGGAGAGGATCTCGCGGTAGTTATAGCCCTTGGTGGCCATTACCGCGGCGCCAATCTGGCACAGACCTGCTCCGTGACCCCAGCCGGCTCCGTGCAGGATGAATCCGTCCTGAGTCCTTTCAACTACGAACGCACTGCTGAACAGATGTGATTCTGACAGCGTTCGGCGTATTTCCAGCTCCTTGCCGATGGTGACGGTCTGCTTTGTGCCCTCAATCTCAAGCTCATAGATTCGGCCCGAAGGACCGCGCTTTACAGGCTTTAAGTCAACGATATCGCCTATATCCAGACCTGACTTGCGGCGGAATATGTCCGATATCTGAGAGACCGTATACTCCACTTTCCAGCGGTAATAGTCCGGGGTCTCCAGATCGTAGCCGTTCAGGGACTCGTAGAGTATGTTTCCATCTGCAGAGTTGCAGAAGGACTTGGGTTCTGATAGTATCCACTCACGGGCGTTTCCCTCATTTGTTAGATTGGGCAGGGGGCCCTCATTTATGCTGCTGTCACGCAGTGCAATCAGATACGGTTTGTGTTCATCCTGCCAGCAGGTCTCAAACTGCTCGGTTATGCCACCGCAGCATTTGCTGAACCGTGCATCGCACAGATGTCCGTCATAGACAAGAGTCTGTCCGAAAGTATCCTTTACCGCGGCCTCGGCAGCTGCGCTTATAATACGGGTGCGGCCCTGATAACGCTGACAGTGGTCATCGGCACATACGTCAAACAGGGTATGCTGGTCATGGTCATACCACTTGATGATGCGGTTCAGGATGTGGTCATTCAATACAGGGCCAGTACCTGCCTGTATGGCTTTTTGGTGCGGCGAGCGCAGTTGTGCCAGCACCCAGCTGCGTGAAATCACGGCATGGGCACGCAGGAACTCACGGCTGGCGGTAGGTTTCATTTCCGATGAGATTACGCTGGTAAGGTAATCCTCAACCGGCAGTATGTTGATGGCGCGCACCAGTCCGTTCTCGACAATGAACTTGAGCTGGCCTGAGAATGTCTGCTCCTCATTGCGCTCCCAGTGGAATCCAATGCCGATGGTCACATCATGCAGCGTGAATGTGCTGCCGTGCTCGTTGGGCTTAAGCGTGAGACTGTCAATCAGTATGCCGTTCCAGTCCAGCTTGCCGCCGGTGACGCTTATCTTCATCTCGCCCTCAAAGATGCTGCGGCCGTCGGTGTAGCTGTCATTAAGACAGAAACGAATCTCCTTTGCAGCCATTATTCCAACCCTGATCTTGGGTTGCTGCTGTGTTACCTGACGGTATATGTCGAGCACCTGTTTCTCAGTAAGCGATTCAAAATCCTCCTTGCGAGGAGTAATTACCATACCGAACATGTCAATTCCTCCGGGGCTTACCAGGATCTTGCCCTCCTCTGCATAATAGCAGTCCGGGCGGTGCTTGCTGCGCGGTATGATGGCGGTTATGACCTGACCTTCACGGTTGAATGAGAGCACGTTCATGCGCGGCTCATAATCACCGTCATAGATAGTCATGCCCGATATGTAGTCCCACAACTTGGCGGGATCAGAGCCCTTGATCACAATCACGGGGAATCCGAAAGGCTGTATGGTAACGGGCTCGTCTTTAGCCGGCGGCTCGTTCTCACGCAGCTTGTCCACCAGAGGAATACCCTCGGACCGTCCAATCTGCATATGCAGATGATCCGGGGCCGATGCTCCACTACGCGGGCCGTTGTAGAAAATCATGTATCCCGGCTCCAGCTGCTCTGCAATCCGGAGCATCTTTTCATAACAATCCGCGATCTTTTGGGGCCGATGCTCACGGCTTACCACGCAGAAATGCTCCCGCAGTATAGGGTAGGGGTTGAGCAACAGGTCAAATCCGTCACCTGCATCAAAGGTGATCTGCTCCTGCGGGCGGTTGCTGCTGCAAAGGAAACAGGGACGTGCGGTGGTCTCCGACGGCTGGACCTTTGCAGTGGTTGAGATGATGCGTGCAGGATTGTACTGGAGTGCCAGACCCGATGATGAGAGCACACGTGTCCGGACCTGCTGCAGGTTGGTGAATGCCTCACGTGCTGCAGGCCACTCCTGCAGTTGCCTTTCCAGACATTCGTCCAGATGTTTGAATATATCTTCCATCAGCTGAGCCTGTTATTGTTGATACGCCTCTGCAGTTCGGCAGTGCGTAATGAATCTTTGTAAAGGTTGTTGGCATTGACCTTCTCCGGGCTGAGTGCAGCGTCACTGTTGCCCTCCCATCGGCGGCATAGGTAGAGCTCGTCAAAGATACGTCCCAAACGGTACTCTCCCGCAATACGGATGGCCACCGCATAATCCTCACCGTAACTGACGTTGGGGAATCCTATCTTGCGCACTATCGGTGTGTAGAATGCACGGGGGGCTCCCAGACCGTTTATTCGCAGTGCGTTGTTGGGGCCGTTCTCATCGGTCCACTCCTTATGGTCTATGATGCCGGGAGGCAGTGTCTCCAGATCAAAGTTGCACATGCGGTAACTGCCTATCACCATGGAATATCCGCCCTCACGGAACTTGTCTACCACTTTCTGCAGGGTATCCTGCCCGCTGTACAGGTCATCGCTGTCCAACTGGACTGCAAAACGTCCGCAACTGCTGTCATTCACTGCCAGGTTCCAGCATCCGCCTATGCCCAGGTCCGTGCGCTCAGGTATGACATGCACCAGACGTGAATCCTCAAGAGCCAGTTTGCTCAGTATATCTGTGGTTCCGTCTGTGGAGTGGTTGTCCACCACAATCACGTTGAACGTTCCGTCCAGATGCTGGCTAAGAGCGGATTTTACGGCATCGGCTATAGTGCGGACGCGGTTGCGTACAGGTATGATTACCGATGCCAGCACGGGGAATTCGCCTTCATCAGTATTGACCGATGACCCCGCTCCGGGCCTGATGTATCCGTCAATCAGTTTGAGGTGCTCCGTGCAGGCGGCCTCCATCTCTATCTGGACATCGCGGTTGCGCGGGTTCACATAATCAAACTGTTTCTGTCCCGATGTACGGAAATCAGTCTCTGCAATGGTGTAGAGAGGCTGCGTAACACGGACTATGGGGAGGGCACGCTGGATGGCCAGACGCATCTGATAGAATCCTGCGGTCTTGAATTCTGCGCCGCAGGAACTCAGATAAGCGTCAATGCCTGCCGGTGTGAGCAGAACCAGAGCTCCAAAGTCAAAATCATCCCTAAGACTTCCATCCTGGATATCGATGAGCGGCGCAGGTACGATGGCATCGGGCCCCATGGACTTGAGGTAATCTGAGAATACCATTCCTGCACCGGATGAGTCCGCACAATCTTTCATGCGGTTGGCTGCCTCATCGGTAACTGTCACTTCCCTGCCGCTTATGTTGAGCAGGATATTTTGGCCGCGCATGGCGCTCAGGATATCCCTGACGTATGCGCTCGAACTGCCGTATTGTGGTAAATCAATAGTCTCAATCATATTCAGCGAAGATAAGGAATAAATTTCGTAACTTTGCATATTATTTAGACGTATTGCGGACTAGTTTCCGTTTATAAGTAAAACAGACAATAATGGCCCTCAGGAATCTCATAGGAATGACATTATCGCAGCTGCAGCAGGTGGCTGTAGAGAACGGTATGCCGTTGTTCACGGCCAAGCAGATGGCGGACTGGCTTTATGTCAAGCAGGTGGATTCCATTGACGGCATGACCAACCTCTCCCTTAAGGTGCGCAGCAAACTGTCTGAGAATTATGAGGTGGGCCTGTCTGCACCCTCCCATAAGGCTGCATCGGCGGACGGTACTGTCAAGTATCTCTTCCCGGTACAGAACGGCCATTATGTGGAAGCTGTCTATATCCCGGACGGTGACCGCGCCACACTCTGTATTTCCAGTCAGGTGGGCTGTAAGATGGGCTGCGTGTTCTGCATGACCGGACGTCAGCACTATACGGCAAGCCTGACCGCGGGTGAGATACTGAATCAGATCCTCTCCCTGCCGGGCAAGGAGAACCTGACCAATGTGGTGTTCATGGGTATGGGTGAACCGCTTGACAATCTGGAAAACGTGCTTGCAGTCCAGGAGATCCTGACCGCACCGTGGGGATTCGGATGGAGTCCCAAGCGCATCACCATATCTACGGTAGGTCTGCGCCGTGAACTCAAACAGCTTATAGAGGGATGTGATTGCCACATAGCTGTCAGTCTGCATGCTCCTACACCGGAGAAACGTCGTGAACTGATCCCGGCCGAGAAGGCCTTCTCCATGACAGAGATGCTGGAGGTTCTGCGCCGATATGATTTCAGCCATCAGCGCCGTCTCTCATTTGAGTACACGATGTTTGAGGGTGTGAATGACTCGATTGAAGATGCCCGTCAGCTTGTCAAGACCCTGAACGGCCTGAGCTGCCGTGTCAACCTGATACGCTTCCATGCCATACCTGACAGCCCACTGCGTCCGGTATCGGAAGAGAAAATGACGGAGTTCCGTGACTGGCTTACAGGACACGGAGTATTTGCCACGATACGTGCTTCACGCGGAGAGGATATCTGGGCTGCGTGCGGAATGTTGAGTACGGCTAAGAATGAAAACAGTTAAATACTTATGGTATGAAAAATATATTCTTGAAAGTTTGCATGATGCTACTTGCGGTAACGGTTGCCGTTGCCTGCGGTGGTAGAGCGCAAAGTGGTGACAAGAGCCAGGAGAGCGCCAAGACAGAGGCTGCAGCCTCTTCAAATTCCGGTAAGACCAGGAAAGCAAAGAAGTCAAAGAACAACGATATACGTAAGACCGGTAACAGGAAAAAGAAAAAGGGTATTCTTACACCCACATCTGCAGGTTCTCCCTATGAGGTGCTGCTTGTAGCCGGTGAGGAGGATTACCGTACTGGTGCGGTAGATTCTCTCTACGCAGTGTTGACCTATGACCTGGCCGGAGTACTCCAGTCCGAGCCCTGCTTCAAGGTGTCCCGCATTACCCAGAACAACCTCTCCAAGACGTTGCGTCTGTGCCGTAATATCGTTATAGTCAAGATTGATCCCACCCTGTACAACAAGTGCAAGTTCAAGTTCTCACGTGACGTATATGCCGCTCCGCAGATCATCATGACCATTCAGGCGCCGAATGCGAACAAGTTCAAGGACTTTGTTTCCGATAACCGCGACGTCATCATAGACTTTTTCACCAAGGCAGAACTCAACCGCGAGTGTGATCTGCTCAAGGAGGACCATCAGCCCTACATTGAGGAGCAGGTCAAGAAGATATTCGGATGTGACATCTGGGCTCCCACCGAGCTCACCAAAATCAAGACAGGCCGCCATTTCCTGTGGGCCCGTTGCGAGAGATTCGTCAAGAAGGTGGAGCAGGATGTGAACCTGGTCATCTACTCGTATCCCTACAGGGATGCCGATACCTTTACCCCCGAGTACTTTACCAGAAAGCGTGACTCCGTAATGAAGGCCAACGTGCCCGGTCCCAGAGAGGGTCAGTATATGATGACCAGGAGTGAGTTCAACATCGTGTCCGATGAAGTTGTCCATGGCAAGTATGCCCAGATAGTCCGCGGACTCTGGGAGATGAAGGACTATGACATGGGCGGCCCGTTCGTTTCGGTGGCACGTGTGGATGAAAAGAATATGCGCGTAGTTGTGGCCGAGGGATTCCTTTACTATCCCAACCAGGCCAAGCGTAACGTGCTCAAGAGGCTTGAGGCGGCCCTTTACACTCTGCGCCTGCCCGATGAACTTGATTTGGAGAGATACAGATATGATCTGGAAGAGATAATTATTGAACCTGAAGATTAAGCTATATGAGTGACAAGATAACAGTTGGAATAACCCAAGGTGATGTAAACGGTATTGGATATGAGGTGATACTCAAGACCTTTGAGGATCCCACCATGTTTGAGTTCTGCATTCCTGTGGTCTATGGATCGCCCAAGGTGATGACCTATCACCGCAAGACAATCGACTCGCCTACAAACTTTACGGTAGTGGATAGTGCACAGGATGCACAGACCGACCGTCTGAATCTGGTGAACTGCAATGCCGAGGATGTGAAGGTGGATTTCGGCATGCCTACCGAGGAGAGCGGAACTGCCGCCTATCAGGCCCTGGAGCGTGCCGTCAAGGAGTATCGTGAGGGTAAGATTGATGTACTTGTTACAGCTCCCATCAACAAAAAGACCATACATTCGGAGGCATTCCATTTTCCCGGTCATACCGAGTATATAGAGGCACAGCTGGGTGAGGGTAACCATGCGCTTATGATCCTTATGAATGACTCTATGAGAGTGGCTCTTGCCACCGTTCATGAGCCTATATCAAAGGTGGCATCACTGCTTTCCAAAGACCTCATCAAGGATAAGCTGAGAATACTGCATAAGTCACTCAAGACCGATTTCGGTATAGAGATCCCGCGTATAGCAGTGCTGGCTCTCAACCCGCACGCCAGTGATGACGGACTTATAGGCAAGGAGGAGAATGAGATAATCAAACCCGCCATCGATGAGGCTGTGGCTGAGAAGATCCAGTGCTTTGGTCCCTTCTCGGCCGACGGATTCTTTGGCAGCGGTGATTACCGCAAGTTCGATGCCGTGCTGGCCATGTATCATGATCAGGGTCTCATCCCGCTCAAGGCACTTGATATGGAGTGCGGCGTCAACTTCACCGCAGGCCTGCCTGTGGTACGCACATCGCCCGATCACGGTACCGCATATGACATTGCAGGCAAGGGACTGGCCAGTGAGGAGTCTATGCGTCAGGCTATATTCGCAGCTATTGATATACTGCGTTGCCGCCGTAATGAGAAGGAGATACATGCCAACCCGCTTGGCAAACTCTATTTTGACCGTCGCGATGACAGCGACAAACTCAAGAACCTGGATCAGGGCAAGGATTAAACGGAAATGCGTTTCGGCATAATAGCAGCAGGTGAGGGCAGTCGTCTGGCATTGGAAGGATCCAGTCAGCCCAAACCGCTTGTGCCTATTGCCGGAGTTCCCATGATAGAGCGTCTGGCCCGTATCTTTATGGATTGCGGAGCCGAACGCATAGCTGTCATTGTTAATGCACATAATCCAACAGTGGCGGATTTCGTAAAAGATCTGGCCCGTGAGCTGCCAATAGACCTTACGGTCAAGAGCACCCCTACACCCATGCACAGCCTTATGGCACTGGCCCCCTATCTGGGCAATGACAGGTTTTGCGTAACTACTGTAGACACTGTTTTCAAGGAGAGCGTCTTTAAGCAGATGATGCGTGAGTTTGCCGATACCGGTTATGACGGTATAATGGGGGTGACATCGCTCATTGATGACGAGAAACCTCTCTATGTGGATACTGACAGCGATATGACCATACGTACATTTCTGGATGATAAGGCGCAGTGCCGGTTTGTATCGGCCGGCGTCTATGCACTTAAACCACAGGCTCTGGAGGTACTGTCCGGTTGTCTTGAGTGCGGACAGACCAGAATGCGTTATTTCCAGCGACGTCTGTTGGAGTCGGGACTCAGGCTCAAGGCTTTTGATATGGGACAGGTGGTCGATGTGGACCATCTGAGTGATGTGGCTAAGGCCGATCTGATAGCATCGGAACAATGAGATATCTTGGAGTCAGTCGTGCAGAGGCTTATTCACCCAACAGAGTGTCGGGTGATGCTTCCGTATTCCGTGCCGTTGCATCGCAACTGGAGCGTCACGGACATCAGGTGGTGTGCATGACCGAGCAGGAGCTTATACAGAACGGGATCCCCGCAGAAGTGGAAGCAATCTTCCAGATGGCAAGAAGCCGTGAGGCACTGGATTTACTGGCTGCATCCGGCTTACCCGTTACCAACACGGTACAGGCCGTTATAAATTGCGGCCGTGCAGCCCAAACCGCCTTGCTTCAGGGTACTGGACTTATCCCCGAGAGCGTAGTCTGCTCCACCCGGGAATTACCTGCAGGCTGGAACATATATCCATGCTGGATCAAACGTCCGGACAGCCATTCGGTGATACAGGATGATGTTCAATATATACGCAACACCCGTGAGTGCCAGGCGGCTCTGCATAGTTTTGCTGAGCGTGGCATAGGGGAGTGTGTGCTTCAGGCACATCTGCCTGGATGGGTGGTCAAATTCTACGGAGTACGCGGTGCTGGTCTTACGGACTGCTATGCATCAACGCTTAATGACAGCAAGTTCGGTCAAGAGAGCTATAACGATGACCCCGACAGTGCCAGTGTTGATATTGACAGACTAACAGCCGTAGCAGAAAGGGCATCGGAACTGTTGGGAACAGATGTATATGGCGGAGATGCTGTGGTGGGCCCGGATGGTACAGTCACCATAATAGACTTTAACGACTGGCCCAGTTTCAGGACATGCACCGTGGGCGCAGCGCAAAAGATTGCGGAACTGATAATGAACAAGAGATGACAGATAAAAAACAAGGAAAAATAGCTGCCACTTTTAAGTCCAAGGATACCGAGGAGTGGCTTGACATATGGTTTACGCGTCCCATAGGATATGTGTTTGCACGTTTCTTTGAGGCTCTTAATATCCATCCCAATGTAGTTACCGTAATATCCATATTTCTTGGGGTATTTGCAGGTTTCTGCTGGTGGCACACCACCCTTGACTGGACAATACTTGGAATAGCCATGCTTATGCTGGCAAACTTCCTGGACAGCGCCGACGGACAGCTGGCACGTATGACCGGCAAGAAGACCCTTTGGGGCCGTCTGCTTGACGGATTTGCCGGTGACCTTTGGTTTGCCTCTATCTACATTTTCCTGGCCATAAGGCTTACCTTTGAGCCTATGCCTTTTGGAGGCGGACGGGTTTGGGGTATCTGGATATGGGTGCTGGAGTTCTTTGCCAGCATAGTGTTCCATTCACGTCAGGCAGGCCTAGCCGACTATTACCGTAATATCTATCTGCTGTTCCATGGTGATAACGCCGAACTCAACGACAGCCGTGAACTTGCGGAGCAGCAGAGTAGCACTCCCTGGCGTGAACGTTGGTTCTGGAAGATATGGCTCTTTTTCTATCAGAACTACACCCGCAGTCAGGAGGGCATGACGCCCTGCTTCCAGAAGTTCCGTGATGCTGTGCGCGCCAAGTACGGCAATGAGATTCCTCAGGAACTGGGACAGGAGTTCTGCGGCCGCACATATCCCGTTCTCAAATGGACCAACATATCGACTTTCAATACCCGCGCCATAGCGCTTTACATAACACTGCTCATTGGTGAGCCCTGGATATACTTTGTGTTTGAGCTTACGGTCATGAACATAATCTTTTACGGCATGAAGGCTTATCACGAGAAGGCATGTCGTGATATGATGGACAGGATATGAAGAAACGCTGGCAAAACATATTCTTTGTTTTCGGAGTAGCTGCGGTGCTTCTCATGCTGCTTACCTTCGATGCGGATTGGAACCGCGTCAGGGAGGTGCTGTCCGATGCAGGAATATGGTTCCCTGTCATAGTGCTGCTTTGGGGCCTGATTTATCTGATGAACGCCTGCTCGTTCGGGCTCATCATAAATGACGGCACTAACCGTCGTGTACCGTTCGGTAAGGTGTTCCAATTGACTGTCTCAGGGTATGCACTCAATTATGTCACTCCGCTTGGACTTATGGGTGGTGAGCCATACCGCATCCTTGAGCTGTCAGGCTATGTGGGCGGCAAGAAGGCTTCATCGGCTGTGATTCTTTACTCTATGATGCATATCTGCTCGCATTTTTGTTTCTGGCTGTCGACCGTGGTGCTCTATGTGTTGCTTCATTTCTTCGTGGGCTCACAGTATCTGCTCAATGCGTGGATGTGCGTGATGCTTGGCGTAATGAGCGTGGTATTTGTGCTGGTGCTTAGGTTCTTCTCGCTGGGTTACCGTCACGGATTCGTGGTAAATGTGTTTGGCCTTTTAAGTCGCATACCTGTGGTAAAGAAATGGGCTGCCGGCTATCTGGACAAGCATAAGGCAGAACTTGAGGAGGTGGACAGTCAGATTGCGTTCCTTCATACCCAGCGCAGGGCTCCGTTCTGGTGGTCGCTCTTTCTGGAGTACGCCGCACGTGTGGTATCCTGCCTGGAGTACTGGCTCCTAATAGGGATGCTCATGCCTGGATTCACCTTCTGGGACAGCATACTGGTAATGGCATTCTCGTCGCTGTTCAGCAACTTGATATTCTTCTCACCCATGCAGGTGGGCGGATATGAGGGCGGAATGGCTTTGGCGGCGGGAGGCATACAGGTGCCAGGCGCATACGGACTCTACACTGCACTTGTGGCCCGCCTGCGCCAGATAGTCTGGACGGTGATAGGTGTTTTGATTATGAAAACTGCACGCAAGCATGATTAAGGGTATCCTCATAGACTTTGGCGGAACGATAGACTCCGACGGCATCCACTGGTTCAACGCATTCCAGGAGGGCTACGCCGTTGCGGCCGATATTCCTCAGGATATGCTGCGTGAGGCATATGTCTACACAGAGCGTACATTGGGCAGAAATCAGATAATCACTCCTGACTATACATTCTGCAAAACACTGCAGACCAAGATAGTGTTGCAGACCCAATACCTGAATTCAAAAGGCATTCTTTTTACAAAACAGGATACCGTTCTGGATTATTGCTACAACAAGGTTGTCAAGCATATCTCGGAGATTTCCAAACCTGTGCTTGAAAGACTCCATTCCCGGTACCCCATGGTGCTCGTAACTAACTTTTACGGCAATATGCACACCGTGCTCGATGAGTTCGGCCTGTCACACCTGTTCAGGGATGTGGTTGAATCCAGTGTAGTAGGGGTGCGCAAACCTGATCCGGAGATATTCCGCCTGGGAGTTGCTGCGTTAGGCCTTGAACCCGCGGAAACCGTAATGATAGGTGACAGCCCCGACAAAGACATCATACCGGCTCAGTCTATAGGCTGCCACACAATCATGTTACAAGGAAAAAGTTGGTCCGGCATGGATTGCACACCGGACCAGACTGTCTCAACACTTTCAGAACTTACTTTTTAAACAGCATCGGAGCAAACTGATGCAGGGAGCGGCGCCAGGTGAGCCATTCGTGGCCGGTGCCGGGTGACTCGTAGTAGATGTGGTTGATGCCAAGCTCATCAAGAGCTATGTGCAGGTCATGGATGCCCTTGTACATCTGTGCGGGCTCATCGGTACCTATGCTTATGTAGAGCAGGTGGTACTGGTCATTGATTGATTTGGGATACATCTCGGCGTCACGGCGGTCATTGGGACCACGGCCGGAACCGCTGAATCCGCCAATCCAGCCAAACAGCTCAGGATGATCCAGACCGATGGTATATGACTGGAATCCGCCCAGTGAAAGGCCGCAGATGGCGCGGTTGTCACGGTCGGTGAGTGTGCGGTAATGGGCATCGAAATAGGGTACTATATCCTGAACCATCACCTTCTCAAAGAATGTAAAGTCAAACATGTTCTGGCGGCCGGTTGCATTAGGATCAGTAGCAACGGCGTGCTCCATTACTATGATCATAGGCTCAGCCTCCTTCTTGGCAATCAGGTTGTCCATGATGTTGCCCAGTTTACCCTGGGTGCCCCATCCGGTCTCATCCTCACCGGCTCCGTGGAACAGGTAGAGCACGGGAAAACGGCGGTTAGGCTCTTTCTTGTACTGCGGCGGCAGATATACCCATGTGGTACGCTCGGAGCCTGTGAGCTCAGACTGATACTTTACTATCTCTATCTCACCATGCGGGACCTTCTTTTCCAGATAATAATCCACACCGGCCTCAGGCACCTCAATACCGCTCTGCCAGTAGTTTGAACCGTAGAACTCCTTGCTGTTGGGGTCCGATACGCGCTTGCCGTCAACATTCATGGTGTAGTAGTGGAAACCTACCACCAGAGGATCGGTTGTAACCTCCCATATGCCGTCTTCACCCTTGACAAGAGGGTAGTTCTTGCCGCCTACATTGACGGTAACACTCTTGGCATCGGGAAAATCATTACGGAATACCGCACTCAGGTCCGGGTTGATCTTGGGATACTCATGCCCCTCCAGGTTTGAGGTGGCGCTTGTGGGCTTGGTAAGTACGCCTACCTGGTTCTGTGTCTTGCAGCCCATAAACGCTGCTGCAAACATTAAAACAAATAATACGCTCTTTCTCATAACAAAAACTGATTGAGAAAGCAAATGTAGCAACTTTCAGCACAAAAGGCTGCTAAAAACGCATTTATTTATCCGGCCTAATCTTGGCCTGTACGGCATAGTAGGTGGTACGGGAGTTGAACCCAGACTCATTTGAGATCTCAATGACAGAAGCCTTGGGTTACTTGTCGCGTATTATAATCTTCTTGTGGTCATTTGTTATATAGATGCCGCTTTGGGTGGGAATGCCGCTGATGGGACGTCCCAGAATGTCATAATAGATAACCGGTTCGGCATCTGTCTGTGCAGATTTGACGTTTGTGGACTCACTGATCCTGAAATGACATGAATGGTTACAACTTATTGATTGGTATTCGCCGTTAACATAGTCGCACAGATAGGACTGTAAATGGTAAAAGCCTGGCTTGCTGATATCAATATCGGTCTTATAGGTGAAGCTACCGCCTTTATTTGCAGATAGAGCCTTTAGATAGTCTCTTATTTCATCCTTTACAATGATATTCATAACTTCACTGTCATTGTAAAGACACCTGATTCTATATATTATGCTGTCTGATGGAGTTACATAATCAGAGACTCCGTTGCTTGTGGTATCACATAACACGATGTCATATGAGCACTTTCCATCTTCTATCGTGTAACTGCTCCTGTTCTCTATGTATCTGCTGTAGTTGATAAGCGTGTCATTTGCCAGTTCCAGATAGAAATCGCCTATGAATATGTCATATTCGGTATACACCTTTATGCGTGTAAGTCCTTTGTGCTTGGGAGTGAGACTGAATGTCACTTCTCCATCCTGCCAGGAACGGATATAGGCCTTATTCATACAGGTGTCAGCAGATAAGTAAGGTGTATTGTCTGTGACATCGGCCTCTTTCATATCGCCGTAATAAAGTGCCATGAACTGTAACTCATAAGTCAGGTCCTTAGGCGTCTGGTTGCTTATTGATACGGTTATGTCATTAGGCTCGTCAAGTCTTCCTGTTCCATATGTCATGGCTCCGTCAATCAACTTGAATCCTAAAGGTTTGCCGGATGGATGTATGAAAAACTGACCGCTTTCGGAACGTCCGGTTACCACATTTGAGAGAGTAGGAGGAATGACCTTCCATTCTGCCCCGGGCTCACGTAACCTGAGCATGGGATACAGTGTAACGGAATCACCCGGCTGGAAGTCCGTGCTGTCAATCAATACAACTACCATATTGTTTTCCCCTAAATTGTGAGGGTATGCTATAGTGTCATAGCTTTTGGCATAATATAGAGGAGTGAGCTGCCCGCTATCATCAATCGATCCCAGGGCATTGTCTACTGCCGTATTATCTTCACCATCGAATAAGTAATAGAAGGAGACTGCATTGACTTCCGTGACTTGTATGTTATCCTGTTGGAAAAAAACAATATTGGTGCCCTTAGGTTCGGGTTGTTCCTTTAAATCAGGACTAAGATATATGAATATTTGTTGATTCATGGAGAATCCTATATCAGAACTGCCATAGGTTACGTTGGAACTATGATCAGGATTCAGTAGCGACAGAGAGAAATAGCCGTCACATTCGCCACCCCATCCCCAATTGATGTGGAACAGCCCCGTATCATCATATCCGTCGCAAATAAAGGCATGTCCGGCTGCCTCACTAGTTCCGTTGTATATTACAGGACGGCCTGACGCCAGCTCATCGTAGACAATATTCTCCCATTCATCTATATTGCTGAATGAAGACCGGTATAATGTGGTCGTGGCCGGATAACCAAGATGATTAGCTAATGCATCTCTCATATCATCCCCAAACGACCCGGAACCACCTATTTCAGATGTCCCGTATATCATACTCGTGGCCTGACCGCAATAACGCATCAGAGTGGCTACGGCTTTCCGTTCAGTATCAGTTCCAACCAACTCTTTCTTGCCGGTTTCCGGATTCAACACATGATAATCATTTAGCATGTTGTCATAGTCAAATGTCACTGGTGGAAGTGAGTCAACATACCACATCTCGTCCATACCGATCCAGTCCATTGAGTTATATCCGGCCAGTCCGTCCGGCATGCTTTCCGGCCACCTGTAATAGTTCAGGACCTGTGCAATAGCGGTAGCCGGGCAGCCTGTTAGGCATTGTTTTCCATTAAGTGTGGAATCCGTTCCTGCGTACAGTGGTGTCAGGTCATAATATGGCTCGAATTGATTCCAATGTGTCTTTATGAACGGTTCTATGGGCGTTCTGTCCGTACGTGTCCCTGTGCGTTTTGGATTGTTGTCATTTATCAGGTTGCCGTCCTTATAGTCTGTGCGGTCACCTATTGTGGCGATGGCCTGATCATACTGCTTAAACCATGAACGTATATTCTCTGGCAGGTTATCCCAGTCAATATAGCCGTTGTCTGAGTATCCCAGAACTGGTAGGGTACGACTGTCGGCCGATGCTATGATGAATCCGCCGTCCTTAAGATTGAAGGCATAGATGCTCTTTGCATCGACAGTAGCCGATTCAAGTTTCACACTCCCGCCTCTTATAGGTGCGGAGCTGCGGCTTGCCCAAGTCTTACTGTTGCTGCTGATGTACTCTAAGGCACGATCCAGTGCCTCCTGCTCTGAGATGTGCTGCGCACATACATCGGCAGCAATCATTGACAATGCTGCAATGATGAATAGTTTTTTCATTTTGCGTTATTGTGTTATTGTGTTATTCTTTCAACTTCACGTACACCCTTGACCTGCTTAAGTTTTTTGATAAGCCTGTCAAGTGATGAAAGGTCACTGACCAGCACTGTAAGACGGCCCTGGAACAACCCTCCGTTTGAATCGATGTTTATAGACCTTAGCATCGTATCGGGCTCTTTGTTTATTATGGAGGATATGTTGGATATTATGCCAATGTCATCCTGCCCGATAACGTTGAGCGTGATGCTGTACTGACTGCCGCTCTTGCCAGACCAGCGTGCCCTGACGATGCGGTACGGGTAGCGCTCCCTCATGCGCATCAGGTTGGGACATAAGCTGCGATGGATCCTTATGCCGCCGTTGATGCTCACGAATCCGGTTACGTCATCGCCGTATATGGGGTGGCAGCATCCGGCCATCTTGAAGTCAATTCCGGTAAGGTTGTCGCCTATGACCAGTACGTCAGTATCCTGGCCGGTTTTCCTGTCCTGATCAGTAAAGGTCTTCTCTATGTCAAAATCCTCTGCGTGATGCACCTCCTGCTCGGCTTGGGCGTGCATCTCCTCATATACCTTGAGTACGTCATCGACAGTGATCTCATTCTCCATGAGGGCATGGAAGAACGGGGTCTGTCCCTTGAATCCCATACGTACTATGAGACGGGACATGTCACTTTCCGATATCTCTATCTTGCGGTTCTTGAAACGGCGCTGCAGAAGCTCCTTGCCGGCCTGAGCCTCGCGGTTGCGTATCTCGTTCAGGCCTTGGCGTATGCGCATGCGGGCGCGTGAGGTCACGGCTATATTGAGCCAGTCCTGCTTGGGCGTCTGGGTGGTCGATGTCAGGACCTCGACCGTATCGCCGCTCTGCAGCTTGTGGCTTATGCGCACGTTGCGTCCGCCAACGCGGGCGCCTACGCAGGTAAGGCCCAATCGGCTGTGGATGGAGAACGCAAAGTCCAGGACTGTGGCGCCCTTGGGCAGCTGGCGTACCTCGCCGTTTGGAGTGAATACGAATATCTCCTCCTGATACATGTCCAGCGCAAAGTCCTTGCGCATCTCATCAGGGCTGGTGTTATGCTCCAGTATTTCACGGATTCCGGCCATGATGCTGTCGGCCGCGCCTTCACTCTTGATACCCTTGTATGACCAATGGGCAGCCAGACCTCGCTCTGCGATGTCATCCATGCGGCGGGTGCGTATCTGGATCTCCACCCATCGGTTTTCAGGTCCGTTCACAGTGATGTGCAGTGACTCGTAACCGTTGCTCTTGGGCACGCTCAGCCAGTCGCGCAGACGTTTGGGGTTGGGCTGGTACATATCGGTCACGATACTGTACACCTGCCAGCACTGCGCTTTCTCCTTATCGGCCGGCGAATCCAGTATGATACGGATGGCAAATAGGTCATATATGTGGTCCAGGGTAGTGTTCTGGGCCTTCATCTTGTTCCATATGCTGGATATGGATTTGGTGCGTCCCTTGATGGTGAACTTGAGACCCGCCTCTTCAAGACGCTTCTTTACAGGCTCAATGAATGACTTGATGTAAGCCTCTCGTGCACGTTTGGTCTCATTGAGCTGACGCGCAATGTCATTGTATATGTCACGGTGCTCATACTTGACCACCATATCCTCCATCTCGCTCTTTATGGCATACAGGCCCAGACGGTGAGCCATGGGTATGTAGAGCAGACGGCATTCCTCCGTCACATGCAGGCGGTACTCAGTGTCAGTGGTGCTTGCCAGCATCTGCATCAGCACGTAGCGGTCGGCAATAAGGCATATGATGACGCGGACATCCTCGGCAAATGATACCAGCAGCTTGCGGAAATTCTCCTCGGCAATGGAGTCATGCTTGGAGTAGAGCTCCTTGACGCGGCACATTCCCTGGATGAGCTGCGCCGCATCCTCACCGAACTGCTGCTTGAACTGCTCGGGAGCAACAAGTCCCTGCTGTACCATCGGGTCAAACAGCGCAGTGAGTAGAGACGCCTTCTTGAGTCCGGTCTTCTGTACTATCACCGTACCCGTCCTGATACACCGTTCCAGCGTATCAATACCGTGACTGTCCGTCCCGTACGCCCCCTTGGCAATACCCTCACGGAGCAACCCCTTAAGCCTGCTCCAATCCTCAGCCTCAAACAGCGGACGCGCCGCCGTCACCAGCTCCCTATAAGTTCCAAATTCCATAATCTGCAAATATAGACATTTTTCCACTCATCTGCCCCGCTCACCTTAGGGAAGAAATAGCCCCCACCTGCGTTTCCGCTCCCTAAGGTGAGGGGCTCACCCGCGATATTCCGTATTCCCCGCCTACCTTAGGGAGAAAAATGGCTGTACCTGCGTTCCCGCTCCCTAAGGTGAGGGGGTAGCCCGCGATATTCCGTATTTCCCACCCACCTTAGGGAGAAAAATGGCCGTACCTGCGTTCCAGCTCCCTAAGGTGAGGGGGCAACCCGCGATATTCCGTATTTCCCGCCCACCTTAGGGAAGAAATCGTTTGTACCTGCGTTCCAGTTCCCCAAGGTGAGGGGCTCACCCGCGATATTCCGTATTTCCCACCCACCTTAGGGAAGAAATCGTTTGTACCTGCGTTCCAGTTCCCTAAGGTGAGGAGGTAGCCCGCGATATTCCGTATTCCCCGCTTACCTTAGGGACGAAAATGGCTGTACGTGCGCTGCAGTTCCCTAAGGTGAGGGGGTAGTCCGCGATATTCCGTATTCCCCGCCCACCTTAGGGAGAAAAATGGCTGTACGTGCGTTCCAGTTCCCTAAGGTGGAGAGGGGCTACAGTAAAATAATCTGCCAAAATTTCCGTATAAGAGGCAGAATGTGTATTTTTGTCAGTCTATCATGTGAGAGATATGAACGTAGAAGAGATACAGAGGATGAAACAGAGGTTCCGCATCATCGGAAACTCGCCGGAACTGAACCGCGCCATAGACGTAGCCATTCAGGTTGCGCCTACTGACCTGACGGTACTCATTACCGGTGAGAGTGGTGCCGGAAAGGATGTATTCCCCAGAATTATACATGAGAACAGTCTGCGCAAGACCAAGAAGTACCTGGCCGTGAACTGCGGCGCCATACCGGAAGGAACCATAGATTCAGAACTTTTCGGTCACGTAAAGGGTGCTTTCACCAACGCCATAAGTGACCGTAAGGGATACTTTGCCGATGCCGACGGAGGCACCATTTTCCTTGATGAGGTGGCCGAGTTGCCGCTTGCCACTCAGGCCCGCCTGCTGCGAGTCCTGGAGTCAGGTGAGTTCATCCGTGTGGGCTCCAGCACCGTTGAGAAAACCAACGTACGCATAGTTGCCGCCACTAACGTGGACCTGCAGCGCGCCATAGAGCAGGGACGTTTCCGCGAGGACCTGTTCTACCGTCTGAGCACCATTCCCATCAAGGTGCCTTCACTGCGCGAGCGTGGATCAGACGCGCTGCTGCTGTTCCGTAAGTTTGCGGCCGATTGCGCCGAGAAATACCGCATGCCCGCCATACAGTTGTCCGATGATGCCAAGCAGATGCTCATGACCTACCATTGGCCGGGTAATGTGCGCCAGCTCAAGAATATAACCGAGCAGATATCAATCATGGCAACTCAGCGTATCATCACAGCCGATATGCTCCAGGAGTATCTGCCCGACCGTCGCACCTCAATGCTGCCTATGCTGGCCGGTGGACAGCGTCAGGAGAACTCATTCGAGAACGAGCGTGAGATACTCTACAAGGTGCTGTTTGACATGCGCCGTGACATCACTGATCTCAAGGCCCAGGTAAACAGCATGTCGCAGAACCAGCAGCCCGTACAGCAGCCTGTATCCATATTTACTCCCGATGAGGGAACCACTACCGTCAACGTCCCTGCAGGCTCCCGCAAGAGTGCCCAGGATGATGATGACATACAGGATACTGAGGTTTACGTAGAGGAGACCCTGTCACTCGATGAGGTGGAGAAAGATATGATTAAACGCGCTCTGGCCAAGCATGGAGGCAAACGTCGCGGTGCGGCAGCTGACCTGAACATATCAGAGCGTACGTTGTACCGTAAAATCAAAGAGTACAACCTGGAATGAAGAACAACAGTCTCAAATCAGTCCTTTTTGTGTTGGCGTCAGTGTTTCTGATGTCAGGATGCACGGTTTCATACAAGCTGAACAATACCGCTATTGACTACAATGTCATCAAGACCATAACACTTGAGACCTTCTCAAACCGTGCGGCTTATCAGTGGGCTCCCATGGCTCCCATGTTCAACAATACCTTGAGTGATATCTACAACCGTCAGACCAAGCTGAATCAGGTGAAACGTGACGGTGACCTGGTCCTGTCCGGTGAGATCACATCATATGACCAGACCAACAAGTCTGTCTCAGCCGACGGATTCTCGTCAATGGTACAGCTCAAGATGACTGTCAAGGTCAAGTATACCAACAACAAGAAGCATGCTGATGATTTTGAAAAATCATTCACGGCAACACGAGAGTACGATGCGTCACAACAACTGGCATCTGTGCAGGATGAACTTGTGCAGCAGATGATTGACGATATTGTTGACCAGATATTCAACGCAACAGTAGCCAAGTGGTAATGGGACAGAATAAGGATGAACGTATGATGTCCCTTCTTGACTCCTTTCTGGAGAGCAGGGGAGAGTGCGCATCGGATTTAAGTGAACTGGGCGCCGTACCAATGGATTACGTATCGGCGTATCTGGATACTCCGTCGGTTGTGCCTGAGAATGCGGCCGACCTTGCCATCCGTTCCAAAACGGAGCAGTTGCTGGATACTTTTCTTGCCGGAGACAACGAGAAACCGTCATTCAGACTGGAGCTGTCGGCTCAGGATGAACAGCATGAAACCGATGCCCCGGAGAATGATGCCGATGAGGTGGAACAGCTTGATGACGCGTATTTTACCGAGACACTGGCACGTATCTATCTCAAACAGCGCAGATATGGCAAAGCATTGGAAATTATTCGGTCCCTTTATTTGAATTTTCCGAATAAAAGCATTTACTTTGCGGACCAAATCCGGTATTTGGAGAAACTGGTTAGGATAAATCAAAAAATAGAATAGAAAATGTTTAAGGTTTTACTCATTATTATCGTGATTCTGGCACTTTTCCTGTGCTTCGTAGTCACAATCCAGAACTCAAAAGGTGGTGGCCTTGCAGCAGGTTTCGCTTCATCAAACCAGATCATGGGTGTCCGTAAGACAACCGATATCCTGGAGAAGACCACCTGGACACTGATCATCAGCATAGCAGTTCTCAGCATTATCACCGCTTACGTAGCTAAACCCAAGATTATCAATGCCGGTTCAGTTATGGAAGGTGAGGCTGTTGAGACTCAGATGGTCAACCCTGAATCATCAACCACAACTTTTGATTCACCTATTGAGATTCAGGACCTCCCCCAGGAGTAACTGAACCTTGACTTTAAGATAAAGAGGAGGCAGGAGGCTGTCTCCTTTTTTAATCCTTATACTACAGCTGTTTATGGCAAGACCGTCAGTCTCATTCGTTATCCTGAACTACAATACGGCCCGTCTGGTCCTTAAATGTATTGACAGCATACGCAAGTATGTGTCCGATACTACATTTGAGTTGATTGTAGTGGATAATGACTCGAATCAGGCAGACAGGGATATCCTGATATCCCATGCCGATGAGTTCCGTCTTGTCGTATCCAGGCAGAATCTTGGGTTCGGCGGCGGAAATATGCTTGGTGCCAATGTAGCCGTAGGGGAGTATATCTGTTTCCTGAACAGTGACGTGGAGTTGACATCGGATTGTGTCACCCCGCTCATGGATTATCTTGAAAGCCATAAGGATATAGGATGCATTACTCCCCAACAGTACAACCCGGACGGACAGCTTGTCAGTTCTTTCAATCATGACTTGGGCCTGTTGCCGAGTATAGTAAACAGGAAGATCCTGGAGAGACTGTTCCCCGTAAAGTTCCCTTCACGCAGACGTCTCCATGAAGCTCCTTTCAAGGCTCATCACATAAACGGCTGTTTCCTGCTAATGCCCACGTCCCTGTTCTGGCAGTGCGGAGGTTTTGATATGAACATATTCCTTTACTCTGAGGAGTATGACCTCTCAATGCGTCTGTTGCAGATAGGATATCATTGTGCGGTTGATCCCAGATACTCATTCATTCACCATCAGGGTAAGAGTACGGAAAGTGCACGCAGTCTGACATGCCGTGAAGGATTCATATCGGAACTATACACATTCCGCAAGTACCACAATGCCTTCCATTCATTCCTGTACAGGTTGGTGTTGATAGTCAAGCTCATTCCCAACGTCAAGAGGTGGTATATATATCCGGTACTTTTCAGCGGAAGCCCGTTGAGCCTCTCCATGCGTCATAAAAAATACATCTGATATATGTCATTAAAGAGACTCCGTTACATATTCTCACCGCTGGACTGCCTCCCTGCCAAACTTAAGCTTTGGAAACGGGTGGTCTTTGACAAGAATGTGACAGTAAGACGTGCGGAATTTGAGGGCAACAACTATGTCTACAGGAATGCCAGTATAAAGGATTCATTTGTGGGATTCGGAACCTACATAGGCAATAACAGCAGGCTTACTGATGTACGTTGCGGCCGATTCTGCAGTATTGCTGATAACCTCAAAACAGGCTTCAGCGCTCATCCCACCACCCAGAACATCACATCTTCACTTCCATTCTACATGGACGTGAAGAAGAAGTTCGGTTTCTCATACACTGACAAGACTCTGTTCCATGAGATAGACCGTGAAGCTGTACCGGGTTTCAAGGTCGTGATAGGCAATGACGTATGGATTGGCAGCGGTGTCATGATTATGGATGGCGTTACCATTGGTGACGGTGCGGTTATTGCAGCCGGTGCTGTCGTAACCAAGGATGTCGCGCCCTACACCATAGCAGGCGGTGTTCCTGCCAAACCCATAAAGAAACGTTTCAGCGATGCCGATATAGAGAAGCTGATGCGTCTGAGATGGTGGGAATGTACCGATGAATCTGAACTCCGGGATTACGCAAAGAAATTTGCCGATCCGGAGTCCTTCCTGGCCTCACTGGATTAAGCCGTATATCTGTTTGATTTGCCGGTAAAAGACCGGATATGAAAGGTTGGCCTTAAACCATATGGCCGCCTCCCGGCCTATCTGTTCAGCCTGGCCTGATGTGACCGCCCACAGGATTGCATCGGAAAGTGCCGTTGCGTCTCCGGGAGGAACTAGGATACCGGTCTTGCGGTTGCTGATATATTCGGCCTGCCCGCCGTTATCGGTCGTTATCACACATTTTCCCTGAGACATGTATTCCATGCATGATAACGGACAAGCCTCCTGTACTATTGACGGTAAGACTCCCATGTCTGACTCCCTGATGCAGGCAATGACATCATTCCTGAATCCTGCAAAATGTACTCTGTCATCCAGTCCGGCATTACGGATCTTGTCCATGAGCAGAGTTGAGAACTCCCTGGAGCCGGTTCCCAAAAGAACCAGATGAAGATTATCAGCCTGAACGGACTTGAATGCGTCAATCAGTATCTCAATGCCTTTCTCCCTCTCAATCCTTCCGTGATACATGAGTAGGGTGCAGCCGGACGGGATGCCAAGTTCCTGTCGCAGGTTTGAATCCTTTACGATATCAGGTGTCGTTATGCTGTTGTAAAGGACTGTGCCCTTGTCTGTGAGATATTGTGGCATACCGTCCATGAATCTGTTCCGTGCCAGTTCAGAAACGAATATTATGCGGTCAAGCTGACGGTACAGCCATCGGTACGGAAACGATCTCTTGCCCTGCTTGACAAGATGCCTTGTCATGATGATTCTTACATCACGGTTTCCTGCCATCTTTCTTGCCAGTGCGGCCGTAAAACCGTCCTTGAAATTATGGACATGAAGTATGTAACTGCCGCTCCTTATCAGATTTGCCAGTTTGACAGCACTGCCGATATCGGAAATGCCGCCCAGTGACATCTCATACAGAGGTATATCCAGCTGCTCAAGTTTTTCCCTTAGTGCCGGAATGGGACGGTGTACTACCTGTACGTCCTGCCCGTCGGCTTTGAGATGACGGCATATGTCAGATACATATTGCTCACCACCTCCCCAGACTTTGTTTGAAACAAGGTGGATTATCTTCATTTCCTGTTCTTTACGAATGACCTGTCATCGACATAATCCTTATACGGGAGGTCATAGTTCAGATAGTAGAAGTTGTGCTGTTTGCGCTTGTCCTCGGGTGGCAGCTGCATGTAGTCTCCGTAAAAGTGGGTGAGATACTTGTCTGTGAATTCCACTCCCATGAACTCACGGCCTTCAAAAACAATGGGTGTGGGCTTTCCTATACAGTCCTTGCGCAGGACCCCGTTTGTGCCAAAGTCATAGTCGCATACGTATCTGGATTTGGGGAATGAGCCGGAGCGCATTATCCTGCATGCTTTTTTCTGGAGTTTGGCATTTGTGGTGAGAGCCTGGACAATCCTTGGCAGCCATGAGCCGGGCCCCTTGCCGTGCTTGTACGGATTCCGGTTGCAGAAATAGGCCATCTTATTGAGGAACTTGTATCTGACAGCCCTCATCCTGGCCATGAATCGGCAGTCATAGGTCTCATCAATAGGGAATATGTCAACGTAAATACCTCCTACGGAGTTGAAGTCATACCTCTCGACTATAGTTGTGCTGCCGTCTATGAATTTGGCGTATGTGCCAGTGAAAGAGTCGCTCTTTTCTATGCAGTTGAGTTCATACGGCTGTGGAATCCATTCGCTTGCATGGCTTACCAGGAGGTCATAATCCTTTCTTGGCAGCGCTATGTCGGCATCATCATCCCATGGTATGAATCCTTTGTGTCTGACGGCTCCCAGCATGGTGCCGGCCCAGATGTAGTAGGTGAGGTTATGCTCCCTGCATATCCTGTCAAACTCAGTCATTATATCCAGTATTCTCAACTGGAGAGGTCTGATATCGTATTGAGCCATGATTTACAATATGCTTTGATATGTATTCATTAGTGACTGCGCCAGCCTTTTGGGGTTGAACCGGTCTGATGCGTAGGCGTACCCCTTGCTTACTGTCTCCTGCCGGAGCGTTTCATCAGTAAGCAGTCTGACCATCTTGTCCGATATATCCCCGATATCATAAGGGTCAACGAGCAGCGAGTCAGGACCCGCAGCCTCGGGCATCGATGATATGTTACTGGTTATGACCGGACAGTTTGAGAGCATGGCTTCAACTACCGGAAGCCCGAATCCCTCATAGAACGACGGGTACACCAGCATGGTGGCGTTGGCATAAAGATAACGCAACTGGGCGGTACCTATATGGCTTGAAGGAAATACTACAAGGTCGTTCAGATTATGATCGGTGATGTAACGCAGGACCTCCTGTTTGTACTCCCTGCCGTTACCTATTACGACAAGCGGGATACGCAGGTCATCGGGCAGTAATTCAATTGCTTTGATTACACCCAAAAGGTTCTTGCGGGAGTTTATGGATCCTACATAAAGCATGTATGAGTGATCCTTTATCTTCTTGGGCAGCTGGGGACGTATGCCGGGATTGTCACTATAGTAAATGTTGTTTACAGGCTGGTAAACAACATCTATCTTGTCCGGGTCCACCCCGTAGTATTCAATTATGTCGTTCTTAGTGCATGTGCTGATGGCTACTATCTTATCCGCGTGGCTGCAGGCATATTTCCACTTGGCATTGTATATGATCCTGTCCGGAATATGATACATGTCAGGGAACGTCTTGAACGCCACGTCATGGATTGTAACCACCGACGGCTTTCTCAGATTTACCGGAATCTCGTTTGACAGGCCGTGAAAGAGATCCAGCCCGTCTTTATCGGCTATACCCGATATCAGGAACGTCCTCCAGAAACTGCTTTGTATGAAACTGCCTGGAGTGACGGTCCTGCATCCGGTTTTGCTCAAATAGGGTTCCGTCCTGGAATCCGTCCTGATCTTTGGAGTGTACAGAATGTACTCGTTCTCAGGATAGTACTCTGTAAGAATGTCAATCACAGTACGGCAATGGTTGCCCAGTCCCGTAAAGTTGTTGAACAGACGTTTGGCGTCAAACCCTATTCTCATGCGTTTGTCAATTGTTTGTCAGCTCAGCCTTGATTCTGGTCCAGCGAGCCAGGATGTCGCGATAGTATTTCTCTACCTTGTCCCACTCATAGAAGTAGGGATACTCGTTGCCCTTGGCGTCCTTGTAGCACTCAACGGGCAACTTGGCCTCAGTCTCGTCGAGCAGGGCGCGAACCAGTATCTTTCCCTTCTTGTCCTTGAAGAATATGAGCTGCAGGTTGCTGGCCATGTGGACAATGTCATAATTGACCCATTTGTTTGCAAGATCCTCCAGGTCACCGGGGGCATAACCGCAGTCATTCACCTCCATGAGGCAGAGCAGCGGGTAGAGGGCTGTATCATGACCGTAACGCAGGTTCGCGCTCGGAGTTCCGGCAGCGATGGCGGCATCGGCCTTGTCCAGGAAATCCTGCAGCAGGGTTGCGTGACCGTAAGGTACGATTTTCTGGGTCAGGTCATGATAACCTGAAACTGAGAACCAGTAGAGGTTGTTCTGCAGCCAGCAGTCATACCATTCTTCATAAGTGAACACGTCATCAAGGTCAAATCCCAGATATGAATGACTGCCCATATTTGCAGCTATGTCATATATCTTGGTGTAGAGGTCATCCGAGCGGTCAGTAGTGCTGACTGCACCGGTTGTGGTCTCCTGGGCTGCGCTTCCCATCTGAGAGCGTGAGCTTGATGAAGAAGATGTCCTGGGATAACGGGTTATGAACGTGGTGTCAGTGAAGAGGGCGCACATAAGACGCTCGGGGTTATTGTGCTTGGCGTTGAATGCGCTGACAGCGGCGTTTCTCTCACGGCTGTTCTTGGCACTGTTGATGGCCCTGTCTTCATAGTTCATGTAACCTCTGTCAAAGTCACTGTCATTGAAGTCAATGGTCATCTTGGGCAGTATGCTTGAGAACTCCATCAGGGCGGCTGTCATACTGGCTATCACACGATGTGAAGTGGTGGAACGTGCCACGATGGTGGATTTCTTGTTGAATATCTCCGGATAGTTGCGTACCATACGGCGTGCAATTCCGCGATGCTGGTTCTGTCCTACGATGGTAAGGTCTCCCAGATGACCGTCGGCATCCTTTGCCATTATCTCGATGCGTCTGAGAACGTCCTTTCCGAATTCCGTCAGTACGCCTTTGTCATCGGCTGCCTTAAGGATTGAATACGGATCGTTGTACTGCGGGGTGTTGAGCAGGTAACGTGAACCGTGACGGCCGTAGTGGCTCATGTAGAAAGGTTTGAATCCCTTAGGTGCCTTTGAGTAGGTGACGCCCGGATCCTCATACTGAGTCATACTGCCTCTGAACTTGTAGAGGTTGTCCTGATTGATATCCTCTTTCTTTGTGATTTCTGCACATAGTGTCAGCGGGAGGAGCAACGCCAGACTGATGATAATTGATTTCTTCATTTTTTTTGCGGGTTATTTTTAGGTTAGTGTTATGTGTACAGTGTTGTTTGCATAACGCAAAAGTAGGTAAAAATACCCATAAAACCCTACCGCCCGCGCCATTATTATAAAAATGTAGATACGTTTTCCTCACTGCCATATTTTTACTAAATTTGCGAGCTATCGCGAGTATTACATTAAAATCATTATAAAATGAACAGTAAAGAATTGATGAACAAGGCAGCCGACAATATCCGTATTCTGGCTGCATCAATGGTCGAGAAGGCCAAGTCCGGTCACCCCGGTGGTGCTATGGGTGGCGCTGATTTCATTAACGTGCTTTTCAGCGAGTTCCTGGAGTATGATCCCCGCAACATGAAGTTTGAGGGCCGTGACCGTTTCTTCCTTGATCCCGGCCATATGGCTCCCATGCTTTACTCTCAGCTTGCTCTTACAGGCAAGTTCTCAATGGAGGAGCTGGCCACACTGCGTCAGTGGGGCTCACCCGTAACCGGTCACCCCGAACTCGAGGTTGCACGCGGTATTGAGAACACCTCAGGTCCTCTTGGTCAGGGCCACGTATTTGCAGTAGGTGCCGCTATCGCTGAGAAGCATCTGGCAGCAGTACTGGGTGAGGAGGTAATGAACCACAAGATCTACGCTTACATCTCTGACGGTGGTATCCAGGAGGAGATCTCACAGGGCGCAGGCCGCATAGCCGGAACTCTGGGTCTTGACAACCTCATCATGTTCTATGATTCAAATGACATCCAGCTCTCAACTGAGACCAAGGTTGTTACTGCCGAGGACACAGCCGCCAAGTATCGCGCATGGGGTTGGAACGTATATGAGATCAACGGTAATGACGTTGACCAGATCCGTGGTGCTCTCACCATGGCTCAGAATGCCAACGGCAAACCGACCCTGATCATCGGTAAGTGCATCATGGGTAAGGGTGCCCTCAAGGCCGATGGTACCAGCTACGAGCGTAACTGCAAGACTCACGGTGCTCCTCTGGGTGGTGACGCTTACGTTAACACCATCAAGGCTCTGGGCGGTGATCCCGAGAATCCTTTCCAGATCTTCCCCGAGGTCAAGAAGCTCTATGCTGACCGTGCCAAGGAGCTCCGCAAGATCATGGATGCCAAGTATGCACGCAAAGCTGCATGGGAGAAGGCAAATCCTGAGAAGGCTGCTCTCCTCAAGGAGTGGTTCAGCGGTAAGGCTCCCAAGATTGACTGGAGCAAGGTTGAGCAGAAGGCCGATGACGCTACACGTTCAGCTTCAGCTGCAGTTCTGAGCCAGCTCGCTCAGCAGGTACCCAACATGATCTGCGCAAGTGCTGACCTCAGCAACTCAGATAAGACAGACGGTTTCCTCAAGTATACAACCAACATGGTTAAGGGTGACTTCAGCGGTGCATTCTTCCAGGCTGGCGTAGCCGAGCTCACCATGGCTTGCTGCTGCATCGGTATGGCTCTGCACGGTGGTGTTATCCCCGCTTGCGGTACCTTCTTTGTATTCTCAGACTACATGAAGCCCGCCGTACGTATGGCTGCCCTCATGGAGCTCCCCGTTAAGTTCATCTGGACTCACGATGCATTCCGCGTAGGTGAGGACGGTCCTACACATGAGCCCGTTGAGCAGGAGGCACAGATCCGTCTCATGGAGAAGCTCAAGACTCACAAGGGCAAGAACTCAATGCTTGTTCTGCGTCCCGCTGACAGCGACGAGACCACTCAGGCTTGGAAGCTCGCTATGGAGAATACCACTTCACCCACAGGTCTTATCCTGAGCCGTCAGAACATCAAGACCCTGCCCGCAGGTAATGACTACAGCCAGGCTGCCAAGGGTGCTTACATCGTTGCCGGTTCAGACGCTGACTTTGACGTAATCCTGCTCGCTTCAGGTTCAGAGGTATCAACTCTGGTTGCCGGTGCCGAGCTCCTGCGTCAGGACGGTATCAAGTGCCGCATCGTAAGCGTTCCTTCAGAGGGCCTGTTCCGCAGCCAGTCCAAGGCTTACCAGCGCAGCATCCTGCCGGGTAACAAGAAGAAATTCGGTCTCACTGCAGGTCTGCCTGTTACCCTTGAGGGTCTGGTAGGTGCCAGCGGTAAGGTTTGGGGTCTCAGCTCATTCGGTTTCTCTGCTCCTTACAAGGTGCTCGATGAGAAGCTGGGCTTCACCGCTGAGAACGTATACAACCAGGTAAAGTCATTGCTTAAGTAATGATAGGAATAGCTAGTGACCACGCTGCTTTCCCGTTGAAGCAGTTCGTGATAGAATACTTGAAGGAGAAGGGGCTGGAGTTCAAGGACTACGGCACCTACTCTCCCGATAGTTGCAACTATGCCGATTACGGCCATGCACTGGCCCGTGGCATAGAGAACGGAGAGGTAGAGAAGGGTATAGCCATGTGCGGCAGCGGAGAGGGTATCTCCATGACTCTGAACAAGCATCAGAGCATACGCGCCGGACTCTGCTGGATCCCTGAGATAGCTCACCTCATCCGCCAGCATAATGATGCCAACGTCCTTGTAATGCCCGGCCGTTTCATCGACAACGATATGGCCCGCAAGATCATGGACGAGTACCTGAACACCCCCTTTGAGGGAGGCCGTCACCAGGCTCGCGTTGACAGCATCCCTGTACGTTAATCATACATCGGATATTAAAATAGAGCTGGGGCAATCCTGTCCCGGCTCTATTTTTTTTGCTCTATTGATGATATTTGTAAAAAATGTTTATATTCGCAAAAACAGGACTAAATATTTGCATTTATGAAAAGACTATTACTTATGTTTTCTGTTGCATTGATGAGCGTTATGACATTACACGCCCAGACAACAGATGAGATCATTTCACGTATGGAGGCTGAGTATGAGGCACACCAGAGCGAGGGTGTTATCATGACAATGGACATTAAGGTTGCACTTTTGGTTGACGTCTCTACACGGATAATGTCACTAGGTGACAAATACTGTGCAACCATAGCTGATGGCAGCACTGTCACATGGGGTGACGGCAAGACTACCTGGACCTATGACCTGCATAAGGATGAGGTTACCATTGGGAATGCCACAGCTGATTCTGATGCAAGTGGAAGTGTCAGTGTGCTCAAGGGTATCACTGCCGGTTACAAGGTCAAGCTTGTAAAGGAGACATCCCAGGCATGGTATTTCAAGTGCAAGAAATTAAGCAGTAACAAGAATAAGGATGACATCAAGAAGATGGAACTTGTAGTTGAAAAGGAAACCTATTATCCTGTCAGCATGACGTCTAAGGGCCTTCTGGTTTCAGTTGCTATAAGGGATGTCTCATTTGGTGTCACTGAGGATCAGGTTACTTATAATCCTGCTCTCTATTCAGATGCCAAGATCATTGATAAGCGTTAATTGGACCCATAGTTATGAGAAAGTTATTCTTAGCCGTATCTATGCTGCTTATTAGTGCAGCTGCCGGTGCTCAGGGGCTTCTTGGTCGTTATTCTGAGCCGGGTGTGGAGAAGGTTCCTTTTATCACAAAGGGGAATAAGGCAGTCGGGATATCGGGCGGATACCGTAGCTATTCGATTGGAGGTGAGAATGCTGAGATGGGTGACGGATTTGCCTTTCTTACTATCCTTAATATCGGTGACGGTCATTTTGACAGTTACAGTGTAAGTCCCAGTTTCTCTTATTTCGTGGCCGATGACCTGGCACTTGATTTCCGTCTTGAATACAGCGGATACTCATTGGAGAGTGACCTTAAACTGGACCTTAGAAGCCTTGAGTTTCTGGATGACCTCTTTGGCGGATCAGCAAACTACAAAATTGCCAGCCGTTATATGCGAAAGGATTCATGGGGCTTATCTATGGCTCTAAAAAAATACCAGTCGTTTTTTGGAAGCAAGACATTCGCTGTCTTTGGCGAGATGCGTATGTTTGGCGAGCTGTACAATATTGTATCCTGCCCCATTCAGGACGTTATGGTGACAGAGACTGTTGAGACTGAAGATGGTGAGGAAGAGATAGAGATTCCTACCGGTGAGACCCGTCATGCGACAGAGAAAGAGCGTAACAACAAAGGCTATGAGGTTGGTGTCAGGCTGGCTGGCGGTCTTGCCGTCAAGCTGCGTGACAACAGCGCCTTAACAGTCAGTTTCCCTCTTGTCGGGGTAACTTACAGCTACTCAAAGCAGCATAAGAACGATACCGACAACAACGCACATTTCTCCAAGTTCAATTTATCCAGGGATATTGACTTCCTTGCCATCCAAGTTGGCTACGTCCGTTATTTCTAAATACACGATAGGTACGGTTCCTTCTGTGTAATTGTTGACAAACTAAGGCCGGACAGCTATCAAAACTGTCCGGCCTTACTATAGTTAGTACACAGAAGGAACCGTCCCTATTGTGTCACTCAAACACCAGGTCCAAAAGTGTGCAGATAGACTTCTCTTTGGTCTCTGATGAGAAGGTAAAGTAGATTGCATGCTTGCCAGAGTACTCACCCAGAGCCGGAAGCTTGACCTTTATCTCCGTAGGCTGCTGAGCCATGCCGGCCTTGAGCTGGATCTTACCGATCTCCTTGCCTCCCTGTGATGTCCAGGGACGGTCAATCATAACCGTGACAGTTCCGTCCACACCCTCAGGAATCAGGTTGAGCAACAACTTTACGTTCTTGCGTCCTGCAGTAGCATCAAAGTTGAAATACTTGTAACCCACAATAGAGCCGTCAGTATTATTGACTATCGGGTTGGTGTTGTTTGCCAGGTCATAAGGTGCGTCAAACTTGGTGTCAGTACCGTATGATGAGGCTACGTATGATCCGTAGAAGATGTTGTTAGGCCACTCGTGAACAGCGGTCTTGGGGCCGGAATACCAGCATGCGATACCTGCGGAGTGACGCTCCAGCGGGTCAAGTCCGTTAAGTGAGAACCCCTCGGAGTTATACTCGCCTTCCGATATCTCAACCTTGCCGCCCGGGCCCGGAGTGACCTTAACCTCGATGGGAGCGACCATAGCCTGACGTGCATACTCGTCAGTGCCGGTATGACGGTGGTAGAATACATACCACTGTCCGTTTATCTCACATATACCGCCGTGGGTGTTTCCGTCAACGGTACCCGATGCAAAGGGCTCTCCCTGCTCGTTGACCTCACGTCCGCGACCGTCTATCACGGTACCTCCGTAGGTCCAGGGGCCCAGGGGGTTGTCACTGTATGCGTAGGCCAGAGTATAGTTCGATGAAGGCAGACCGAACTCACCCTCCAGTGTGAAACGGCTGTATATAAATATGTATTTGTCCTGTATCTTGCGTATTGATGATGCCTCAAAGAACTTGAACACACCGTCCATGTATCGGCCCGGAACCATGTCCTCCACAATCTTGGTGCCAGGCTTTACTGTTGCCATGGTCTCAGGATCAAGCTCGGCTGCATATGAGCGCTCAAATCCCCAGTATCCGTAAATCCTGCCGTCATCATCTACAAACACTGCAGGGTCAAATGCCAGCACGCCGTCTGTGATATTCGGGTTGTTCTTGCTCCAGTTGCATACCTCAAACGGACCGTCCGGGCGTGAGCTCTTGGCAATAAGGCCGTTTCTGCCGCCGGCCTGGTCATTGGGATAGAGGTAATAGGTCTTGGTGCCGTCAGGTGCGGTAACCAGTGTGATATCGGGCGCAAACAGTACGTCGGCCTGTCCGTTACGGCTTATGGGCTGACCGTTTGCGTTCTTATCGACCTTAAGTATTTCACCGTCATAACGCCAGTGGTTGAGGTCCTCAACGGGTGCAGACCACACAACAAGTTCGCGTCCGCAGTAATCGGTGATGCGGCTGTCATGTGATCCGTAAATATATACACGCTGTTTGCCGGGATTATCGGGATCCTCAAATACATACGGCTCGCCGTCAGGGATATGCTCCCACATGGGCAGATAAGGGTTTCCTACAGTCATAAGTTCTTTACCTTGATTGCCGGCTCCGCCTGCGCATGATACGGTCATGGCTGAGCCGATGATAGCTGTCACCAATGCGTATGACAGGCTCTTGAGAGTGTTCTTATTACTCATTATCTATGTGATTTAGCTTAATTCTCTCCGGTTAGTGTCGGTGCACAAAAGTAATAAAAAAACTTCATCCGGCTTAATGATACAAAAGGGGACAGTCCCCAATTGCACGTTTTTGTTTTTTGCCTATATTCGTAAAATGTGAAAAAGGGGACAGTCTCCTTTTCCACATTTGCTGATAACCAATAATAATACTAACCTTATGAAAGCTTTATTTATAGGAGGTACAGGGACAATCAGTTCTGCAATTACGCGTCAACTGGCCTCACAGGGATGTGAACTTTATCTTCTTAACCGCGGTAACCGCAGCGACCGTGTTCCTGAAAACGTAAAAGTATTGAAGGCCGATATCAACAATGATGAAGCGGGCGTGGCCGCTCTCATCAAGGATATGACCTTTGATGTTGTCTGTGATTTCATCGGATTCGTACCGGAGCAGGTGGAGCGTGACTATCGGCTGTTCAAGGATAAGACAAGGCAGTATATGTACATCAGCTCCGCATCGGCCTATAACAAAATGCCCGCAAACTATGTGATTACAGAGGGTACTTCTTTGGCCAATCCTTACTGGGATTACTCACGAAACAAGATAGCATGTGAGGATTTCCTTATGCGCATGTATAGGGAGAACGGATTCCCGGTGACTATCATCCGTCCCAGTCACACGTATGATGAGAGAGCCGTTCCATTGGCAGTCCACGGCAGTAACGGAAGCTGGCAGGTGGTAAAGCGCATCATTGAAGGCAAACCGGTAATAATACAGGGTGACGGAACTTCACTCTGGACCATAACCTGCAATGAGGATTTTGCCAAGGGTTTCATCGGCCTTATGGGCAATGAACGTGCCATCGGCGAGGCATTCCAGATTACGACCGATGTCACCATCACCTGGAACCAGATCTATCAGATAGTGGCAAAGCGCCTGGGTGTAGAGCTCCATCCATATTACGTATCATCGCAGTATCTTATCGACGTGGCTCCGTACAATTATACCGGCGAACTGTGGGGTGACAAGGCTCACTCCGTACTGTTTGACAACAGTAAGCTCAAACGTGCCGTTCCCGGCTTCTGCGCAACCATAACACCAGAGATTGGAATAGCACGTACTCTGGATTATATCCTGGCGCACAAGGAGTGCCAGAAAGAAGATCCCGAGTTTGATGCCTGGTGCGACCGCGTAATATCAGCTCTGGAGGAATCCAAAAAAATCACACAAAAGTGACACTCCCCCCTGTGTGCTTTTTGAAGAAGAACACAGAGGGGAGTGTCACTTTTGTGTGATTCGGGCCTATTTTACAGAGAGCTTGTAAATGACAGTGTGTTGATAGGTCTCACCCGGACGAAGAACCGTGTTGGGGAACATTTCGTGGTTGGGTGAATCAGGGTACATCTGTGACTCGAGTGCGATAGCTGTGCGGGCACCGGTGTAAACCTGGAGTCCCGGATGGTTGTTCCAAACCTCCATGTAACGGCCCGATTTGGGTGAGTAGAGGGATGCAACCTTCTCAACCTTGCCGTCCTGAGTGTGGATGAGGCAGAAGTTGTTGTCATAGTTACGTACCATACCCTCGGGAACCTGTCCGCCAAAACCGCCGAATCCGCCGCGGCCACCCTGACCGGGAGCCGGTGAGTACTGACGGTCACCTATGCGTACGGGCTTCTGGAAGTCATAAGGAGTGTCATCAACCAGACCGTAGTCACCGGTAGGAATGTTGCTGCGGTCAGTCTCGGTAATGAAACCGGCATTGATCATCAGCTCATGATCCATGATGTCACCGTTTCCAGCTCCGTCCAGATTGAAGTATGTGTGGTTGGAGAGGTTTACTACTGTAGCTTTATCGGTAGTAGCCTCATAGCTTATCTGCAGACCGCCGTCCTTGGTGATGGAGTAGGTGAGATAAGTTGTCAGGGTACCGGGGAATCCGTCCAGACCGTCGGGCAGGACGCAAGAGAGAACCAGTTTATCCTTCTTGGCCGATACTACTGTCCAGATGGTGTGGTCAAAACCCTTGTTTCCGCCGTGCAGAGTGTGCTGGCCACTGTTCTTGGTGATGTTGTACTCAACACCGTCGATAGAGAACTTTCCGTTGGCGATGCGGTTTGCATAACGACCCAGGGCCGGGCCTATCATACCCATGTTGTAACGGAAATACTGGTTGATGTTGTCATAGTGGCTTACAAGATTGGCATATTCGCCGTTCTTGTCCTGTGAGTAGAGACCTACTACAAAACCTCCATAATTGATTATCTGAGCTGCTACCTTACCTTTCTGAATGGTGTAAAGGGCTACTTTCTGACCGTCTACGATGGTGTCAAATGGCGCACTGTCCATGAGAGGGAATTTAGGTTTTGCTGCTACAGAGGGAGCGCAGCAGATGAAAGCTGCTGCCATAGCCAGGATGAATCCGGTGGCTTTCTTGAGAATTGTTTTCATATTAGCATTAATTGTCGTAAACATTTAACGCAAAGATAGGTTTATTTTTGTTTCGGTGTTGATTGTTTTGACTTTTAGTTGGATTGTTTGTCCATATGGAAAAAATGGCTACATTTGCGTTTACGTAAGTACTAGCCTATAATAATTCAAAACAAATATTTATCAACTTAAAACTAACTAATCACTATGTCCCAGAAAAAGAATCAGAATATCGTTGCCATTATAACGATGATATTCCTTTTTGGTATGGTGGGTTTCGTGACTAACCTTGCCGCACCTGTTGCAAACATTTGGAAGAACCAGCCCGGAATCAACGGCTCCAACGCCTTGGGTATGATGGGTAATATGATGAACTTCCTGGCATACCTGTTCATGGGTATTCCCGCCGGTAAGCTCTTCTACAAGAACGGTTCCAAGAAAACCATCCTGACTGCAATCGCAGTAGGTTTTGCTGGCGTATTCGTTCAGTTCCTGTCAGGTGTCATCGGAGTTAACCCCGGTTCTACCGGCGTTCCGTTCAGCTTCTTTGTATATCTGCTGGGTGCCTTTATCTCAGGTTTCTCCGTATGTATGCTCAACACCGTAGTCAACCCCATGCTTACACTTCTGGGTGGTGACAGCAAGCGCGGTAACCAGCTGGTACAGATAGGCGGTACTTTCAACTCACTGCTTGGAACACTCACTCCGATGCTGGTTGGCGCCCTGATAGGAACCATCACTCCCGCCACAGCATTCAAGGATATCAACCTGGTGCTCTACATCGCCATGGTCGTATTCGTACTGGCCTTCATCATCATCAGCTTCCTTACTCTGGTTGATCCCGAGACAGCTTCTTCAAATGACGGTAAGGACGTTCCCAATCCCTGGAAGTTCCGTCATTTCGTACTCGGTGTAATTGCCATCTTCTGCTATGTAGGTGTTGAGGTAGGTACTCCCGGTACCCTTAACCTGTATCTGTCCGATACCACAGCCAAGGGTGGCGGTCTGCTTACCAATGCAGCTGCTATTGCCGGTTTCTGCGCCGGTTCATACTGGTTCCTGATGCTTATCGGCCGATTTGCTTCAAGCCTCATCAGCGGAAAGGTATCAAGCCGTATCCAGCTGGCCGTTACATCAGGTCTCACCCTGATTCTTGTACTCTGCGCCATCTTCTCATCAAAGGAAAACCTGGTATCAATGCCTGTATTCAATGGCTCCGGTTTTGAGATGGCCAAGGTTCCCGTTGCAGCTCTCCTGCTCGTTCTTGTAGGTCTGTGCACATCAGTAATGTGGGGATCTATCTTCAACCTGGCAGTTGAGGGCCTGGGTAAGGCAACAGCTCTTGCATCGGGTATCTTCATGATGATGGTTGTAGGCGGTGGTGTTCTCCCGCTCATCCAGAATGCAATTGCCGATGCTACAACATACATGAGCAGCTACTGGCTCGTTATTCTGGGCTTCGGTTACATATTCTTCTATGCACTTATAGGTTCAAAACCCAAAAAAGACTGATATATGGAAAATCTCGTAATAGGAATAGATGTAGGCGGACAGTCGTCAAAACTTGGTGTTGTCAATGCCAAAGGTGAGATTCTGGAGCAGTGTGTAATATCTTCACTGCAGACCAACCTGAATGATTATCTGAATGATCTTTCAGGCGCCATCAAGGACCTGATAGCCAAGACAAAGAATGTAGGTGAGGTGAAGGGTATCGGTATCGGTGCTCCCAACAGCAACTATTATAAAGGTACTATAGAGTATGCTCCTAACCTCAAGTGGGGTTATGTAGACGGTCAGCCCACAATCATAGAGTTCACAAAGCTTCTGTCCGGAATGGTCGGTATTCCCGTAACCATTACCAATGATGCCAACGCAGCCGCTATGGGTGAGATGGCATACGGTGTTGCCAAAGGCATGAAGAACTTTGTCATGATTACTCTTGGAACAGGAGTAGGCAGCGGAATCGTGATTGACGGCAAGATGGTTTACGGACACGACGGTTTTGCCGGCGAGCTGGGTCATGTATGCATAGAGCGTAACGGACGTCAGTGCAACTGCGGACTTAAGGGTTGCCTTGAGACCTACACCAGTGCCATGGGCGTTGCCAGGACTGCACGTGAGCTTCTTGCTTCCGATAAGCGCGACAGCCTGCTGCGTAAGCTTGATCCTGAGAAGATCTCTTCAAAGGACGTCTATGATGCCGCAAAGCAGGGCGATGAGCTCTCACTTGAGATATTCAACTACACCGGAACTCTGCTGGGCCGTGCCTTTGCTGATTTCGTAAAGTTCAGCGCTCCCGAGGCTATCGTAATATTCGGTGGTATGGCCAAGTCCAAGGAGTATTTCCACGGAGCTCTTGTAAAGTCAATGAATGACAATCTGATGAAAGTCTGGAAGAACAAGATTCAGATACTCTATTCATCACTCAAGGAATCTGATGCTGCCATACTGGGTGCTTCGGCCCTGGCATGGTAATGAATTGAGAATTGAAAATTGAGAATTAACAAACACCTGCGTTAATTCTCTAGAAATAAAAAGGGTTCGGATTTTTTCCGAACCCTTTTTACAATTATCAATTTTCAATTCTCACTTTTTGAATTTAACAGCAGCCTCCTCAATAGGCAGACACTGCTTGTAGTTCTCAATGTAAGCGTTGAATCCTGCAACATCCTCAAGTGTGGGAGCGACAGAAGTACCTGTATCACCGGCAAATACCTGATCATCCAGGAACTCAGCCAGAGACTGGTTCTTCTTGTTATTGATAAGGTAAGATGCCAGGATAGCCATACCCCAGGGACCGCCTTCACCTGCAGTCTTCATGCAGGAGATAGGTGAGTTCAGGGCAGCACCCAGAATCCTCTGGCCTACACCCGGAGTGGTGAACAGACCGCCGTGACCGGTAATGCGGTCAACCTTGATCTTCTCCTCGTTAAACAGGATATCGTTACCAACCTTGAGCACACCTATTGCACCGCTTATGATAGCGCGCATAAAGTTAGCCAGGTTGAACTTGTCATTTGCTGAGCGTACAAACAGCGGACGTCCGTCGGCAAAACCGGTAACAGGCTCACCTGATACATAGTTGTAACTCATAATGCCGCCGCAGTCAGGATTACCCTTAAGGGCAACGTTGAAGAGGTTGGTAAAGAGCTGTCCCATATCAACGGGAATGCCCATTATCTCCTCAAACTCCTTGAACAGGTTGACCCATGCGTTCAGGTCACTTGTGCAGTTGTTGCAGTGAACCATAGCCACGGGACTTCCGTCAGGAGTGGTAACGATATCAATCACCTCATGAGGCTTCTTAAGGTCCTTCTCAAGCACGATCATGGAGAATGATGATGTACCGGCCGATACGTTACCGGTGCGAGGACGCACGGCGTTTGTAGCAACCATACCGGTGCCTGCATCGCCCTCAGGAGGGCAGATGGGCGCGCCCGGTTTGAGATGTCCGGTGATATCAAGCTTGCGTGCGCCTGCCTCGGTGAGCACGCCTGCATCCTGACCGGCGTCAAGTGACTTGGGCAGAATGTCAAGCAGTTTCCAGGGATAACCCTTGGTGGCAATCAGCTTGTCGAACTTCTCAACCATTGTAGCGTTGTAGCTCTTGGTTGCGGGATCAACGGGAATCATACCCGATGCATCACCTACGCCAAGCACTCTCTTTCCTGTGAGCTGCCAGTGGATGAAGCCTGCCAGAGTGGTCAGGAAATCAATGTCCTTAACGTGCGGCTCATTGTCCAGAATGGCCTGATACAGGTGTGATATGCTCCAACGCAGAGGTACGTTGAACACAAACAGGTCGGACAGCTCGGCGGCTGCCTTGGCTGTGTTGGTGTTACGCCATGTGCGGAACGGAACCAGTATGTTACCGTGCTTGTCAAAAGGCATGTAACCGTGCATCATTGCACTGATACCTATTGCAGCCAGATTCTCAATTTCAACCTCGTACTGCTTGAGCACGTTCTTGCGCAAGTCTGCGTAGCAGTCCTGAAGTCCGAACCATATGCTCTCAACGCTGTATGTCCACAGCCCGTTCACAAGCTGATTCTCCCAGGTATGACTACCCTGGGCAATCGGCTTGTATTCGGGGTCTATGAGCACAGCCTTGATACGGGTTGAGCCAAACTCTATACCGAGAATGGCCTGTCCTTTTTCAATAACTGATTTGGGATCGTATGCCATAATTACTTAAGGGCTTTGTTAAGCATGAAATAAACCTCGTTGTTACGGAGCTGCTGCTTGAATCCGCTGATGGTGGTGTTCTTGTCTATGCCTATGTACTCGATGTCGCACATCTCGGCAAAATCCTCCCAGTACTCGGCAGTGATATCATATGAGAATGCACTGTGGTGAGTACCACCGGCCAGGATCCATGCGCCTGCGCCAATCTCAAATGTAGGCTGCGGAACCCAGAGGGCTGATGCAACCGGCAGCTTGGGCATGGGCTTGGGCTCGATGCACTCAACCTCGCTGGTGATAAGACGGAAACGGTTACCCAGGTCAACAACGGTTGCCTTGATACCGCGGCCGGTCTTTGATGTGAATACCAGACGTGCGGTCTGCTGCTTGCGGATACCTATGCCAAGGAAGTGAACCTCCAGCTTGGGCTTCTCGGTAGCGATCAGCGGGCAGATCTCCAGCATGTGGCTCTGCAGGCTTGATGTGCAGTCAGCGGCAAAGTTCAGAGTGTAGTCCTCAAGGAATGAGCAACCCTTAGGCATACCCTGGTTCATAACCCAGAGAGTACGCTGCAGGCAGGCTGTCTTCCAGTCACCCTCAGCACCGAAACCGTAACCCTCCTGCATCAGACGCTGTGATGCCAGACCGGGGATCTGGTCAAAACCGCAGAAATCGGGAGCGTCGATATCGGCGTCACCCAGGTCATCAAAGTTGGTGGTGAAAGCAGTCGCGTTCTCATCCTTGAGTACGCGACGCAGGGCGATCTCAGCCTTGGCTGCGTTCTTTACCTTCTCCCAGTATACCTTCTCACCGCTCTCATCAATCTTGATGGTGTAGAGCTTCTTGTACTCCTCAACAAGGGCGTCAGCCTCGGCATCGGTAACCTTCTTGAAATAATCCATCAGTGATGATACGGGGTAGTAGTCTACATGATAACCCATGCGCTGCTCAAACTCAACGCGGTCACCGTCGGTAACGGCAACGTTGTTCATGTTCATACCGAACATAAGGCAGCGTACGTTATGTGCATCGGCACGGCCGGCAGCGGCGCGGGCCCATACGGCAATCTGCTTCTGAGCCTCAGCGCTCTTCCAGTGACCTACAACAACCTTGCGGGCTACACGCATACGTGTGCAGATATGACCGAACTCGATGTCACCGTGGGCGCTCTGGTTCAGGTTCATGAAATCCATGTCGATTGAATCCCATGGAATATCTGTGTTGTACTGTGTGTGGAAGTGGAGCAGGGGCTTCTCAAGAGCCTGCAGGCCCTTGATCCACATCTTGGCGGGGCTGAAGGTGTGCATCCAGGTGATGATACCTATGCACTTGCTGTCATTGTTGGCAGCCTTCATTACGGCCTCAACCTCATCACTGCTGTTAGCAGTACCTTTATATACAATCTTAACGGGAATGTTTCCGCTCTTGTTCAGACCGTCAACCATCTCCTTTGAGTGACCGTCAACCTTAACGACTGCGTCACCTCCGTAAAGTAACTGGGCTCCAGTTACCCACCATATCTCATTGTTTTCAAACATAGTGTTTACTGTTTAAAGTTATTTCTTTTTCTGGCCGTAATAAGCATTGGGGCCATGTTTACGCATATAGTGCTTCTCAATCAGAAGCGGGTTCATCGTGAGGTCCGGATTGACCGACAGAGCCACGAACGCCATCTTGGCGCACTGCTCCATCACCTTGGCGTTGTAAACAGCGTTGTCAGGTGATGTTCCCCATGAGAAAGGACCATGGTTCTTGACCAGTACGGCCGGTGTGTGGTCGGGGTTGATCTTACGGATGTTCAGGATTTCGTCAACTATCACATTGCCCGTCTCCAGTTCATACTGTCCCTTTACCTCAGCCTCGGTCATGTCACGTGTACAAGGTATGTCCTTGTAGAAATAATCGGCGTGTGTGGTACCGATGTTTGGGATGTCACGACCGGCCTGTGCAAAGGCGGTAGCATAGGTGGAGTGGGTGTGAACCACACCCTGGATGTTGGGGAAAGACCTGTACAGAACCAGATGTGTGGGAGTATCGGATGAAGGGTTGAGATCTCCCTCAACGACCTTGCCGGTCTCGAGGGAGACTACAACCATATCACTTGCCTTCATCTCGTCATAGCTCACGCCGCTGGGTTTGATCACAACCAGACCCTTCTCACGGTCTATGCCCGATACGTTACCCCACGTGAATATGACCAGACCCTGCTTTACAAGGTCCAGATTGGCACGGAATACCTTCTCTTTCAGTTCCTCCAGCATATTACCACAGAACTACGTAAAGAACAAGGCAAATCAGACAGATAATCAGGGCCCACCAGCCGTAGCTCTTGTCTGTGTCAAAATAGCTCAGGTCAACGGCAAGAGCCTTCTCGTCCTGAACGGTATCCTTAGAGTTGCTGTAGAGCCATACTGCAGATGAACCTACCAGAACGCCAAAGAAGAAGAATGCCTGGAAACCTATATCGTTCAGATATGCGATAATGTGGTTGTCGGGAGTAGCCTGCTCGGGCAGGAGAGCACCCCAGATAACGACGATCGCAGCAATTACGATGAAGAAGAGACCGGTACCTCCCAGGATGGAAGCCCACTTGAGCATGGTCTTGCGTGACTGCTCATCGGGAAGACCGCACTCCTGTGACTTCTTCTTGTCAGTCAGTGACATGAATACAAAGAAGAAGAACATGATTACGAATATGTAACCGGCACGGAGCTGGAATGCCACATTGGGCAGGCAGAGCTTGAAGAGCACACCCATGGGGATAACCAGGATGGCAGTCCAAACGGCAGCCTTGCCGCTGGCGCGCTTCCACAGAAGACCCAGACCGAATACGATTACGATACCCGGATAAATGAATCCTGAATACTCCTGGATGTACTGGAATGCCTGATCCAGACCGCCAAGCAGAGGCTTTACTGAAATGAGGGCGATGATCAGGGCGATGAGTGAAGTCAGACGGCCTACGTTAACCAGAGTGGTGTCCTTGGCATCCTTGTTGATGTACTTCTTATAGATATCCATTGTGAAGAGGGTAGAAGTACTGTTCAGCATTGATGCAAGAGATGAGATGATAGCGGCTGCCAGAGCTGCGAATGTAAGACCCTTGATACCGGTGGGAGTGAAGTTTCTTACCAGCCAGGGATAAGCCTGGTCTGCTTTATCAATCACACCGCTCAGACCTGCTGCCAGGTCAGGCATGTATGCATCGTTGTAGAGATCGGGATACGGACCGTTGCCGGTATGGTTTGCGATATAGTAAGCGCAAACGCCGGGCAGAACCACGATGAACGGGATGAGGATCTTAAGGAAGGCTGCAAATACCATACCCTTCTGAGCCTCGTTGATGTTCTTGGCTGCCAGACCCTTCTGGATGATGTACTGGTTGAAACCCCAGTAACCCAGGTTGGTGATCCAAACGGCACCTACGATAGCGGCGATACCGGGAACGTTGTTGAATGCGTCAACACCGTGTGATTTCTGGAATACCAGATGGAAATGGCTGTCGGTAAGATGCTCACCGCTTGTGATGTCATTGTAGACATTGCTCAGACCGGCCAGTGCTCCTTCGCCACCGCCAACGGCCTTAAGGGCAACATAAGCAGTGATGAGACCGCCGCCTACCAGGAATACAACCTGCATAACGTCTGTCCATGCAACTGATGCAAGACCTCCGTAGATAGAGTAGATACCGGCTATTACGTAAAGAGCAATGATGATAACCATTCTCATTGATATGGTTGTGCTGCCTATGGCTATTGATACACCTTCCAGACCCAGGATCTGCTCAATGGCCAGAGCTCCCAGCCATGCAACGGATGTCAGGTTTACGAATACATAGAGGAAAAGCCACAGGATTGAGAATGCCAGACCCACACCGTCATTGTAACGCTCGCGCAGGAACTGCGGTATGGTGAAGATCTTTCTCTTCAGCATGATAGGGAGCAGGAACTTACCTATCACAACCAGTGTGACTGCTGCCATGATCTCATAAGCAGCGGTAGCGATACCGTCAGCATAACTTGTACCTGACATGCCGATAAACTGCTCGGCACTGATGTTAGCGGCTATCAGTGATGCACCGACTGCCCACCAGGTAAGGGTGTTACCTGCCAGAAAATAATCACTTGCACTTTTCTCCTCGCCTTTCTTGGTACGTCCCAGGAACAATCCCAGTGATACCAGAAGTACCAGATATACCAGAAGAATGATAAAGTCGACAGTCTTGAATCCTGACTGTCCGATTGCTTCAATAAAATTCATATAGTTTTAAGTTAGTATTATTCGACTCCGAACTGATAGATGCAATGGCTGTAGTACTCCTGACCGGGAACGAGCTCTGCGCTGTACCATCCGGGCAGATTTGACTTGTTGGGGCTGTCGGGGAACTTCTGTGTCTCCAGGCAGCAGCCGGTACGCTGCTCCATCTTGTTGCCCTGCTTGTCCAGACCTGAACCGTCCAGGAAGTTACCTGAATAGAACTGGATACCCGGCTCGTTGGTGTAAACCTCTACGTAGATACCGGTGATGGGGCTGTAAAGCTTGGCGGCGCACTTGGTGTCATCGCACTTGGTGTTGAGAACCCAGTTGTGATCGTAACCGTTTCCGTTCTTAAGCTGTACGTAATCGTAATTGTTGATCTCCTGGCCTATCTCCTTACCCTTTGTGAAATCCATAGGAGTACCTGCAACGGGCAGGATCTCACCTGTAGTCATGTAAGTGCTGTCACAGGGAGTGAAATTGTCAGCGTTAAGAGTCAGGATGTGGTTTGTAACGGGGATTGAGTGGTCACCGTTCAGGTTGAAGTAGCTGTGGTTGGTCATATTGATGACAGTCTTCTTGTCAGTAGTGGCCTTCCATACAATGTCAATGGCATTCTTGTCGTTCAGTGTGTAGGTAACGGTAGCAACTACATTACCGGGGAAACCGGCCTCACCGTCAGCTGAATTCATGACGAGAGTGATGCTGCTCTTCTGGACCTCCTTCACGTCCCAAACCAGGTTCTGCCAACCCATGGGCTCCGGCTCCAGAGTGCAACCTCCGTGCAGGCAGTGTCCGAAATTGTTCTGGGGCAGCTGGTATGTAACGCCGTCCAGTGTGATCTGACCCTGGTTGATACGGTTGGCGTAACGACCTACGGTTGATCCAAAGTCGCTGGCCTGTGTGGTGTAATCCTGAATGTTCTTGAATCCGATGACAGCGTCCTGCATCTGACCGTTCTTGTCAGGAACCATGATTGCCACGATACGGGCACCGAAGTTGGTTACCCAAACCTCGCAACCCTTTGAATTGGTGAGTTTGTACAGGTCAGTCTGCTTGCCTGTGAACTCCATCTGGAAGTCGGCCTTGTTGAGGACCGGAGCCTCCTTCTGAGAACAGGCTGTCATAACGAACAAACCTGCCATCAGAGCGATTAAACCAGTTTTTTTCATTTTTGTTGTTATTTGTTAGTTGATTGTTGTTATTGCAGTTTACGTGATCCGTCGCCAATTACGACCTGATAGATCTCCGGTATGATGCCGAACTTCCTGGCATATTCGCGCTTGGCCTTGGATATGAACTTGTCACATACGGTCTCGCGTACCAGGTTGATGGTGCATCCGCCAAAACCTCCGCCCATCACACGGCTTCCGGTAACGCCGCAATCCTGTGCGGTCTCTACCAGGAAATCCAGTTCCGGACAACTTACGGTATAGTCACGGCTCAGTCCCCAGTGGGTCTCATACATTTTCCTGCCCACCAGCTCGTAGTCACCGGCCTGCAGTGCATCGCACACGGCCAGCACACGCTCCTTCTCATCAAGGACGTAACGGGCACGACGGTAATCCTGCTCGGAGAGATCTTTCTTTACGGCATCGAGCATCTCATAGTTGGCGTCACGCAGGGTCTCCACGCGACCGAACTGGGCGTTCATGAGAGCAACTGCTTTCTCACAGCTCTCGCGGCGCTCGTTATACTCGTTTCCGAGTGAATGCTTGACCATAGAGTTGACCAGAACCAGTTTGTAACCCTGAGGGTCAAACGGAAAATATTCATATTCCAGAGAACGGCAGTCCAGACGGATAAGACATCCTTCACGTCCGAATACCGATGCGAACTGGTCCATTATACCGCACTTTACTCCGCAGTAGTTGTGCTCGGTGGCCTGACCTATCTTGGCCAGCTCGAACTTGTCAACCTGACCGTCGGCGAACATGGTGTTAAGGGCGAATGCGAACGCACTCTCCAGTGCTGCCGATGAAGACATGCCGGCGCCCAGCGGAACGTCACCGGTAAAGGCTGCGTTGAATCCGCCAAGTGTGACGCCGCGTTTCTCCAGCTCCTTGCATACGCCGAATATGTAGCAAGCCCAGTGCTGCTCGGGTTTATCCGTGTCATCCAGACTGAACTCCACATAGGGGGCATCCTTCTGGTCAAGAGCCAGGAGGGAAACCTTGCGTGAACCGTTGCGGTAAATCTCAACGGCAATACCCTTGTCTACTGCGCCGGGAAATACAAAACCACCGTTGTAGTCGGTGTGCTCACCTATCAGATTGATTCTGCCTGGTGAGAAGTACAGGTCTCCGCTGGTCCCGAACTGCTGGCGAAACCTGTTTCTGAGAACAGTCGTATCCATAATCAACGGATTACTCTACACCGAAACGGTAGATTGTAGTCTGTGTGTAAACCTCTCCCGGATTGAGCACCGTGGTGGGGAAATAGGGGTGGTTGGGGCTGTCGGGGAAATGCTCGGCCTCAAAGCATATGGCGCAACGCTTGGGCAGTGTGGATCCGTGTGCGCAGGTGCTGCCGCTGCAGTAGTTGCCGGTATAGCACTGAACGCCGGGTTCTGTGGTGTAGCACTCCATGGTGCGGCCGCTTGCGGGATCAGAGCACTTTACGGCCAGACTCAGTTCACCGGGCTCACGCTTGTTGAGAACCCAGCAGTGGTCATAACCGTTGCCGTTCTTGGTCTGCTCTCCCTTTTCGATGCGCTCGCCCACCTTATGCGGGGTGCGGAAATCGAATGATGTACCCTCAACCTTGTCGATGGTGCCCAGAGGAATTGCGGTATTGTCAATTGGAATGTAGTGGTCGGCGTTGATCATGAGGTCGTAGTCCAGAACCGTCGGAGGGTTCTTCTTCATGCCGTTCAGAGTGAAATAGGCATGCTGGGTAAGGCAAACTACGGTCTTCTTGTCTGTTGTTGCCTCATACTCGATGGCCAACTCGTTCTCGTCAGTAAGACGGTATGTTACGTTTACGTCCAGATTGCCGGGGAATCCCTCCTCACCGTCCTTGCACAGATAGTGCAGGCGGATAGTCTGCTGATCGGTCTGCTCGGCATCAAAAACGCGTTTGTGGAAACCGGTGGGACCTCCGTGAAGGCTGTTGGGATCATTGTTGATGGCCAGAGTGTACTGCTTGCCGTCCAATGTGAACTTACCGTTTGCTATGCGGTTGCCGTAGCGGCCGATGAGTACGCTCAGGAATGTCTCCTCACTGTCCATGACGTGCTGAAGGCTGTCATGTCCCCAGACTACGCTCTCCATCTTGCCGTTGCGGTCCGGCATCATGATTGCGCACAGCGCACCGGCAAAGTTGGTTACGGCTATCTCAGCGCCTCTCTTGTTCTTGAGTATGTAAAGATCTGTTTTCTTACCCTGGACTGTGCCCTGGAAATCCTCTCTTTTGAGGCCGGCCAGATTGTCCTTAACAAAGAAATCTCCCATATGTATAAATGGCTTAATTTGGTTATTAAAAATAAAACACGCAAATTAAGCCAATTTCAGATACCGATGCAAGCGAAAGCCCAAAAAAGTATCAGCCCTGAATAAAGAATTCCGGCATGGTAAGGAGGTCTGCGACAACGAATGTGCTGCCCCCTACAAAAATCAGGTCCTGGGCCGATGCCTCGCGCTGTGCGGCCATCACGGCCTGGGGCACGGAACTGTATACGCGGCCTGTCAATCCTGACTGTCTGGCCATCTCCCTCAGGCTGCTGGCGTCAAGCGCTCTCTTGACCGATGCCTGAGTGAAATAGTATCGGGCGTTACGGGGCATGATTGCCAGTACTTCAGATACATCCTTGTCATTCACCATACCCATCACGATACGCAGCTGTCCTGCTCCGGGTTTTGATGACAGCTCCTCAAGATGCTTTGCTATGTATTTGAGCCCGTGGCTGTTATGGCCTGTGTCACAGATAATGTCCGGCTTTTTGCTTACCAGCTGCCAGCGTCCGCGCAGACCTGTCATGCGGCAGACATCCTTGAATCCTTTCCTGATAGCGGATTCAGGCAGGTCAAACCGTTTGTGCTTGAGCTCGTCAATCGCCGTCAGTATGGTGTTGGCGTTCTTTTCCTGACACAGTCCTGCCAGTCCGCTTTCAAGCGAGTCCATTGAGGTGGTCTCATAAACCACTTTGGAGGGATTTACGTATTTGTGCGAAATTATCTTACAATTATCCTGCGCAAACACGATTTTTGTACCCACCTCCTCGGCCTTGCGCTCAAACACCTTGCGGGTCTCGTCAGTGTGCTCTCCTATGATTACGGGAACGTTTTTCTTGATTATTCCTGCTTTCTCAAATGCAATCTGTCCCAGAGTGTCACCCAGGAACTTCATGTGGTCATAGCCGATGTTGGTTATAACGGATATTACAGGAGTTATGATGTTGGTGCAGTCAAGTCTGCCGCCCAGTCCGGTCTCAATCACCGCAATGTCAACCTCCTGCTCGGCAAACCAGCTGAACGCCAGTGCTGTAGTGACCTCAAAGAATGAAGGATGCAGAGGCTCCAGGAAATCCTTGTTATTCTCTATGAATTTTACCACGTAATCGGGGCTTACGGGCTTTCCGTTCACCCTGATGCGCTCGCGGAAATCGGTCAGATGGGGTGACGTGTAGAGTCCGGTCTTAAGGCCCGATGCCTGCAGGATGGCGGCCAGTGTGTGTGATACGCTGCCCTTGCCGTTGGTGCCGGCTACGTGGATTGTCTTGAACAGTTTGTGGGGGCATCCCAGGTGGCGGTCAATCGTCACCGTGTTGTATAGGCCTTCCTTATATGCCTCCTGGCCTACGTTCTGGAAAAGGGGTGTCTGTGTGTAGAGATACTCTACAGCTTCTTGGTAATTCATTAGTCAAAGTAACTACGGAACTTGCGGAACAGTTTCTCCTTGATGGATGCGGTGGGCTGGAAATGGTCCGATGTCTGGAGCTTTTCCATGGCCGCCTTCTCATCTTTGGAGAGAGTCTCCGGTATGTATACGCTTACGTTTACTATCATGTCGCCGCGACGGCTGGTGTTCACCTCGGGCAGTCCTTTGCCGCGCAGACGCAGCATCTTGCCAGGCTGGGTTCCCGGCTCTATCTTGAGCTTTACGGCGCCGTCCAGTGTGGGTATCTCTACCGCGCCTCCCAGGGCAGCCTGCGGAACTGTAAGCAGCAGGTTGTAAACCAGGTCGTTCTCGTCACGTACCAGGTCCTTGTGCGGTATCTCCTCAATCTGAACCAGCAGGTTGCCGTTGTATCCGTTGTGCTTGCCGGCATTACCCTTGCCCTCGACGGAGAGCTGCATGCCCTCGGCTACGCCTGCAGGTATGTTGATCTCAACAATCTCCTCACCGTATACCACGCCGTCGCCGCTGCAATGCGGGCAACGGTCCTTGATGATCTTGCCTTCACCACCGCAACGGGGGCAGACCGTCTGAGTCTGAACCATACCGAAGAAACTCTGCTGGGTGCGCATTACCACACCTGAACCGTGGCAGTCCGGACAGGTCTCTGCTGCCGATCCGTCCTTGGCACCGGTGCCTTTACAGTGCTGGCAGGGAACCAGTTTCTTGAGTTTGAATTTCTTGGTAACGCCTGTGTTAATCTCTTCAAGTGTCAGGGATACCTTGACTCTGAGGTCTGATCCGCGTGATTTACGCTCGCCGCGCTGTCTGGTACGGCTGCCGCCGAATCCGCCGAAACCTCCGAATCCGCCGCCTCCGAATATGTCGCCGAACATTGAGAAGATATCGTCCATGGACATACCGGCTCCGCTGAATCCGCCGCCTCCGCCGAATCCGCTTGCACCGTTCAGACCGTCAAATCCGAACTGGTCATATTTGGCCCTCTTGTCGGGGTCGCTCAATACGCTGTAAGCCTCGGCAGCCTCCTTGAACTTCTCCTCGGCCTCTTTGTCGCCGGGGTTCTTGTCAGGGTGGTACTGGATGGCTTTCTTGCGGTAAGCCTTCTTTATCTCATCGGCTGTAGCGGTCTTGGGGACCTCAAGCACTTCATAGTAGTCTCTTTTTGCCATATTCCCGTGGTATTACTGTCCTACGGCCACCTTGGCGTGGCGCAGTACCTTGTCGTTAAGTTTGTATCCGTCAATGGCGCAGTCCAGAACCTTGCCCTTTGACTCCTCGTCAGGGGCGGGTATCATGGCTATGGCCTCATGGAAATCAGTGTCAAACGGTTCGTTCTTAGGGCTGATTTTCTGCAGGCCTTTCTGCTCCAGGGTATGCATCAGTTTGTTGTAAATCAGTTCAACACCCTCCTTGAGTGCACCAAAATCCTCTGACTTGGCTGAGTTTGCGATTGCTCTTTCCAGGTCATCGATTACGGGCAGGATGTCCGTCACCACGCTGGCGCTGCCGTTCAGTATGATTTCGGCCTTCTCCTTCATGGTGCGCTTGCGGAAATTGTCAAACTCTGCCATCTGGCGTAGCAGACGGTCCTTGAGGTCGGCCACCTCGGCTTCACTCTTGGCAAGTTTGTCCTCTATGGTCTCCTCCTGAGGGGTATCCTGTCCGTCGGCGTTATCGGCCTGTGCCTGCTCAGTCTCCTGTGCTGCACCGTCCAGAATATCCTTCTCTTCTTCCTTCTCTTGGAATTTTTCTGACATTTTATGTTTGTTTTTCTTGCTCATTTCTTATTTCCTTACAACGTCACCCCATATACAGCAAAGATTGTGCCACGGCATGTTGCGGTGACACTGTGTCATATTAAAAAACCAAAAAGGTCATTTCATTGATTCAGCACCAAAGCAGAAGGGGAGTATGGCGTCGGTGCCGCCTTCAATGACCATTGTACCCTGGGTTCCGTACAGGATGTAACGGATGGGCTTGCCGCCCCGTTGCTCTGTCTCAGCCAGGACCTGCCGGCATGCCCCGCAAGGGGTGATGGGCTGCGCCGTGAAACCGTTGTCGTTGCGTGCGGCAATGGCCAGTGCGGTGACAGCCTTGTCGGGGTGGGAGTGTCCTGCCGTAAACAGAGCCGTCCGCTCGGCACATAAACCTGACGGATAGGCTGCATTCTCCTGGTTGCTGCCTGTCACGACCGTGCCGTCCTCAAGCAGGAGCGCCGCTCCAACCTTGAATCCGGAGTAGGGTGACCAACTGCCTGATGTGGCATCTTTGGCGGCTCTAACCAGTTTAAGGTCATTACCGTTCAGTTCATCATCACTCAGTATGCTCCAGTTTATGGTCTTGCTCAGTTTCTTCATAAGTCCGGGTCAATTTATAGAGCGCTAAGTTACTCTATTTTCGGCATATTTCAGTAACTTCGCGTAACTTACGTTTTCATGATGAAGATACTCCGTCCGGTTATATTTCTATTGACGCTCTATGTCGTCTCCTGCTCCGTTTCCAGACAGACCGTGCAGACGCCGGCGCCCAAGGACGCGTACTCGGCCTACATCGCCAAGTACAGCGGAATGGCAGTGGAGCAGATGAAACAGTACGGTATTCCGGCCAGTATCACGCTTGCCCAGGGTCTGTTGGAGTCCGATGCGGGCCGCAGTACTCTGGCTACCAAGTGCAACAACCATTTCGGCATCAAATGCCACAGTGACTGGAAAGGCCGTAAAACCTATCATGACGATGATAAACGTCAGGAGTGTTTCCGCTGTTACTCAAATGCCGAGGAGTCGTTCCGTGACCATTCGCTGTTCCTTGCCAACGGTGCACGTTACAAATCTCTGTTCAAACTCGGTGTTACGGATTACAAAGGATGGGCAAAAGGACTCAAGGCTGCAGGTTATGCAACCAGTCCCACTTATGCCACAAAGCTGATAGAGATTATTGAGCGATACGGACTGGACCGTTATGACAGCAGCAACGGCGTACGTCTCAAGGCCGGTCAGATTCCGCATCAGCCCCTGATCGTGAACGGACAGCGTTGCGTTCGTCTGCGTGAGGGTGAGACCCTAAAGGATATTGCCCGTGAATACGGTATGCAGCTCAGGTTGCTGCGTCGTTTCAATGAAGTTGACCGTAAGTTTACGGTTCCGTCAGGTACACTTGTATTTCTGGAAAGAAAAAAGGCCCGTGCTGATAGTGAGCACAGGACCTATGTCGTAAAAAGGGGGGACAGTCTGTGGTCTATATCCCAGCAGTTCGGAATCAGGATGAATTCCCTCGCTTCACGAAACCGCCTGGGTGACGGTAACCCTCTGACTGTGGGTATGACCCTTATTCTTCGCTAATCCATATCCTGGGTAGCCTTGGCTATCAGTTTCTCCAGTTCTGCACGACTCATGGTGCCGTCCAGACAGATCAGCGTGAATGCATCGGCCTCCGCTGCCGTCATGATGAATTGCGTGACGATCTTCTCGCTGCCGGTGGTATAGATCCTCACCACCTCGCCTTTGTCCTTGATTTCCATGAGCAGCTCGAACTTGTACTTGCTGATGTATTTGCTCACATCCTCCTTGATGTCCTTGCTGACTTTAGAATCGTCACTGTCCAGGATGTACATGCAGTCCAGATTCTTGATGATGGAACCGATGTCCATGGAGCCGCCTCCTACGTCCATGCTGGGCACTTTGCCCATCAGTTTGAACATGGCTGCCGATATGTATACGGCACTCACCTCTTCATTGTCGGAGTACTTGTTGTAGATACCCTTGCTGTCCTGTGCCCAAACGTTTGCGGTGAGCATGAACAATGCTGCAACTAATACTGTAAGCCTTCTCATTTCAGTGCGTTTATGGTTTTTTCCAATACCGGCTCGGCTGCGTTTGCAATATCCATTCCGGCGTTCATTTTCTCTGATATGAATCCAAATACCTGCTCCATCTGGACGTATGCCATTCTGGGGTCGTCAAACGTATCCTTTGGAGAGGAAACTGAATCCTGGAAAGACAGGCCCATGCCGATTGTAATCACGGCTACGGCTGCTGCGGGGTAGGAGATCATTTTCAGGATTTTTCTGTACCTTGTATGTGTGGCGGATCTCTTCTCCTCCACAATCTCCTCTTCCTCCTTGGATGCCATTTCAAGGGCGCGTGCCGTTACGGCTATGTCCCTCTTCAGGGTAACCGGAACCTTGATGCTTTCGTCGGATGCTATCCTGTCCAGATCAAGTGCGCTCAACCTATCAATATCTTCCAATCGTTTCATATTTGGCTTCTTAATGACTTCCTGGCATTGCTGAGCAATACCCTGAGAGTCAAGTTGGACATTCCTGTTCTTTCTGCAATCTCATCATATGACATCTCCTCAAACACATACATCTTCATCACGTCACGTTGTCTGGCCGGTAACCGCTCAATTGCGGCCATGACCCTTTCCAGTTTCTCCCGGGCGTCATAATCCTCGTCAACTCTTCTTGACTCGGCTATGTCGGGTCCCGGTTCCATCGCCTGTACCTTCTGCTCTTTCCTGAGCCTGTCAATGCACAGGTTCTTCATCAGTGTCGTGCAGTATGCCTTGAAATTGAGTACCGTATCAAGCTGGTCACGGTTTCCCCACAGTTTCACAAAAAGGTCCTGCACGGCGTCTTCGGCATCGGTCTGGGATTCCAGAATATAGTATGCCACCCTGTAGAGCCCGTCGCTCAGAGCTTTGAATGTTTCTGTAAGGACTTCTGGTGTCATCTCTATTCTTGACCGTTTCCGATATAAAGACGAATCAACACTGAAAGTGTTATGATATCAACCGGATTTTTTTTGATTTTCTCAAAATAACGTCAGATTCCCGGAGTGGGGAGGGTGCCGTGGGGCGGTGGTCTTAAAGGATCTCGTGCTCCTCCTTCATGTCTATCTCCTGTCCGTCGGCACCTATGAACTTGTAGGATAGGAACGGCAGGTTCTGGTCAGGGAGAACCTTTACACCCCAACCGTAACGGAGAGACCACTTGAGTTTAAGTGAGAACAGCCCCTTGTTTATATAAGAGTACACGTACGGGTGCACGTAAAGATGGAACCTCTTGGTGTTCATCTTGTCAGTCAGGCAGCTGATCTTGTTCTCCAACTGGTCTGTAAACAGGATTGAAGGCCTGATGGTGCCGCTTCCAAAGCAGGTGGGACAGGTTTCGTCAACAGGCACGTCCATGACGGGACGGACCCTCTGGCGGGTTATCTGCATCAGACCGAATTTGCTCAGGGGCAGAATGTTGTGCTTGGCGCGGTCGCGTTCCATGTTCTGGCACATGCGCTCATAGAGTTTCTGGCGGTCTTCGGCCAGAGCCATGTCAATGAAGTCTACCACGATGATGCCTCCCATATCGCGCAGACGCAACTGGCGGGCCAGCTCATCGGCGGCGCCCAGATTAACCTCGAGCGCGTTCTCCTCCTGTGTGCCGGCTTTCACGCGGTGTCCGCTGTTTACGTCCACTACATGCAGGGCCTCGGTGTGTTCTATGATCAGATAAGCTCCGCTCTTGTATGATACTATACGTCCGAACGATGACTTTATCTGCTTGGTTATGGCAAAGTTGTCAAAGATGGGAAGTTCTCCCTTGTAGAGCTTTACGATTTTGGTCTTCTCGGGATCTATCAGCTCAACGTAATCGCGAATCTCATTGTATGTCTTCTCGTCATTGACGTGTATTGACTCATATGACGAGTTGAGCATGTCGCGCAGGATTGCTATGGTGCGGCTGGTCTCCTCAAAGATAAGTGCGGGAGCTTTCTCGGCTTTCTGCGCCAGACCCAGGCTGTCCTCCCAGCGGCGGTACAGGATGGACAGTTCATTGTCCAACTCGGCAACGCGCTTGCCCTCGGCCACGGTGCGTACTATGACGCCGCAGTTCTTGGGCTTGATACTGTGGATGAGCTGTTTGAGTCTTGCACGTTCCTCGGGTGACTTGATCTTGGATGAAACCGATACCTTGTCACCGAACGGAATCAGCACCAGGAAACGTCCTGCAAAAGAGATCTCGCCGGTAAGGCGGGGACCTTTGGTTGAGATGGGCTCCTTGGTAACCTGAACGATTATCTCGTCACCCTGCTCCAGGGCAGTGCTTATGTTGCCCTGCTTCTCATCAAACTGTACGGTCTGCGCTTTGCTGAACGGGGCCAGCTTCTTGCGGTTGGCGCGTACCTGTTTGATGTATTTTCTCATTGAAGCGAACTGCGGTCCCAGGTCCTGGTAGTGCAGGAAAGCCTCCTTCTCGGAGCCAACATCCACAAAGCAGGCGTTGAGTCCGGGCATCAGCTTCTTGACACGCCCCAGATACATGTTGCCAACGGCAAAGGTAACCTCCTGGGCATCCTTCTGGTACTCGACCAGATTATGGTCCTCGGTAATGGCTATCTGTATGCTGTCCGGCTGGACGTTTACTGTCAGTTCACTTGTCATCTGTTAATGCTGTTGTTCATTTAAAGCAAAGAACAAACCTGACGAAATTAGCTCACGGCAAGTTTGTTCTTTGAGAGGTCTAATCAGACTAGCTTATTTGCTCTTATGTCTGTTCTTTCTCAGTCTTTTTTTACGCTTGTGCGTAGACATCTTATGTCTTTTTTTCTTCTTTCCGCTAGGCATAACTGTTATTATTTTGGGTTAACTATTACTTTCTTACAGCAGCAGCGAAAGTCTTGGCCGGCTTGAAAGCGGGAATCTTGTGCTCGGGAACGGTGATTGTGGTATTCTTGAGAATGTCACGGGCGGCCTTGGCGGCTCTCTTCTTTGTGATGAAGCTGCCGAATCCTCTCAGATAAACGTTCTCGTCGTTCTCGAGTGAACCCTTGACAACCTCCATGAAACCCTCTACGCATGCAAGAACGTCGGCCTTGTCAATACCGGTCTTCTTTGCGATCTCGCTTACAACTTCTGCTTTTGTCATATTGTCAATAATTTAAGTCTTAAATGTCGCTTTTCGTTTTCGGATTGCAAAAGTAATTCTTTTTTGGGGATATGTAAAACTTTTACTGTGATTTTATGTGAATTTTTTGAGGTGTTAAAAAAACCTTCTTTAGTTTTGGAATCATGTATGGCAGTCACTATATTTGCTGTCGAAATATTTTAATACCTAATTATTATGTCAGTTAACAAAGCAATTTTAATTGGAAATGTGGGTAAGGATCCGGACGTAAGGTATCTGGATAACCATGTTTGTGTAGCTAATCTTACCCTTGCCACTACAGAACGTGGCTACACTGCTCAGAATGGCACTCAGGTGCCTGATCGTACCGAATGGCACAACCTTGTCTTTTGGAGAGGTTTGGCCGAGACCGTTGAAAAATACGTTCACAAGGGAGACAGACTCTATGTTGAAGGAAGCATTCGCAACCGCAGTTATGATGATCAGAACGGCGTGAAGCGTTATGTGACTGAGATCTTTGTGGACTCTATGGAGATGTTGACTTCCCGTCCCCAGACTAAACAGGATGCCGGTCAGGCTCCTGCTCCTTCACAGCCTGAGGCAGGAGGTAATGGTATTCCTTTCTGAATTAAATCCGTAGCATTATAGAAACCGGTCTTTTAACGATTTCAGGAACGGCTGCCCGGTGGGCGGTCGGATTCTATGCTCCAACAGCGGGGTCCGTCATTGCGATTGTGACGGCCCTGCTTCTTTTGGTTCTGTCCGGTTTCGTGTCTGCGTCCGAGACATCATTCTTTTCACTCTCTCCCGATGAGCTCAAGCGCATATCGGAAGACGATTCTTTTCGCGGCCGCAAGGCGAACTCCCTTCTTGCGGATTCGGAACGTCTCCTGGCTACCATACTGACAGCCAACAATCTGGTTAACGTGGCTATCATCCTTTTGCTTGACCTGGCATTCTCGCAGATGATGACCTTCGGTGTCCAATGGGTTGAATTCCTGGTGCTGACAGTGATACTGACCTTTGTCCTGCTCCTGTTCGGCGAGATAATACCCAAACTGTACTCGGCCCATAACTCACTCACGTTCAGTCTAAGGGCAGCTCCGTTGCTGTCCGTGCTTACTGTCCTGCTGCGTCCGGTATCGTCACTGCTTATGCGCTCCAAGATTCTGTCGGATCATGTTCAGTCTAAGAAAAATTTCAACATTTCGGTGGATCAGCTTGAACACGCGCTCGAGTTGACTGACTCTGATGACATACAGGATGAGCACCAGCTCCTGGAGGGAGTGATACGTTTTGGCGATGAAACGGTCGTGGATATAATGACGTCCCGAATTGATATGATAATGCTGGATATAAAAGCCGGCTATGGTGATGTCATGAAATGTATAAAGGAGAACTTCTATTCACGAGTTCCCGTATACTCCGGAACATCCGATAATATTAAGGGAATTCTTTACATTAAGGATCTTCTACCGTACCTGGAGAAAGGTGAGGGATTCCGATGGCAGTCACTCATCCGCCCTGCATTCTTTGTACCGGAAACCCGTAAGATCGATGACCTCCTGCATGATTTCCAGACCGGTCGCATACATATGGCTATAGTGGTCGACGAATTCGGCGGTACATCGGGTCTGGTAACTCTGGAGGATGTCATTGAGGAGATCCTGGGTGAAATCAACGATGAGTTTGATGACGATACCGTCGGTTATCGCAAGACCGGCCCTGATACATACGTCTTTGAGGGAAAGACGCTGCTTTCTGATTTCTTCCGCATAGTAGGTCTGGATGAGGATGATTATGCCCAGGCGGTGGGTGAGGCCGATACTCTGGCCGGATTCCTTCTGGAACTCAAGGGTGATTTCCCTAAAAAGGATGAGGAACTTGTTTGCAAGGATCTGATACTCAAGGTTATGGAGAAGAAGGAACGTCGTCTGTCCGGCATCCGCGTAACCGTCCGCCGTCACGACAAATCAGAGCGGGAAGAATAATTTTTTCACAATTTTTAAATTTTTCTTGGTACACACGCGCGTGTGTACTCCTTTTTTGTATCTTTGCGATACCAATGTGTCTCTTAACAGGCAATAAATAACTAAACTAATTATAAACCTTATGGAAAAAATCAACAGATCATTGGCTCTTTGCGGGCTTATTGCCGCATTTGGCCTTGGTTCCTGTCTGACGACAACCAACGAACTTGACCTTAACAAGGAAATTAGTCTGGATATGCAGATAGGCCCCGGCGGTCTTTCGATCCCTCTGGGCAGTCTTGACACCTTGTATCTGGATTCCCTTATCAAGATTGACGGTGATGATTCAATGCTCAAGAAACTGGATGACGGTACATTCGGCATCACAATGGACGGCAAGGTCGATTGCGTAAAGGTCGACATCAAGCCTTTGAGCATCAGGATCGATCCTCCCACCATCAATTCCATCAGCACAAAGTTTGCAGTGCCTAAAAAGGAGGACCTCTCACTTATTATCCCCGGACAGGAGAGCAGCAATACCCTTGAGGTAGGCAGCGTTAACCTTGAGTCCATGGGCGATAACTTCAATCCTATTTCGATCGGAGTCGAGACCGATAAATATCCGGTAGGTGTTGCCGGAGTACCCCTGACCAACTACCCGATTCCTGTTCGTACGCAGCCGCACAGCATTCGTTTCTCGTATACCCTTCCTGAGGAGGTCGAGAAGCTCAATGCCATCTACTTTGGCGAGAATGCGATTGATGGCGGACAGAAGATGCTCTTCAACGTTGACCTGGCCGGTATCTATTCAGTTCTGGATAATCCTCAGATCAGCATTGAGAACCTGACCATATCGTTCCCTGACAACTTTACCCTTGCCAAGGATAATCAGCTGTCCCAGTATATAACTGAGGGTAACATCGAGGTAACCGGACAGGGCGGCAAGAAGAACAAGTTCCGCATAACGATGAATTCAACTCAGCATATCAAGCAGTTCGCTGCCAATGAGAGCAAGGTGCTGCCTCTGTCGTTCTATATGGTTTCGGCCGATTTCTCGGACAAGGGACACTCAATCGACTACTCGGGTGACATCACATGCTCGCTGGACCTCAAGATATCAGGTGTCTCAAAGGGAACAGGCCAGATGTTCGTAAAGGTGGATATGGCTACAGCCCTCAAAATCCAGGACTTCTCGGTTGATACCAGAGCAAAGAATGTTGCCGATATGGATTCAACCTTGACTTCAAGCTTCCAGATCAAGGGACTTGGCGGTATGAAGCGTATCAACAGCATCGACTTTGATAAGAATGAGAGTTATATAGCCCTCTCCATCCCCGCTTTCGATATCACTCCCTTCGAGTTTGACAACACCAGCACCATACGTCTTGTCTTCTCCAATGATTTCGAGTTCGACAAGGACCGTTCACTGGAAGGAAAGGGCTACTGGACATCGGATGGTGTGAATACCAACATCCTTATTATCGACCCGACCAAGGCCAAGGGCACGGATGTAATTCTCTATATCAAGAAGCTTAACCTGGACAAGGAGGTGGACAAGGATAACGGAACCATCACAATGGATAATGACGTCGAGTATTCGACACACATCGTTATAGCTCCCAAGCTGGGTCTTAACTCCCAGGATCTCAAGTCTCTTAAGGATCAGGTTGTAACCTTCAAGGTTTCCGGACAGCTTGTGATCGAGGATGCCGACTTCACCACCTCCGAGATCAGAACCGATCTTGCCAGCTCTACAACAATCGATATCGAGAAGGATGGTATAGACAAGTCACTTGTCTCAATAAGCCGTATCGATATTGATGACAACAATCCTGCAGGTGTAACCATGAACCTCAAGTTCTCAGGTGTACCTGACGAGATTACCGAGATGACCATATCGGCCCTGACCATCAATCTTCCCGATTTCATCAAGGTAGAGTATGTGGGCACCGATCCTAATATCTATGTCGATAAGTTCTCAGGTGCAATTGTCATCAACAAGACCATTACACAGAATGAACTTAACGAATACGGCCCCGGTCTTACCATCTCCGGCTTCAATATTGCAGGACTGGAGTTTGATGAGCCTCTTGATATCATTGACGGACATCTGGAACTCCTGAACCAGACTGTCGACATCACCGGTGTGGCAACTGTAGGCGAGCAGAACCTTGGCTTGCAGGGCCTGGATGAGATCGTGGTTACTCCTACTGTAAGCTTCAATGACATCAACGTCAAGTCTGCCTACGGAAAGGTTGACCCGGATATCGAGGATGTGCATGAACTGGTTGAGCTCTCGCTTGGCGAGGATAATGACTTCTTCCAGAATGACAAGAATACACTCTCACTGAGCGATCCTCAGATTGTTATCAACCTGACCAGCTCAATAACACTTCCCATCGATCTTGACCTGAGCATTTCGTCGCTCGACGCCAATGGTGATACCATTGCAGCCAGGATTGCTCCGGATCACGGAACCATACATCTGCCCAAGTGCGACTCCCTGCAGGATCATCGTACCACAGCATTGGTTATCTATAAGAACGAGAGACCTGAAAGAGAGTCCGAGGATACAATCTTCGTTCGCATGGGACGTCTGTCAGAGCTCATGACAACCATACCTGACAAGATTGAGTTCAACCTCAACGCAGGTATCGACCAGAGCGTCAACCACTACGTGGATCTGACCCGTCCTCTCTACGTAAAGGGTAGTTATGACGTTTCAATTCCTCTGGCATTCGACAGTCTCTACGTGGAGTACTCGGATACCATCAGGGACCTGAGCAAGGATCTTGAGGAAATAGCCGATAAGATTGACGCGGCTGCCATGAAGATAGTTGCCGATATCGAGAGCACCATACCTCTGGGTGTCAAGCTCGTGGCTACGCCATACGACAAGTACGGATATGAGATGGATGACATCAAGATCGATTCATGCGTGATAGAAGCCGGAAACGATACCGTTACCCAGTCTCAGATGGTTCTGGGTGTTGAAATCAGGAACGGTAAGCGCCTGGCCGACCTGGAGAGCATCGTATTCGTGGCAGCCTGCGATTCAGGTAACGAGAGTTCAAGTATACATGAGGGTCAGTGGCTGTGGATCAAGAAGCTGCGCATCCTGTTGCCTCAGGGTCTTAAGGTTGACCTGACCGAAGAAGACAAGTAATAACCCTCAAACAGAGAAAAAGTTATGAAAAAGCATATAATCAGAATGTCGTTCATGGCAGTATCAATGCTGCTTGTGACGGTTGTTTCATCTGCACAGAGTGCAAGTTCCGGCTATTTCCTGGAGGGTTACAGCCAGCGTTATCAGCTTAACCCGGCTTTTGCCCCTGAGCGTACCGTGTTCATGGCAATTCCGGCGCTCAGCAACCTGCAGGTTGATGCACAGAGCTCAGTAGGTCTGGCCAACTTCCTGTTCGAGTCCAAATCCAAGCCCGGCATGTTGACCACATTCATGAGTCCGGATATCAGTTCGTCAGAGTTCCTGGATAAATTACCTAAAGCCGCACAGTTCAATGTGGGTCTCAATATGGATATCCTTGCATTGGGCATAGGTGGCAGGAACGGTTTCACGACCTTCAATATCAAGTTGAGGAACAACCAGAAGATTTCACTTCCCAAGGACCTCTTCGGTTTCATGAAGGCCAGTTTCTCCAATGGCAACTACATGATTGAGAATACTAATGTCAACAGCATCACTTATGCCGAGATATCTCTTACCCACTCCCATAAGATCGGTGAGAACCTTACTGTAGGTTTGGGCCTCAAGTTCCTGGATGGAATAGAGTATGTAGATCTCAATATCGATGAGATCGATGCCAGACTGGGTGATGACGAGTGGCTTGTAAAGAGCAACGGAACCCTTAAGGCATCCATTCCCGGTGTCAAGTATAAGTATGATGCAGAGAACCACTCCCTTGACGGAATTGAGGATGGCTATTCCTTCAAGGCTCCCTCAAGTTACGGTTTTGCGGTAGACCTGGGTGCGGAGTATGACTTCAAGGATCTGGTTGAGGGTCTCAAGGTATCTGCATCCATATGTGACCTGGGCTTTATCAATTGGGGTGGTGTCAGCACTTTCGCAACTGACAACACCGAGTACGTAAAGTTTGGAGGCTTCAACAACTACAAGCCTGACGGAGACAATGATGAGACTATGGATAAGATCTCCGATGACTTCAAAGATATGGTAAAACTCTACCAGAAGGGAGACAACGAAAAGGAGAAGATAGCCCTTGACGCCACATTCAGACTTGGCGCAGAGTATCAGATGCCTTTTGCCCAGTGGCTTTCAGCCGGTGAGTTGCTGACTTTCCGTACTGGTTTGTATTCATATTTTGAATCTCGTACGTCAGTCACTATGTCACCTTGCGGATGGTTCGATATCTCGGGTAACTTTGCAGCTTCAACAATGGGCACTTCTATGGGCCTTCTGCTCAATCTGCATCCCGGAGGTATAAATTTCTTCCTCGCAGTTGACAGACTTAAGGCAGAATTTAATCCACAATTTGTACCTTTGCACGATTTTGGACTGAATTTCAGTCTGGGTCTTAATTTTGCATTCGGAAAGAAACGTAGTAATATAGATGATTGACATATCCGTCTTTGAGATAATTCTCAAAGGCATGGCTATAGGATTTCTGGCAGCAGCCCCGACGGGTCCGTCGGGGGTGCTTGTCATTCAGAGAACACTCAACAAAGGCCGGTGGAAAGGATTTCTAACCGGCCTTGGAGTGTCTGTCAGTGATGCCTTTTACATCATGATCACCATGATGTGCCTGTCACTGGTGCTAGGCTATCTTGAGGATCCCACCATAGCGTTGGTGGTCAAACTGGTAGGATGCGCCCTGCTGCTGGTGTTCGGCATCACTACCGTAAGGAACAACCCCCTTGCGGCATCAAAAGAGGTTAAGGTAAAGAAGGATTCGCTCTGGCAGATAATGCTTACCGGGTTCGGAGTTGCCATAGTGAATCCTCTTGTGGTTTTTTTCTATATGGGTCTGTTTGCCTTCTTTTCACTGCCGGTCGATGATTTCACTACCGGACTTAAGTTGCAGACATACCTGTTCGTCCTGCTGGGCGATTTTTGCTGGTGGTTTACCCTGTCCACCCTCATCAACAAACTGCGCAACCGTTTTGACCTGCGTGGCCTGTGGATGATAAACAGAATACTGGGTACCATACTGATCGTAGCCTCCGTAGCGTGGCTGACCATGATTTTGATAAAGTTGTAGGATGTTCGTACAAAAAGAGTTACGAGAGAAGAATATTGCCGAGTACCTGCTCTACATGTGGCAGGTTGAGGATATGATACGTGCAGCCGGGCTGGACAGCGACCGTCTGTACGACTCCGTCATTAAGAACAGCGGCCGTAGTGAGGCCGATTGCCGCGAGTGGCGTCAGTGGTATGATGACCTGATTGAGATGATGCGCACCGAGGGTAAGACCGTAAGCGGTCATCTGCAGATAAATGAGAATGTGCTCATTCTGCTTGAGGATCTTCATACACGCCTGCTTGAGTCACACAAGCAGCCGCAGTACAGGGATCTGTATTACAAGGCTCTGCCGTTCATCGTAGAGTTCCGTGCCAAGAATCACAGTACGGAGAATGAGGAACTGCGTGACTGTTTCAATATGTTGTACGGAGTCTGGCTGCTCAAGGTGCAGGGCAAACCTGTAAGCACCGCAACTGAGCAGGCCGTTAAGGCTGTGTCGGCTTTCATCGGAAAGCTGGCTGTGCTCTACCGTGAGGATAAGGAGGGCACACTTGAGTTGGATTGATATTATGGAAGAGATAAATAGACGTAGAACATTTGCGATTGTATCGCACCCTGATGCCGGTAAGACCACACTTACTGAGAAATTCCTGCTGTTCGGCGGCCAGATACAGGTGGCCGGCGCGGTCAAGTCCAATAAGATCCGCAAGACCGCCACATCGGACTGGATGGATATTGAGAAACAGCGTGGAATTTCAGTGACCACATCGGTCATGGAGTTTGATTATGAAGGTTACAAGATAAACATTCTGGATACCCCGGGTCACCAGGATTTTGCCGAGGATACGTTCCGTACCCTGACTGCGGTTGACAGCGTAATCATAGTGATTGACTGCGCCAAGGGTGTTGAGATGCAGACCCGCCGCCTCATGGAGGTGTGCCGTATGCGCAAGACCCCTGTAATCGTGTTTGTCAACAAGATGGACCGTGAGGGTAATGACCCGTTTGACCTGCTCGACGAGCTTGAGGAGGAGCTTAAGATACATGTACGCCCGCTCAGCTGGCCTATCGAGAAAGGTGCCCGCTTTAAGGGCGTTTACAACATATATGAGCAGAAACTTGACCTTTTCACCCCCGATAAGCAGAAGGTGACCGAGAAGGTCAACGTAGATATAAACAGCACAGACCTTGAGGCTCACGTAGGTGAGCGTGAGGCTGAGAAGCTGCGTTCAGACCTGGAGCTGATAGACGGTGTATATGAGCCGTTTGACCGCCAGCAGTATCTGGATGGTGAGCTGGCTCCGGTATTCTTCGGATCGGCCCTGAACAACTTCGGTGTGCAGGAGCTGCTCAACTGCTTCGTGCAGATTGCACCCAGCCCGCGTCCCACCCAGGCCCTGGAGCGTGTGGTGGAACCCGAGGACAGCAAGTTCACCGGATTCATATTCAAGATAACCGCCAATATCGACCCCAACCACCGCTCATCGGTAGCCTTCTGTAAGGTTTGCTCCGGTAAGTTCCAGCGTAATGAGCCCTACTATCATGTGAGGTTGGACAAGACCTTCCGTTTCTCGTCGCCCACCCAGTTCATGGCGCAGCGCAAGAGCACCATTGAGGAGGCCTGGCCGGGCGATATCATCGGACTTCCCGATACCGGAAACTTCAAGATTGGTGATACTCTCACTCAGGGTGAGAAACTTCATTTCAAGGGCCTGCCCAGCTTCTCGCCCGAGATGTTCAAATACATTGAGAACGCTGATCCCATGCGCGCCAAGCAGCTTGCCAAGGGTATTGACCAGCTGATGGGAGAGGGTGTTGCCCAGATGTTCGTGAACCAGTTCAACGGCCGCAAGCTTATCGGTACGGTAGGTCAGCTGCAGTTTGAGGTTATCCAGTACCGTCTGGAACATGAGTACAACGCACTGTGCCGTTGGGAACCCGCCAGCCTCTACAAGGCCTGCTGGATTGAGAGTGATGATGAGGCCGAGCTGGATGCGTTCAAGAAACGCAAGTACCAGTTCATGGCTACCGATATGGAGGGCCGTGACGTCTTCCTGGCCGACAGCGGATATGTGCTGCAGATGGCTCAGATAGACTTTAAGCATATCAAGTTCCACTTTACAAGTGAGTTCTAAATGAAAGAGTATATAGAAGATGTCAAGAAGGCTGTTGAGGTGATGCGGGCCGGCGGCATAATCCTCTATCCCACGGATACCATCTGGGGGATAGGTTGCGATGCCTCCAACTCCGCAGCCGTACGCCGCATCTTTGAACTCAAACAGCGCAGTGACAGCAAGTCCATGCTGTCGCTCATAGATTCCGATGCCAAACTTGGTTATTACGTGCCGGATATCCCCGATGTCGCGTATGACCTTATGGACCTGTCGGAGAAACCGCTTACCATCATCTATGACAATGTCCGTCATCTGGCTCCTGAACTTATTGCCGATGACGGCAGTGCCGGCATACGTGTTACACGTGAGGATTTCTCACGTGACCTCTGTGCCCGTCTGGGTGGTGCAGTCGTGTCTACATCGGCCAATATCAGCGGTGAGCCGTCACCGGGTAATTTCAGTGACATATCGGACCGTATCAGGGCAGGCGTGGACTATATTGTGGGCTATCGTCAGGACGAAAAGTCCCGTGCGGTGGCATCGAGCATAATCAAACTGGGTTCCGGCGGACTCGTTAAAGTAATCAGGGAATAATGAACAATTCAACTGAGGAGATAGAGAAACAGACCGAATCGCTGCTCAACAAGTTCAACTTGTGGCGTCGCGGTCACATCAGTGAGCGTCAGTTCATTCTGCTGCTCAGCCTGGTAGTCGGCGTATTCACGGCATTTGCCGCAATATTGCTTAAGTATCTTATTTCTCTCATTCATGGTACCATTTACGGCAATCTGGCCATGAACAGTGAGAATTACAGTCTTCTCATCTATCCGGTCGTGGGCATTCTGGTCTCCGGCCTGTTCATTCGTTTCATAGTCCGTGATGACATAGGTCATGGCGTGACCAAGATCCTGTATGCGCTCTCCAAGAAAAACGGTCGTATCAAGCCGCACAATATGTACTCATCGGTCATTGCCAGTGCCATCACCATCGGAATGGGCGGATCTGTCGGTGCCGAGTCTCCTATAGTGCTTACGGGCTCCGCAATCGGCTCTAATATAGGCCGTATGTTCAAGATGGAGCATCGCACTCTGATGCTGCTTGTGGGCTGCGGATCGGCCGGTGCCATTGCCGGCATCTTCAAGGCGCCTATTGCCGGCCTGGTGTTTGTGCTAGAGGTGCTTATGTTTGACCTGAGCATGGGTTCGCTGCTGCCGTTGCTGGTATCATCCGTGACAGCTGCCACCATATCATACGTATTCACCGGAACGGACTCCATGTTCCATTTCGTCTCCGAGCACGGATTTGAACTGGCACGTATACCGTATGCACTGCTGCTGGGCATCACCTGCGGTCTTGTGTCACTCTACTTCTCCCAGACCATGCACTGGTTTGAGACCTGGTTCAAGAAGTTCCGCAACCCCTGGGCCAAGTTCGTTATCGGCGCAATAGTACTGAGTGTGCTTATCTTCCTGTTCCCGTCCCTGTTCGGTGAGGGTTACGATACTATAGGTATGCTGCTCAACGTGAATGAGAACCCTGAGAAAGTAATGGAGGGCTCCCTGTTCTACGGCGGCAATATCCTGCTTTATCTGGGATTGGTGGTGCTGACCAAGGTGTTTGCATCGACCGCGACAAATGCCGGTGGCGGATGCGGCGGTATATTCGCACCCAGTCTGTTCCTGGGCTGTCTCACCGGATTCATATTCGGTACACTCATAAACCGTCTGTCACCCGGTGCTGACCTGTCGGTCCAGAATTTTGCGCTGTTCGGCATGGCCGGCCTCATGTCGGGCGTCATGTTCGCACCGCTTACAGGTGTATTCCTTATTGCCGAACTTACCGGCGGCTACTCCATGTTCCTGCCGCTTATGATGGTCTCCATCATGTCATATCTCACCATACGCCTCTTCCAGCCGCACTCCATCTACTCTATGCGTCTGGCACAGAAGGGTGAGCTTATGACCCATCACAAGGATCAGTCAGTCCTGCTCCTTATGAGTATGGACAACCTTATAGAAAAGGAGTTCCTCAAGGTAAATCCCGATATGGATCTGGGTCAGTTGGTGAATGTGATAGCACGTTCCAAACGTAATCTCTTCCCGGTGGTTGATGATGCCGGCAGCCTGGTCGGAGTGGTTAATATGGAGAGCATCCGTAACATCATGTTCCGTCAGGAGCTCTATCACCGTTTCACCGTGCAGAAACTCATGGAACTGCCGCCGGCCCGTCTGTCGGTAAAGGATCCTATGGATACCGTGATGAAGAAGTTTGACGAGACCGGAGCCTGGAACCTGCCTGTAGAGGATGAGGACGGCCATTATCTGGGATTCGTCTCCAAGTCCAAGATATTCAACTCATACAGAAATGTCTTACTTGAGCTGTCTGAGGAGTGAACGTAAAAACGCCGATATTCCTAATCTGTTTGATATAATGCCTGCTATGGAAAAGAAAGAGCTGAGGATAGTGTTCATGGGAACCCCGGAGTTTGCGGAGTTTACCTTGCGTCGTCTGGTTGAGGACCAATATAATATAGTAGGTGTGGTAACCATGCCCGATAAACCCATGGGCCGTCATGGCAGCGTGCTCCAGAGCAGTCCCGTCAAGAAATATGCGGTGGAGCAGGGGATACCGGTGCTTCAGCCCGAAAGACTTAAGGATCCTCTGTTCATCGAGCAGCTCCGTGCCCTTAAGGCCGACCTGCAGATAGTCGTGGCATTCCGTATGCTCCCCGAGATAGTATGGAACATGCCTCGTCTGGGAACATTCAACCTGCACGGCTCGCTGCTACCCCAGTACCGTGGTGCCGCCCCCATCAACTGGGCTATCATCAACGGAGACAAGGAGACAGGCGTAACCACCTTCTTCCTCAAGCATGAGATAGACACCGGTGACATCATCTATCAGGAGCGAATTCCAATCCTGCCCGATGACAACGCCGAGACCATGCATGACAAACTGATGGTGCTTGGAGCAGACCTCACCGTCCGCACCCTCCAGGATATCCTTGCCGGAACCATCAAACCGATCCCGCAATCAGAGATTCCGGCCGATGAACTCCGCCCCGCACCCAAGATCTTCAAGGAGACCTGCCGAATAGACTGGAACCAACCCGCAGCTCGCGTCCGTGACTTTATCCGCGGTCTCTCCCCATACCCAGCCGCCTGGACCGTCCTCAGAACCCCCGACGGCATCGATCACGACTTCAAGATCTTCTCAGCCCAGCCCGTCCCCGATGCCTCCCTCCAAACTCCCGGCACCATAACCTGCGATGGCCGAAAGACCCTGATCGTATCAACCGCCGACGGAGCTCTCCGCCTCGATGACGTCCAGCTTGCCGGCAAGAAGAGAATGCCTGTCTGCGCCTTCCTCTGCGGCTCCGACCTCACCGACTGCACCTTTATCTGATCCTCTGCTCCCCTCCAAAAGTGTTAAAAACGGCATTTTTGTTGTGTGTTAAGAAAAATTCACATTATCTTTGCCCTGCTAATAGCCATAATAGGCTTTACCAATAATTTAATTATCAACTAAAACCAGACTGCCTATAGACTGAACTTTACTCCTATAAACCAAGTAAAGAAGAAGTAATGCAGAATTTATTTCAGCTCACCGACGACCAGTTGGTAGCACTCTATTCTAACGGAAACACAAAGGCGTTCGATACCCTTTTATCACGTTATCAGGATAAGTTGTACTCGTACATCAACTTCGTTGTACGCAACCGCGACCTTGCCGATGACATATTCCAGGATACATTCGTAAAAGCAATAGTAACCCTTCAGAAAGGAAACTATACCAGTACCGGCAAGTTCGGTGCCTGGCTCACACGTATAGCCCATAACCTCATCATAGACTACTTCCGTCAGGACAAGAATGAGAATACCGTGAGCAACGACGCTCAGGATTACGACCTTCTCAATGACGCCAGTTTGGCCGAGACCAATATAGAGGACTCCCTGATTAATGACCAGACCCTGCGTGACGTACGCCGTCTGGTGGATGCACTGCCCGACAATCAGCGTGAAGTAGTGTTCATGCGTTATTATCAGGATCTTAGTTTCAAGGAGATAGCCGATATTACCGGTGTATCAATCAATACGGCTCTGGGTCGCATGCGTTACGCCCTCATCAATATCCGTAAGATGGCGGGCGAGAAGGGCATAGCGCTCACACTCGCTAGCTAACTCACACAGATTGTTGAGATAAACTCAATTTTTTGCGGGGTCCGTATACTAATCCCGTTTTGTTTACGTTTTAATATTGAACTAAACAAAAGGGACGCCTATGGATCAAACTTTTACTACTTCTTCTTTTCTTTCTGAAAACATCATCCGCGCTGCCATAAAGGGTGGTTCATATGGCCGGCCTCAACAGCGTACACTTGATTTTATCCGCAATTTCGCGGCAGATATGAGCAAAGCAGGATAAAATTGACTACTTTTGTGGCAGGATCCGCATAAGGATCAGATTCTTAATACTTGAATAATGAGCACAATAGTAGCACCCTCGCTTCTGTCAGCCGATTTCGGCGACCTCCGCAAGGATCTTGAGATGATTAACCGCAGCCAGGCGGATTGGCTCCATCTGGATATAATGGACGGTGTGTTTGTTCCCAACATATCGTTCGGTTTCCCGGTACTTAAGTATGTGGCCAAGTACTGCACCAAGCCGCTTGACCTCCATCTTATGATTGTAGAACCGGAGAAATTCCTGGATCGTTTCCAGGAACTCGGCATTTCAAGCTACAATGTCCATTATGAGGCATGCACTCATCTTAACCGTACCATTTATGAGATAAAGAACCGTGGAATGAAGGCTGCAGTCACACTGAATCCTTCAACTCCGGTATGCATGTTGACCGATGTCATCCGTGACGTCGATATGGTCCTGCTCATGACCGTGAACCCCGGTTTCGGCGGCCAGAAATTCATAGAGCATTCCATAGATAAGGTAAAGGAACTGCGTAAACTTATAAATGAGACAGGTTCCAAGGCTCTCATTGAGGTTGACGGAGGTGTCACCTTTGAGACGGCTCCCCGTCTTGTAAAGGCCGGTGTCGACGCCCTGGTATCGGGCAACACCATCTTCTCTGCACCAGATCCGGAGCAGGCTATCCTTGAATTGAAAAAACTGTAGAATAGCAAGTGAGACTCTCGGACTGGCCCTCTTTAAGGCTGGTCATTCCCCTTTCTGTAGGGATCATCATATCGGATACCATCGGAAACACCTGGGCAGAGGTGCCGGTTTGGTGTGCCCTTGGCTTGATAGCACTGTCAATTACATTTTCAATATTATCGGGCGATAGGAGACCATCTCTTTCGGGATTGTTCCTGTCGCTTTCTTTTATACTTGCCGGTGTGTTGGCTCACGGACTCCAGATGCGTAAGGTCAAGGTCGAATGGCCGGAACGTTACATGACGTACCAGGGGGTCGTGACGTCATATCCGTTGGAGCGGGAACGCACATACAGGGTGGAACTCACGCTGTCGGACAGCCTCTATAGGAATCGTAACATCTATCTCTACCTGCCCAAGGACAGTGCAGCACAGGTGGTGGAACCCGGTTGCATCATATCGTTTGAGGGTAAGATAAACAAGCCGTCCAGTGAGGGCGTAGATTTTGATTATGCCTCATACCTGCTCAGCCACGGAGTGTCCGGGACGTTGCGTGTCCAGGCCAAGGACTGGCATGCCGTTCCGCCCCATGGCAGGGAGAGTCTGCATATCCGTTCGGTGCGGTTCCGTCGTAGCATAATCCGCAAGTATCGGGAGTGGGGACTGGATGGAAATGCACTTGCGGTGGCATCGGCCGTATCTCTTGGTGAGAAACGTGCTCTCGATGATAGTCTCCGGCAGGTCTATTCCACATCGGGAGTGAGTCATGTACTGGCAGTGTCGGGATTGCACGTGGGTATCATGTGCTGGTTCCTCTACCTTATATTCCCGTCTGTCCTGTTCCGCCGCCGGGCGTGGATTCGTGAGCTGATGGTTATGGGCATACTTTGGTCTTACGCATTTGTTATAGGTTTGCCTGTCTCCATAACACGCTCGCTGATAATGTTTTCCATAGTGGCGGTGTGCCGTGCGATCAACCGGGAGGGGTCGGCTCTTAATTCCCTTGGCATAGCAGCGCTCATTATGCTTGCGGCCAATCCTTCGGCACTGTTTGATATGAGTTTCCAGCTCTCATTCAGTGCAGTGCTGTTTATCGTAATACTCACCCCGCCGCTAATGGAACTTTATAAGCCTAAAACGGCGCCTGGCAAGTATGTCTGGCGTGTGTCGGTCCTGTCCGTATCGGCTCAGATAGGTACTACGCCTATAGTGTTGTACCATTTTTCAGGCTTCTCTACATATGTGCTCCTTGCCAATCTGTTTGTGGTGCCGGTGATGTTTGTTGTTGTGGCGCTCTCCATGTCGCTTTGGATAACCGGGTGGTTGCCGCTTATCAGAACCATCACCGTCAGTATACTCACCTGGATAATTGATCTCCTTACACGTGTACTCACCTTCATCGCGGAACTACCGTATGCCAGAATGGAACTCTCCATCGGCCACTGGTGGCAGGAGCTCACTGTCTATGCGGTGGTGATACTTGTCTATCTGTGGCTCGTCGAGAAGCGTACCCATCGTCTCGTGCAGGCGTTGGCATGTGTGGCTGCAGCCGGTATTCTGGGCTTATGTCAAAACTTTGTGGTTTGAATCATATTGAGTAACTTTGCGGTGTTATGATAGAAAATGTCTTCTCCGGTAGTGATGTATCCGAGTTCCGTATTTGGATGGGGTGGGCTGACCGGTATGTCATATTGACCCATATGGGTCCCGACGGTGATGCCATCGGTTCATCGTTGGCGCTCTGCCATTATCTCAGGAGTAAGGGAAAGGAGGCCGTGGTGCTTGTTCCGGATTCTGCTCCTGATTTCCTCAGCTGGTTGCCCGGCGCTGACGGCATCAGGGTGTATTCCGATAACCCTGATGAATCCGAGGAACTGGTTTACAAGGCCGATGTCCTGTGCTGTCTGGATTTCAACGTGGTGGGACGCATCGGAAAGATTGCTGCCAGTTTCATCTACTCCAAGGCAAAGAAGTTCCTGCTTGACCATCATCCCTATCCGGGTGCCAATTATGATGTGATACTCTCTCATCCGGAGTCTTCATCCACGTCAGAGCTGGTTTTCCATCTCATTTGCGCACTTGGTGATTTCAAGCTCATCAATACAGACATCGCACAATGTCTCTATACCGGTATTATGACCGATACGGGCGCATTGTCATACAACAGCAGCAACAGCAATCTTTTCAGGGTGGTTTCACATCTCCTGGACAATGGAGTTGACAAGGATGAGATATATCGCCGCGTCTATCACAACTATTCCGAGTCACGCCTTCGTCTTCAGGGCTTTGTCCTGTGTGACAAGATGCAGGTGTTCCCGGAACAGTCTACGGCTCTCATTACTTTGACCGATGATGAACTTCAGCGTTTCAGCTATAAGAAAGGGGACACTGAGGGTTTCGTGAATATGCCGTTGCAGATAAACGGAGTGCTTCTCAGCGCGTTCTTCCGTGAAGATAAGGAACAGGGAATCATAAAACTCTCATTCCGTTCCGTCGGAACTGTCCCCTGCAACCGTTTCAGCAGTGAGTTCTTTAACGGTGGAGGTCATCAGAATGCTGCCGGCGGAGAGTTTAAAGGAACTCTCTCTGAAGCTGTGGAACGTTTCAAAAAGGGACTTGACGAGTGGTCCCGCTCACCTGAAGACTGTATCAGACAATTGTTTATCAAGTAAATATGAAAAAACTTCTATATCTGACCCTTTCCCTGATCGTGACATCATTCGCATTGTCATCATGTGATGATGAGGAGACCTATGCCGATCAGAAAGAGCGTGAAGCCACTCAGATCCATGATTGGTTGATAAAGCATAATATCAAGCCTATCACGATGGCTGATTTCATCAAAGATACCATAACCAACAATCCGGATACAGGCCCTGATTCAACCCTGAATGAATATGTCCTCTTTGAGGATAACGGAGTCTACATGCAGATTGTCAAGAGAGGCGGCGGACGTCTTATCGAGTCCGATGAGACCTGGTTCGTACACGCCAGATTTAAGGAAATATATATTCCTAATGGTGAAACCATGTCTCTCAACCTTTATGATAGGGAACCGGATGAGTTTTCTATCGAGCGTACAGGCGCAAATTATTCGGCATCTTTCATAAGCGGAGTGATGTACAAGATATACTGTAACTCCTATGGTAACGCCAAGATTCCCAATGCATGGCTCATGCCGTTCCCTTATATAAAACCAGGCATGCTTGATGATGCGGCCAAGGTCCGTCTTATCGTACCCCACAATCAGGGAACACAGAAAGCCGCATCGAGTGTTTATCCTACTTTTTATGAAATCACTTTAACTACAAAGTAATGGCAATGATCAAATCAATCTCCGGATTCCGCGGAGAGATTGGAGGACCTGCCGGTGATGGCTTGACTCCACTTGATATAGTAAAGTTCGTGTCGGCTTACGCCACATGGGTACGTGAGGGCAACCCCTCAGCAAAACATATCGTTGTAGGCCGTGATGCCCGCCTCTCCGGACAGATGGTCCGTCAGGTTGTATGCGGTACCCTCATGGGTATGGGCTTTGACGTGACTGATATCGGTCTGGCTACCACACCTACTACGGAGCTTGCCGTAACCTGGCTTAAGGCCGATGGCGGTATCATCCTCACAGCCAGCCACAACCCGCGCCATTGGAATGCTCTTAAACTGCTCAACCGTGACGGTGAGTTCCTCAGTGCAGCCGATGGCAAGCGTGTTCTGGAACTTGCCGATGCCGAGGCCTTCTCATACGCTTATGTGGATGACCTCGGTAAGTATCGTACCGATGACACCATGAACCGCCGTCATATAGACGCCGTCCTGGCTCTTGATCTGGTTGATGTCGAGGCAATCCGCAAGGCCGGTTTCAAGGTAGCCATAGACTGCGTGAACTCAGTAGGCGGTGTGATCCTGCCTGAACTGCTCAGCGCCCTGGGCGTAAAGAGCGTAGACAAGCTCTACTGCGAACCCACCGGTGATTTCCAGCATAACCCCGAGCCGCTCGAAAAGAATCTGGGTGACATCATGAACCTCATGAAACAGGGTGGCCGTGACGTTGCATTCGTAGTCGATCCTGATGTTGACCGTCTGGCGTTTATCGATGAGAACGGTGCCATGTACGGTGAGGAATATACACTCGTTACCGTTGCTGATTATGTCCTCAAGCATACTCCGGGTAATACCGTCTCCAACCTCAGTTCAACCCGCGCCCTGCGTGACGTGACCCGTCAGTATGGCGGCCAGTATAACGCAGCTGCGGTAGGTGAGGTCAACGTAACCACCAAGATGAAAGAGACCGGCGCCGTAATAGGTGGTGAGGGTAATGGCGGAGTCATCTATCCTGCACTCCACTACGGACGTGACGCACTTGTAGGCATCGCTCTCTTCCTGAGTCATCTGGCACATGAGGGTAAGACCGTAAGCGAGCTCCGCAAGACCTATCCCCCTTATTTCATCGCCAAGAACCGTATCGACCTCAAACCCGGTACTGATGTTGATGCCATCCTGACCAAGGTCAAGGGTATCTACTCAAAGGAGGAGATCAATGATATTGACGGAGTCAAGATAGACTTCCCCGATAAGTGGGTACACCTGCGTAAGAGCAATACCGAGCCCATTATCCGTGTCTACTCTGAGGCTTCTACCATGGAGGCTGCCGATGCCATCGGTCAGGACGTCATGAACGTCATTAACTCCATGATCTGACTTTAGACTTTTATGGCGGGCATATACGTCCATATTCCGTTTTGTGCCCGACGCTGTATATACTGCGGCTTCTTCTCCACCGTGCGTGAGGATGAAGCCGCACGTTATGTCAGTGCACTATGTGCCGAGCTCGCTATTCGCAAGGATTACCTTTCCGGCGCCCCGGTAACGACCGTCTATTTCGGTGGCGGAACTCCCTCACGCTTGTCTTCAGATCAGATAGGTCAGATACTGGACAGCATCCGTCAGACCTTCGGCCTTGACCATCTCGACGAACTTACGGTTGAATGTAATCCTGATGATATTACACCACAATATGTATCGGCCCTTCGCTCGCTTGGAGTAAGTCGCATAAGCATGGGAGTCCAGACCTTCAATGATGAACTCCTACGTTTCCTTGGACGCCGTCACTCGGCCGCTCAGGCTGTCAGTGCAGTAGAAATCTGTCATCGGTCCGGGATAGACAACGTGAGCATTGACCTTATGTATGGCCTGCCAGGACAGACATCGGATATCCAGATGCATGATCTGGAGACTGCAACCGGTCTCGATGTTCAGCATATCTCATCCTACTGCCTGTCATATGAGGAGGGCTCTCCGCTTGACAGTCTTCGTAAGGATAACCGTGTGGTTCCTGTCGATGATGATACCTGTGCAGCCATGTATGACCGTATGTGCAGTCATCTCCGTTCCGCCGGTTTTGAACATTATGAGATATCCAATTTCTGTCGTCCCGGCTTTCACTCCCGTCACAACAGCAGCTATTGGGACGGAACCCCGTATCTTGGGGTAGGGGCCGGAGCTCACTCCTATAACGGCTCCTCCCGTCAGTGGAACCCCAATGACCTTGATGCCTATCTCAAAGGTATAGAGCAGGGCGCCCCCAAGTTTGATATAGAGAATCTTTCCGATACCGATCTCTACAACGAGTGTCTCATGCTCCGCCTTCGCACCTCCGCCGGCCTCAACCTCGGCACCCTCACCACCCACGATCGCACCACCATCCTCCGTTCCGCCCAACCCCTAATAAAAGCCAACTCTCTCAAGTTAGAGAACAACCACCTCCGCATCCCCGAGTCCAAATTCTTCATCAGCGACTCCATCATCTCCTCCCTCTTCAAATAAGAGCGTGATAAGATAGTGCCGCTAGGCACATGATAAGGGTAGCCAGCCGTTTCAACGGCTGGATGTTAAAGGAATACGTAAACAAAAACACCGAGCCGCGAAGCGGCGAGAAATCAAAAAAATACCCATAAATTGCCCCCAAAAAACTTTGGAACTATACACATCATTATTTATATTTGCGTGCCTAGTATATAGGACCTAACCTAATAGATAACCAATTAATGCTTTTATGAAGAATTATAACACAGAAGAGATCCGGAATATCGCCATTCTCGGCGGAGCCGGATCCGGAAAAACCACTCTCTCTGAGAGTATCCTTTTTGAGGCAGGCGTTATAAAGCGTCGCGGTTCCGTAAACTCCAAGAACACAGTAAGTGACACTGCAGCAGTAGAGCTCGAGTACGGTTATTCAGTCTACTCAACCGTATTTGCAGTGGAGATGTACGGCAAGAAGTTCAACTTCTTTGATTGCCCGGGTTCAGATGATTTCTCTGGACAGGCAGTAACCGCCCTTAATATTTGTGACGCTGCAGTATTAGTAGTTAACGGTACCAGAGGCGTAGACGTAGGCCTTATCAACAGTTACCGTCTTGTCAAGAAACTTGGCAAACCTGCATTCTTCCTGATCAACCACGTTGACAGTGAAAAATGTGAGTATGACAATATCGTGGAGCAGATCCGTAACACATTCGGAAAGTCTTCTGTTCCAATCCAGTTCCCTGAGCAGTCAGGTCCCAACTTCAAAGTAATCATTGACGTTCTCCTTAACCAGAAACTCACCTTTGCCGATGGTTCACCCGTCAAGGCCGAGGATATTCCTGATTCAGTTGCAGACAGAGCACAGAAGATGCGTGAGACAGTTACAGAGTCTGCTGCAGAGAATGATGAGGTTCTTATGGAGAAATTCTTTGACCAGGGTGAGCTCACCATCGATGAGATCCGCGCCGGTTTCCGTAAGGGTATCGAGACATGCAGCCTGTTCCCCATCGTATGTGCATCGGCAGTCAACAATATCGGTGTAAACCGTCTGCTTGAGTTCCTTGGTAACGTAGCTCCGTCACCTCTGCATGGTGCAGAGATTAAGGATGCTAAGGGCGATGTCGTTAAGCTCGATGCTTCCGGCACATCACTCTTCTTCTTCAAGACTTCAATCGAGCCCCATATCGGAGCTGTATCATATTTCAAGGTAATGTGCGGTAAGGCACATGAGGGTCAGGATATGCTTAACGCAGACCGTGGCTCAAAGGAGCGTGTCGCTCAGATCTTCGTTCCTCAGGGTAACAACCGCGTTCAGATTGCAGAGTTGATGCCCGGTGACATAGGTTGCACCGTAAAACTCAAGGATGTCCGCACCGGCAACACCCTCAATGAGGGCGCTGAGCGTTCATTCAACTTCATCAAGTATCCTAACTCCAAGTATTCACGTGCTCTCAAACCCGTAAATGAGGCCGATATGGAGAAGATGATGACCATCGTTAACCGTATGCGTGAGGAGGATCCCACTCTAGTTATCGAGCAGTCCAAGGAGCTTCGTCAGGTTATCCTTTACGGTCAGGGTGAGTTCCATCTCCGTACCTTCAAGTGGTGCATCGAGAACAATGATAAGATGATGATCAACTTCGATGAGCCCAAGATTCCTTATCGTGAGACCATCACCAAGGCCGCCCGTGCCGATTACCGTCATAAGAAACAGTCCGGTGGTGCCGGTCAGTTCGGTGAGGTTCACCTCATCGTTGAGCCTTATGAGGAAGGCAAACCCATGCCCGATATGTTCAAGTTCGGCAACCAGGAGTTCAAGATGACCGTTAAGGGCGTTGAGGAATATCCGCTGGAGTGGGGTGGTAAGCTCGTTTATGTAAACAGTATCGTCGGTGGTTCTATCGATGCCCGTTTCATGCCCGCTATCCTCAAGGGTATCATGCAGCGCATGGAGCAGGGACCTCTTACCGGTTCATACGCACGTGACGTACGTGTCATTGTATATGATGGTAAGATGCACCCCGTTGATTCAAATGAAATCTCCTTCCTGCTTGCAGGTCGTAACGCATTCAGCGCAGCCTTCAAGGAGGCCGGTCCTAAGATCCTTGAGCCTGTATATGATGTAGAGGTACTTGTACCTGCTGAGTACATGGGTGATGTAATGAGTGATCTCCAGGGTCGTCGCGGTATGATCATGGGTATGGAGAGCGAGGGCAACTATCAGGTTCTCCGCGCCAAGGTACCTCTCAAGGAGATGGCAACATACTCAACCTCACTGAGCTCCATCACCGGTGGTAGCGGATCATTCGTAATGAGTTTCAGCAGTTACGAACTTGTTCCTACCGATGTCCAGGACAAACTCATCAAGGAGTTCGAGGCCAAGCAGAAAGACGAGGAATAATAACGATAGTTGTTATTTTGTTAACTTCAAAAGGCGGAATCCATGTGATTTCGCCTTTTTTATCTAAAATTTCCGCATTTTTTTAAGTTAATTGTTTGCATCTTTGAAATCATACGTATATTTGCCCATATGAAAAAGTCAGTAGTTTGGATCTTAAGCGCAATTATGTGCATTTCCTTCATAATCCTGCTCTCACTTCAGTTCAGGTATATCAAGGAGATGAGTTCTATGCGCCATCAGGAGTTTGACGAAGCAGTCAAACGCAGTCTGTATGAGGTGGCTCATAAACTTGAAGTTGATGAGGCACAGCGTTATCTGGAGGAGGATATACGTGAGATGGAGCGCAACTCCAATTTTGGCAATTATCCTATAGACGGGTATTATAACCAGACTCAGACCTTCACTTTCCAGAACGGAACATTCTCTTTTACTCAGACAATTCAGCCACCGGCCGGTGCTGCTCCATCCGCCCCTGATTTGTCTACTCCCACAATGCCGTCGCTTTCTGTTCCCCGCGTTCAGCAGGATAGGGAGAATGACGTCACTGTTCGCTCCCGTTCTCTTCAGCAGAGACAGTTGGAGCATTATCTTGCCAATAAGTGGCTGGTGGATGAGGTAATCTACAATATGCTTAACAGCTCCAGCTCCAGGCCGCTCTCTCAGAGAATAGACAATACGGTACTGGCCAATGAGCTCAGGGATCAGTTCCTCAATAACGGAATAGAAATCCCCTTCCATTATGTGCTCACCACCAACACAGGCCGCACTATTTACACCTGCTGCAAGGATGTTGACCCCAACGTGGTGACCAACAGCTATTCCCAGTCGGTATTCCGTAACGATACCCCCAATAGAATGGGAGTCATCCGCGTAACATTTCCCACATTGGATGATTACATAGACAAGTCGGTAGGGTTCATGATCCCGTCCATCATATTCATAGCCATCCTGATGATAACATTCGCATTCACTCTCTACATCATAACCCGTCAGCGTAAGGTTACAGAGATTAAGAATGATTTCATCAACAACATGACTCATGAATTCAAGACCCCGATATCTACAATCTCGCTTGCAGCCCAGATGCTTAATGATCAGGCGGTAGTAAAGTCTCCTCAGATGTTCAAGCATATCTCGGGTGTAATCAATGATGAGACCAAACGACTTCGTTTCCAGGTAGAGAAGGTTCTTCAGATGTCCATGTTTGAGCGTCAGAGCAATACAATGAAGCTTAAGGAGATGGATGTAGATGAGCTTATCAACGGAGTGGTCAACACCTTCAAACTCAAGGTTGAGAATATCGGAGGCACTATCGATGCCAATTTTGAGGCCGAGGATCCCTTCGGAATGGTTGATGATATGCATTTCACCAATGTCATCTTCAACCTTATGGATAACGCTGTCAAGTACAAGCGTGCCGATGTCGCCCTTCATCTCGAGGTGCGTACCTGGAATGAGCCGGGTAAGCTCATGATCTCCATAGCAGATAATGGAATAGGCATCAAGAAAGATGACCTCAAGAAAATATTTGACCGATTCTACCGCGTTCATACCGGTAATCGTCATGATGTAAAGGGATTCGGTCTTGGTCTTGCTTACGTCAAGAAAGTTATCGTGAACCATCATGGTTCTATCAAAGCTGAGAGTGAACTGGGTAATGGAACCAAGTTCATAATAACACTACCTCAAAACAATGAATAACCTGTAAAAAATTGATATGATTATGGAAGAAAAACTGAACATCCTGTTGTGCGAGGACGACGAGAACCTGGGTATGCTCCTTCGTGAGTATCTGCAGGCTAAAGGCTACAATGCTGAGCTGTGTCCCGACGGTGAGGCCGGTTACAAGGCTTTCATCAAGAGTAAGTATGATATCTGCGTATTTGATGTCATGATGCCTAAGAAGGACGGATTCACTCTTGCCAAGGAGATCCGCGCTATCAATTCTGATGTTCCAATCATGTTCCTTACTGCCAAGAACCTCAAGGATGATATCTTTGAAGGCTTTAAGATTGGTGCCGATGATTACATCACCAAGCCTTTCAGCATGGAGGAGCTGACACTGCGTATGGAGGCCATCCTTCGTCGTGTACATGGTAAGAAGAACCGCGAGGTTACCGTTTACCAGATTGGAAAGTTTACATTTGATTCAAAGAAGCAGATCCTTGCCATTGGTGACAAGTCAACAAAGCTCACCACAAAGGAGTCAGAACTGCTCAACCTTCTTTGCGCTCATCAGAACGAGATCCTTCAGCGTGACTTCGCTCTCAAATCCATCTGGATTGATGACAACTACTTTAACGCCCGTAGCATGGATGTTTACATCACCAAACTTCGTAAACACCTAAAGGATGATGATTCAGTAGAAATCATCAACATCCACGGTAAGGGTTACAAGCTCATCGTTCCCGAGGCTGAGTAATCCCCCGCACACGCACACGTATAAGAAAGAGGTGTACCCCTCCCGGGCGCACCTCTTTCTTTTTTATATAACAAAACCACCATATTATTACCTGTGCCTTTAGGTACATGATACGGGTAGCCAGCCGTTTCAACGGCTGGATGTATATGATACCCCCGTCAAAACCAGCAAGTTATATTTATTAACAAAAAATCTAAGAAAAAAGTCCCGATAATGTTTGGTGGGTAATTCAAATACCTCTACCTTTGCATCCGCTTTCCGAAAGGAACAGCGCCGAAAGACGAACATTGAAAAGATTTCATACAGACAAGTAGTACGACGG
>JBGUIZ010000040.1:0-3487 GCA_045113495.1 Bacteroidaceae bacterium
CTGGATATACCGGTGCGGTGAAACCGCCTGTCCGGAGGACTGGAAACCGCAAGTCCGGGCCTGAGGAAACCGGTATCTATGCGGCGGAGCCGCCATCCCGGAGAAATAGCTTTCCGGGATGGGGACGCCAGTTAATAGGTTACATTATTCGCTCAGTGCCGGATCCAGTCCGTATACCTCTCTCATGGAGCGGTAGTTGGCAGGATCGGTCGGAACGATGTTGATCTTATAGGCATCGTGCTTTATACGGTCGAGGATAGCTTCGGCAAGAGGGCTGTCATCACCGCCAAGCTGGTCGTACCAGCCGCTGGGGTCGTACTGTGAGCAGAAGATCGTTGAGGACTTCTTTCTCCGCCTGTGCAGCAGTTCCAGAATGTCGTGCTGTTCGGCCTCCGTCGGTTTCAGCAGGAGCCATTCATCAATGATGAGCAGGACCGGATTAGCGTACTTTGCCTGTACCTTCTTGTAGCTGCCGTCTGTACGTGCCAGATCGAGTTCAAGGAGCAGGTCCGGCAGACGAACGTACTTTGTTTTGTAACGCTGTTTGCAGGCTTCCATACCGAAAGCACAGGCCATGTAGGTTTTGCCGCTTCCTGTAGCGCCGGTGATGAACAGGTTCCGATGTTCCGTGATGTACTCACAGGTTGCCAGTCTTTCGATCAGGCTGCGGTTGAGCTTCCGACCGGAAGTATAGTTGATATCGGCGATGTAGGCCTCCGGCTGGTCAAATCCAGCGCCCTTGATGAGGCGCTTCAGGCTGTTGCTCTTGCGGTTGTTGTATTCGATGTCGACCAGCAGACCAAAGCGATCCTCGAAAGGAACGTCCTTCATCTTAGGGTCATCCATCTGGGTGATAAAGGCATCGGACATAGATGTCAGGCGCATTTCAATGAGTTTATCGATGGTACTCTGATTGGTCATGATACTTACCTCCTGTAGTAGTCAGCGCCGCGAGTAATGGCGTGGTTGTTCTGAGTTGATGCAGCAGTGGGAGCCTGAGACTCCGTGTCGGTTTTGTCCTGCCCGGCTGCTAGGATGTTTTTAATGCTCTTGTAGCTCGGGCTGGCTGTATAGGAGAGCGCCTTTCGGCATGCTGCTTCCAATCGTTGGTCAGAATACTTATCTGCCAGCTTCAGAAGCCCCATACAGCTCCGGTAGGATTGCTGCTCAACCCTCTGGGAGGCAAGGATCGCGTTAACAACCTTGCAAGTATTGTTTCCAATCCGCTCTGCCCACTTACGGAAACGGTCGCCGTTCCATTCCAGATATGCCTGGTGGTCGGCCGGCATGTGTTCCGTAACGGTGCTGTACTGCCCCTTGCGGCCGAATAAACGGCGATGGGAGGCAATGCGGTTGTGATTGTAAAAGATCTCAATGATAGTGTCGCTTACCCGCACATCCACCTTGCGTTTGATGAATTCGTAAGGGACGGAGTATAGCATTCCGTCAACGGATATGTGATAATTAAACTGAACGGTGGCTTGTTTCCATTCCGCCAGTTCATAAGGGGTAGCCGGCAGCTTGGCCAGTAATGGCAGTTCTTCGTCGCGGAAGATCTCGTACCGGGTACCCTCTTTCTTTTGGAAGGGTCGATTCACGAATGCCTTCAGCTTCTTGCGGATGGCCTGATTTAATTCAGCCAGCGAAAAGAACTGTTCATTACGAAGTGCCGCGGTGATCCAGGTGGAGATGACACCCACAGATCCCTCAGCATTAGGCTTATCCTTTGGAGCACGGACACGGGCCGGTATGATGGCTGTGTTATAATGCTCCGCCATCTCATGGTAGATGGTATTGAGTTCCTGATTATACCAGTCATTGTTATGGATCACAGCTGTCTTGGTATTATCCGGAACCAGGATACGGGTAACACCGCCGAAGTACTCATACATATGTACATGAGCTGTGATCCAGGCACGCTGTTTCTCATCGATAAAGGCTTCAACGTAAGGGTACTGGCTGTACGTCATAACGCCTACAAAGAGAAATGCCGGGATGATCTCACCGGTATCCGGATCGGTGATCCGAGCAGGATCTCCGGCCCAATCGACCTCGATCTGCTCACCGGGCTTTCGGTTGATATGCATCGTAGCACGGCGTTTCTGTTCGTCCTGCTGGATGTAATAGCAGAACTGGGAATACATTAGGGGATCGTCGCCGGACTGGCGGCACTCCTCCAGGTATTCCGTCCAGAGGAGTTTTTTGTTGACTCCGTTGCGAAGCAACTCCTTCTGGATGTAGTTGAAGTCAGGCATCCGTTTTGTTGATGACACTTGCTTCTGTGCGGATGGAAACAACTTCTCCGCAAGGACGGCATCGGTCTCGTTGGCTTCCAACGGCCAAAAGATGTTGAGCTCTTTGGCGCGCTTAAGCACACGGTTGACCGTTTTCTTGGATACACCGCTACTGTCAGCGATGCTCTGTTGACTGAGACCCAGACTTGCCAGGCGCAGGATCTCTCGGTACTTGGTCATATGAGCGACCTCCTTAGAATTATTTACGCCGTGATGGCGCATACCATAATTCTAAGGCAGTGTATGAGTGGTTTCCATTGCCGGATCGTTGGTTTCCAAGCATCGGAATCACGGTTTCCTATTTCCCGGAATGCTGGTTTCCGAAGGCCCGGACACTGGTGTCACGAGTCCCGGAATACTCATAAATAATGGCTCACTTTTAGATTAGCGTTTATACCCAGACTTTCAGGTCAATATGAGTCCGGTGGTGACGGCTATAGATTAGAATTGTCAGAAATGTCTCGGCTATAAGCTAACTTATTATCATTATTATATGAACACACTTTAATTAGAGGCAGCTCATATAATGAGCAGCCTCTAATAGTTAGCATATTTAGAATCAATATGGTTTATAGTTATCTATATCAGATTTATAATCTTTCACCTTAGAAACACGTATTAACTGTAACGTCATTAAAAACACTTTATCGTAAATTTCTAACTGTTCTCCGTCTGATAAAGGAATCTGTTTTGCATTATTATGACGAATGTTCAAATTGTTAAATGCAAAAAAACAAGTATCGGCCAACTCATAATAAGGCGTATCTACAAATGTTTTTCTTATGGGTTCCAGGTAGCTGGCAAGTTCAATAAGAATTGCTTTTTTAGCTTTTAAATTCTTTCGATTTCGAAAATCGTTATAAGACAATAGGCTATCAGCCAATTCAGGAACTATCTCTAGCACGGAATCAACATCAGCATCTCTTTTCACTAGAATATAGCGGTTAGCTTCATCCTCAGTAATTGTTTTGAGTTGCAGATTCATTCCATCAAGCAGATCTTTAATATTATCAAAAAAATACTTTAATTCAGCGAGAACTCTACCTTTGGTTATATTATCACCTGGAGCGATTACTCCTATTTGTTCCAAATAATTGGGTATCCAAAACAAAAGATTGATAATCAACTCTAGTAAGTATAAAGAAAGTTGATCATCATATTCTGCCTCATCAGGTATTGGATGATCATGAAAA
>JBGUIZ010000041.1:0-187359 GCA_045113495.1 Bacteroidaceae bacterium
TGAGCATCAGGTCCAGTTCGATGTGACGATGCCCGAATATGAAATAGTTTATCTCCGAGTGAGACTTGAGGTAATCCTTGGCGAATACCACCTCAAACTCCTTATCCTCTCCCAGATACTGGTCTACGCCGTTAAGCCTATGATCCTGCATGCTCTTTTTGGCCCAGGAGAGTCCGAGACTCATGCTCAGGCGGGTTGGCAGCAGCGAATACAGGAACTGGCATATACGGTTGTGGAACACCTTGCGCAGGAAACGGAAAGTCCTGTTGGGATCACCCAGCCCGTCGCCATGGGCCAGATAGAACACCTTACCCATAATCTCTACAGTGACCGGTTCCTTATGCAGAATCACGCCGCATTCACGCTCCAGATAACCGAACATCCAGATATCATGGTTGCCCACAAAATAGTGAACCTCCACCCCACTGTCAGTCAGTTCTGATATCTTACCCAGGAAACGGGTATAGCCTTTGGGCACCACATATTTGTATTCATACCAGAAATCAAACATGTCACCAAGCATATAGACGGCCTGCGCCTTGTCCTTGATATCATCAAGAAAACGCGTAAGACGACGTTCCTGCATACGGCGGTGGTCAATTGCCCACGACCCCAGATGCGCATCGGAGATGAAATAAACGTTTTTCATATCGCAAATAAGGATTATATAAGTCCCAATTCAAGTTTGGCCTCCTCACTCATCATGTCCTTATCCCATTCGGGCTCAAAGACAAGATTCACGGTAGCTGACTTGACACACTCCAGACCCTCAACCCTGAGACGGACATCCTCAACGATAAAGTCCGCCAGAGAGCAGCCGGGTGCAGTAAGGGTCATGTCAATAGCCACATTGGCATCATCATCAACATCCACCTTATATATAAGGCCCAGGTTATAGATGTCAACAGGTATCTCAGGATCATAAACGGTCTTGAGTACCTCAACAACTTTCTCCTCTATCTCAAACTTCTGTGCCATCCTTTATTCAAAGCCGACCATGGTCAGCGTAACTGTAATAACCGTTATCCGTGAACACGACATGGTCCAGCAATGATATATCCATTGTGTAGCATGCCTGCCGAACTGCGGTTGTGAGCCCGTCATCCTGATGACTGGGCATCAGATTGCCCGACGGATGATTATGGCAAAGCGCCACTGCCGTAGCTCTGCGCACAATCGCCTCCCGGACTATCACCCGGACATCGACCGATGCACTGGACAATCCGCCCTGGCTTATCATCATGCTGTCTATCACCCTGCCGGCCTGATTGAGCAGAAGCGCGTGGCACTCCTCAACCTGCTTATCGGCCAGGACGGGATAGAACCAGTCATAGATATCACGCGATGTCCTTATAACGGGCTTACGTTCAGGTTTCTCTTCCTTGCGGCGTCTGCCCAATTCACATGCGGCCAGGATCGTAATTGCCTTGGCTTCACCTATTCCTTTAAAAGAGCAAAGCTCCCCGACGCTAAGTTTTCCAAGTTCGGAAAGACTGTTGCGGCAGGAAGCCATCACTTTTTGTGTCAAAGCCACCACCGAATCTTCAGTGTTTCCAGTGTGTATCAGAATCGCCAATAACTCAGCGTTTGTCAGCGCGCTAGCGCCTTTTTGCTTCATCTTTTCGCGGGGGCGATCCTCTTTGGCCCACTGCTTAAGATTCAGCCTGTCTGGCTTATTCATCCATTTCTTATGCCTTTACGCGGCCCTGGTATGATCCGTCGCGGGTATCAACCTCAATAAGCTCACCTTCATTGATGAACAGAGGTACGCGAACCTCGCAACCGGTCTCAACCTTAGCAGGCTTGGTAGCATTGGTAGCTGTATCACCCTTAAGGCCGGGCTCTGTATATGTAACTTTAAGAACGACCTTTACGGGCAGATCTGCAAAGAGGATCTCACCGGTATTGGCGTTTGTAACCACGTCAACAACCTCACCCTCCTTAAGGTAATCAACACCGTTGATGAGGTCCTTGATGATAGTAACCTGCTCAAAGTTCTCCTGGTTCATGAAAATGTAACCCATGTCATCCTGGTACAGATACTGGTAGGGACGACGCTCTACACGAACATCCTCAAGCTTGAAACCGATCTGGAATGTACGCTCCAGTACGCGGCCGTTAACCACGTTCTTAAGTTTGGTACGTACGAATGTGTTTCCTTTACCGGGCTTTACATGAAGGAAATCGATGCAGAAATAAAGCTGGCCCTCCAGGTTAATGCAGGTACCGATCTTGATGTCTTGACAAAGAATCATAAATAACTGTTTGTACTATTATTAATAAAAAACTTTTTCGGACTACAAAAGTAGTGCAATGAGACAAATAGACAAAACTTTAGACAAAAAAAGAGATGCAATTTGCATATTAAGAAAAAAGGAACTACCTTTGCCCTCCGATTTCCAAAAACGGATAGAATACAATAAAAAATATATAACGATGAAAAGAACATTTCAGCCTTCCAACAGGAAGAGAAAGAACAAGCACGGTTTCCGTGAGAGAATGGCCACTGCAAACGGCCGTCGTGTACTCGCTTCACGTAGAGCTAAAGGCCGCAAGAAGCTGACAGTTTCTGACGAATACTGCGGAACCAAGAAGTAATTCTTAGAGTTTAAGGTATTGAGCAGGATCGGACTTAAGCAAGTCCGGTCCTGTTTCTTTTATTGCCCGGCCGATACCCGCGGACACGAAGCGGCAATCTCCCCAAATTGCATATTTATTCAGATTTACCATACTTTTCATTCCGACTCAAAAAGATCGGAAAATGAGCTGAAGAAGCATCAAAAAGGCGCATTTTTGTTCCAATAGTGCTTCAATGTGTATCTATTTTTTCCATGAGTGTAAAAATTTTTCTTGCACTTAAAAAAGTTATATTAATTGTATATATATTTGCCCTGATTGAAATGTACGAGGACTATAGTATTGTATAAAGTTGTAGGAAATATGTATAAAACCGGAAAGTCAAGCCGCAACTTCTACATAGTTTAATGTCTACAGCCAGACATTTCAGATAAAAAAGGATAATCAAACTATTGTCAAACTAAATACTTGATCTATGAGAAAACTTCTCTTAATGTTGACTGCTGTTCTCAGCGCGGGATTCGCTTTCGCTCAGAACGTGCAGGTTACAGGTATTGTAATTGCTGCCGATGATGGCAGTGCCATGCCTGCTGTAACAGTATCCGTTCAGGGTACATCAATAGGAACAACAACAGATCTTGACGGTGCTTACTCAATCTCAGCTCCGTCAAACGGAACACTTCAGTTCTCATTCGTAGGTTATGAGGACGCTATCGTTCCCGTTAACGGACGCAGGGTCATCAACGTAACACTCGATCCCGGTTCAATAGAGGTTGACGAGGTCCTCATTACCGCCTACGGTACATCAACCAAGGGTACATTTACAGGATCCGCCGCTGTAGTCGACTCAAAGAAGATTGAACAGCGCATGGTATCAAACGTGTCAAACGCTTTGGCAGGTGCCATGGCCGGTGTCCAGATCCAGAGTTCAAACGGACAGCCCGGTGAGACTTCAAAGATTCTTATCCGTGGCGTAGGCTCAATCAATGCCGACACCGATCCTCTGATAGTTGTTGACGGAATCCCGTTTGACGGTGACCTTTCATCAATCAATACCGCCGATATCGAGAACCTGACCGTACTTAAGGATGCTGCCTCAACAGCACTTTACGGAGCACGTGGTGCAAACGGTATCATCATGGTAACCACCAAATCCGGTAAGAACACCAAAGCTACGGTCAATGTAGACGCAAGATACGGTATTAACAGCCGCGGAATCAAGAACTATGATGTTCTTACAGATCCGGCAGAATATCTGAAATATGCCTATACCGCTCTCTACAACCAGTTTTACCTGTCTTACGGATACACTGCAGATGATGCCAATGCTGCCGCAAATGCCTATCTGTTTGATTCCGATTACGGCGGCACAGGATACATAATATATGACATTCCAGCTGGTGAGAGCCTGTTCCTGCCTGACGGCACAATGAATTCAAACGCAAAGCTGGGTTATAATGACGGCACCTATTATTATACCCCGGACGATTGGTCAAAGGAGATGTTCTCAAACAACGCACGCCAGGAGTATAACATAAGTGTAAACGGTGGTAATGACGCCATCAAGTATTACATCTCATTCGGACATCTGGACGACCAGGGTATAATAACAGGATCCGGTTTTACCAGGACATCCGTACGCGCCAATACCGAGTATGTTGCCAGCAAATGGCTGAAAGTGGGATCTAACCTCTCATACAGCTACATGAACAGTCGCTATCCTTCTGAGCAGACAGTGGAGAATTCATCCCTGAACGCATTCATGATGGCCAATCAGGTTGCGCCGATATACCCCATGTACGTTCGTGATACCCAGGGCAACATAATGATAGATGCTGTTACCGGTAACAAGATATATGACTACGGTGACGGAAAAAGCGCCGGACAGACAAGAAACTTCATGCAGATGTCCAACCCTACAGGCGACCTTGTTTATAACAAGGCAGAATATCTGATGGATATCCTGCATGGCAACTGGTACGCCACCATCACTCCCTTACGCGGCCTTACTCTTACTGCACGCTATGGTCTGGACATTGACAATACACGCAATAATGAACTGAATAATGCTTTCTACGGACAGACAGCAAGTTCTAACGGTACCGCATACCAGGAAAGCATCAGAGAGAGAGGTCTGGACCAGCAGTATGTGGCAAACTACAACAAGGAGTTCGGGCTTAATGCAATTGACCTGACCGCCGGTTTCGAGTCATACGAGTGGGAAAAGACAAATGTCAGTGCCCAAGGTACATATCTGTTTGACCCGACATCATATTATGTAAGCAACTCCATCAACCAGAAGAACGGCTATGGAAGCATCAGAAGATATTCCACACAAGGTTTCTTTGCTAGAGCCAACTACTCTTTCGATGAGAAATACATAGGTAGCGTATCTTTCCGTAGGGATGCTTCTTCACGTTTTGCCCCTGAGAACCGTTGGGGTAACTTCTACTCAGCATCAGCCGCATGGGTATTGAGCAGTGAGGATTTCCTTAAGGATGTCGAGTGGGTTGAACTTCTTAAACTGAAGGCTTCTTACGGTGAGCAGGGTAATGACGCTCTTGGCAATTATTACCCCTATCTGGACCAGTATACCGTATCAGGAGCAAACAGCGTATTTGCAACCAACCTTTCATTCAAGGGAAACAGGGATATTACATGGGAGACTTCAATATCCTATAACGTAGGTTTTGATTTTGCCCTGTTTAACGGCAAGTTGATGGGTTCATTGGAGTGGTTTGGCCGCACATCAAAGGATATGCTTTACTACAAGCCCGTCAATCCTTCTATGGGTTACACAGAGATGCCCATGAACGTAGGTTCTCTCCGCAACTCGGGTCTGGAGCTTGACCTGAACTACAACATTCTCAAGACCAAGAACCTGCAGTGGGATATCAACCTGAACGCGACTTCGGTCAAGAACAAGATTCTGAAACTCCATCCTGATCTGGATGGAAAGTTGGTTGACGGAAACAGAATCTATGAGGAGGGAGAATCCATGTACCGACTCTACCTTGTAAAGTATGCCGGTGTCGATCCTAATACAGGCGAGGCACTGTTCTGGGCCAAGGATGAAAACGGTGAAGAGTATATGACTGCCGAATGGACCGATGCAAACGCCACCAACAAGCAGGCCACAAAAGATATGCTGCCAAAGGTTTACGGAGGTTTTGGCACCACGCTCAATGCATATGGCTTTGATCTGTCCGTTCAGTGTTCATACCAGTTGGGAGGTCAGATCCGCGACTACGGATATCAGTTGATAATGCACACCGGCAGTCCGTATGATATTGGTTGCAACTGGAGTACAGACGTACGCAAGGCCTGGACCCCGGAGAATACCAACACCGATGTTCCACGTCTGAATGCCTATGACGAGTATGGAAGTTCACTTTCAGACAGATGGATGACCAGTTCTGATTATCTCTCTATAAACAATATCACACTGGGATATACCCTGCCCGCCAATATCACAGGCAAGGTTGGTATCAATAAGTGCCGTCTTTACTTTACCGCCGATAACCTGGCTCTCTTCTCTGCCCGTAAGGGATTGGATCCCCGCCAGGGATTTGTACTTGCATCGACCTCTACTTATACGGCTATCAAGACCATATCCGGTGGTATCAACCTGACATTCTAATCTCAACCGATAAAAACAGAGTATTATGAAAAAGATAATATTATTAGGACTTTCCGTTCTCATGTTGGCTTCATGCACCGACCTTCTTGAGACAGAACCGGGCGGAAGCACTGTAACCCAGGACCAGATAGATGAGATGTCAAAAACCGCGCCCGAAAACCTGGTTGCGGCCAGCGTCAATGCCATCTATGCTTCATTCAAGGCTATGACACCTGTCACTGGTGAGGACCATAACGATTTTGGTTACCCATCCATCATGATGATTTCTGACTGCAACGGCATGGATGAGATCTCAGCCATGACCGGATACAACTGGAACCGTCAAGATCTGTTGTTCTCTGACCGTTTGTATACCAGCTCCGAGTCTGAGATAGTCTGGAACACCCTTTATCAGATGATCTTTGCTGTAAATAACGTAATGGGCAAACTGGACCCTGAATCAACTGATCCTACCATCAAGTTCTATTCAGGTAACGCAAAGGCTGCCAGAGCATTCGCTTATTTCAATCTTGCACAGCTCTATCAGTTCACTTACGTTGACAACAAGACCCAGCCTTGTGTACCCATCATCACAGAAGAGAATATGGCCGATGCTCTTGAGAACGGTTGCAAGAGAGCAACAGTTCAGGAGGTTTATGACCTGATCCTTTCTGATCTTGACGATGCCATTGAAGAGATCGGTTATGCACAGGACAATAAATTTGAACGTGCAGACAGAAGATATATTGATCTGGCTGTCGCATACGGCCTGCGTGCAAGAGTTAACCTGACAATGCAGAACTGGTCTGATGCTGCTGAGGATGCCCAGGCTGCAATTGACAACACGGATGCCTACCCCTCATCATTAGAGTTGGCCTCACGCCCCGCTTTCTGGAGTATCAAGGAGTGTGATTGGATGTGGGGAGTGCTGGTTGACGAGACAGACGAAATAGTTGCATCCCAGATTGTCAACTATGCCTCACACATGGGTTCATTCAACTTTGGTTACTGCTGGTACAGCGGAGGCCGTCAGATCAACCAACTTCTCTATGATTACATTCCTGATTCTGACGTCCGCAAAGGCTGGTGGACAGATGAAGACTGCCTGTCAAAGAACCTGACAGACATGGAGAATTACCTCATGTCAGACCCTGATGAAGGATTTGGATATCCTCCCTATACACAGGTAAAGTTCGCTCCTTATAAGGAAGAATTGTTCACAGACCTGAATGCGAATGACATCCCTTTGATGCGAGTCGAGGAGATGTATTACATTCTGGCCGAGGCCAAAGCCATGGCTGGCAATATCCCCGATGCACTGACAGACCTGAATGATTTTGTATCAACATACCGTGACAGCCTGTACGAATGCACACTTGCAACCGCTCAGGATATTCAGGATGAGATATGGTATCAGCGTCGTGTAGAGTTATGGGGCGAGGGTCTCTCATGGTTTGACATCATGAGACTCAAGAAGGGTGTTGATCGTCGTGACGCAGGCTTCCCCGCCGCATCAACAGTCTTCAATATCGCACCTGATGACCCCATCCTGCTTTGGAGACTACCCCAGTCAGAGATTGAGGCTAACAAACTGATCTCTGCACTGGACAACAACCCGTCAGCTCCGGCACCCAAGCCCGTATCCGGTGAGGAAGGAGGTGATGAAGAAGGTGATGAAGAAGGTGATGAAGAAGGTGATGAATAACAACCGCTAAAACCTCTTATATGACAGGGGATGAGGCTTTTCTCATCCCCTGTCTTTTTTCATAAATGAAGCTCCGCAAAAAATATATATCTTTGCATCTAGTAAATGAATGCCGTATGAGCAAGGATAAGAAAATCTCAAAACGCACCGTCGGCCTTATACTCCTTAATCTGCTGGTTATGGTAGTACTGGTCCTGGCTATACTGCTGGTTACATTCAGATGGATGAAGTCATACACCCGTCATGGACAGTACATCACCGTGCCGGATGTATCGGGTATGTATGAAGAGGAGGCCGGACAGGCTCTTGCAGCCGTAGGACTCAGGTATGAGGTATCGGACTACAAGTATGACAAATCACTTGTGGAGGGCGGCGTAATAGAACAGAAGCCCAAATCAGGCGCATACGTAAAAGAGGGAAGAAAGATATATCTTACAGTAAACTCCGGCAAGGAGCCCCTAAAACCCATTCCGGACCTGGCAGACAACAGTTCTCTCCGTGCCGCCGAGTCACATCTGCGTGCTGCAGGATTCAAGCTGGGCAAGACTGTCTACATAGACGGAGACCTGGACTGGGTATATGAGATAAGATACCAGGGTGAAAGCATTGAAGCCGGCACTGAGATACCTGAAGGATCATTGCTTACCATCGTTGCCGGAAACGGAAACCCGGTAGAGAACATAGAGGAGGTTGACTCAACTGAAGTTGTAGACTCTGATTTCTTTGAATAATCCGTATGCTTGACCTGGAAGACGAGATTGAAGAATCACTGGACGATCTGGAACCTACGCCCGATGCGGTAGAGCTGTTTGAGCACTTCCGTGTAGTAGCCGATAAGGGACAGTCACTGCTCCGTGTGGACAAGTTTCTCTTTGACCATCTGGAGCACTCTTCAAGAAACCGCATACAGAAGGCTGCCGATGCCGGAATGGTGATGGCAAACGGCCGTCCGGTCAAGAGCAATTACAAGGTCAAGCCGCTGGACGTGATTACGGTCATGATGGACCGCCCGCGTTACAGCAGCGATATAGAGCCGGAGGATATTCCACTTGATATAGTTTATGAGGATGAAAGTCTGCTGGTGGTAAACAAACCGGCCGGACTGGTAGTTCATCCGGGATGCGGAAACTTTCACGGCACACTGGTGAATGCAGTGGCCTGGCATCTGCGTGACAACCCCGATTATGACCCCAACAGCCCGCAGGTAGGTCTGGTACACCGCATTGACAAGGATACAAGCGGTCTGCTTGTGGTTGCCAAGACTCCCGATGCCAAGACCAGTCTGGGCAAGCAGTTCTTTAACAAGACCACCAAACGTGCCTATCAGGCCCTGGTTTGGGGCGTACCCCAGCCTGCCGAAGGAACGGTGGAGAGCCAGATAACCCGAAACCCCAAGGACCGCCTGCAGATGGCCGTATCATTTGACCCTGAGGTGGGCAAGCATGCAGTCACCCACTACACGGTATTGGAGAGGTTCGGATACACATCACTGGTGGAGTGTCGTCTGGAGACCGGCCGTACACACCAGATAAGGGTGCATATGAAACATATGGGACACCCCCTGTTCAGTGACGCCCGATACGGTGGTGACCAGATTCTCAAGGGTACCACATACAGCCGCTACCGCCAGTTCGTGCAGAACTGTTTTGAGACCTGTCCGCGCCAGGCCCTGCATGCCAAGACACTTGGGTTTGTGCACCCCATTACCGGAAAGGAGATGTTCTTCAATTCAGAACTACCCTCTGACATGGCCACCCTCATTGACAAGTGGAAGGCTTACGTAAGTTCAAGAGACTTTGAAAAATAACATATAAGAATGAAACGCATCATTGCAATCGTAGCAGGCGGTGACTCAAGCGAGAACCCCGTATCTCTGCGCAGCGCCGCAACAATCCTTGAGTACATGGACAAGGATAAGTACGAACCCTATATCCTGGAGATTGAGGAAAAAAAATGGCAGGTTCACGTAAAGGAGGGCGTTACCGCTCCCGTAGACCTGAATGATTTCAGCTTCACGTTCCAGGGCAAGAAGAGCGTATTTGACTACGCATACATAATCATACACGGCACACCCGGCGAGAACGGCGTGCTGGAGGGTTACCTGCGTCTTATGCGTATACCCTTCTCCACTTGTGACGTCCTGCCGTCGGCCCTTACGTTCAACAAGTTCATGCTCAACATGGCATTGAAGAGTGCTGGAGTCAACGTAGCACGTTCCATACGCATCCGCAAGGGTGACAGGATTGACCCTGACCGGATCATTGAGAGCGTAGGTCTGCCCTGCTTTATCAAGCCCACTGACGGCGGTTCAAGTTTTGGCACCACCAAGGTAAAGACCGTTGAGCAGGTAATACCTGCCATAAACGATGCATTCAAGGAGAACTGTGAGATAATGATAGAGTCATTCATGCAGGGCACGGAGGTTACGAACGGCTATTTCAAGACACGCAAGCGTGAGGTCAAGTTGCCTGTGACCGAGGTCGTACCTAAAAGTGATTTCTTTGACTATGACGCCAAGTACAACGGTCAGGTTGAGGAGATCACCCCCGCCCGTATTCCCGATGACACCAGAGACAAAATCCAGGCTCTCACTGCACGCATCTATGACCTGCTGGGCTGCCACGGAATAATACGCAATGACTATATCATAACCGAGGGAGGCAAAATCAACCTCCTTGAGGTGAACACCACCCCCGGCATGACCGCCACCAGTTTCATCCCGCAGCAGATCAGAGCTGCCGGACTGAGCCTTACCGACGTTCTTACCGAACTTATTGAAGACAGTTTCTAAACCTTAAGGACTATGATCATACCTGCTGAATTTGAAAAGATGCGCTCCTTTGAGGACGATGAGGTGCGCGGTGCCATACTCTCGCTTCTGGATGACCGCTCATTCAGAAAGATAGTAAAGGCCAATGTCAAGTTTATCCCTATCTGGCTGCTTAAGTTCTACACCAAGCGTTTCAAGACAGTGAACAGTTTCCAGCTGGGTATGATCTATCCCATACTTAAGAGGATACTCAGGAAAGCATGCACCGGGTTCTCTGCAGACTTTACGGCTCTGCCCCAGGGACGCGAGGACTTTATCTACCTCTCCAACCATAGGGACATAGTACTGGACTCCGCATTCCTGGATTACCACCTGCTACTTTCGGGTAATAAATCAGTAGAGATAGGCATAGGCAACAACCTGCTTATATATCCCTGGATAGAGACTATCGTACGCCTGAACCGCAGTTTCGTCGTAAACCGTTCAGCCACTGCAACAGAGTTGCTTGAGTCTTCACAGCAGCTCTCACGCTATATCCGTTTCGTCATAGAACAGAAAAAGGCACCCGTATGGCTTGCCCAGCGTGAAGGCCGTGCCAAGGATTCCGATGACCGCACACAGAAGAGCGTGCTCAAGATGCTGGCAATGTCAGGTGATGACAGCATGACGCTGTCCGAGAAACTGCAGTCACTGCACATATGCCCGCTCACCATTAGCTATGAGTATGACCCCTGTGACTGGCTAAAGGCCGCAGAGTTCCAGATGAAACGTGACAATGCCGGATTCAAGAAGAGCAAGCAGGATGACCTTACCAACATGAAGACCGGAATATGGGGATTCAAAGGCCATATGCACTATCAGGTATCCGCTCCCATTGACTCAGAGATTGCCGCGCTTGACACATCGGTTCCGCGTAACCAGTTCTTGGACCAGGTGGCTCAGATCATAGACCGTCATATATTTGAGGGATACCGCATATACCCCTGCAACCGCATAGCACTTGACATGCTCAGGGGCGATGATGCCGAATCAGCCAACTACACTCAGCAGCAGAAGGCAGAGTTTGAGAAATATCTGGAGGGACAGCTCAGTAAGATAAGTATACCCAATCCTGACTGGGATTTCCTGAAAGAGCGCATTCTTACTATGTATGCCAACCCGCTAATAAACCAGAAAAGCCTGATGCAATGATCAAGAGACTTGCCTTACTGTCACTTTACGCCTTTGCCCTGCTGGCTACGGTCTCCTGTTATTTTAATGATGACAGGGATCCGGTTGAGACCATGTTCTCCGGTTTCATGACCGGTGAGACCGACTCAAAAGGCAAGATAACCATACTCAAGAACGACTTTGGAGTAAAATACCGCGTAACGGAGCAGCTGGAGAATATCAAGTTAAGGCCTGACACCGTTTACAGGATAGTTGCATCAGTAGCTCTTGACGAAAGCAATAACGCCCGCATAATACAGATGGTCAAGGCCATGTCATATATTGCCACGCCAGACTCCATCATCCCGGACTCCATGCGCGGTACAGACCCCGTTGAGATAGAGAGCATCTATGTGGGAGGAGGTTATCTGAATGTCCTGGTGGGCGTAAAGGTACAGAATGAGGAGAGCGACCATGACCTATTCTACACCAGGCTTGACACCCCCGGCAAATATACATTCAAGATCTACCACAAAGCATACGGAGACCGTGAGATGTATACCAAGCATGCGTATATATCCATACCGCTATGGGGTTATGGACTGACTAAAAACGACACAGTCTTCCTTAGCTGCAAAGGCTATAAGGAAGACTATGACTATAAGTTGAATTACAAGTAAGCTTATTTCAATCCCTCCAGGATTTTCTTGAGCACCACCGTAGCCGATATCTCACGGTTGGCAGCCTCAGGGATGACCAGTGAACGGGGGCCCTCTATCACATCATCAGTAACAATCATGTTACGGCGTACTGGCAGGCAGTGCATAAAGAACGCATTGTCCGTAACGGCCATCTGACGGTCACTGATAGTCCAGCTGCGGTCCTTGCTCAACACCTCACCGTAATGCTCGGGGCTGGCGCATGACCAGTTCTTTCCGTATACGAAATGAGCGCCCTCAAAGGCTTTCATCTGGTCATACTCTATAGTGGCACCTGCAGTGAACTTGGGGTCAAGCTCATAACCGTGCGGGTGTGTGATGACAACCTCATAACCTGCAGCAACCATCCACTGTGCGAATGAGTTTGGAACGGCCTGCGGCAGAGCCTTGGGATGCGGAGCCCAGCTCATTACCACCTTGGGACGCTCTACGGTCTTATGCTCCTCAATGGTAATCCAGTCTGCAAAGCTCTGCAGCGGATGACCTGTGGCAGCCTCCATAGAGAATACGGGACGGCCTGAATACTTGATGAACTGGTTGAGTATCTTCTCCTCATAGTCATCCTCACGGCTCTCAAAACGGGCAAATGAACGGACACCGATAACATCGCAGTAGCAACCCATAACCGGGATAGCCTCAAGCAGATGCTCAGACTTGTCACCGTCCATAATGACGCCACGCTCTGTCTCCAGTTTCCAGGCACCCTGGTTCACGTCCAGCACAATCACGTTCATACCCAGGTTAAGACCTGCCTTCTGTGTACTCAGGCGGGTCCTGAGGCTGGAGTTGAAGAATACCATGAGCAGAGTCTTGTTACGGCCCAGCTCAACGTATTTGAAACGGTCACGCTTTATCTCAAGGGCCTCCTGCAAAGCCTGATGCAGGTCACCCAGATCCTTTACACTTGTAAAATGTCTCATATCTAGTTCAATTAACTTCTTGTCTGGCCATCACCGTTGATAAGCCATTTGTATGTGGTTATCTCCTCCAGAGCCATGGGGCCACGGGCATGCATCTTCTGGGTGCTGATACCTATCTCGGCTCCCAGACCGAACTGACCGCCATCGGTGAATGCGGTGGATACGTTCACATAGACACATGCAGCGTCAATGTACTGCTGGAACATACGGCCATGGTCCGCGTTCTCAGTCACGATGCACTCACTGTGATGTGAGGTGTAGTTACGTATATGCAACAGCGCCTCATCAAATGAGGGCACGGTCTTGATTGACATGCGGTATGCCAGGAACTCCTTTCCGAAGCTCTCTGCTGTGGCATGCTCCAGAAGCTCAGCGGGATACTTGCCCTCAAGGGCTGCATATGACTGCTCATCGGCCTCTATGACCACATTCTTGGTAGCCAGACGGGCGCAAAGCTCAGGCAGGTCCTTGAGACGGTCTGCATGAAGCACAAGTGAGTCAAGCGCGTTGCACACGCTTATGCGACGGGTCTTGGCATTGAATATTATGTCGGCACCCTTCTTAAGGTCACCCTCCTTGTCAAAATATGTGTGGCATACGCCGGCACCGGTCTCGATGACAGGAACCTGAGCCTGCTCACGAACCGACTTGATAAGACGGGCGCTGCCTCGGGGGATGAGCAGGTCAACCTTGCCCACAGCCTTCATCAGCTCTGAGGCTGCCTCATGACCGGCAGGCAGCAGTTCCACTACAGAAGGATTGACACCGTTCTGCTCAAGAACACGGTGTATCAGGGCGACGATAGCCTTGTTTGAGTCATCGGCATCACTTCCGCCCTTGAGAGCGCAGGTGTTGCGTGATTTGAAACAGAGTGAGAACACGTCAAAACTTACGTTAGGACGGGCCTCATATATGACGCCTATCACACCGAAAGGCACGCGTACACGGGTAAGTTTCATACCGTTGGGACGTACGCGCTCATCAATGACCTTGCCTACAGGGCTCTCCAGATTGGCAACATTGCGCATGTCATCGGCAATACCCTTGAGACGGTCAGGAGTAAGCATAAGACGGTCATACATAGGGTTTGACTTGTCCATGCGGGCCAGGTCCAGAGCATTGGCGCTCAACAAAGATTCTGTCTCTTTCTCAATGGCATCAGCCACGCCGTTAAGTACATCCTTGATCTTGCTCTCATCAAGGAAAGCAAGGGAGTACGATGCGTCTCTGAGCTTGTCAAGTATGTTATCTATCATCATTTCTGTTGTTTTGCATGAAAACGGGTGCAACGGGCATTCTCAGGATCGGAGAGCACATCCAGCAGCACGTCCTGACGGCGGCCGTTGGCTATACGGACCTCTATGCCGTCGGCAGCTACGCCAAGTGCGGTCTTCATCTTGGTCATCATGCCGCCGCGTCCGAACTTGGATTTTGTGACACTCACGTAACCGGAGTAGTCATCTTCAGGATATACGTCATGAATGAGCTCTGATCCGGGTTCATCGGGGTTACCGGTAAACACGCCGTCCACATTGCTCAGTATTACCAGGATCTCAGCCTTCATCATACGGGCCACAAGGCCTGAGAGCTCATCGTTATCAGTAAACATAAGTTCATCCACCGATACGGTATCATTCTCATTGATGACGGGAACCACTCCGTTGTCAAGCATGGCTTTCATACAGCGTTTCTGGTTGGTGAGCAGTTTGTCATTGACAAAGTTCTCCTTTGTGGTAAGTATCTGACCAACCGTTATGCCATACTCCTGGAACAGGTCATAGTAGTGCTCAATGAGTTTGGCCTGGCCAACGGCGGCAAACAGCTGACGACCGGTCACGCTGTCATCCTGGATATGAGGCAGTGCACCGCGGCCCGATGCCACCGCACCGGATGATATGAGAAGGACCTCAATCCCCCTGTGGCGCAACTCGGCAATCTGGTCAACCAGAGCTGCCATGCGTGATATGTCAAGACGTCCGTCGGGACGTGTAAGTACATTGCTGCCTACCTTGACAGCTATACGTTTAGGCTGTTTCATTCTTCATTAAGCAATTGATCGGCACGTTCCTTGTCCTGCGGGTTTACCAGCACGCTCACCGGTCCGGCCGTAATGGTGTATGTTGAGAATATGGCACTCATGGAGTTGTTCATTATCATGGCCGGGATACCCTCTGACTCCAGACGGCCCCTTACCACCTCCGCCTCAAAGGGCTGGCCTTTGAAAACACATACCAAATCCTGTTTCTCATTCATAGCAGTTACTGTTTAACTATTGTGAACCTGCAAAGTTAATGATTTTTCCCTACCTTTACACCGATATGTCCGCCAAACACATACTCATAGTCTCAATAATGCTTCTGAATGCGCTGTCAGCCCGTGCTTTAGGCCAGGCCGAGGGCACCGCAGCCAGTGATACCATCCGTTTTGACGACGGTTCATGGTACACAGGCGGAATAGCCGATTCCCTGTTCAACGGTTACGGCAAGATGGTCTATGCGGACAGCACCGTCTATGAGGGAGAGTGGAGAGACGGACTGTGGAACGGCCAGGGTCTTCTGTTTTACCCCGATGGAGACAGTTACGAGGGTCAGTTCCTGAATCATGAATTTTACGGATACGGCATCTACTATTATGCTGACGGAGGCGTCTACAAGGGATATTGGGCCAACGGAATGTATAATGGAGCCGGCACGATGGAGTATGCGGACGGCAGTTCATATACAGGCGCCTGGAAAGATGACAAGAAAGAGGGTCTGGGTGTGTACTATGATGCACAAAACGTAATGCTGGTAAAAGGGTACTTTGTAAATGACCGGTTCAGCTATGCAGTAAACCAGGAGCCGGTCAGTGAGCCCCAGAATGAACCCGTTGTCAAGGATTCGCTCTACCATCACAAATATGACATGTCATGCGGATTGACATATGGAACAGGACAGCTGTTCTCACTCCATTTTGACTACTACCTGACCAATAGTTTCTTTATCGGTCTCAACACCGGCTTTGACCCCATTGAACACAGGATAGGTCAGCCGCCCACTGCTATTGATGATGAAACCGGATTGGAGGTCACTCTTGTGGGATGGGACTGGTATAATGACGAGATACTGTCAGACAAGACATACACCAGTTTCAGGATAGCTGCGGAGTGCGGTTTCAGCCTGGGATGGTTCTCCATAGGAACCTCTTTGGGAATAGGATTGCGCAATAGCGTAAGGAACTGCAAGAGCCTGGAGCACAATGACAGCTACTATGAGCCCGGCACCCTCTATTACAGGACCAAGTTAACCGGAGCCAAACCGGACTTTACACTGTTTACTGATTTTGTAATAAGCCGGTCCGTCCCATATGTCCAGTCATGTTCGTTCCGTGCCGGTTGGGGAAATCTGGACGGAGTTTTCATAGGCCTGAGCGCCCAGTTCTAGACAAAACAAACGGCCCCAAGAATCCTTGAGGCCGTTTAAGTATCGGCAAATGCGTATTATACCAGATGCTTTACCAGGTCATCCCTGTCACCGTACAGGTAATCTATTACAGGAATCTCAATCATGGTGTAGCAGCCCGGCTTCTGGAGTACTGAAGCACGTGCGGCGCATACCAGGATCTGACCGGTAAGAGCCGGATTGTTGATCTTCATGTCAAACTCAAAGAGCTGGTTCTGAGTCTTGCCCGATACACCCTTGCGAGTCAGGTTAACGCCATGTCCCATATCCTTGAGAGCATCTACAGACTCAACCTGCATAACGTGGGTCTCATCATTTACAAAGTAGGGATCTGCCTTGATTGCAGCGGCTACATCCTCAAACTTGTAACCGTCAAGAATCTCAACATATACCATACGGCGATGTATGCCTGTTCCAACCGGAATGGTCATGGAAAGAGCGGCCTTCACACCGGGAACAGCCTTAACTGCAACAGAGTGTCCCATTGACATGCCGGGGCCGAAATTGGTGTAGCTTACACCCTTGGGAGCCATAGCCTGCATGAGGGCGCGAACGATAGAATCTGTACCCGGATCCCATCCTGCAGATATTATAGCGACCTTTCCTGCCTGTGCAGCCACCTGCTGGAGACGCTTGCGGGTCTCAGGAATAAGAGTGTGGATATCAAAACTGTCAACTGTGTTTATGCCAAGCGGAAGTATCTCCTTTGCATACTCCTCAGTCTTGCGTGAAGGAACGCACAGGATAGCCACATCGGGCTTGGGAAGTTCTGAAATATTCTTTACAATTTTATAACCGTCAAGCTCCTTGGGGCAGTCTGCGCTGCCGTTACGGCGTACGATTCCTGTCACCTCAAAATCAGGTGCAGTCTCAAGTGCCTCAAGTACATACTTGCCAATGTTTCCATAGCCTACAATTGCTGCTTTGATTTTCTCCATAGGTCTTAAGTGTTTGGTTTTCGGGATGCGAAGTTATGAAAAAAGGGCTTTATGTGTATGCGCACGTGCAATAATAGCGCAAGCTGTACGTTATTTCTTAGCATACGCACATAACAAACGCATAATTATCATGATTGAATTCATTCAGGGAAAGATAGAGGATCTCTCACCCACACAGGCAGTCCTGCTCACAGCGGGCGGTGTGGCTTATGATCTGAATATATCCATCTATACATATTCGGCCATTCAAGGCAAGGATGAGGCACGCCTTTATGTATACGAGGCCATCCGTGAAGACGCTTACGTGCTGTACGGTTTCAGCGAGAAGCAGGAGCGTGAGCTTTTCCTCATGCTCATATCCGTTTCCGGAATTGGCGGCGCATCGGCCAGAATGATACTCTCATCATTCTCACCATCGGAGTTGACGGGAATCATCAGTTCCGGTAATGACTCACTGCTCAAGAAAGTGAAGGGAATAGGAGCCAAGACCGCCCAGCGCATAATTGTTGACCTGCATGACAAGATAGGAGTGGCACAGTCTGACAGCATGCCTCTTGGCCTGCAGACCGGTGCACAGACCGGACAGGTGGCAACTGAGGCTATCACAGCCATGGTTACACTGGGATTCCCGCAGGCCGCATCACAGAAAGTGGTCCAGGCCATTCTCAAGGAGCAGGAGGGTCTTACCGTAGAGGCTGTCATCCGTGAAGCACTGAAACGTATCTGAAATCACACCATCCTCATTGCTTGATGATTAGGGTAAAGCACCTTGCTGCAGCACTGCTGCTGATGGGCTCCTGCATGTGCGGGGGCCTTAACCGGCTTTATGCACAAGGTACGCCCAGAACCCTGCCCAACCCTGAGAACATCAAGGAGGATGTGGTTTACAATGAGGAGGATAACACCTACAAGGTAGGTTATAAACTTGGAGACAGCTATCTGGATGTACCCGATGTCATGTCCCCGGCCGAGTACAACCGCATGCTCATGCAGCGCTCCATGCAGTCCTACTATCTGGACAAATACGCCGAGGAGATGCAGGCGCAGGGCGATGACCGTTTTGACTTTACCAACATGAAGTTTGACCTGGGTCCGGCCGAGAAGATATTCGGTCCCGGCGGAGTTCAGGTAAGGACCAGCGGATCTGCAGCCATAAAGTTCGGATACAACCGCAACAAGGTTGACAACCCCTCACTCTCCGTCCAGAACCGCACTACCGGCGGATTTGATTTTGACGAGCAGATAAACCTGAACATAAGCGCAAGCGTGGGTGACAAGATCAACATGAACCTCAATTACAACACCGAGGCAACGTTTGATGTTGACGCCAAGATGATAAAGCTGCGTTATGAGGGCAAGGAGGATGAGATTATCAGACTGCTTGAAGCCGGTAACATAAGTTTCCCCACCAACTCGTCACTCATACAGGGCGCCACATCGCTGTTCGGTATAAGGTCTGACCTGCAGTTCGGCAAACTGAAGTTGCAGATGGTACTCTCCCAGAAAGAGTCATCATCATCATCAGTCAGTTCACAGGGAGGTCAGCAGATAACGGACTTTGAGATAGACGCCAGCAGTTATGATGAGAACCGTCACTTCTTCCTGGCCCATTTCTTCCGTGACAACTATGACGCCAACATGGCCATGCTGCCCAGTATCGTATCGGGCGTACAGATCACGAGACTGGAGGTTTGGGTGACCAACAAGCGCAGCAACTATGACAACCCGCGAAACATAGTGGCCTTTACGGACCTGGGTGAAACCAGCCATATAAGCAACAACACATGGAACAGTCAGGGCGGTCCCGCCCCTGCCAACCAGGCGAATGACCTGTACCGCCGTATCAGCACTGATTATCCGTCGGTCCGTGACATAGACCAGATAGCAGTCACCCTAGGCTCATTCCTGGAGGGCAGCACGGACTATGAGAAGATATCCAACGCCCGCAAGCTCAGCACATCGGACTATACGCTCAACAGCGAGTTGGGTTACATTTCACTCAAGAACGCCCTGTCATCGGATGAGGTGCTGGCCGTGGCATTCGAGTACACCTACGGCGGACAGAGCTATCAGGTAGGTGAGTTCTCATCGGACATAACCGATGCGGGACAGACCCTGATAGTGAAACTGCTTAAATCAAACTCCAACTCTCCGGGCACAGGCACATGGGACCTGATGATGAAGAACATCTACTCCATCACCCAGGGAAACATACAGAGTGCACAGTTCAAACTTGGAATCTACTATGACAGTGACAGTACCGGCAGCCGCCTCACATACATACCTGAGGCTGAGCTCAAGAACACCCCGCTGTTGCGTATGATGAACCTGGACCGTCTGGATGACAAGAACAACCCCCACCCCAACGGCAAGTTTGATTACATAGAACACTATACGGTACAGTCCCAGAACGGAAAGATCATATTTCCTGTTGTGGAACCGTTCGGCAGCCATCTGCGCAAGGTGATAGGCAATGATGCCCTGGCCGATAAATACGTGTTCCAGGAGCTGTATGACTCAACACGCGTGGTTGCCAAACGCATTGCCGACAAGGATAAATACATTCTCATGGGCCAGTACTCAGGTTCCGGCAGCAATGTGATCCAACTGGGCTCATACAATATACCACGTGGATCAGTAATAGTGACCGCAGGAGGCGTCACCCTGACAGAGAACGCCGATTACACTGTGGATTACAGCATGGGTACGGTGACCATCATAAACCAGAGCATCATTGACGCCGGCACCAGCGTGAACGTGCAGCTGGAAAGCAACACCGAGTACAGCATGCAGCGCAAGACCATGGCCGGTGTGAACTGGATGTATGATTTCAGTCCCAACCTGCAGCTGGGCGGTACATTCATGCACCTGAACGAGAAACCGCTCACCAGTAAGGTGACCATGGGTGACGAGCCGTTGGTAAACACCATGTACGGACTCAACATAAACTGGAAACATGAGAGCCAGGCAATAACCAATATCATAAACAAGATTCCGTTCGTGACCGCCACCAAGCCATCCAGCATCAACTTCAAGGCCGAGATGGCCGCACTGCAGTCATCAGTATCGGACAAGGTACAGGGACAGGCCTCATATATAGATGACTTTGAAGCGGCAGAGAGCGGCATCAACATATCACAGCCGTCGGCCTGGTCGCTGTCGGCCGTACCTAAAGGCATGCAGGGATACGGCAAATCCGGACAGATTGAATCCGGATTCAACCGTGCACTTATAAACTGGTTCTCCATTGACCCCCTGTTCACGCGCCGCAACTCACCGCTTACCCCGTCACATATAAAGAGTGACCTGGACCAACTCTCCAACCACTACGTACGTGAGGTTTACGAGCGTGAGCTCTACCCCAACAAGGAGTCCACATCAAGCGAGTCAACCACACTGCAGGTTCTCAACCTGGCCTATTACCCGCGTGAACGCGGCCCGTACAACCTGAATCCGGACCTTGATGCAGATGGTCATCTGCCCAATCCGCAGGATAACTGGGGTGGCATAATGCGCCGTCTCACCACGACTGACTTTGAAGCGGCCAACATAGAGTACGTAGAGTTCTGGATGCTGGATCCGTTCATCTATAATCCGGGTGCCGCAGGCGGTGACATGTATCTGAACCTTGGTGAGGTATCGGAGGATGTGCTGCTGGACGGAAAGAAGTTCTATGAGAACGGACTGCCGGTAGACGGTGATTCGGCCAAGTGGGCTGAGACCGTATGGGGCAAGGTCCCCACCGGAAAGAGCCTGGTCTATGCGTTTGACAACAACAATGCGGACAGCCGTGACCGTCAGGATGTGGGTCTGAACGGACTCTCATCGGACGAGGAACGCAGTTGGCCTGCCTATGCCGCATACCTGAATGAGATTCGCGGAAAACTGCGTCCTGAAGTATTCAAGGAATTCAATGAAGATCCCGCAGCCGACAGCTATCACTACTATCGCGGATCAGATTATGATGAGGTACGCATGTCCGTACTGGACCGCTACCGCAAGTACAACGGAACGGAGGGCAATTCACCCAACAGCGCCGAGAGCGGAAGCCGTTATGACCAGTCGGCCCGCACCACCCCAGACGTGGAGGATGCCAACGGTGACTATACCATGGATGAGTATGAGAAATTCTTCCAATACCGCATATCTCTGCGTCCGGGTGACCTGGAGATAGGCCGTAACTATATAACCGATAAGCGTGAAGTCAAGGTCAAACTGCGTAACGGCAATACAGAGACCGTGAACTGGTACTGTTTCCGCGTACCGGTAACCGACTTTGAGAAAGCAGAGGGAGGTATCCGCGACTTCTCTTCAATAAGGTTCATGCGCATATACCTGACCGGATTCAGTGAAGAGGTTCACATCCGATTCGGTTCACTGGAACTCATGACCAGCCAGTGGCGCAATTATGAGCAGCCCATCTACAGTGCCACCAACCGCACTCCGTCCATATCGGGCAAGTTCTCGGCCACATCGGTCAACATTGAGGAGAACGGTGACCGCCAGCCCGTGAACTACGTGGTTCCGCCCGGCGTGACCCGTATACTTGACCCCACACAGGTTCAGCTTGTACAGGATAACGAGCAGGCCATGAGCCTGAAGGTAACTGATCTGGGTGCAGGCGAGGCACGCGGAATCTACAAGAAGAGTTCGCTTGACCTGCGCAAGTATCAGCGTATTCAGATGTTCAGCCATGCCGAGGCCGTACTGCCCGATGACGGCTCGCTGCACGACGGTGACATATCGGTATTCATACGCTTGGGTTCGGACTACTCCGGCAACTACTACGAGTATGAGATACCCCTTGACCTCACCCCTGCCGGCCATTACAGCGGCACCAACGAGAGTGACCGCCGTATGGTATGGCCGCAGAAGAACATGCTTGACATAGACTTCAACGTACTCACTCAGGTCAAGAACAACCGTAACATTCAGAAGAACCTGGGTGCCATAAGCGGCTCATCGGTCTATAGCGAGTATGACCCGTCCAACCCTGAAAACAGGATAAGCGTGGTAGGTAACCCGTCAATAGGAAACGTACGTGCCATAATGATTGGTGTACGCAACAACTCCATGAGCGCCAAGAATGCCGAGGTATGGGTTAATGAACTGCGTCTGGTAGGCTATGAGAGCAAGGGCGGAATGGCAGCCCACAGCACACTTGGCTTGAGACTCTCCGACCTGGCATCGGTAGACCTGGCAGGACAGATGAGCACCGCAGGCTATGGAGGACTCGAGCAGAGCATCAAAGACCGCAAGACCGATGACTACTACAAGTACTCCGTAACCACAAGTACCAACGTAGGCCGTTTCCTGCCTGAGAAGTCACACATATCAGTACCTGTATACTACTCATACTCCAAGGAGAAGACATCACCCAAGTACAGTCCTTATGACACGGACCTCATCCTGGACGATGTGCTTGAGTCCTATCCTGCCGGACATGCCCGTGACTCCATCCAGAGCATATCACAGGATATAAGGGAGAGCCACAATTTCAGCGTATCTAATGCCAAAATCGACATCAGCAGTGAAAAGCCCATGCCGTATGACCCAGCCAACTTCTCATTCAGCTACTCACAAAGCGTAAGTGACCGCAGCAACAGCACCATAGAGTATGAGCATGATGAGAACTGGAGGGCATCACTTGATTACAGCTACTCACCCTCTTCAAAGGGATGGTCACCATTTGCATCCTTACCCATTGAATCCCGGTGGTTCAGCATAGTAAAAGACACCAAGATAAGTTTCCTGCCACAGAGTTTCTCATTCAACACAAGCCTGCAGCGCAGTTATCATGAACTGCAGGAGCGGGACCTGGAGGGATCGGACGGCATTCCCGTAACATTCTCACAGCAGTTCTACTGGAACCGTGACCTCTCCGTACGTTGGAACCCGTTCCAGTTGCTCAGGCTCTCCCTGTCGGCCAGCACAAGAGCAGAGGTTGAGGAGCCTTATATTGTAGTGAACAAGGATCGCTATCCCGATGAGTACCAGTACTGGAAAGACTCTGTCAAGACCAGCCTCATGAATATGGGACGTCCGCTTGACTACAGCCAGTCATTCAACGCATCCTACAGCATACCTATCAACAAGATTCCCCTGTTTGACTGGATGACTGCCGATGCCAGCTTCAACTCCAGCTACTCATGGAACCGAGGCACCACCTATGCCAACGGAGTATCATACGGCAACATCATATCCAACAGACGTTCCGTCTCACTGAACGGAAGGTTCAACCTGCTCAACATGTACAATAAGGTGACCTATCTGGCCAGAATCAACAACAAATACTCAACCAACAACAGTGCCGTAAACAGTTACTCCGTTAACCGAAATAAGAGATTCCAGGAGGAGGTGACACTCATACCCGGTAAGCGCAACGTCATACAGCATAAGCTTGGAACCCTGAATCCGTTGCTTACCGCCACCACAAAAGAAGGCAAGAGCGTAAAACTGAAATACCGCAAACTCAGTGCCGACAGCATATCAATAAAGGTAAAAGACACCCTGAACGTAGTACTGAGAGTGATACAGGATCCAGATATGCCAGTGAGAAAGAAAAAGTTCAACGCCCGTGAGGCTACAGAAGTAGGACTCCGCGCACTCATGATGGTACGTAACCTGTCATTCACCTACCGTAATGACTACTCAATGTCCCTGCCCGGTTTCATGCCCAACTCAGAGATGCTGGGACAGAACAGCAACTCAAGCCTGCTTGCTCCCGGTCTGGACTTTGCGTTTGGTCTTACCGGTGACAACTATCTCTACAAGGCTATTGACAACGGTTGGCTGCTCACGGGCGACAGCATAGCCCACACCGCATCATCAACCGCCACGGAGGACCTTCAGGTAAAGATGACCATTGAGCCCTTCCGCGACTTAAAGATTGATGCCAGTGCCAGCTGGACCAAATCAGGCAACAACCGCATACAGTATATGTACGCTGGCATGCCCAGCACACGCGGAGGTAATTTCAGCATGACCGTGGTAACCATAGGCAGTGCATTTGAGTCACACTCATCCAGGAACAACTACCGTTCCCGTTCATTTGACCGCTTTATCAGCAGTCTGCCCACCTTCCGTGACCGCATAGAGGCCCAGTATGAGGGAGCCCGATATCCGGCACGCTCATCTCTGGCCGGTCAGCCATATGACAAGAGCAACGGCGGAGTTGACATGTACTCATCGGATGTACTTATACCTGCATTCCTGGCCGCCTACACCGGACGTGACGCAAAGAAGGCAACTTTGGACCTGTTCCCCAGCATGCTGAGCATGATTCCCAACTGGTCATTCACCTACAGCGGTCTGAGCAAACTGCCGTTCTTTAAGAAATACTTCAAGAGCTTTAACCTGACACACGCCTACAAGAGCGTCTACTCAGTAGGCAGTTTCAATACGTTCAACAGCTATATGGAGTATATGAACGGACGCGGATTCATTGAGGATGTCACAAGCGGCAACCCCATACCCAGCAGCATGTTCAACATCAGCAGCGTATCAATAAACGAGTCATTCTCACCGCTGTGCGGAGTGAACATGACATTCCTCAATGACATATCGGCCCGTCTGGAATACCGCAAGACACGCGTGCTCACACTCAGCACCACTGCCGTCCAAGTGGTAGAGACCACATCCGATGACATCACGGCAGGCGCCGGTTACAAGATAAACGGAGTAAAACTGTTTGGAGCACAGCCCGGCACCGGACGCAGCAAGGTGAGCAATGACCTTAACCTGAGTGCCGACTTCTCACTGCGCAACCAGAACGCCCTGTGCCGCAACCTGCGCGAGGAGACCACCCAGGCCACAAGCGGCAACCGCGCCATCAAGTTCTCCTTCCAGGCCGACTACACCTACAGCCGCATGCTCACCCTGAACTTCTACTACGATTTCCAGAGCAACTTCCCGCTGGTATCCACATCATCATATCCTACCAGCACCCACGATGCGGGCATGACGTTGAAGTTTACTCTGACCAGGTAATTATGCTTTTCTTTTGTCTGTTTGCACACATTAAGTGATGCTTGCACTATCTTTGCACACCGAAATGAAAATATACAGCGACAGGGAACTTGCAGAACTGCTTGACCGCAAGGAGTTCAGGCTGCTGTCTCAGACGGCTGATAGTCTGGGACTTGAGTGCTATGTGGTGGGTGGATATGTTCGTGACCTGTTTCTGGAGCGTCCCAGCAAGGATATTGATGTGGTGGTTGTGGGCAGCGGCCTTGAGATGGCCAAAGCTTACGGCAAGGCATTAGGACGCGGGGCACACGTGAGCCTTTTCAAGAACTTTGGTACGGCTCAGGTCAAGAAAGGAGACCTTGAGGTGGAATTTGTAGGTGCACGCAAGGAGTCTTATCACCGTGAGTCACGCAATCCCATTGTTGAGGACGGAACCCTTGAGGATGACCAGAACCGCCGAGACTTTACCATAAACGCCATGGCGATATGCCTCAACGCAGAGCGTTTTGGTGAACTGGTTGATCCGTTTGGCGGCATTAATGACCTGCAGGACCGCATTATCCGTACTCCGCTTGATCCTGAGATCACATTCAGTGACGACCCCCTGCGCATGATGCGCTGCATAAGGTTTGCCACACAACTCAACTTCTATATAGAGGACAATACGTTCAGCTCTCTAGAGAAGAACCGCGAACGCATTAAGATCATCTCCAAGGAACGTATAGCCGAGGAACTGAACAAGATACTTCTGGCTCCTGTTCCGTCAAAGGGATTCATTGACCTGGACCGTTGCGGTCTGTTGGAACTCATATTCCCTGAGCTCACTGCGCTGCAGGGCGTTGAGACAGTGAACGGCCGCGGACATAAGGATGTGTTCCTGCATACCCTTGAGGTACTGGATAATGTGGCACGTAACAGCAGTGACCTGTGGTTGCGTTGGGCCGCATTGCTGCATGACATAGGCAAACCGCGCACCAAGAAATGGGAGCCTGCACATGGCTGGACATTCTATAACCACAACTATGTGGGCATGAAGATGATTCCAGGCATTTTTGAGCGCATGAAACTGCCCAAGAATGAGAAGATGAAATACGTGCAGAAAATGGTTGAGCTGCACATGCGCCCCATAGCTATAGTAGATGATGAGGTTACGGACTCTGCCGTACGCCGTCTGCTGTTTGATGCCGGCGATGACATTGAAGACCTTATGACCCTTTGCGAGGCCGATATAACCTCCAAGAACGAGCAGAAGAAGCATCGTCATCTGGAGAATTTCAAACTGGTACGCCGCAAGATGGTGGATCTGGAGGAACGTGACCGCATACGTAATTTCCAGCCGCCCGTGGATGGAGTTGAGATCATGAAGACCTTTGGCCTGGAGCCTACAGCAATAGTCGGAGAACTTAAAGCAGCCATAAAGGATGCAATCCTGGATGGCGTAATACCCAATGAACATGATGCCGCATTCCGGTTCCTCCTGGAGGAGGCCGGCAAACGTGGTCTACAGCCGGCATAAATCTATTACAAGTTGATCATTAAAACTTAGTATGAATAAGGGACTGTTTTTTTCCACATTATTTATCGTGACAACTCTGATGCTTACGGTGTCGTGTAACCGCAAGGTCATGTTCGGAAAGTCTCCTGTAAGCAAGGTCATTGATAAAATGACTCTGGAAGAGAAGGTTAATCTTCTTACCATTGCAGATGGTTCCGGCAAAACATATCCTATAGAACGTCTGGGAATACCATCGGTCATCCTTTCGGAGTGTCCATCTGACTTTGGAGTAGGAATGTCTGATATTATGCTCGCCCAAAGCTGGAATCAGGATCTCATTGAGGAGGTTGGTACAGTCATCGGTTCACAGGCAAAGGAAAACGGAGCAAACTGCATTTTATTCCCTTCAATCAATATTCATAACCCTGTCATTTACGGCCATTCGGTTGCAGCTATCGTTCGTGGAGTCCAGTCTAATTCATTGGGTGCGGCAATTAGAGTTAATGACTTTGATGACAATGGCTCCGAGATAGTTGTACGTGAGTCTCAGCCTTGGATTGTAAGTACCTCTTTGTATCCGCAGTACGTAGCCGGTGCAGACAGTATACTACGTAATGAATGGGATTTTGACGGCTCAATCATGGCGGGTCTAAGCGGTGACAGCACTGCCCTTTTTACAGACAGGATAACAGAAGCAGTTCGGGACGGCATACTGGATCAATCAGTTATAGACCGTAACGTGGAGAAGATGCTTGATCTAATTGCACGTACATCCGTCATTCAGATTACTCAGGAGGAGTCCAATACTGATACTCACACAGGATTGTCGCGCACCGGTCTGGCAGAAAGTATGGTGCTGCTCAAGAATGCAGGAACTCTGCCATTAGGCAAGAAATGCAAAATGGTAGCTCTCTATGGTATCAGTTCATATGACATGTATGTCAAGGCTCTCAGGGAATCTGGCTTTAAACTTGAGCCATCTGTTTACTCTGCATACAGCAAGTACTCAAAAGAGCAGTTTATACCGGAAAGCCTTGTACGCAGACCGTTTCAGTTCAGGGCCGATGCAATACAAAGTGATGTGGCCGTCATTACGATAGGACGCACCAGACAGACAACTACATATTCTCACCATCTCACTGATGCCGAGAAAGGTCTTATAAAAGATGTGTGTGATGCATTTCATTCCAAAAACAAGAAAGTAGTGGTGGTATTAGGAGTCGGCACATCTTTTGAGACTTCAAGCTGGAAATCATTGCCCGATGCCATACTACTGGCAGGACTTCCGGCTCAGGAAACAGGCAGTACTGCAATTGACATACTCAAGGGAAAGATCAATCCGTCCGGCAAGCTGGTGGATACTAATTATGATTACGCTTTAAACGGCAGTAGCGGGTATATAAAGAAGGTCTCATACCCGTTAGGACACGGATTAAGCTACACATCGTTTAAATACAGTGACCCCCAGGTTCAAGTTGAGAACGATAAAATCTCTTTTACCATAAACGTCACCAACACAGGCACCGTAGCAGGAAAGGAGATTGTACAGGTATATCTGGATGCCCCCAAGAAACGTTCCCAAAAATACGCACGAGAACTCATGTCATTTGCCAAGACAACATTACTCCAACCCGGAGAGAGCCAGGTGCTTGAGTTTACGGTATCAGATTATGAACTGAATAGTTTATACAAACGATCCGTCAGAAAGAGAATCCAGAAAGGCGAATACACAGCCTATTTCTCCGCTTCATCACAGGATGTCCTGAGTCAGATTACGTTCACTGTTTCAGACAATTAAGTTCCGCGGGACATATCTGTCCCATTTTTGTCCCGTTTTTGTCCCAGATCAAATTTTGCATGTGGGACAACTGCTCCTATATTCGCCTTGAACTTCGCAAATTTGGCATATAAAGCTATACAAATCCAAAAATAACTATCTTTGAGAATCCCTAAAGCCTAACCTTATGAAACAGTTTATAATAAGAAACATCATTGTTATAATATTGTCCCTTCCGGTTTTAACAGCTCTTGGACAGAATCAAGACAACGTTCCATATGTGTATGGTTATGACGCAGATTTCGTTTCATCTGTTCCTACAGCTGATAACGTTTATCAAATACAATTGTACTCATTGTCTGATGAACTTACAATCAGAAAGAAAAGCGATATAGGGAAGGATTCTTTAGAAAAGATTATTTATTCTCTTATTCCAGATGCCCAAATACAATGGAATAACCAGCCTACTGATCTCTGCTCGGTTATCAGTGAAAAAGGCAATCTTGATAATGTTGTAGAAAAAATTATGAAAGAGGAGGCTGTGTCATTTGTAAGCACAAAATACATTAGAAAAACATATAAGGACCTCATTGATATATATCCTGTAAGCCAAGTTGCCACATATGGGTATACTGGCGAGCTGTATTTTGTTTATATTAGTAATGAAGCCGTGAATGAGGCCAATGAGTTAATTAATTCTTGTGGACTTGAAATATACTATCAGTCAGGAAACAGAGGTGGAGCTATTGTTCCTAAATCTCTTGATATTATATCCACCGCTAACCGGTTGCAAGAGTCCGGGCTGTTTTTATTGGTGACTCCAAGTAAGATAATAAGCAAAAGGGTACTCACAAATCCCCTTATTGATAAAGCTACGCTGCCATTCTATTACGATGATAATGGAGAAAAAAAGTACTGGTACGAAATCGCAGACAGATTCATCGTTAGAAAAACAGCAGATATAGATAAAACCGTATTGGAAGCTTTAATAAACAGAAATGTGGAAGAATCCGAAATAATATGGGAAAATGACAGTATTTGTACGGTCTTGACACATCCTCAAAATGTGGATGCGGCAATGAATGCTATAATACAGGACAACTCTGTATTACATGTCAGCCACAAATACTTTAATGTAAACTCTTATGAAAAAACAATAGGAGATGGCCTTAAGAATCCTGAAAGTTTCGGTCTTAATGGAAAGATATCAGTTAGTTTTAAAGATGATATTACTGAAACTGAAAAGAACAATCTGATAAACAGCTACAATCTTAATGCTGTTTACTCTCTTGATTTCAGTAACTACTGGGAATATGAGGTTCCAAAGACAGCGGATGCGCTCACCATAAGCAACAATATTTCTGAAACAGGCCTTGTAAAAAATTGCATGCCTATGACAACACAGGTTTATAAGTTAATCTTAGAACCGCTTACCGATATTAGTAATATCACAAATGCATATGAGATCAGCACCCATTATTATAACCTTGTTGGAAATATGATGGAAACTCCATCCGGATTAACCATAGTAGTAACAAGATACAGCGACGGCAGCGTAAAGACTGAAAAGAAACTGTTCAAATGAAGAGAATAATCTCCATAGTATTATCTTTGACACTTGTATCAGCATGCGGAGATAATGCTGTATACAACAGTTTGCAGGATATAGAGCAACTGCTGGAGACTGATGTTGTGGCTGCAGATTCCATGCTCAACACCATTCCATTATCCGGCAGCAGGAAAGACAGAGCTTTATATGCAATACTCAAGACACAGGCTGATTACAAGAATAATGTCATAGCTCAGGATGACAGTCTGATTCTTACGGCTACTGAGTATTATGGAACAAAAAAAAGAGATTATCATGCAGCCATGGCCTGGTACTCACTTGGCTGTGTATACTCGGATATGGGCAATGACCCTGAAGCGATCAATGCATATCTAAAGGCTAAGTCTCTGTTTCCTGACACTCTGGTACGTTATTATGCGCTTACAGAACAGAATCTGGGACAGCACTATCTGAACCAGATGATGTTTGACGAATCCTTGGATAACCTCATATGGTGTCTCAAGAACTCTCTGCGGTTACATGAGAGTGTACTTACCACAAATGCAAGATATCTTATAGCCCTGAACTCTCTCTACCAGGCCGATTATACTACTGCGGACTCTCTATTCAATATCATTATTAAGGACCCGCTCGCATCAAGTCTACGCAGCCGCCAATGCTACATGAATCTAGCCAAGATTCAGTTGCATGGATATAAGGATTATGACAAGGCCATGTATTACATTGACCGGTATCTCTGGGAACTCAAGGATCCGGCCGAATCCGGTATAGGCTATAGCGTAAAGGCTGACATATTCTATGATACAAATCAGTATGATTCGGCCTACACTTACTACATAATATCCATGAAGTGTCCTAGCGAGTTGTATACAGCATGTGACAATAGCGGCAAGCTGGCAGTACTGTCAGTGATTATGGGTAATCAGGACGAGGCTCGTGAATACCTGGAATTGCATGATGAACTCATCGATTCCATATATGACCTGCGCAAAGACATTGCCACCCAGGAGGTTATCCGTAACCACAACATCATGTTGATGGATAATGAAGCCGATTACAGGAACAGACGTCTCATTATTATAAATATATCCATCCTGACTATCCTCATTTTGTCATACTTGCTATATATGTCACATAGAAGGATACGAATGGCCCGGAGACAGATCAGGCAACGTGATATAGCCCGCAACAACAGCATTGAAATAATGAAAGCGCACATGCTTGACGCCGGGTTCAATGACCAGAGGTTGCCAAGAGACAAGATTCTGGGTATGTACAAGGAGGAACTTGAGGTGTGTAAGAATCTGTTCAGGGAGACTGATGCCTACACGTTACTGTCATCAAAGTTACTCAATAACGACCTTACGTTCAGCATAGAAGAAAGGAACTCTGTAATAGACCAGATATCGGAGTCTTTCATAGACATCATATTGGATATGAACATTGAGATAGAGAACCTGGGGCGTGAAGACATTGTCATCTGCATTCTTTCCGGCATGAAATTCAGTAATAAATTCATTTCTGCATTCATAAATATATCTGAAAGCGGTGTGAGGAAACGCAAGTTGAGACTGGCAGAGAAAACCGGAAAAGACTTTATAGAATTGTTTGTTTAAAATTAAAACCGTATTCGATTATGAGAAACAAGACTGTGTTATTGATTTTGTTGTTATCACTTACTCTGGCAGCCGGCGCAAAGAGATATATACCCCTTGTAAAGAGTGTGCCCACCGGAGCCGGGGGTGGTGGCAGCGCCAAAGCCCCAGTAAGGACGAGCGTCTACTCGCCTATGGCATTTTATGAAGATAATATACTCTATGTGCAGTTTCCCGCAAGCACAGTCTCAAGCGTCATCATAACCAATGATTCAACAGACCTTGCGGTTATAAATAAAAACTTTGAGATAGAATCAACAGGTATACAGATTGATATCGCTTCCCTTCTGCTTTATAATTCATATAACTTATCTGTCAATGCATTCGGAAACTGGTGGGTAGGTTATTTTGATTATGAACTTTCAAGTGATGAACAATCCATCCAGAAAGCATTTTTCAGTTTAAGTGAAGACGCAGACAAAGAACGCAATTATGGCGTTTACAGCGTTGCCGGAAATGCTTCATCAGGATGGAATTTTGGTGTGAGCGGAATCCTGTCCGGCCAACAGGGAGGAACCGGAATCTATGGCTCGTCCAGTTATGATGAGGGATTCAACACAGGAGGCAAGTATGCCGGTCTATTCCATGGAGACCTTAAGGCCACTGACGCCGTATATGCATCAGTTTATAATACGTTGGCCGATTCCAGGCTGAATCAGGAAATGGAACTGGTGGATGAAAGCAGTCTGGACAATATGATGCAGATTAACGTATACCGATACAACCTGAAACAGTTTAATGTTGACGGAGGAGAAGAATCTGACCCTCAGAGTTACTACAATGATGATTCCGGTATTCTGCAAAATGATCATTTTGGTCTGACCGGACAGGAGATAAAGGAAATCTATCCAAATCTGGTAACAGAGAATCAGGAAGGATACTACTCTATAAACTATGTTGAGATGATTCCTCTCCTTATCCAGTCCATTCAGGAACTCAAAACAGAACTGGATGAGACCAACAAGGAGTTGGAAGCCTTGAAGACAACCACTAAAGTGGCAGGCAGGACATCTCCAGGCAAAGCCGTTTTATTGCAGAACACTCCCAATCCTTTCCGTGAAAGGAGCATTATCAATTGTGTTATTCCTCAAAGCGTTGCCTATGCATCATTATACCTGTATGATTATAATGGACATCAAATACAATACAGATCTATCAGTGACAGAGGAGACGTTCAGATAATTGTAGAAAGCAATGGACTGATTCCCGGCATCTACCTGTATTCATTGGTTACTGATGGAGAGATAATTGACACAAAAAGAATGGTTCTTGCGGAGTAAGATGGTATAGCGGGAAACTTTTGTCCCGAAATTGTCACGTATTTGTCCCGTATGTTTTGCTATCATTGTTGTTTTAGCCATATATATTTGCCTTTGGATTTGACCTGGACATTCAGGCATTGACAAGCAACATGAACAATTAATTAAACGAAAAGGATTATGAAAAAGACTGCAACCTTAGCATTAGTGCTTATGACTGTAAGCTTGACAGCTTATGGAATTGAACCGCGTGACACAACGCAGGTTGAAGACTTTACTTTGACAAAACAAAGTATTACCCTGAATATTGGCGAAAGCTACCAACTGTATGTAAGTCCGGCCAATGCAGATGTAAGATGGTTTTCATCTCAGAGTTTTGTGGATAATCCTGTAGCACTGGTGGATGAGAACGGTCTGGTTACCGCAGTAAGAGCAGGACAAGCCTATGCCGCTGCTGAATCAAAAGACGGCAGTATAAGACGACAGTGCCAGATAACCGTAACGCAGAACGGAAGCATTAAGACCGGAAACAAGAAGTTTTCTCCTGTAAATGAAAGTGTATGGCAGGACGTAGACTTTACCCTTACAAATGACGGCAAGTTTACTGCACAGGGAACCTTTGTGGGTAGTGGAGCAAGAGAAAACTGTCTTAATTATGTTGTTACTGACCAATGTATCTACCTTTCATTTGAGATAGACTACGAGGACTCCACCAAGTTGTTCTACTCCCAGCCGTTCAGCATTGAGATTGAAGGCTGCAATGCATCGCAGTATAACATTTACTTCAATAACAGTGCCCAGGTCGTGGAGTCTCAAAAGGGTTTTGTAAGGTATTCAATTGCCAGAGGCTCATCAGTTAACACTACCGGAACCAAGACGATTGAGGCTAAAGAAAAAGATGGACTGATCTATAATCTGAAAGGACAGATTCTGGATTCAAAGTCACAAAAGGGATTCTACATCCATAACGGAAGAAAATATCTGGTTAGGTAGCAAACGTTTACATACCAAGCATTACCGTAACATAAACGAGTCCATGACGGACTCGTTTTTTTATTACTTTTGCACCGTAAAAGACAATCGATAATATGAAAAAGACCATTGCATTACTGGCTGTATGCGCTGCACTATGCGGTTGCGCAGATAATGTGGAGAAACTGGCTGGACGCCATCTGGATAACGCAAAGCAGGCATTCAGTGCCGGTAACTATAATATCGCCAAGCAGGAGATTGACAGCATAAAGATTCTCTATCCTAAAGCATTTGAGGCCCGCCGTCAGGGTATCAGGCTCATGCAGCAGGTTGAGGAGGCTGAGCAGTTGCGTGCCATTGAATATGAGGACAGCATGATAGTTATTGCACAGGCTGCATTTGACAAGATCAGGGCTGATTATGCGTTTGAGAAAGACGAGCGGTATCAGGACATAGGTCTTTACACCATAAAGAGCCAGGCACCCCAGCGCAATACAGACCGTACCTACATACGAGCTCAGGTGGACGAGCTGGGACGCATGACCCTGATATCAAGCTACCGTGGCAGTTCATACATACACCATGACTGGCTTAAGTTGAGCGTTGGAGACCTATATGTAGATACTCCTGAATCAAATGACCGCCATGAGTTCACAGACCTGGGTGTCTATTATGAGTGGCTCAGTTTCATAAACGGCAATGACGGAGGTGCAGCCGCTTTCATCAGCGCCAACAAGGATGCCAACATCACATATACATTATACCGCAAGACCGGCCCGGACAGCAGCCGTCCCGTATACCGTAACCTCAAGCTCAACAAGGATGACCGTTACGCCATTGCCAAGCTCTATGACCTGTCTGTGGTGCTGCTGACATTGAATGAGCACAAGAGTGCCCGTGAGGAGGCAGAGCGCCACCTCAAGTTCATACGTTCCAGGATAAAGGACGACTTAACTGAGGATACAGTTAAGGAAAATGACTGATATGGCAAGAGGAGCCACCAGCTTGACCAGATAATAGATGGTAAGGGCCAGCCAGCGCGGGATATTGAGATTGCCGCAGTTGGTCAGTTCATCCAGATAATTGGCCCGTTTGAGCCTCCATCCTGCAAATACGGCAAGCAGCAGGCCGCCCACAGGCAGCAGGATATTGGAGGTTATATAATCAAAGAAATCAAATACGCTCAGGCCAAACAGCTTGAAACCTTCTAGCGGGCCAAACGAGAGTGAGCAGAACACCCCTACTCCGCCGCAAAGCAGGAAAGAGGTCAGCACGGCACGCACACGTGAACGGCGCAGCTCCTCAATGATGAACGCAACCACCACCTCCATAAGTGAAATGGCCGATGTTATGGCAGCCAGCAGCAGTGCCAGGAAAAAGAGCAGTGCCGCCACCCCACCCAGAGGCATGGACTTGAAAACGCCCGGCAGAGTAATGAATACCAGTCCGGGACCGGCACTGACATTGGGATCCACTCCGTTCATCCTGGCAATGGCATAAACGGCCGGAATAATGGCCAGACCGGCAATGACGGCAAACGCAGTATCAAAGAATGATATCCAGGCCGATGATGCCGCTATGTTCTCATTCTTATCTACATAAGAGGCATAGGTAAGTATGCAGCCGCATCCTATACTGAGCGAGAAGAAAGCCTGTCCCATCGCGGCGATGCATGTATCGGCCGTAACCTTGCTGTAATCAGGTACGAACATATAACGTACACCCTCCACAGCACCCGGCAGTGTAAGTGAACGGATTACCACCAGCACTATTATCAGGAACAGTATCTTGATCATCAGTTTTGACATGCGCTCAATACCCTTGCGCACTCCGAATGCTATGATAAGTCCTGTAATACCAAGAAACAGAAGCGTGTAGAACAACGGTTTCCACGGGTTGCTTATGAATGCGCCAAAGAACTCTGAATAATCGCCGTCAAATGACATAAGCCCACCTGAGCAGGCATCGGCCAGGTACTTGACAGACCATCCGCCCACAACGCAATAGAATGACAATATGCAGGCCGATGACAGGACCGCCATAAAGCCTATCCAGCGCCACTTGGTACCGGGAGCCAGTATGTCAAACGTACGGAACGGATTGGAACCGCCACGACGGCCAATCAGATATTCAGATATCATTACCGGGAGGCATATCAGTACCAGCATAAGGACGTAAAGCAGCAGGAATGCCGCTCCACCGTTCTGACCTAGAGTATACGGGAAACGCCATATGTTACCCAGACCGATGGCAGAGCCTGCCATGGCCAGAAGCATGCCCATACGGCTGCCGAATGTCTCGCGGTTCTTTGGTGCCATCAGAACAGACGTATTATATCATTAAGGTTTGCGAATATGAGCAGTCCGAACAGTATTATCATACCGATTGTGTTGGCCACCTCCAGGAACTTGTCGCCAGGTTTCTTTCCGGTTATCACCTCAACCAGCAGGAACAGCACGTAACCGCCGTCAAGTGCCGGGATGGGCAGGATGTTCATGAATGCCAATATGATGGAGAGGAATGCAGTCATAAGCCAGAATGCATGCCAGTTCCACTGTGAAGGGAATATGCTTCCTATAGTTCCGAATCCGCCCAGGCTCTTGGCACCCTCCTTGGTGAATACGTAGCGGAAATCACCCACATAGCCCTTGAGGGTATTCCAGCCATAGCTGATACCGGCGGGGATGGATGCAAAGAATCCGTATTCAAGCTCCACGGGCTCATATTCATCAGTAAGATGTACAATTCCTATGCGGAAATTGGCATCGGCAGTAACAGTAACGGTATCACGGCCCACACCGGGACGTCCCAGCACGACTTTAAGGTCGCGGTCCACATATGAATCCTGGGCACGTGTACGCAGACTGGCCAAAACGGTCTGGAATGATGTCCATGTTGCGGCATACTGTCCGTTCACGGTGAGTATGGTGTCACCGGCCATGAGACCCGCTGCGGCAGCACCGGTACTGGTTCCTTCTGTAACGACACTGTCTATGGTCATGGGGCTCAGTATGGATACGAACGGAACGGTACGGGTAAAGTCAAACAATGACAGGTCACTGGGCATGTCAAGTTCTATCTCCTGACCATCACGCAGGACTGTAACCTTATCGGCCTTGGCAATGGCACGGTACAGGTCTCCGTCAAACTCACGGGTAGGTTTACCGTCAGTGGCTATGATCACATCACCGTCACGGAATCCCAGAGACTCTGCATGCTCATTGAACTCCATTCCGTACTTGAGGCCCTGGGCCGGGATATAGCTGTCACCCCACTTGCAAAGCACCATGGAGTAGACAAAGAATGCCAGGATTAGATTGAACAGGACACCGCCCACCATGATGAGCAGGCGCTGCCATGAGGCCTTGGTACGGAACTCCCACGGTTTGGGTTCCTGCTGCATGGCGGCCACATCCATTGACTCGTCTATCATACCGGCAATCTTGCAATAGCCGCCAAACGGTACCCATCCCACACCGAACTCAGTGTTCTCGGGCGAACGGCGCCAGTCACCCTCGGGGAGCGTATCCAGGTCAATGGGTTTGTATGTGATCTCTTCTTTACCTTCAAAATTATAGTGTTTCTCCTCTTCATAGCTTTCAGGAACATTGGGGCTGAAAAACTTTACCCTTATCTTTCCGTCCACCTTCTTGATTCTAATAAGTGAGAAACGGGGATTAAAGAAAGCATAGAATTTATCCACTCTCACTCCAAACAGACGTGAGAACAGAAAGTGTCCGAATTCATGGAATACAACAAGGATTGTAAGTGAAAGGACAAGTTGAATGGTTTTGATCCAGAATGTTGACATATTAATGTATTAGTTAATGATTCATTTTATCAGAGATGCGGCCACACGGCGTGACTCGGCATCGGTCTCTATATACTCACTGAGTGTGGATTTGGCACGGTACGGCACACGCTCCATGGTCTCGGCAATCACGTCACTCATCTCAAGGAACCCTATACGGTCATGCAGGAATGCGGCTACACAGACCTCATTGGCGGCATTCAGTATGCAGGGCATGTTACCGCCGCGTTCAATGGCCTGGTATGCAAGTGCCAGGTTGCGGAAACGCTCCGTGTCAGGCTCCTCAAATGAGAGCATATGCATGGTTGTAAAGTCCACACGCGGGAAATCGGCCTTGAGACGGCGCGGATATGAGAATGCATACTGTATGGGCAGACGCATATCGGGGGCACCCAACTGAGCCTTTATGGCACCGTCGGCAAACTGTACCATGGAGTGGATAACGGACTGCGGATGTACCACTACCTGAATCTTGTCATACGGCACGCCAAAGAGCCACTTGGCCTCAATCACCTCAAATCCCTTGTTCATCATGGATGCGGAGTCTATGGTGATCTTGGCACCCATATCCCAGTTGGGATGTTTGAGCGCCTGCGCCTTGGTTACTATGGCAAGCTGATCCTTACCAAGGGTACGGAACGGGCCACCGCTGGCTGTGAGCAGTATCTTCTCTACAGGGTTGTCCATCTCACCGCTCAGGCACTGGAATATGGCCGAGTGCTCAGAGTCTACCGGCAGGATTGGAGTCTTGTACTGGAGCGCAAGTGACGTGACAAGCTCACCTGCCACAACCATGGTCTCCTTATTGGCCAATGCAATGACCTTACCCGCCTTGATGGCCTCTATCGTGGGGCAGAGTCCTGCAAATCCCACCATTGATGCCAGCACTATATCTATGGGCTGTGCCGTGACAATCTGGTTGATTGCATCGGACCCGGCATAGACCTTTATGGGCTGACCTGAGAGGGCCTCCTTGAGTTTGGGGTAATGCTGCTCATTGGCTATCACCACCGCCTCGGGCTTGAAGCGGAGCGCCTGTTCAATGAGCAGGTCCACGCTGTTATTGGCGGTAAGTGCATATACTTCATATTCGTCAGGATGGCAAGCAATGACGTCAAGCGCCTGCTTTCCAATTGAACCTGTCGAACCCAATATAGCTATCTGTTTCACTGGAATAGTATATATTTTTCGGGATCAAGGGGCTGACCCTGATACCACAATTCAAAATGAAGATGTGAACTCTGGGGTGAGTTCTCGTTCCTGCGTCCCACGAGTGCCACTACATCACCCTGCTTAACGCGGTCACCGGCTTTCTTGAGCAGTGACTCGCAGTGCTTGTAGACTGAAATAAGTTCACCCGGATGAACTATGCAGATGGTATAACCCATGTCCGATGTATAATTGGCCATAAGCACAGTGCCGTCAAGCACTGACACGACGCTCTGGTTGGGGCTGGCCACGATATCCACTCCCAGATGAGATTCCATAGCGTTGTAGCTGCCTGATACTATGCCGGCTGTAGGACGGAACATACTGATGGTGAGAACATCATTCACAGGCTGAGACTGCGATGTAATGTTATAGCGCTCCGCCTCCTCATACTGACGGGCAAAAATCTCCTCGCGTTCAGTACGCTCCATAAGCAGTTCACTGCGCTGACGGGCCAGGGAATCCACTGAGTAGACGCTATCTATCTCAACCGTACCGGCAATGATATCCTGCAGCGTTGTAATATAACGGCTCTGCATCTCAAACACCTGCTCAAGGGAGTCTATACGCAGAGCCTCATTCACTATCGCCTGGCGTATCCTGTAATCCTCAAGGCTGTTTCCTCTCTGTTTGGGCGAATTCTGGTAAAGCCAGATTCCGGCCAAGCCACCCAGTATAGCTATTACCAGAACAAAAGTGGTAAGGATAAAGTGTGATATCTTCATCCTGAACACACGACGCTGTTCATCCTCATTGACCACTGTAAGGCGGTACAGATAGACAAACCTGCGGAAGAGGCTCTTGCGGCCTATGGCCTTGCGTTTCTGACGGATACTCTTCATGTTACAGTTCTGCTAACCCCTCGGGGAGATTATACTTAAGGGTGCGGGTCTTGCGGTCCACACCGGTAATCCACTCTTCATTGGCGGGTATGATACGCTCACGCTCGCCGTCACGTACCAGGAACAGGATGTTGGGCGTGCTGTCATCCACAGCATGTATGGTGCCCAGCTTTCCGGCCTTTGCATCCACCACATTCCAGTCCAGAAACAGTCCCCACTCCAGGTCCTCATCCTCACTCTGGGCCACGAAACGGAGCGGCATATATACCGTAACCCCCATAAAACGGGAGGTCTGCTCAACCGTATCCACATCCTCAAACTTGACAAGGAGCGTGGTACGGCTCTTTTCGCGCAATGACTCCACCCAGAACGGAACCAGTATGCCGTCCATGGAGCATACCAGGCAGTCCAGGTCATCGGTCCAGTCAAGAGCGGCAGGTACGCTCACAGCCATCTCACCGCCTACTCCGTGCGGCTTGACGATCGTGCCTATTCTCTGTACCTCACTCTGCTCTATCATATCACTCCACTCTTGTTATCCTGGCACCAAGTGCGTTCAGGCGGCCGTCGATATCCTGATATCCGCGGTCTATCTGGCCTATGTTGTCTATGCGGCTGGTGCCGTTGGCACTCATGGCTGCAATGAGCAGGGCTATACCTGCACGTATATCGGGCGATGACATACGGCGTGCCTGCAACGGGAACTGGCGGTCATGTCCTATAACCACCACACGGTGCGGGTCACACAGTATCACCTGGGCACCCATGTCTATCAGGTTGTCCACAAAGAAGAGGCGGCTCTCAAACATCTTCTGGTGAATGAGAACGCTGCCCTTGGCCTGTGTGGCGGTAACCAGCAGCACGCTCAGAAGGTCCGGAGTGAGTCCGGGCCAGGGTGCATCGGCCAATGTCATTATGGAACCGTCTATGAATGAATCTATCTGATAATGCTCCTGTGCGGGGATGAAGATGTCATCAGCACGCTGCTCCATCTTTATTCCCAGACGGGCAAAACTCTCCGGTATGATTCCCAGATTCTGGTATGATACGTTCTTGATGGTTATCTCGCTGCCGGTCATGGCGGCCATTCCTATGAAACTGCCCACCTCAATCATATCGGGCAGTACCTTATGACTGGTGCCGTGCAGTTCCTTTACGCCGTGTATGGTAAGCAGGTTACTGCCGATGCCCTCTATGCGGGCGCCCATGCGTACCAGCATGCGGCACAGCTGCTGGACATATGGCTCACAGGCGGCGTTGTAGATCACGGTGTCGCCCTGGGCCATCACGGATGCCATGATGATATTGGCCGTACCGGTTACAGATGCCTCATCCAGAAGCATGTAGGTTCCACGCAACTGGCTGGCCTTAAGCTCATAGTACCCACGCTCCTCATTGAGTGAGAATGTGGCACCCAGTGCCTGGAAACCCTTGATATGGGTATCCACACGACGGCGACCTATCTTGTCACCTCCGGGTTTGCTTACCGTGGCATGTCCCAGTCGGGCAAGCAGCGGTCCAAGCAACATGACAGATCCGCGCAGGCCGGCGCTTCGGGTTACAAAGTCCATGCTCTCGGCATAAGCGCGGTCAATGTTCTCGGCCTTGAATGACCAGCAGCCGGGGGCGGTATTGCGTACCTGGACGCCCAGCTGTGAGAGCATATCTATCAGGTTCCTTACATCAAGTATATCAGGGACATTGCTTACCGTCACCTCATCGGGAGTGAGCAGTACGGCACATAGAATCTGCAGGACCTCATTCTTGGCGCCCTGCGGACAGATAGTCCCATTAAGTCTGTGACCTCCTTCTATAAGAAATGACGGCATAGCTATCAGTATCTGCGTTTATTCTTTTTCTTTCCGTGCTGCTGGGCGCGCTGCTGAGGCGGTGCCTGTGCAAACTGTACGTTCAGGTCACCCTCCTGCAGGTTCAGGCGGCCATGCGAGAAATATGCCAGATCATCGGCAATGCGCTCGTCACTTACCATCTCCTTGTTCCAGGTCATGAGGTCCTTCTTCATCTGGACGGCAAGCAGACGTACCAGCTGGCTGCGCTCCGGACCCTCGGGCATATTCACTGCCACCTTGACCATTGACGGCAGCAGATGTCCGTAATGACGGTAACGGATATCACCGGCGGGATAGTTTATATGTTCCGGAATCTGCTTGGTCTTTTCCAGACGGGTTATCTCACACGGATAGTCTATATCAAGCTTGTAGTCTGACATGAATGCCAGATGATCCCACAGTTTGCCCTGGAAATCGGGCACGTCACGCAATGTGGGGAACATGCTGCCCATGATGTTTATGATTGTATTGGCGCAATGCTGACGCTCCGCGCGGTCAGGAATTGTCACTGCGTACTCAACCATCTCCTGCACGGCACGGCCGTACTCGGGCATAGGCATTTTCTCTCGTTGGGTATTGTAGTTCATCAAACCAGTTTTTTAGGTTTAACAGCAATAAAATCCTTAAGATAATAGGGCTCAAAATAGGCCACGTCACGGAACTCCTCCCTGTTGAATGACTGTTCGGCCAGCGGGAACATCCAGCGTGCCTCGGGGTTGATGTCATCCAGGAAATGGGCGTTGGGATGATTGATGGTATCCTTGCACTTGGCGGCACCGTTGCCCATGAACCATACCGGGTGACTGTCCAGGAACTCGCGGTATGTATCGGGCGTTACTATATCGGCCTGTATCTTACGTACCTCATTCAAGGCACGGTCATAAACGGCGCTGTACACCTCCATCCGGCGGGCATCGATCATAGGACAGAGCAGAGCGTCATCTGGCAAATCGAGTGACAGCAGCGGCTGAACGCAAAGCAGTTTAAGGGTGGAGACCGATATCAGCTTGAGCCCACGGCCGTAGCACACGCCCTTGGCCATGGATACGCCTATGCGCAGACCGGTGTATGAGCCCGGACCCTCGCTCACTGCAACGGCATCCAGCTTGAGACCGCGGCTGTCAACCAGCGCCAGAGCCTCATCGAGCAGCACGCCCAGTGATACGGCATTGTTATGACCTTCACGGTCAGCCTTGTCAAAGACCAGCTGACCCTCATCACTTACAGCAACCGAACAACCGTCGGTGGCCGATTCTATATGCAGAATGACACTCATCCCTACAAATCTTCACTATTAACTTGCAAAAATAACGATATTTTTCAAAAGGGAAAGGCCGTATCGGGGTCTATTTTCCGCCCCGGTACGGCCTTTAGCCTGATTTAAGTTGAGAAATACGGTTTACTTACCGAAATAACGCTTGTAGAGAGCCTCGAATCCCTTTCCGTGACGGGCCTCATCCTTGGCCATCTCATGAACGGTGTCGTGGATGGCATCCCAGTTCTGGGCCTTGGCAGTCTTGGCAATCTCAAGCTTGCCGGCGCAAGCTCCGTGCTCTGCCTTCATACGCTTCTCAACGTTGGTCTTGGTATCCCATACAACCTCACCCAGAAGCTCAGCAAACTTGGCTGCATGCTCGGCCTCCTCAAAAGCGTAACGCTTGAAAGCCTCGGCAATCTCGGGATAGCCCTCGCGGTCAGCCTGGCGGCTCATAGCCAGATACATGCCCACCTCGGAGCATTCGCCCGTGAACTGCATGCGCAGGTTATTTACCATCTCCTCATTACCAACCTGGCCGTCGCCAAGAATATGCTCGCAGGCAAACTGCAATGATTCACCGTTCTCAACTACCTCCTTGAATTTCTCCTTGGGTGCTTTACACTGTGGGCAGCGCTCGGGTGCCTCGTCTCCTTCATGTACGTATCCGCATACGGTGCAGATGAATTTCTTTTTCATAATCCTTTTGTATTAATTGGTTTGTTTTGGTCTTTTTGCAAATATAATCATTTTGCATTGAAAACGTGGTTCTCAAAGAAATCTGCATAACGATAATTGTGCAGGTCTGTTCCAACCCAATCAAACAGGCCTTCTGAAACCATTTCACGGGCTCTTATGCTGACATCATCACCGTACCAGCCCTCCAGAGAACCCAGGTTACGCTGGAACTGGGCCCCGGCATCTTTAAGTGCAAGAATCTGGTCCATCTCCATATAAGTATATCGCTCAGGATGCGCCAATACGGGCTGGTAGCCATTCTCAATCAAATATCTGATCTCATCGGCAGGTACTATACTACCCATCCGTTCAGGATTGTGTAAGGGCAGTTCAATAAGAATATGATTACCCTCCCACGGCATAAGCCAGTTGTTTTGTCTCACCGTGGGCCAGGTTGATTCTATAAAACGGTATTCCATGGATGGAACCAACTCCAGATTTATGCCTTGGCGCTCCAACTCCTCCCATAGCAGATTACAGGCATCTGTAACAGTCTTGGGTGTGTTATGATACAGGAATGAGCTATGCGACGTACAGATGGCCCTCTGGTATCCATGTTTGACAAGCCAACTTGCCAGGAATACAGCTTCTTCAAGATTCTTGGCCCCGTCGTCTATTCCGGGGAGGATGTGGCAATGACAATCTGTAACCATACTTTTGTATCAAAACAAAGGCTTATTTAAACAATAAGTAGGTTTTATTGATCTGATAATTGCTTGAGTTTATTTCTAGCTCTAGAGATTCTTCGAGACATAAGCATTGATGTTATAATATTCACAAATAATGATGCTACAGCATTGCTTAATAATGGATTTTCCCTTGATAAAAAAGCAGTAGTCCATCTACCAATACAATTCCATGAAGCTTCCGTCCAAAAGACAGACAAAACACCAATTAAAACAAACAAAAAGATAATAAAAGAAGACCCTATTATATCTGTTACAATACCTCTTCTTTTGTATTTATTAACCTCCTTCTTAAGCAACCTGCGTTCATCATCTTTTTCCTCTACTTGTTTTTCTCTTGCCTTTATAGCAGTTATAAATTCTTGCAACGAAAGGAATTCATCATTCAATTCATTAACCTTGCTTCTGCTTAAAGTATAAGCTATATCCATCTTATTCCTATCACGATTATCTTTTGTTTCAAGAACCGTGAAAATATCCTTTTTATTCTTCATTATTCTACGAACAGCTTCATAGTCAGTCGGCTTAATATCTATATCTTCACTATCTACAGTTTTATGAGCAAAGTATGATTTAATATCATCCAATCTTTGAGTAACAATACTTGGTGTCATATCTGATCGCAAATGAGCGATAGTGGTAACATAGAAAAGCAAATGAATAATTCTTTCTTCTAAATCCAAATTATCATAATCCAAGAAGTCAAAATAATCAAATATCGACACTATAACATTTTTATTTACCATAAGCACCTCGCATAAATTATTAATAATTATTGTATTAGCTCTCACTCAGACATTCAAAGAAGAGAATGCCCAACCCTTTTTATGAATTAATCAATCAATATAAAACCTGCCCAGTATTTTGGGGAATGATATTTATTTCGTACAGCTTTTTTTGCGATATTTAATGAAGATGTATTATTTGCTCCCGACATTCTTGCGCTATAGAATACTTCCATAAATAACCTCGTAATTGCATCATCAATATCCCAAAGAGTCAACAAAAGTGAACCACATCCAGCTTTCTTAAATGCCCGCATCAAACCATATGATTCATCATAATTGGTTACGTTAAGTCCAGTGCTGCATGCTGACAATACAGCCAGGTCACATCCCACCAAATCCATTTCCGAAATCTCTGCAGCAGTAAGCAATCCGTTTCCATCCCCCTTTCTGTTATTAGCCCCGGCAAATACCAAACCGCAAGCGTGCATCGTTTCTTCTATAGTCCAATCCTTGTTATAAACCTGTTCTATTATATCTGGTTGATAAAAACTATGCGTTGCCAGGTGAATTAATGAAATCTCTTTCCCCGAAAGACTCATAAAACGCTCTTTTACACCATCTCCTGCAGTAACGACTTCCGTAGTTATTTCACCTAAAATATCACATATCGACTGTACTTCCTCTAAACTGCCCCGAAGATAATTCCATTCATGAAGACTATCCGTTCCTCTTGATTTTACAGTTTCTTTGTAATACTCTATCTCTTCTTCATTAAGGTCATAATTCAACCCTCCATATAATGAAGCCGTTTCCCATCGTTTCTCATTAAGCCCATATACAATCTTTCTCGTCGATGACAAACGTCTGACATCAAATAAATCTGAAAAACAAAGGCTACGAGAGACCTTGATGTTTTCTATTGCAATTGAAGCTAACACACCTGTGGGTGAAAACCATATTTTTTTACAACCTTCCAAATATGGAAGAAGAGGGGCTAAGCCTTTTAAGTATAATTCTGTAGACTTATATGCTTTACCCTTTGCCTGTTTAATAAGGTATTCATCGTTAAGAAGTGGAAGAGCAATGTTGATGGGATGCCCGCCTTTTTTTATCAAACTAGCAACATACTTATAATTCCGAGTGAGATTACAAGGATATCTAATAAATTCTATCGCCACCTCACCATCTCCTAAATATGATTCCACATCCTTCCACGAGCATTCAGACTCTTTCATATAATCATTTATGTCAAAACAAATAGTCATCATTTCGTTTTCTATTTGTTGCGCCTCTCTTCGGCTTCTTTCTGCTTGCTTTTGGGAAAAAACATCACCCTGACTTAAATAATCAGCCTGAGCATACAAAGTCCTATACCTATCTTGTAATTTTTTAAGAGACCCAGTTTTATCACTTGCAATTGTTTTCTTTAACTGATGATATGTATTAAGTAAGACCCCCTTACAAAAAAGTGAAGCATCATACAAGAGACCATTATCCTCATCCACTTTCATCGAGCTGTTTGCTATTACGGATAATATTTGAGCCCCATTGTTAATCCAATAGCTCTCCCAGTTATTTTCTGGCAAAGAAATAATATCACTATGTATTTTTTCTTTGCTTACATCCAACAACAAATGAGCTGACCTTAAGGAAGCACTATAATCCCCAAGAAACCAATCTGAAAGATTGAGCATTAAATATGGATTGTTATGTATGTAATGAATCGCTTGAGCTATTCTCACACTTTCAAGAGCTTTTTCTCTAGCTTCTTCATATTGATTGTTTAGCAGACAGCCTAATGAATATACAGAATATGATTGCACTAACGAAGTATGATAATCACCATGTTCCTTTTTTGACTGTTTTATTGTTGCGTCTAATAGTGAGAATGCTTCATCAAATTTGTTTACATAAATAAAAGAGTTGGCAAGTTGATTTTGAGCACGTACCAATTCTATGCAATCTTCACCATATATTTTTATCATAAAATCTATTGCTCTTCTAAACTTGTCTATAGCTTCGTCTTCATCTTTAATCGAACTTGCTACCATCCCCCAGCTATAAAAAACAAAACCTATATTTTGTGGCAAGAATCCCTTATCCAGCAATATGTTAAGCTTTGTCAGGGCATCGGCCATCACATCGATAGACTGTTCTAACAATCCAACAGACAAAAGGCAGTCTGAATAATCTGTCAGTGACCGTATCTGATAAATTAAAGCCATATCATTCTGTCCACAATCTATCTCTCTAATTAAGCGAAACAATCTCAGTGATTCTGATAAATTACCGGCCATTTTCTCTATTATGGCTAAAGTGTTATTCAAGAATATCGCTTTCTCTGTATCAAAACTATTAATTCTCAAAGAATAGCTTTCAAGAATAGAATCCAACTCATTTATCTGAGCTCCCATGTAGACATCAAACATCAACTTAAAAAGACCAGATTCCAATTCCACCCCAGCATCAACTCTCTTCGCCATATCGGCCGCCAATGAATAATATTTCATTGAAGACTCTATATTATTATACATTTTCAATTCGCCTAGTCGACAAAGGCACTTGCTCATAAGAATAGAATAATTCTTTCTCATTTGTTCATCAGAAAACTGCTCTAAGTATTCCTTATCAAGCTGTAACACTATGTCAGAATAATCCAAAATCATCTTTTGCAAGCTATGGGTACGATAATCCAAATACATCTCACGAATATCATGTTCTGCTTTCAGAAACATAGACTCTCCTTTTGACTGAGCGAAAGAGAGTATGCAAAAAAGCATCATAATCAATAGAATCAACGATTTCCTCATAATTAATGTCATTATTCACAAATATATCTATATTTTCGCAACTATGAAAAAATATAAACTCTGGATAAAAGCCTTAGCCACAACCCTTTTGGCTATTCCGGCCGTGTATTTTCTTATTCTCAATCCATTTGAGAATACAGCAGACTTTGCAATGTCTGATTTTTATATCAGAACAGCGAACAGAACACGACCTACCACATTATGCAAAGACATTGCAATTTTGGCAGTTGACAATCTCTCCAGAAAAGAAATAGCCAATCTAGCAGAAATAACCGATTCCTACGGAGCAAAAGCCGTTGCACTTGATGTCTTTATGAATTGGGAAACTGATGATGATTACAACGTGATTAATGCTCTTACGTCATGTCAAAACCTCATCCTTCCCTCTTCGCTGACAGATGAAATGACATCACCTGTTTTCAAAGAAATAGAAAATGCCAAATACGGTTATACGAATTTGGAATGTAACTGGGAAGGAGCAAAAATCCGAACTTTTAGTACGGAGATTTCTTGTGTTAAATCTTTTGCCGCAGCCGCTTGTAACGCAAAAGAAAATGTCAATGGAATTATCCGATATGATTGTAAGGATTTTGAAATACTACATGCGGAGGATCTTTATCCTGAAGCGGTTCGGGGAAAAATAGTATTCATCGGAAATATAAATGACTTTTCAGATTGCCACCCGACACCTATCGGAGTACTACCAGGAGTTATTATACATGCATTCATCGCCAGAACAATTATTGACAGTAATACACCCACACCTATTTCTAGACTATTGGATTATCTGATTGCGATAATCATTGTGTATTTATTTGCTTTATTACATTCATTTAACAATGCTTTGGATGGAGACTTTGCAAATTTCCTTTCACGTTGTATTCAATTCTTTTTATTGTATGTGTTGTATATATCTGGCGCCATTCTTTTTGTTAATCATAATATCTACTCCGATCTATCTCTAATAATACTACTTGTAGCAGCAATGCTATGGGTATATGATATGTTATTTGGTTTTATTTCCACGCCAAAGGCTTTGAGAAAGATACATAGAAGGAGAATAAACAGGATTCATTCCAGGACTTCTAAAAACGCAAATAATTAAGATGAAAAAGATTCTATTTTTGATTTCCTTAATAACTATCTTTATCCCTATACATGCGGGAAATAGTTATACCATCTTTCGAATAAAGGGAGAAATAAAACGCAGCGTCATATCGTCCGATGTTTGGGAAACAATTTCCATTCGGGATACTGTAAAACTATCTGATAAAATAATAATACCCCAAGGAGGATCAATAAGCATTCTCGCTTCTGAAACAGGAATAATCTATTCATGTTCCAAAGAAGGTCAAACTGATGTAAAACATATAATTGATCTTTCAAAAGAGTCACTTAAATCCACTTTGATTTCTAGTAATAAAGAGCTTTTTAAAACAAGAACAAGAAACCATGGAATTAAAGTCAATAGAGTACATGGCGCCACCAGCAGAGGAAAGAATAACAACAAATATCAACGCGAAAAAAAACTTGCAAAAAGAATACTAAAAGGGGACAAACAAATAAAACTAAATCTGGTAGAAGAAACTGGCTATTATAGATTTAGAGTTAACAGCAAAAAAACATGCAGAATCTGCATAGTATGCACAAACAACAACTCCGTCGCACTTTGTCTTCCTTCTGAAGGAGTTCAAGTATTCAAAGGTGAAACTATTCTTAAGATGCCTGAAGTCTTTCCCTCAACAGGAACAACTTACTATATCTTCAATGTCAAAAATACATTTGACGAAGCTGAATTATGTCGGCAAATAGCTGATCTTAATACAGACTAAAACTAAATTAATCTATTAAAACAAAAGGAGCCCAATATTTGGGATCTATGTATACATCCCTTACTTTTTTTCTAGCCAGATTAACAGATTCCGACATGGTAAAACCAGACAATAATGATTGATAAAAATATTCCATAAATAATTGAGACGCCTTGTCATCTACATCCCATAAACTCATTAGTATTGATTTACATCCTGCTTTCTTGAATGCTCTTATCAAACCATAAGACTCATCAAAATTCGTAGTGAGCCCTAGTCCTGTACCGCACGCAGACAAAACGACCAATTCACATCCTATAAGATTTAACTTTGAGATTTCTTCTGCAGACAACAAGCCATCATCTACATCAACATCTCCAATGGTAGAATTGTTAGCTCCCGAAAAGACAAGACCAAATAGTTTTAACGCTTCATCTTCAACGGGATTGTCACTTTGAACAACTTTCATTGTTTTTTCCTGATCATAGTATCCATGGGTCGCTATGTGAATTATATTAACTCCTTCACCTGACAAACCCTTAAAACGCTCCTCAACGCCTTCTGAACCACTAATTATTACAGGGTTGATTTGTGACAACTGATTTCCAATAATCTTCACTTCCTCTAAGGACTCAGGAAGGTATGCCCAACTATGTAATCTATCACCTGATCTAGTTTTCCTCTTCAGTGAAGCATAATAATCCATTTCCTCAGTAGAAGAGTTGTAATTAAGTCCACCAAATAAGAAGGCACGCGACAATTCTGCTCTTTGATTCAAGCAATGAATCATTCTGGTTGATGACAAACGATGTATCTCAAAAATATCGCTCAAGTAACCTCCTTCAGGAACAGGAATATTTTCTACTGAAATATTATTAAGACACCCGACAGGAGCGAAATAAATCTTTTTCTTGTTATTTAAGTATTTAGATAAAGGGCTAATCAACACTTTATACAGAGATTTAGATTTATATTTTTTTCTAAATGACCACTTTTGAATCTCCTGTTCATCCAGTCCTGTCAATGGGATATTTACAGGCGGACCATCATGCTGTAAAATTGATGCGTAATAAATAATTCTTCTGGTTTCCCATTCGTTGAAACGAATAAACTCTATCGCGACTTCATCCTCTTTCAAATCATTTGCGACATCATGCCAAGTGTATTTTATACCTTCCAAATAATCTCTAAACATTGCCGCTTTAGCCATCAGACTTGATTCCTGCTCAAGGACTTTTAAACTCAATCTATCTTTTTCATCAATTACCTTGTCAACGGATGGTTGAATATTATTAATCTCATTCAACGATAATAAATAGTTATTCCATTCCCTTTTAAATTCCAGATCTGTGCTCTTATCCATCATTTCCAAGAATCTAGAGCTACTTTCCATCAATATACTTTTAGACAAAAGCGAAATATCATATAATGCACCTTTCTTATCATCCGCATCCGCTGCAACCATGGTATATAAACGAATGTTAGGATATCCACGCATAGTCCAATATGATTCACGACCTTTTTCAGATAAAGATAAAAATGTCCGATGAAGATGATCTCGCTCTTTGTCAAGTCCAATTACGACCTCATCAAGTGCTTCATCTTGTCTATTCGCCAAATGAAGATTTATTGCTAAATTAGCATACAATTGCGGTTCTTCATAATTGATCTTCTCTTCAATCTCCTTTGTTTTCATATAAGTCTCACTCGCCAATTCATATTTCTTTTGTAAAGAAAAGTTATTAGCATAGGAAGCATATAAAGACATTCCAACCACACTATTAGTTAATGAATAAAAATTGACTATATTTATTGCTTCCATTAATAGAGAATCTGCTTTTTCATAATCGCCAAGGCCCGAATATGTTTTAGCAAATTGTTCCATGGCAATAATATTTGAAAAAGAATTATTTCCAAACGCAATACTATATATTGGTGGATCCATCATATCTTCAAAACATTTCAATGATTCATCATACTCATGTATTTTTTGATAAGCAATGCCCAAATCCCTTTGCAAAGCCACAGAGGCCATACTAAGAACTAGATTTCTCTGGTTAATTATTTCAAAACAATCAATCAATATTAAAAAAGCATCGTTCACATTACCCAAATAACTTAATTGATACAAAGCATAGTCGCCCTTAGCTAGCAAAAACCATACAAGAGAATAGTCATCTAATTCTTCAGGCTTAAACATATCTAGGAGACTAAAAACATAACTAGCGCTAACATATTCACCGGCCCAGATATAAGCAGAACTAATACTATACACTAAGCGTATTAACTCATCTTTTGTCCTTATATTGCTAATAGCTTCAGAGTCAATAGTTGACACTATTTTTTGTGCATATTCAGGTCTTGTATTAATATAAAAGCCTACCATTCCACATTTTGCCGATACTAATATTTCTTCGTTTTTATCTATTATCATGTCATAGATGCGATTATAGTTAGCAACGGTTTTAAAGACCATATCAAAAGGTTCTGAGTATAGATCATTAAGCAAAACCAAAGCTCTACAGAGGTTAATGGTATCAGAAGCATTTTCAAATTCCTTTACTGCCTTTTCGGTCGTTGAAATAATATCTGAATAACTGGCAGATGTGAAATCTACTATAAAATTGTGATAGTCTTGAGTGGCTTTATTCAACAATTGCAATCCTTTAGTATTAGATTGCCCCAAAGAAATACCACAACTTAAGACTAAGATGGTAACAATGAAGAGCTTTTTCATATACCATTTAATTTTAATTAGTTACTATCTTTTGGGAGTATCTATAACAATGTATTTAATATCCCACACGTCCCTTACGCCCATTCCACTTGAACGTCTCGATGTCGGCCAGCTGAACCTGATGCTCCTTGGGACGGCGGGTTAGGCCGGACTCGCGCAGGATTACCTGTTGGTGGATGGTGCGGGACATCAGTTTCATGGTACGGGCGTTGGCCTCGTAGCTGGATTTTAGCGTTGTGATATACTTCTTGATATGGGTCTCTGCTGCTGGAGAGAATGTTATCTTGAACTTCTTCAGGCAGTTGCAGAGTATATCATAGAGTTCATCAGGAGTAAAGTCTTTGAAGACAAGGGTGTGGTCAAACTCGTAGATGCCGGCATCGGTCATCTGCTCGGCAACTGTCTTGTTGGGGGCATCGAGTTCGGCCAGGATAAGGGCACATTCTCCGCCTACCTCAACGGTGAGTTCCTCCAGTTTCAGTTTTACGTTCTCCACGAAACTGCTGTATTCAGATGTGGATAGATCCATTTGTTTAGCATCAGCATCTATAAAGATCAGTCCGTTGCATGATCTTTTGACAACTTCCTGTAGCCGGTTTTTAAACTCGGTTGGATGCTCTCTTAAAAGACTCTCGGCTTTGACCTGAGTTATGTTGCTGTTGGCTATCAGGTGCATGCCTTTCAGTATGGCGGCCATAATTTCGGCCACGGTGCTCTTGCCGGTGCCGGATTTGCCGATAAAACGCCATGAGAGCAGGCCTTTGCCCACATACGGTTCACCTATGGAGTGCAGGTATCGGGCGGATTGAACAAAGTTGCGTATGGCCTGTTTTACATTGCTCAATCCTGAAAGATTGTCAAGGCGCACAAGTGCTGTGTCAATGGCCACATCATCAAATACCACATCCTTATGTCTCTTTCCTATCACCACATCCTCCGGCTTGATTATGATAAGGTCTTCGGCCGATGGGTTCTTGACTGTAGCCAGACGTGATCCCATAGAAGCAAGGATCTGGTTCTGTATAAGGTTTGAGACATATCGGCCGTTACCGAAACGGGGTGACGGCTTTTTAGCCTCCTCATCAATGATGGCACGCAAATTCGCCTCAGCACCATCAGATAACTCCAGGCCTTGATTCTTGACCATTATATGAGCAATCTGCATAAGTTCATCGGTGGTGTAATCCTCAAAGTTGAACACATTAGGGAATCGGCTCTCAATACCCTCATTGCTCTCCAGAAGTTTTTTCATGGGTGCGGTATAACCGGCCAGTATTACAACCATATCACTCTCATCATTGCCAAGTTCAGTAAGCAATGAGTTCATAACAATACGACCGAAGTCTTTCTCATGACCTTCGACCAACTGATAGGCCTCATCAATGAACAGGACATTGCCTTTTGCACGGGCCAGCAGGTTACGCATCATGAATTCGGTCTGACCTATATACTGACCTACCATCTGGCTCTTCTCAGTACGTATGACATGACCGGTGGACAGGATTCCCCACGATGCAAAAATCTTGCCTATTATCTTGGCTACAGTGGTCTTACCGGTTCCGGGATTACCAAGGAACGCCATATGCAGACGCGGCATTTTGGTTGGCAGCCCCTTCTCCAAACGCAGATTTGCAAGTCTTATTACGTTCAGATAGTCATGAATCTTTTTCTTGAGGCTTTCCAATCCTATGAGAGCATCAAGTTCAGCCATCGCATCGCTGACATTGCTGTTGAGTTCAGGAATATCCTGTATCTCAACCGTCTGCATCATACCGGGAGACGGATTCTTTATGGAATCTATCCTACGAAACTGAGCCGGGACTATCATCTCATTGAATATCCGCCTTATCATATCCGCATTCTCATATCCGACACCGCTATAGTTCTGCTTGTGTCGGATATACATCTCCAACTTGTTACGGGCATCAGGGGTTAGTTTAAGTTTATACTCGCTGCAAATAGGATCAATAAGCTGGAAAATTTCCTCTGAACTGAAATTCTCAATATAGACGGGGGCCGAGAAGAAACCCTTAAGTTCGGGATTTGCCGCAAAGAGACTTTCAAGTCCCTCCTCATAGCCTGACAGGACCATCATCCAACCGGATTGGTATCTTAACTGACCGAGTGAATCAATAAGTGCTCTGATTATCTGAGGCTCGGAATCATAATTCTTATACTCCGGTTTGTAGAGTTCATGCGCTTTTTCAAACATCAATACTCCGCTGGACATCTCACTTATTGCCTTTAGCATATTCTCGGCACTTCCGTTTACAGTATCTGACAGCAGGCTGGATACATTAATGGTCTGTACCACGCAACTGTCTATCAGACCCAAACTGAAATAGATATCAGCCATCATCTCAACACATCTGGTCGCATTTAAGCCGATGCCACCAATCAGAATGGTATTCAGTACGGGCTTGATTACCGGCAATCCGGCCTCCATTCTCTCCTTGTTTACCCTGCAGCGAACCTCCATATCATTGATACGTTTCTTGAAATTGTCCATGCTGGGCATATTATGGAGATTCTCAAGCATTTCCTCAAAAGTGAGTCCCACCTGATGTGATGATTCGTCGGCTGGCCAGGGACCATATATTGTAACCTCGTTACGCTTTATTATATTGCCATCATTGTACAGTGCCATAACAAGGATGTCTGTCTGATCGGATCCAAGTTTATACTCATTATCAACCAGATCAGCCATGCGGAAAGGAGAGAAATGCAGATGATTCCCATCACGGAACATCGCCATCGATTCTTTACTCCAAGTGCATTCCAGTTTCTTATGACCGCCAACAGTTGTAATCTCAACGCGCAGGTTATTCTCATTATTAGGATAAGGAACCTCCAGATCAATATGGATAAATGTGTTCTCCTTAGGATGGAAAAATTCAATCATGCCATCAACCGGAAACTCAATAGGCGTATCATCAAGTTGGCAATGGAACTTGATTTCATCAGATAGTCTCATAAGCAAATCATTAACTGGTAACCACAAATATATAACTTATTTTGTAATTTAGCGGAACGCTAACCGATTATTGCTTTGACAGAAAAGGACCAGATAGAGAATAAAGAGATGAACCCCTGGCTTGTGGATGAGGTCAAGGAGTTCCGTTGTAAGCACAGTGAAACTGAGCTGCAAAATGATTTTGCAGAACAATCAGAAAAGACCCAAAATCTGAATTGGGAGGATTATGTAATTTGGCGGAGCCTCATTGAAGCCATAAACGACACCCCTTTCCTGAAAGTTCACCGAACCATTATGGATGTACCTGAGCGTGTAAGGGAGTGGCTGTATTGGAATAACGTTGACAGGGTTTTGGACCTGGTCCAAATGTCCGATGAGGAACTGCGCGCCATATCTGGTGATGACAATACATACTATGAACAAGTAACCCTATTCCTGACCGATAATAGTGTTAAACTGCATCATTGCCCCCAAAGGACATATAAAATAGCATCCGGCTGCTTTACACTGAAAGAATGTCCTGCCACATTAGATAAATGGATGATAAAACCGTACGGGAATGTACATACATTCAATGTGACCAGGCCCGCATTATATCCTGAATGGTTTAATGAGTACTACAGGCTCTACTGTCATACCGGAGATGAAGAAAAGTGCTGCAAAAAGATAATCCCGGTCGGAGCGGGAGAACAAAGCATAATTGCACAGGAGTACCGTGAGTTATTAAAGACGCTCAAAGAGGTCTGGGATAACTACATTAATGTATGTAACAAACATAATATCAAGCCTATTGATCCCAGCCACCGCATTCCCCGAAATGACAAAGAACTTAGATCAACACCACTTTATCGATTCATTGAACTCAAGAAAGATGCATTCCGTGCCGCAGTCTCAGTATTTGAACAAACCAGCTTGATATGCAGTCTTTCAACGCACAAATACATTCATGAAGAAAACTACGAAAAAAAACTTGATATTACCCTGTCAGAAAAGGATGAAGCATTGCAACTGCTAATGACAAGTCTGGTAGCCATGATTATTGATTTTGAAAACCTGGTATCATATCTGCTTTACGATTTCAAAACCAACCCAAACCCATGTAATGACTGGCCTATAAACCCCTGGTTGCAGGAAACCATCATGGAGTACCGCAGTGTTTATTCCGATGAACAACTGCGCAGCCAATATGACAAATCCTGTGAAACAAAACGTGTCAAGACCTGGATTGCTTTTGTATCCGACCAGGCACTGCAAAGAAAGATAGACAACAACCCTTCACTGCTTACGTATATTGAGAATACCAGTCTGGACGAGTCCATAAAGAAGAGCCTGATACGATTTAAGATTCCTACACTGGCCAATCTGTTACAGTTTACAGACAAGGAACTTGAATTGCTGTTTGACGGAGACAAGAATAAAGTAAGACTGATAGATAAATATTTGAAGAAAAAAGGGTTACATCTTTATCACTCAGACCTTCTTTCCTACAAGATATCCAAGAAAATACGCCAGCTGCTGGAGCAATCTAAAAAAGATTGACCCTATAATACCAACAAAATGACTAATTTTGTGTCCAAAATTACAGATTACATTATGATTCAGTCAATGACAGGTTACGGCAAGGCAACAGCCGAGGTCGGAAACCGCAAGGTGATAGTTGAAATCAAGTCGCTCAACAGCAAGGCCATGGATATATCAACCAAGATCATCCAGGCATACCGCGACAAGGAACTTGACATACGTTCACGCATAACCGCTGCTCTGGAGCGCGGAAAGGTAGACTTTTCACTTTATATTGATGCAGCTGCCGCTACCGGCGCGCAGACCATCAATGCAGCCATCTTCAACAACTACCTGCAGCAGATTGAATCAATCGCAGCCCAGACCAATTATAAGGTTCCGGAGGATATAATCACCACCGTTCTGCGCATGCCCGATGTAATAAGCAGCAACCAGCAGGATGAGGTAAGTGATGAGGAGTGGGCAGCAGTTTCAAAGGCTGTCGATCAGGCCATCAACGCTCTGGTTGAGTACCGCAAGGTAGAGGGTGCCGCTCTTGAGAAGAAGTTCCGTGAGAAGATTTCCAACATATCGGCCCTGCTGGCATCAGTTGAGCCTTATGAAAAAGACCGCGTAGCCAAGATCAAGGAGCGCATGCGTTCATCCATGATTGATGCCGTGGGCAAGAACTATGACGAGAACCGCTTTGAGCAGGAGATGATCTTCTACATCGAGAAGCTGGATATAAGCGAGGAGAAGCAGCGTCTCTCTAACCACCTGGACTACTTCATCAAGACTCTTGAGGAGGGTCACGGACAGGGCAAGAAACTGGGATTCATTGCACAGGAGATGGGACGTGAGATCAACACCCTGGGCAGCAAGAGCAACCAGGCCGAGATGCAGAATATAGTAGTCCGCATGAAGGACGAGCTGGAGCAGATCAAGGAACAGGTTCTTAACGTGATGTGATTATGCGCGGCAAGTGTCTCATATTCTCAGCCCCTTCAGGCTCAGGCAAGTCCACGATTGTCCAGTGGCTTCTGCAGCATCCGGAACTCAAGATGGTGTTCTCCATATCGGCAACAAGCCGTGCCCCACGTGGTACCGAGCAGAACGGTGTTGAGTATTTTTTCCTTACAGCCGATGAGTTCCGCGCCCGCATTGCGAATGATGAGTTCCTGGAGTATGAGGAGGTCTATTCCGGCTGTTTCTACGGCACGCTTAAGGAACAGGTTGAAAAGCGCTTGAATGAGGGCATGAACGTAGTGTTTGACGTTGACGTGGTAGGTGGCTGCAACATCAAGAAGTACTACGGAGACGAGGCCCTTTCAATGTTCATACAGCCCCCATCGGTAGAGGAACTGGAGCGCCGCCTCAAGCTGCGCGGCACAGACAGCGCCGAGATGATTGCCAAACGTGTGGCCAAAGCCGGCTACGAGCTCACTTTTGCACCCAAGTTTGATGTCGTGATAGTGAACGACAAGCTTGAGGAGGCTCAGCAGAAAGCATTATCTACAATCAAGACATTCCTTAATGTCTAAGCCCATCAGGACAGCGTTGTTCGGAGGTACGTATAACCCTCTGCACAATGGTCATCTGGCCATTGCACAGAGCGTGCTGGAGCAAGGCTTGGCCGATGAGGTTTGGCTATTGGTGACACCCTGCAATCCCTGGAAGGCAGGACAGGAACTTTTGGATGACCGCATTCGCTATGAAATGGTGGCCGATGCCGTCAAGGATATTCCGGGGATATGTGCATCGGATTTTGAATTCAGCCTTCCAAAGCCTTCATACACCGCAAATACACTCCGCCGCTTATCGGCCGATTATCCCGACCGGGAGTTCATCCTGACCATCGGCGCTGATAACTGGGTCAAGTTCCACAACTGGCGGGAGGCCGATTTCATATCAGCCAACTACCATATTATCGTCTATCCCCGCACAGGGTATAATACGGACAATATTCCGGATGGAGTCTCTTTGCTGAACTGTCCGCTTGTAGATATCTCATCGACAGAGATCCGGCAACGGGTTATTGACGGGCAGCCAATTGATCATCTGGTTCCACAGGCCGTTTCGTCATTCATACAACAGAACAATCTCTACAAATAATCCAATACCTACGACATTGGAACGTGGGGTGAGATATTAATTCTTTTCTATTAGAGCGACAGCGTGAGCGGAGATGCCTTCTTCGCGGCCGGTGAAGCCAAGCTTCTCTGTGGTAGTGGCTTTGATTGAGAGGCGGTCGGGTTCTATGCCCATGACCTGAGCCATGACGCGCTGCATCTCCGGGATATGCGGATTGAGCTTGGGACGCTCGGCACATACGGTTGCGTCTATGTTAACCACCTGCCATCCTTTAGATGCAAGCAGGTCAACGGTCCGCTTAAGCAGTATCTTGCTGTCAATATTCTTGTACTGCATGTCCGTATCGGGAAAATTATAGCCGATGTCACGCAGTGTGGCAGCACCCAGCAGCGCATCACAAATGGCATGTATAAGCACATCGGCATCAGAGTGTCCAAGCAGTCCAAGGGTATGCTCCAACTTGATTCCACCTATCCAGAGTTCACGTCCCTCAACCAGGCGGTGAACGTCAAAACCGTATCCTACGCGAATGTTTGTCATCGGCCGAGAATCTGTTTGATGCCGTCCATATCAAACGACAGGGTGAAACGAAGCGTCTGGTCCAGAGGATTGCTCTGGGCGGTCGATATCAGATATGCAGCATCCAGTGAGAATACGTTCATCCTGAAACCGGCACCTACGGTAAAGTACTTGCGGTTGCCCTTGTACTCGTTCTCATAGTGGTAACCTCCACGCAGAAAGAACTGGTCATTGTAGTTGTATTCAGCACCTACGCCCCAGTAAATCTCACGGAGTTCCTCCTCCATTCCGCCCGGGGCGTCACTGAAGGACTTGAATATACCGGCTATAGGTGACATTTCATTGTAACCGGTACCTGCCACCCATTGGTTATACTCAGAGATATAAGTCATGTAGTCAGGGTCATCCGATGGCTTGCCGGGATACTCCGAATCCATGAACTGCTGGTACGTGGGTTTGGTGGGGACCATCAGTTTGTTGGCATCGGCACTTATGGCAAATGAGTTGTACTCATCAATGGGGATGGTAAGAGATGCACCCAGACGCAGATTGGTGGGGATGAACTCATTGGTCTGGCCACCGTCATATGATATCTTGCTACCTATGTTTGATGCGTTCAGACCAAGTCCCAGCAGACAGTCACGACGTCCAACTCCGATGTAGTTCTGGTAGAACATGGAGATATCGGCAGAGAAGGCTTTGCCGGGGAACACGTCATCAGAGTATGTATACTGCAGGTCCGAATAAATGAAACGCATACCCACGGCAGCCGAGAAGTTCTCAGAGAGCTTACGTGAGTAGTCAAAGTCAAGCGCCATCTCATACGGGCGGATTATAACCTGTGAGCTACCGGTTATGGCAATCACCTCACCAAGAGAGAAGTATGTGAGTGATCCGCTGAGTGCTGAGTAGTCATCCAGCTTATAGTATCCAGTCAGATTGGCCAGATCTATATCGCTCACCAGTTTACGTAGCCAAGGGGTATAGCAGAGGGATATTCCTGCCTGGCTGTTGGCGAACGGATACTTTGAGGGGTTCCAATACTGACTGTTATTGTCCATATACGGATCTGTGGCGCAACCTACATCACCCATGGCACCGGCTCTGGAGTCCGGAGCTATGGACAGAGAAGTCACACCTGTATATACCGGGTTGAACTGACGCACATCACTCTCACGCTTCTGTGAGAAAGCGGTCTGTGCCGACAGTAACAATAACGCTAATGCGACAGATATCTTATAGCTACTTTTCATCATAATTATTAACTGCTAAACAGTGCATTTATTGTGTCAGGGACCCACTATGACAAGCTTGCACGATGCCTGTGACGATTCACCGCCGCTGCCCACTGTGGCTCTTACAATATAGAGTCCGGGCTGCATCCTGTGGCCTGAATTTCCGTGCAGGTTCCACTGTATGAGCGTAACGCCCGTATTGGTATCATCAGTTACCGTATATGTCCACTGCAGGGTACCGTTCATATCCGATACCTGGACGTTGACGCCGGCATTCTGGCCGGGACGGTCATGGGTTATGACAAAGGTGGTACTCTCACGTGCAGGACTCTCGGTTACATCGACAGTAAACTTAGGCTTGAGGTCATTTACCACCTTGAATCCCAGATATACGGTTGTGGAGTTGTTCATCATATCCCAGGCACGGAGCATGAGAGTATGCTTACCCTCCGGGAGCTCGGGAATGGGGAACGATACCGTACCGCGTGTATAATCTCCCGGTTTCTGGACAAAGTAACTGTTAAGCACATATGTCCAGTTGGGGTTATTGTCAACTATAAGCAGAATATCATGTCCAAGTCCGTTGCCCGATGTGTTGAGTCCGGCGCTGTCCTGTAACTCTGCTACCAGCAGAGGAGTGCTGTTCACGTTGGCTCCGTAAATGAATGACGGAGTATTAAGGTAAAGTCCGATGTCCGGACCGACGGAGTCTGCAGTCAGGCCCGGGGCAGTACCGCCTACGGTAAAGTTGTCAAAATGTCCGTGAGCAGTCATACCGCCGTTACTCATTGCGAACATCGTAATCAGTCCCTTCTCATTGGAGTAGTTGATATCCATGGGTACGGGGAATGTGAGCGTGAACTCACCGCCGCGAACGGAATCGGTACCGCTATAGAGCACGCGGTCACGATAATAGAACTGGAACGGCTCATCGGCTGTCTTGAGATTGTCATAACAGGTAATAAGACGTTCATTGTCATAGACCGTACCTGTCAGGATTCCGGTAAAGTCCTCCTGTTTGACACCTCCATACTCTATATGACCGCGAACGGTTATTACGGCACCGGCCTGTGCCGAACCGGTAGTCTGTGCATCGACCTCTCCGAACGAGTCCACAACCGCCGTCAATTGCGGGGCGGTCAGCCTTAGGGCCGGATCACCCAGAAGCACGTAATGAATCTTGTTCTCCGTCATATCCGTCTCACCCTTACCGCTTGTTACAAGTTCATTCTTGGCCAGTCGCAAGGCATCACCCAGCGTATTGGGCATTCCGTCTTCACCGTAAGCCAGGACATATCGGCTGAAACTCTTGTTGATGGTCTTATTGAGTGATGCATAGACGGTTCTGGTGGTTGAAAGCATGCCTATGGCACCTCCGGCCTCATTCATTACCAGATTCAGTCCCATACTCTCCAACGGAGAATCAAAGGGAGCGATATCGCAAGACGCGGTAATCCAGAACGGCAGACGTTTTGAGGTAAGCTCCTTCATGTCAGACTTGTTCATGACAAGTTCGTGAGACAGGACCTCAGTACTTCCATGACCGGAGTAATTCACTATCAACGCGCCATTGTCAAGTTCATCAAGCAGTTGTTTACGTATAGCAGGATATCCGTTATATGATGCCGTAACCTCCATCTTATAGGCATCCCAGAATATCTTACGTACATCCATATGAGGATATTTGTCTGAATAGATGGTTGCTATATCATCAGCATCCTGCATATGAGTGTTGTTGTCTCCGTCGTCACCAAGAACCAGAATGCGGTTATTCCACGAGCCCGCATATCGGCCCTGCATGTAATCAATAAGCTGATCAACCTCGCTACGGGCCTGAGCAGCTGTATTCACCGGCAGACGGCCTACACCTACATCCACCTTTTCCGTAATAAGGCTCTTACCCTCAGAGTCATCCAGAAGGCCGAAATAATCCTCCATCACATAGGATGCGGTATGACTCAGGGATTCATAAGACTCGTAGCACAGCAGGTAGTCGTCAGGATTCTGGCCCGCCCAGTCAGGCACATGCATGCGGTTATCCCATGCTCCGGCACCCATAAGCAGCAGATAACGCGGTCCTGCACCGGCTCCGCCACGGTCATAAAGCATCTTCATGAAACGGCGCAGTGCGGTGGCATCGGGAGTGCCCGATGAGTACTCATTGTACACCATATCCGCACGTACCACCACCACATTCAGGCTGTCTATCTGTCTGTGAGCTGCCGCCAGACGTTCTGCCTGAGAGGTCAGTTTGTCCGATGCGGGAACCACAATGACCATATCCACAGAATCCAGCCCATGCAGGTTCTGGTTTGCCACTTTGCCCACTATCTTGGGTTCAGGGAAAGTGCCTTTGGGATTGACTGCAATCAGGATATCATCTGTCCGGTATGATGTATTCAAAGTGACGGTCTTGCCATCTGAATACAGTGAAGGGATAATCTGTGCCGTACCGTCTTTCCTGATTCGCCACACCATTACGTCGGCTTTGGAATCAGAGATTGAGAAACTTGCATCCTTCTCTTCCTTAAAGGTTCGGAAAACGGTATTTGAGCCGTACAGGGCCAGCTTGCGTTTAAAGTTGAGACGTATGTAATCCAGACGACCGCTGGTGCCCGATGTCGCATTATGCGTAAGACGCAGCGTCGTTACATCATTAAACTGATTGCGGCTTATAAAACTCTGTTCCTTTACGATAGCCACATTCTGGCCCATCCTGGCTCCTATGTTCATCACTCCAAGATCTGAGCCGTTTACCGACACGCTCAGTTTGGTTGCACTGGTGGCCGATGTAGAGAACGCCACCGTGACACCTACGCTATCCGGCATTATTCCCTCTGTGCTGAACTTGTATGAACGGCTGCCGCCTGCAAAGTCATATGACTCAAACATGCGTCTGCCTGAACGGTACCAGCTGTACTCATCAGGGTCTATCAATGCATAATCAGGATATGAGCCCACCACCCTCTCTGATATGCTGTCCGCCTGGATCGTGCTGAAAGCGGCACTCACTGAATCCTGCCTGTCGGTAAGGAAATAATAGCCCCAGTCAGAGTATGTATTGGTCTCATTCACAAAACCTTTTGTCGTGCGTTTCCAGCTGACCGGTCCCTGCGCATAGAAGAGCATAAATCCGTCTGAACGCCACAACGGCTGCTCAGGAAGGTCATCGGTAATATCCTGGATATCAGTCTCGGGCAGGACCGCTCCGCCGTAACCGAACAGTCTGACTTTTGACGGGTCACTGAATCCCATGGAACGCAATGCGCTGTTGGTGAGTTTGTATACTCCGCTCTCTGAAACCCTGATCTTGACCCACTTGCCTGTAGAAAGTTCTGACTGGCGGGTATAACGCTCATCGGCCTTTCTTACGGCGGCCTTGCTGCCGGTCATCGGCTTGGCAGTGATGACTGCCTTATAGGACTTTATAGCGTAATAATTGCCATCACGCGTTATTACCGGCATGAAACCGGCATCCAGTGTGGCTGTACCACGTGACTGACCGATGAACGTGTTCACATCGGGCCAACAGGGTATCTCATCGGGAGAGAGATTCCAGCGGTTCAGATCATTTTCACTTATCCTGACCAGCTCCGGGTACTCAATCCCGGCACTGTACAGGGAGTCACTCCAATTGCCGTTCAGTTCAATCCCGAATCCGCTCCAAGGACGCACCGAATCCCGGCTTGAGGGCTGCCAACCGGAGTCCACAAAGCCGTTTCTCTGCGCGTGCACACCTGTACCCGCACACAGAAGCATTATCAGAATGGCAAATGACTTTCTCAAAAGTAAGTCTATCTAATATGAAAATCCAACACGTTTTTCCCTTCCAGGAAGCCTTGCAGATGCTGTCCTATACTTACCGGGCCAACTCCCACCGGTGTTCCCGTAAAGATCAGGTCACCGGTCTTAAGGGTACAGAAACCGCTCACATACTCAATTATCCGGGCTACCGGAAAAATCATATCGGCCGAATGTCCCTGCTGCACCGTCTTGCCGTCAATGTCAAGATTAAAGTGCAGGTCCTGTATATCAGCAATCTGCTCCTTAGGAATCCAGTCACCTATCACCGCCGACTGGTCAAAACCCTTGCACAACTCCCACGGCATGCCTTTCTTACGGAAATCATTCTGCATATCGCGGGCCGTAAAGTCTATACCCAGCGTCAATGCGTCCCAGTAACGGTCCGCAAACCGGGCGGCTATCCTCTTGCCCAGACGGTTTATCCTCACTACAATCTCCGTCTCGTAGTCCACCCTACCCAACTGGTCCGGCAGAAAGAACGGACGGCGGTTCCTAAGGATTGCAGAATCCGGCTTCATGAAAATGACCGGACTCTCCGGTTTTAATAACGTTTCCCCCAGTTCTTTATTGTGCCTGGAGTAGTTCATTCCTACACAGATGATTTTCATAAATGGCAGTTTAATCAGCACAAAGTTACTATCTTTGGGCATACAAAACAGCACATGTTATGGGAAAGAACAACAGCGATTGGAAAGACCGTCTAGGAGTGATGTACTCCACTAATCCTGATTTCAATTATCAGACCGATGAGGAGCCTGAAGAGGAACTGTTGCCACCCCAGCAACAGAAGCTGCGTCTACGCATGGAGAAAAACGGCCGCGGCGGCAAGACCGTGACCGTAATTAGCGGATTCCAGGGGCCCCAGGCCGATATGGACGCTCTGGCGCGCACGCTCAAGACATTCTGCGGGTGCGGCGGATCGGCCAAGGATGGGGAGATTATCATTCAGGGGGATTTCAGGGAGAAACTGAAGGGTAAGCTCATCTCGCTTGGGTATTCACAAACCAAGGGGTAAAATACCCAGCCAATAAATTGGCTGGCTACCATAATCCAATGCCAACGGCATTAATCTGTGCCGTTAGGCACATGATAGGGGTAGCCAGCCGTTTCAACGGCTGGATATTTACGGATATGTAATATGAAAAAAGGAGGCTTCCCTTGTGGAAAGCCTCCTTTTACTATAGAGAAATCTTGAAAATTATTCAGACTTCACAGCGGTCCCGGAGGGCCGCCCGTTTACGGAGTAAACTAAAAAAAGGTCAAAGTTTCACTTTGGAATCCGAATTTATTCGGATTTTAAAGTGAATCTGCGGAAGGCAGTTACGGTGAGGTCCTTATCCAGAGCCTTGAGGTACTCGGCAACGGTCTTCTTCTCGTCAACGATGTACTTCTGGTTCAGGAGGCAGCTCTCATCGTAGAACTTCTTCATACGACCCTCAGCGATGCGCTCGATCATGTTCTCGGGCTTACCCTCCTCGCGAGCCTTATCGGCAGCGATCTCCTTCTCACGAGCCACGATGTCGGCAGGTACCTCCTCGGGCTTAACAGCGATAGGATTCTGAGCAGCTACCTGAAGAGCAATCTCGTGGATGTACTCCTTATCGGCAACCTCCTTGTTGAAGGCTACCAGGCAGCAGAGGAAGTTCTTACCCTGGTGGTTGTATGATGCAAGCTCAGCAGCCTCAAGGTAGTTGTAACCATCAAGCTCAAGCTTCTCACCTACAATACCGGTGCGCTCCAGAACGATATCGGCAACGGTCTTGCCCTGGAAGGGAAGAGCCTTAACCTCATCGAGAGACTTAGCCTTAGCGGCAACTGCAGCGTCAAGGATTGACTGGGTCAGAGCCTTGAAATCAGCGTTGTTGGCAACGAAGTCGGTCTCGCACTTAAGAGCAATCATTGCACCAAAGTTACCGTCAACCTTTACCAGAACGCAACCCTCGGAAGCCTCACGGTCAGAACGCTTTGCAGCAACTGCCAGACCCTTCTTGCGGATTATCTCAATAGCCTTCTCAAAATCGCCTTCAGCCTCAGTGAGAGCCTTCTTGCAATCTGACATACCGGCACCTGTCTTGGTGCGGAGGGCTTTAATATCATCAAGTGTTACAGCCATTTTCTTTAATGTTTTTACGGTTAATGAAAATCAAGCCTCAGCCTCGCCCTCTGCCTTGGGAGCAGCAGCCTTGCGTGTACGCTTGGGTTTTGCGGGAGCCTCCTCAGCAGGAGCCTCGGCTGCAGCCTCAGCTACGGGAGCCTCCTCGGCAGCGGGAGCCTCATCAAGTGACTCTTCCTTCTTGGCAACCTTGCGGATGCGCTCCTTACGGGGCTTCTCTGACTTCTCCTCATCATCGGCAGCAGCCTCATCACCCTTCTCAGCCTTGCGCTCAGCCAGACCCTCGGCGATAGCATCGCAGCAAGCGGTCAGAATAGCGTCAACTGACTTGGTAGCGTCATCGTTGGCAGGAATTACATAGTCAATGTTTGAAGGATCGCTGTTGGTATCAACGATAGCGAATACGGGGATACCCAGACGGTTAGCCTCACGAACGGCGATGTTCTCCTTGAGTACGTCAATTACGAACAGAGCGGCCGGCAGACGTGACAGATCGGCGATAGAACCGAGGTTCTTCTCCAACTTGGCGCGCTGACGAGTGATCTGGAGGATCTCACGCTTTGAAAGGTTTGAATATGTACCGTCCTGAGTCAGCTTATCGATAGTAGCCATCTTCTTTACAGCCTTACGGATGGTGGGGAAGTTGGTGAGCATACCACCGGGCCAGCGCTCAATAACGTAAGGCATACCAACTGATGATACCTTCTGAGCAACCAGCTCCTTGAGCTGCTTCTTTGTGCCTACAAAAAGAATCTTCTTTCCGTCACGGGCCATCTTCTTGAGAACCTCGGCAGCCTGATCAATGGCAGCTACAGTCTGGTTCAGATCGATGATATGGATACCGTTGCGCTCCATGAAGATATAAGGAGCCATAGCAGGATTCCATTTGCGGCGCAGGTGACCGAAATGGCAGTCAGCTTCGAGAAGCTGTTGAAAATTTGTTCTTGACATAAATTGTTTTAATTGTTTGTTTACATTCTTTTTAAACCAACCATCGGGTAGCCGTACCTAAGTACAGATCCCGACAGTTTAGATACTAAACACAGATCCCGTAGGCCTGCATATATAATAATGTACAGGCATGGGAATATATCCAGAGCTTAACGCTTGCTGAACTGGAATCTGCGACGTGCCTTGGGCTGACCGGGCTTCTTACGCTCAACAGAACGTGAGTCACGGGTCAGGAAGCCCTCTGAACGAAGAGTCTTCTTGTCATCAGGATTGATCTTGACAAGAGCGCGGGCGATAGCCAGACGCAGTGCGTTTGCCTGACCGTTGTAACCGCCACCGTCCAGATTAACCTTGATATCATACTTCTCAGCAACCTCAAGTTTCTTAAGAGGCTGGAGAACTACGTACTGAAGCAGTGATGACGGGAAGTATACTGCCAAGTCTCTCTTGTTAATGGTAATCTTACCAGTTCCTTCAGTAACGAAGACACGTGCTACGGCGCTTTTTCTGCGACCTATTGCGTTGATTACTTCCATTCTCTTTAAAATTAGCTAAGTGAATTGATATCTATTGCCTTGGGCTGCTGTGCCTCATGCTTATGCTCTGAACCGGCATATACATAGAGGTTTCCGATGAGCTTGTCACCGAGTTTTGTCTTGGGCAGCATTCCCTTAACAACTTTAGTCATAAGTCTCTCAGCGCCGTTGGGCTTAGCCATCAGCTGGGCGGGAGTCATCTCGCGCTGACCACCGGGATAACCGGTATAACGCAGATATACTCTGTCAGTCCACTTCTTACCAGTCAGGACAACCTTGTCTGCATTGAGAACAATAACGTTGTCACCGCAGTCAACGTGCGGAGTGAAATTTGTCTTATACTTACCGCGCAGCAGCTTGGCAACCTTCACGGCGAAGCGGCCCAGAACCTGGTCCTTGGCATCAACCACGACCCATTCCTTATTAGCGGTAGCCTTATTGGCCGAAACAGTCTTGTAACTTAAAGTATCCATTCTAAACTTTAAATCAATAATTAAACATTCATTACTCTACGCAACCTCTCCGTCTCCCGACGTCCCGGAAACTCCCTAAACGCTTGCGCCCAGCGGTTACGCTATACCGCAGAACCCGTACTCGGGGGTTTAACACGCTAATAACTAACCTTTTATCCAAAGGTTGATAATAATCGGCTCGCAAAATTACACTTTTTCAATGATATAGCGCACTTTTTCTTGTGTTTTTTTGTTTTTCTATTGCTATGTTGTATTTTTGAGTGACTATTCACTTAATTGCTATGAAACGGACTGGGATAATGCTTTTGGGCAGAACAATAACGAAACGTTTCTTTGGAGCACTCGTTTGCTCACTGTGTCTTACCGCATCGGCTTTCGGACAGTCGGCGAACGCCCTGTTCCTTAATAATGGAGATAAGGTTATCGGGTACGTGATGGATCTGAATACGGATCCTGATGGCGGTGTCAAAATACAGACTACCGACGGCAAGACCATGTCGTTTCCCATGAGTGAGATAGACAACATTGTCTGGACATACAAGTTAGTGGAGCCAAGTCCCGGACCCATCTACAGGTACGGCGAGACATTCAGATGGAAATACAACAATCTGGAGTTGTCCGATAAAAACTTCAGCAGATATTTTGACGCGGACCTGTATCATGAGTACATCGTAGGCAAGAACCAGTTCAATATCGGTGGAGCCGGTCTGACGCTGGGAACTGGATGCCTGATGCTGTCAATACTTTCCATAGACCCGGACACGGGCAGCCTGAACAACTCCTTCTATGCCTATCTGGGCACTGCAGCCATTCTTTACTGCGTGGGAGCAGTGTATACCAAAAAAGGTGTTGCACGCCTGAACAAGGTGGAAAGAACCTTCAATGAGAGGCAGGCCGATGCCCAAAGGTCCGGATCCGCTAAAAAAATGAACTCCTTAGAGCTAAACCCTGCGCTGTTACTCACAGCTAACGACGATTTAGCCCTAGGAGCCTCAATCAGTTTTGCCTTTTAATTACTTGAGGGCAGCCTTTACCTCGGTAACCATGTTCTTGTGAGCCTCATCCTCTTCGGTAAGCGATGAGGTGAGCTTGATTTCACCGGCCTTGTCCTTGGTCGAGAATGTACCGCTGTACAGGAGTATGCTGTTAAAGTAGAGCGTTGCCTCAAGGTATATCTTGTAATCTCCGGCGGGTACATCCTTGCCTTCGGCATCCTTGAAATCCCAGATGTATGTCTGGATTCCGCTCTCTTTGGGTGTTGCGCCGGTTACGGCATCGATCTGCTCATCGGACATCTCCTCGGCCTTGGCGTTCTTGACCCATGTGGGTGTGCAGGTGGGACGGAATGTGTAGCCGCGACGGCCGCCACGGCCCTTTGAGGTGAATGAGGTTACGGTAAGGGTACGGACAACCTTGCCCTCTGAGTTCTCAACCCAGACAGCCCACTGGTTGGAGCCGGCACCGCTCTGTTTCTGATAGTTGAATGACAGTTCCACGGATGTGGCTTTACCTGAACGCTGAGCCGTTGCAGGCATGGCAATGACGGCAGAGAGAACTGCCAAAAGAATGATTCTGATCTTCATATAAAACAAATTTGGTTATCTTGCTGAGTGCGAAGATAACCAAAATTGTTTTTTCTACAACTACTCTCCTATGGGAGCTGATAATGGAGTGAGCGAATTCAAGTTCAAACTTGGAAAGCCTCCCGTCCACTTTGATGTTACAGTTGTGTCTTTTTGTGTCCCCGTCATATAATCCGGGGAAGCTACAGTATTATTCCAGTCCTTCATAAAAATAACGTTTTCAAGTTTTACGGTCCTTTTCAGCATTTATCGGCGATGCTTCTAAGGCAAAGATATGAAAACAAATGGAAACAAGTGTTAAAATCTGAAAATTTTTTTCAGTTTTTTTATTCCAGTCCCGAGAAGGGAGCCGGCATACGCTTTGTATAGCCCTGAGCATGGAATGTTGCTATTATTGTGCCGTTCTGGTCGGTCACCTGAACCTGGGCTGCCGGAATCTTGGGATGGCGGCTGGTAAAATGGCCTTCGGCGGTAAGCACATCGCCCAGTTTGGCCGATACATGATAATATATGGTGGAGTTGATGGCAAAAGCCATGTTCTCGCCCTGGTTGACAAGAGCTGCGAATACCAGATCGGCAAGAGTGAAAAGCGCTCCGCCCTGGCAGATGTTTCCTGCATTCATATGGTGCTCAGTTACTGTCATGGTTGCCTTGGCTGAGCCCGGTTTTACATCGGTCAGTTCAATGCCGATGTACTTGGCGAACTTGTCGCCCTCGTTCAGAAAGTCTTTCAGTGTCATGATGTAAGGTGTTATTCTGCTGCAAAAGTATTCAAAAATATGATGGCATCTATAAGTTCCTGCTGCGGAAAATCCATGGAAACTATTCCTACCGGATTTTTATGGTTGCCCAGGTACTCCAGCAGGCGGGCATTCGTAACCCTTGCGTTACGGTTTATGTTAGTGCTTATTCCCGATCCCGTATAACCCGACAAATGGTTAATGCACCAAACTCCCTCCGGGGCCGATGCAAACGCCCTTACCATACCGGTAACCATATCCCATTTGGAGTCAAGATAGTTTCCCCTACCCCCGTCGGTAAAGAAATCCTGCGACCAAAGCCCGGCACTGTTTCCTGTGTCTGACACCATCCTTGCCTGATGTGATGATCCGTTGCCGGGCCAGCCCGCCGCTACCGTGCCTGGATAGTTCCTGCCACTGGAGGGAGGGATCCTATGTATAAACAGAACGTGCCCGCGCATATCGGCCACAGTCATACGGGCGGTGAATGACGCAAGCATACCGGAGGGAAAGAGTGAGTTGATAATATCCATAGTCATATCAACCGCCGTCTGACCGCCGCCTGCGCTGTTGGTCATGACTATGCAGAACTCTGTGGGGTGTAGTTCCAGTTTCTGCCTGATAATTTGCAGGGCCTCATCAAATGAAAGATGACAACTGGCAGGGCCGTGATATATCATAAGCCGGCCGTCTATCAGTTTGGGCCTTAGATCAAAGAAACGGATTCCGACATCCCACTGCTCAGACAGGTCCATCGTCTGAGTACGGGCATAGTGACGCATGGGTAAACGTACGCCCGATGTACCGGAATCATGCGTTCCAGGTATTGACACCCTGCACACCAGGGTCTTATCATCAAGACTTGACATCCAAGCCGCATTCTGGGACAGTAACTCCCCGGACAGCATGAAACAGCACAACAGGAACAGGATTCTTCTCATACAAACGCAAAAATAACTAATTTTGCGCCCAATTTAAACAGAACAGATATGGAACGACTCAAGAGAGTGGTAAAGCAGGCTGCACCAAGGGCATTCAAGACAATTTGGTGGATATTCAAGATAACCGCCACCGTGTCTTTTATCATGTTCCTGCTTAAGTATACCGGTATACTTACATGGATTGCGACGGCTGTAAGTCCCGTGTTCCATATATTCGGACTCCCGGGTGACGCGGCACTGGCTTACGTGAGCGCGTACTTTATTAATATATACTCCGGCATTGCGGTGATATCGACCTTGGATATGACAGTAAGGCAGATAACCATACTGGCTACGATGAACCTGGCTGCACATGCCATGGTGGCCGAGACCGCCATCCAGAAAAAGACCGGCACCCCTATCAAACATATGGTGATAGTACGTACTCTGGCATCCATCACACTGGGAATAGTCATGAATCTGGTCCTTCCAGGAAGGCCTGAGTTCAGCGCGGAGACCGTGAGCCTGTCAGGGGTACCGTTCCTGAATATCCAGGGAGAGTTCTGGCCCATGTTCCTGACTTGGCTTAAGGGTCTGGGCAGGCTGACCGTATGGATGACCACGCTCATTTTCCTGCTCAACATAATGCAGCGGGCGCTGTATGAGTATGGCATCATGAACAAGATTTCCAGGTTCTTCAGTCCGCTGCTCACTGTTTTTGGTCTGCCCAAGGAGACCACTTTCCTTTGGATTGTAGCAAATGTAATAGGCCTGCTGTACGGATCGGCCGCAATCATGGATGAGATGGAACGCGGTGAGATATCGGACCGAAGCATACTGCTGCTCAACACCCACATCGGAATATCGCACAGCAACCTTGAGGACCTGACGCTGTTTACTGCAATAGGCGGAATCTGGTACTGGATGCTCCTGTTCCGATGGGCGCTGGTGACCATCCTCATCTGGTCAATGCGTCTCTACTACCGAATCACCTCCCGCTAATCCCCGCACCCCCTCACCTTAGGGAACTATAGCGCACGTAGAAGCGATTTCATCCCTAAGGTGCACGGAAAATACGCTATCTCGCGGGCTGCCCCCCAACCTTAGGGAGCTGTAACGCACGTAGAAGCGATTTCATCCCTAACGTAAGCAGGAAATACGTGATATCGCGGGCTACCCCCGCACCTTAGGGAGCTGTAACGCACGTAGAAGCGATTTCTTCCCTAAGGTAAACTGGAAATACGTAATATCGCGGGCTGCCCCCCAACCTTAGGGAGCGAAATGGGCTTATACGAGCTACAGCTCCCTAAGGTCAGGGGTACTGAAAAAAGAACGCCCCAACCATGAGGTCGGAGCGTTCTAAAATATTTGTACAAATAGGTCTCTATTGTATTATATCAGAACTCAGCTGAACGCGGAGTGCGCGGGAACGGGATGACATCCCTAATGTTCTGCATTCCCGTCACGAACAGGATCAGGCGCTCAAAGCCCAGACCGAATCCGGCGTGCGGGCATGAACCCCAGCGGCGGGTATCAAGATACCACCACAGATGAGTCATATCCATCTGACGACGGTTGATCTCACCCATCAGCTTGTCGTAATCAGCCTCACGAACTGAACCGCCGATGATCTCACCTATCTGCGGGAACAGCACATCGGTACCCTGCATAGTTGATGCGGGAGCCTTTACACCGTGATAACCTATTGAACCGCCATCGGCTGTAGCCTCATTCTGCTTCATGTAGAATGACTTGATGGCTGTAGGATAGTCAGTCATGATGACGGGCTTCTTAAAGTGCTCCTCAACGAGGAAACGCTCATGCTCAGAGGCAAGGTCATCACCCCAGTTGCAGGGGAACTCAAACTTGCGCCCCTTCTTGATTGCATCCTGGAGGATATCGATACCCTCAGTATAGGTAAGACGTACAAAGCTCTCCTTGAGTACGCTCTGCAAGCGCTCCAGCAGTGTCTTGTCAATCATATTGTTCAGGAACTCCAGGTCATCCTTGCAGTTGTCAAGAGCCCACTGTACGCAATACTTGATGAAATCCTCCTCAAGGTCCATGAGCTCCTCCTGATCCAGAAAAGCAACCTCGGGCTCGATCATCCAGAACTCGGCCAGGTGGCGCGGAGTGTTGGAGTTCTCGGCACGGAAGGTAGGACCAAAGGTGTAGATGGCACCCAGGGCAGTTGCACCAAGCTCACCCTCAAGCTGGCCGCTTACGGTCAGAGAGGTCTGCTGGCCAAAGAAATCATCATCATAGATGATCTTGCCGTCATCATCCTTCTTGAGGTCATAGAGGTTCTTAGTGGTTACCTGGAACATGTTGCCTGCTCCCTCGCAGTCACTTGCAGTGATGAGCGGAGTATGGAAATAGTAGAATCCATGCTCATGGAAATAGGTATGAATAGCCATTGCCATATTGTGGCGGATACGCATCACAGCACCAAAGGTGTTTGTGCGCAGACGCATATGGGCATGCTGGCGCATATACTCAAATGTCTGACCTTTCTTCTGCATGGGATAGTCATCACCGCACAGGCCCAGCACCTCAATCTCCGATGCCTGAACCTCAACGGCCTGACCGGATCCGATGCTCTCTACCATGGTACCCTTCACGCTGAGGCAGGCACCTGTGGTAATCTGTTTCATCAGCTCCTCACTGAACTTCTCCAGGTCAGCTACAATCTGAACATTCTTGATTGTCGATCCGTCATTAAGGGCAATGAAACTGACGGTCTTGCTACCACGCTTGGTCCTCACCCAGCCCTTGACAACTACCTCCGTTCCAAAATCGGTACGCTTAAGGAGATCGGCAATCCTTGTTCTCTTAATATCCATTGTATAAGGTTTAATACGTAGTTAATTATTCATATGCACCCATACGGAGCATGTTAACCTCCTTCTCTGTGAGGAAACGCCAGTCACCGCGACGCAGACGCTTCTTGGTCAGGCCGGCAAACTGTACGCGGTCAAGCTTGGTAACGCGGTAACCCAGAGCGTCGAACATACGACGAACCACACGGTTACGGCCTGAGTGAATCTCAATGCCCACCTGGGTCTTGTCATCGTTAACGTAGCTTACCTCATCGGCGCGTACGATATCGCCTTCCTCCTCACCTATGTTTACACCGTCAAGCAACTTCTGCAGATCCTCGGCGCTTACTGCGCGGTCCAGACGTGCATGATAGATCTTCTTCTTGAGGAACTTGGGGTGTGTAAGACGGCTAGCCATCTCACCGTCATTGGTAAGCAGCAGCACACCGGTGGTGTTGCGGTCCAGACGGCCTACGGGATATACACGCTCCTTGCATGCACCCTTGATATAATCCATTACGGTCTTGCGCTCCTGAGGATCATCAACAGTGGTAACGCAATCCTTGGGTTTATTGAGAAGGATATAAATCTTTCTTTCGATGCTTACGAGCTGATCGTGGAACAGAACGTTGTCACCGCGATGTACCTTGGTACCCAGTTCCGTAACGGTCTGGCCGTTTACCTTTACTACTCCAGCCTGGATGAAGTCATCGGCCTCACGACGTGAGCATACACCGGCATTGGCCAGGTACTTGTTCAAACGTATCTCCTCCTCGGGATCGTGAATGACATCCTGATACTCTATGCGCTTGCGGTTGTCCTGACGCTTCTGCATGGGCTTGCGGAAACCGCCCTGCTGGCCGTAGCCACCCTGACGCTGGAATCCGCCCTGACGCTGGCCGTAGCCGCCCTGGCGCTGATAGCCGCCCTGACGCTGGCCGTAGCCACCCTGGCGCTGGTAGCCACCCTGACGCTGGTAGCCGCCCTCCTCACCGTTCTGGCCCTGCACACGCTCTCTGTAGAAACGGGGTTGGCCCTCCTGGTCCTGGTTGTTGTACTGACGCTGCTGATTATATCTGGGACGGTCCTGTCCGTACTGGGGACGGTTATTGTTGTAACCGCGGTTCTGGTAGCCACCGCCATACTGACGCTGGCCGTACTGGGGACGGTCTTCACCGGCACCCTGACCGTACTGACGACGCGGACGATCCTGATTGTAGCCCTGCTCACCTTCCTGGCGTGCGGGACGCTCTACTCTTGAATACTGGGGACGATTGTTGTTGTAATCAACCCTTACAAAACGCGGGCGGCCTTCACGACGTGCGCCCTGATTACCCTCATCGGCATTACCGTTAAATCTGTTGAAGCTGTTTTCCTGCTCTTCCTGATTCCCGCTCTCGTCGTAGAATCTGTTTCCGTTCTCTGTTTCCATCATAATAATAAATCTTGTTCAGAAAGCCTCACGGCCTCCTTTGTTGTTAATAAAATTAGATTTTGAAAAAAAGTTAGTCAGTTATACACCGTAATAATTGCCCGGTGTTATGGCTTTTAGTTCCTTTTTTACACTCTCGCTTACATTAAGACCATCAATAAACTCGCTTATAGACTCACGTGTAACCTGACTGTTGGTACGTGTAAGTGCCTTAAGCGCCTCATATGGATGGGGATAGCCCTCACGACGCAGGATAGTCTGTATAGCCTCGGCCACGACGCTCCAGCAACCGTCCAGGTCAGCGGCAATCTTCTGCTCGTTGATGAGCAGCTTGCCCAAACCCTTGAGTGAGCTGGCGATAGCGATCATCTGATGTCCGAAAGGCACGCCGATATTGCGGATTACGGTTGAGTCCGTAAGGTCACGCTGCAGACGTGATACAGGCAGTTTGCGTGAAAGGTGCTCCAGAATGGCGTTTGCCATACCCAGATTACCCTCTGCGTTTTCAAAGTCTATGGGATTGACCTTGTGAGGCATAGCGCTTGAGCCAACCTCGCCGGCCTTGATCTGCTGTTTGAAATACTCCATTGATATGTACTGCCAGAAGTCGCGGTTCATATCAATCTGGATGGTGTTAAGACGCTTCATGGCGTCAAACAGAGCTGCCAGATTATCGTAGTTTGATATCTGGGTTGTATACTCCTCACGTACCAGACCCAGCTTCTCGCTCAGGAACTTGGCGCCGAATGCCTTCCAGTCTATCTGGGGATAAGCCACATGATGGGCGTTGAAGTTACCTGTAGCACCGCCGAACTTGGCCGATACAGGCACTGCCTTAAGCTGCCCCAGCTGCTCGCGCAGACGGTAAGCGAACACCTCGATCTCCTTACCCAGACGTGTGGGTGAAGCGGGCTGTCCGTGAGTGCGGGCCAGCATCGGTATATCCTTCCAGCGCTGAGCGTACTCCTCCAGCTTGTCTATGAGAGACTGGATGCCGGGGTAGTATACGTTCTCCAGAGCCTCCTTGATTGACAAGGGCACTGAAGTGTTGTTTATATCCTGTGATGTGAGTCCAAAATGAATGAACTCCTTGAATTCAACCAACTCGGGTACAAGGTCAAACTTCTCCTTGAGGAAGTATTCAACGGCCTTGACATCATGGTTGGTAACTTTCTCTATATCCTTGATATGCGCTGCATCCTCCTCACTGAAGTTCTGCCAAATCCGGCGCAGACCGTCAAGTGATGCACGTGATACGCCTGCCAGCTGGGGCAAACCGAATTCACAGAGCGCTGTAAAGTACTCGATCTCAACTCTCACCCTGTAACGGATAAGAGCATATTCAGAAAAATATGATGCAAGTTCCTGTGTCTTGCCACGATATCGCCCGTCTATTGGGGATACAGCTGTCAACTCATCTAATTTCACTTCAAACAAAACTCTAATAAGCCTTTTTTCAAATAATTATCTCTTTCACGCTTTTCTGCTTCGCAGCAGCGGTGCAAAAGTACTAAGAAATTCATAATTTTGCATACCCAAATTATTAAAATATGTCACAGATAATCAAGAAGAAGTTAAGTGAAAGCAAGGCCGCCCGCTGGACAGCAATGATAATGGTGTCACTCACCATGATGTTCGGTTATTTCTTTACCGATGTCATGTCACCGCTTGAGGAACTCCTAACCAGGTCACAGGAGCTTGGAGGACTGGGTTGGAGCAGTGAGGAATACGGATTTTTCTCCGGATCATACGGCTTTTTCAACGTCTTTCTGCTGCTTCTGTTCTTTGGTGGCATAATTCTGGACAAATTCGGCATCCGCATTACCGGAGTCATGAGTGCAATACTGATGTTCGGCGGCGCCATGATAAAGTACTGGGCCGTAAAGAACAGCTTTGAAGGATTCATAACACTCCCTCTTGGTATCGGTACATACAGCATCCAGGTGATATGGGCGTGCATAGGTTTCGCCCTGTTCGGCGTAGGTTGTGAGATAGCAGGAATCACGGCAAGCAAGATCATCGTGAAATGGTTTACCGGACATGAACTGGCCCTGGCCATGGGAATTCAGGTAGCCCTGTCACGTGTAGGTACAGCTGCCGCCCTTGCCGCCGCGCTCCCCTTTGCAAACCGCTTTGGAGGCGTATCGGCATCGGTAGGACTGGGTGCCGTCATGCTGTGCATCGGACTTTTATGTTATCTGGTATACTGCGTGATGGACAAGAAGGAGGATGAGTCAGTGGCTTCATTGCAGGATGAGCCTGAGGAGGGTTTCCATTTTGCAGACCTCAGGATACTCTTTACCAGCAAGGGATTCTGGCTTATCACACTGCTCTGCCTCATGTTCTATGCAGGAGTGTTCCCGTTCCTTAAGTTCGCCACCAAGCTGATGATCACCAAATACGGAGTCAGCGACAGTCTGGCCGGACTCATCCCTGCTATGCTGCCGTTCGGCACCATCATTCTGACCCCGCTGTTCGGAGGTCTCTATGACAAGCGCGGCAAGGGCGCCACGCTTATGCTCATCGGTTCAGTCCTGCTCACGCTTGTACATGTGATATTCGCCATTCCGCTCAACAGCTGGATCATTGCCATTGCCGATATGCTCATACTGGGCATCTCATTCGGTCTGGTTCCCGCCGCGATGTGGCCATCGGTCCCCAAGATCATACCCATGAAACTGCTGGGCACCGCTTACGCCATGATATTCTATATTCAGAACATAGGTCTGTCACTAGTACCTATCCTGATAGGTAAGATCAACCAGGCCAATACCGATGACGCCGGAGTGATCAACTATACGCAATCCATGTTCTGCTTTACCCTGTTCGGTATAATTGCAGTACTTCTTTCACTTTGGCTCAAATCTATAAACAGAAAGGAAGGCTACGGACTTGAGGAACCCAACATCAAGCAGTGACATATGGAAAGGAAAGAGAGACGCAAGGAGAGATTTGACAGCCGTTTTGGAATGATAATGGCCATGGCCGGATCGGCCGTGGGTCTGGGTAACCTGTGGCGTTTCCCGTTCCTGGCCGCTCAGAACGGTGGCGGAGCATTCATATTCGTATATCTGGTGCTGCTCCTTACCATCTGCATCCCGGTCCTGATGACCGAGATAACGCTGGGCCGCAAATGCCGATCAAACGTAACCCGCGTCTATGACACCCTGGGGGCTCCACGCTGGCGCTGGGCCGGATTCATAACACTGCTTACGCCTATCGTCATAATGGCATTCTACACTGTGGTGGGAGGCTGGTCAGTAAAGTACCTCATCAAGGCCTGCTCGTTCAGTTTTGCCACTCCTGATGCCGATTATGCAGGTGCGTTCGGCGGATTCATCAGTTCTACCTGGGAGCCGCTCATTTATACGCTCATTTTCCTTACGGTAACGGCACTGGCCAATTTTGGCGGCGTAAAGAACGGCATCGAGAAGTTCTCCAAACCCATGATGACCATCCTGTCCGTAACCATAATACTGGTAGCTATACGTTCTCTTACGCTGCCGGGGGCATCGGAAGGGACTAAGTATCTGCTCATACCGGATTTCAGCAAGATAGACGGAAAGGTGCTTATAACCGCGCTTGGACAGGCGTTCATGTCGCTGAGCATAGGTATCGGTATCCTGCTCACCTACGGATCATATGTCAAGACCAAGGAGGATATTGCCATGACATCCATATCAACCGGCCTTATTGATACTCTGTTCGCCATTATAGCCGGTCTGGCCATCATCCCCGCCGTATATGCCATAGCATTCATGAACGGCACTGAGCCCGCAGTGAATGCAGGCCCCGGACTGGTCTTCATAACCCTGCCGGGCGTATTCGCATCCATGCCGGGCGGCAACATAATAGCCATACTCTTCTTCCTGGCCCTGCTGCTGGCTGCCGTTACATCGGCCATATCCATGCTTGAAGTGATTGTGGCCTATTTCATCGAGGAGTGGAAACAGAGCCGTAACGGTGCGGTGGTGACCTCTATGATTGTCATCATAGTGCTGGGATGCATCTGCTCGCTCTCACAGGGCATGCTGTCCGGAATAAGCATTGCCGGCAACAACATCTTTGATTTCTTTGATGTTATTTCATCCGATGTGCTCATCACCGTGGGCAGCCTCATCATGGTGCTGTTTGCAGGATGGCGCATCAGGAAAGATGATTTCCTGGATGAGCTGTCAGGACACGGCACATCCAAGACTCCGGCATGGATATATAAGTACGTATATTTTATGGTACGCTGGATTGCCCCGTTGGTAATCATAGTGATCATGCTGAGCAATATCATTCTCTGATACTTCTCTACCCTCTGTTTACCCGCAATAGGTTAAAGTATGTTAATGCTATTGCGGGTAAAATTTTGCTCCGTATATTTGAAGTGTCTTAGTGAAGTAATACACCGATATAGAAGACAGCAACAACTATTAACTACTTAAATAAAACATTATGAAAAAAGTTATCCTTTCACTTGCTTGCATTATGGCTGTAACGTTTGCCGGAGCACAGACACCTGGCTCCGCCATGAAGTATTCATCAACATTTGGCAATATCAAGCCATTTGAGATGAGCGTAAGCGCAGGTTACAACGGTTCCTCAATCAATTTTGTGAAAGCCAATCTCATCACTACCGGCCAATCAGGCCTGACCGCAGGTTTAACAGCCCAGTACAACTACAAGTCCTTCTTTGCATTCCGCACAGGCGCCCTGTTTGAGATGAACAGATGCTTTTACCCGGACCAGACCAATCTGTTCAACACATCGCTTACATACAGGCAGACAGACATCGATGTTCCTCTCTCACTGATATTCCAGTTCGGCAATCAGCACGCCAGGATCTATATGGGTCTTGGAGCCGATGTAAGAATCCTGCTTGACTCAGAACTTGAGACTCTTGACTACAAGACCAACAGTCTCCAATACGGAATGCATGGTCTGTTTGGATTCAAGTTCAGCCATTTCTATATGGAAGAGTGTGTAGGATATCAGTTGAATGACCTGTTCCACAAAGACTCCCCAGCTCCCAAGTCAATATTAGACACATTCTCATTCAGGGTAGGATGGATGTTCTGACACCAACATATATCTCCTTGTTTGTATAACGCAGCAGTGGCGGCCTCAAGCAGAAGCCGCCACTGTTGTATATACAGTATTGAAATCCTTCATTCCTTGTTTATATACGCATGCAAAGGTTGCACTTTTCCGGCTTTTATCGGCAACCTTTTGACTCCAAAAACATGAGTCGGAATTTTTTTTGCCTTATTTTGCAAAAAAGTCACTTTTTCATGAAAGGAATCTGAAAAATCGTAGTCTAAATGTTCAAACGATTGTTTTCCAAGACAGATGAAAGATTTAGAATTAGAATTCACAAAAATGGTCAGAGAGTACCGCAAGACTATCTATTCGGTATGTTACTTTTTCTCTGACAATCCTACAGAGGTCGATGACCTTTTCCAGGAAGTGTTGGTAAATCTATGGAAAGGTTATCCCGATTTCAGGAATGAGAGCAGTATCAAGACGTGGATATGGCGTGTAAGCCTCAACACCTGCTGCACCATCCAGAAAAGGGACAGACGGAATGTGCCAACCGTTCCGCTGCTTATCGACAAGGATCTGTTCAGTGAGTCTGATCAGGCCGGCCAGCAGGTAAAGATGCTGTATGACAGGATCAACAAGCTGGAAGTGTTTGACCGCGCAATCATTCTTCTGTGGCTGGAAAGCATGAGTTATGATGAGATTGGAGCTATCGTGGGACTCTCCACATCGGCTGTAACAAGCAGATTGTTCCGCATCAAGGAGCAGCTCAAATCAATGTCTAACAAGTAAAAAACGTTTGCACTATGAAAGAAGAAAAGATTAATCTGAGTGAACTTGAGGAGCTCAAGGAGAGCTATCAGATAATGAATGAGAAACTGGAGAGTCAGGAGATAATCACCCCTGATCAGATCCGTGCCGCAACAGAGCAGAAAGTGGAATACCTTGAGACAGAGCTTAAGACTATTCTGATATGGGGCTTTATTGTTGCCTTCCCGCTTCTGATCCTGTTCTTCCATATCAGTTACGGGCTCTCTACATGCGCCTTGATAATATCCGGCGCATACTGTCTGGTGAACGCAGTGGTAAGTGCATTCATGCTGCGCAGAATAAGACGCAAGGATATGGCTGCACTTGACCTGAGCACACTTATGACAAGAGAGAGAAGGTACAGAAAGACATTCCTTATCATGCTGGTATTATCTGAGGTGTTCTGGGTTGCGTTCTCATTCATCTTCATGACAAACTCCCTGGGTATCATAATGTTGGTTATCCTGATACTGATGACCGTACCCCGATACTATCACAGCTTTGTCAAAGCCTACAAGGAAGGTCTGCAGGGTAAGATTGAGGAACTGCCTTCACTGCTGGGCCGAATAGGAAAGATTGTAGGATATACGGTATTGGGCATTATGATACTGGCAATGGGCGCCTTTGCAGTACTTTATATCATCTCATTCTTCAAGATAGGTTTTGAGAACATTGAATGGACAAACTACCTGAATTTGTTCGTCGCTTTAGGTTTTACAATCTCCCTGATAAAACTTGTGTTTGAAACCACCGGAAAGAACAAGGGACACAAGCCAAGTATCTTTACGATTGTACTGTTCTCATTAACAATTCTCCTGTTCTTTACATCAAACATCATTAATTATTCCAAAGGTGTCTTTGACATGGATATAATCTTCATGATGGCTGTATCGGTTATGCTGATTATCGGCTTTATCAGGAAGAGGAAGATGTGAGCGAGGGCCGGAGGGGCCAAAGGGGACGGTTCCTTTTGGCCCCAGCCGTTGAAACGGCTGGCTACCCTTATTATGTGCCTAATGGCACAGATTAATGCCGTAGGCATTGGATTATGGTAGCCAGCCAATTTATTGGCTGGAGCCAAATAAAACCGTCCCCTTTGGCTCCAGCCGGCCCTTTAATCCTGGGTTGCAGCCTCCAGCTTGCGGCGCAAAATGAACATGATCAAGCCGGCGACAACGCACAGGGCGATGATGATAGCCCAGTTAGCCATGAGCGGAATCCTGTTCCACAGTGCTGACGGTATGCGGCTCAGATAGTTGCCTATTGCAGTTGCGGCAAACCAACCGCCCATCATCAGACCCTTGTACTTGGGGGGAGCAACCTTACTTACAAAACTCATACCCATAGGACTAAGCAGCAGCTCGGCCACGGTCAGCGTAAAGTATGTTCCTATAAGCCAGTTAGGATCAAGTATGTTCTGTGACCTATCGCCCAGGTCCATAGGTGAAATAAGTCCCTTTGACGCTACGGTAATTACAGCAAAACCAACTCCGGCCAGCAGCATACCCAAGCCTATCTTGACAGGTGCCGACGGCTCCTTGCCCTTCTTGCCCAGCGCACCGAATACAGCAACCGATATGGGAGTCAGAGCCACCACAAAGAACGGGTTGAACTGCTGGAAGTCCGATGTCACGGCGTTGAATGAATCCGGCATCTGCAGATAGAATGCAATGGCGCCTGCCCAAAGCAAAACCGTAACGACGGCCGATATGATCCTTCCCTTGCGGTTGTCACTCTGAAATATGCCGAACAGCGTATAGATTGATACAGCAATGAGTACCAGAGACCATATGTTGAACCACATGCGGTTGATACCGGTGATTCCGTTGAGCTGGGTATATTTATCGGCAAAGAATGTCAGGGCGGAGCCGTTCTGGTGGAACGCCATCCAGAAGAATATGACTACGGCAAACACAAGCAGCAACGCAACCATACGCTGTCTGGTCTGCTGAGGGGTGAGTTCCTGAACAGGTATATCCTGAGCCTTGGCCTCCTTGCTGGTAACATCCACATGTTTGTACCACGGGCGGCATACCAGGTAAATGAGGTATGAAAGCACATGGGCGGCGCAAGCGATTATAAAGCACAGACGGTAACCGCCGGCAATTGTATCCAGATACTCGGCTGACCGTGATCCGAACTCCACCACGGCATTGTCAATAGGAACAAAGTGGAATCCGGCCTTCTCAATGAACGGCATGTACATGGCCTTAGCCATGGCCGGCGCAAACATGGCACCTATGTTGATGGCCATATAGAACAGGCTGAATGCCGAGTCGCGTTTATCGGACAGTTGCGGGTTATCATAGAGATTACCCACCAGAACCTGCAGATTTCCCTTGAACAGACCTGTTCCGATGGCAATCAGAGCCAGACTCAGGAACAGAGCCCACTTGTCAACCTGGTTGGTTGCCATAGGTATGGAGAGGGCGATGTAACCCAGGATCATGACAATGGATCCTATTGAAACACACTTGCCGTAACCAATCTTATCGGCAATCATACCTCCAAACAGGGGCATAAAATAGACTCCTGCCAGGAAAATAGCATACACTTGTCCGGCCGTATTCTCATCCCAACCAAACTTGGCCCTCATGTAGAGGGTAAAGATGGCAAGCATGGTGTAATAACCGAAACGTTCACCTGTATTGGCCAGAGCCAACGCAAACAGGCCTTTTGGCTGTCCCTTGAACATGATTTATTTTATAAAACAGTAATAATTATCCAACGGAGCGCAAAATTAGGAAAATAAATCAGAACTCAAAATCACGCAGGTGCAAACGTATTGGAGCGAGTGAGGCGACGAACGAGACCGCGGACCCGGAGGGCCGCCAAGCGAAATGAAATGGAGCGCTTTTGCGTAGCAAAATAAAAGGAGGTATCCGTCAGCGCCCACAAAAAAAGAGGCTCGCATTTGCGAACCTAAAAAATCGAGCTCATTAGCGAGATCGGCCGGAGGCCGCCCGTTCGCGTTAGCGAACTAAAAAAAGGTGGGCGCCACGCCCACAAAAAAAGAGGCTCGCAAAGCGAACCTCTTTTTTTGTGGGCGTTGACGGATTCGAACCGCCGACCCTCTGCTTGTAAGGCAGATGCTCTGAACCAGCTGAGCTAAACGCCCTTGCTTCCGTAAAAGCGGTGCAAAGATAAGCACATTTCTTGATGAACAAAAACTTTTGGCGGTTTTTTTGCGTGTTTTTCAAAAAATATGCCCGTTTTGTGGTATCTTCGCGGTGCAAAACAGTAAAACTAAAAAATGGAAACAGTTCTCAGCGGCATTCGCCCCACAGGAAATCTTCACCTTGGCAACTATTACGGTGCAGTGACAAGCTTCATCAAGCTTCAGGATTTGTACAGATGCTTCTTCTTCATAGCAGACTGGCACTCCCTGACCACACACCCCACCCCTGAGAACATCCAGAACAGCGCCCGCACAATCCTGGCAGAGTATCTGGCCTGCGGCCTGGACCCTGAAAAGGCAACCATCTACGTTCAGAGTGACGTACCTGAGGTAGTAGAGCTCTATCTCTATCTTAATATGAACGCCTACCTTGGCGAGCTTGAGCGCGTAACCTCTTTCAAGGAGAAGGCCCGCAAACAGCCCGACAACGTAAACGCCGGCCTGCTCACCTATCCTACCCTGATGGCATCGGACATTATTATCCACAAGGCCAACAAGGTTCCTGTAGGTAAGGACCAGGAGCAGAACATGGAGATGGCCCGCAAGTTTGCCCGCCGCTTCAACCAGATGTACGGCGTAGAGTTCTTCCCCGAGCCCGCATCATTCTCACTGGCCAAGGAGGGTGGCATCAAGATCCCCGGACTGGACGGATCGGGCAAGATGGGTAAAAGCGAGGGTAACTGCATCTACCTGTGTGACGAGCCCTCTGTAATCCGCAAGAAGGTGATGAAGGCAGTGACCGATGCAGGTCCACAGGCCATGAACAGCGAGAAGCCTGAGGTTATCCAGAACCTCTTTACTCTGCTTGACGTGGTATCATCAAAGGATACATACAACTATTTCAACGATAAGTGGAATGACTGCACTCTGCGTTACGGAGACCTCAAGAAGCAGCTGGCCGAGGATATCGTAGCTGCTACGGATCCCATCCGCGAGCGCATCAAGGAGTTCCAGAGCAACACTCAGCTGCTGGACAGCATTGCTCGCGCCGGTGCTGAGAAGGCGCGTGAATCGGCCTCCAAGACTCTTAGGGAGGTTCGTCAGATTATTGGATTCAGGGTGTATTAATCAAACCATTTCTGGATTTCCTGTTCCGATTTAACCACGTAGGTGGATTTGGCGTCGGGGGTGCGGGAAGGCATGGCGCAGGATTTGAGGGAGCGGACAAGCTCACGCATCTCATCGTCGCTGAGATGACGGCCTGCAGGGATAGCGGCCTTGCGTGCCATGGCCAGCGCCATAGACTCCAGCTGGCGTTCCTGCTCCTGGGTGGGATTGACGCGCAGGTCTGCCAGCATATCGGTAATAAGACGCTCATAATCCTGTCCCTCCATTCCCGATGGAACACCCTGAACCGCAATTGCTCCACGACCCATATCAGACAGGTCAAATCCCAGTTCCGCAAAACGGGGCTTGAGCTCGGAAAAGACTGCGGCATCAGCAGCAGACAGTTGGAACATCTCAGGGAACAGCAGGCCCTGTGAAGGAGCGCTGTGTCCATGGGCATCGGCCATGAAACGCTCGTAAAGCACCCTGATATGGGCACGGTGCTGGTCAACTATCATAAGCCCCTGCTCTGACTGGACCAATATATAACGGTCTGCAAACTGATACGGATGCAGCGGCTTCTCCTCAGGATGCACCAGAGTCTCCGGTGCCGGCCCGAACTCGATGGGATTCTCATTGACCTTGCGCTCTATGGCATCACCGTACAGCTTACTCCAGTTGTCACGGTTGGAGCGTGTCTGATAACTCTCGCTGCGGCTACCGGAGAACGGGTTAAAGTCCGGATTGAAATCCACCTTGGGCTGAGCCACGGGACGCGACGGATCATAGATGGGGATATCAGGCATATCGGCCGTATTGAAATCAATGGTTGGCATCTCCTCAAACTTACCCACGGTCTCCTTTACGGCGGCCATTATAATCTTCCAGATAACCTGCTCGTCCTGGAACTTTATCTCGGTTTTGGTAGGATGGATATTAACGTCAATGGTATCGGCCGGAACCTCAAGGAAGAGGAAATATGACGGCTGGTCACCCTCGGGCACAAGACCCTCATACGCGCTCAGCACGGCTTTATGGAAATAGGGATGACGCATGTATCGGCCGTTCACAAAAAAGAACTGCTTGGCGCCCTTACCCTTCACGCCCTCCAGGTTGGAGCAGAATCCGCTCACCTTTACTACCGATGTCTCAACCTCAACAGGAAGCAACGCCTCATTCATCTTACGGCCAAACAGGTTCACGATCCTCTGTTTTACGGCCGATACGGGCAGAGACAGCACCTGCTCATTCTGGTGAGTGAGTTCAAAGGCCACCTCCGGATGAGCCAGAGCCACTCGCTCTATCTCATTGAGTATATGTCCGAATTCAGTCTGATTGCTCTTTAGGAACTTGCGGCGGGCAGGCACATTATAAAAGAGGTTGCGCACAGTGAACGCACTGCCCACCGGGCAGACGCACGGCTCCTCCTGCTCTATCTCCGACGCCTTTATGGTTATCTGGGTTCCCGTATCGCTATCCTGCGTACGGGTGCGCAGCTGCACCTCGGCCACCGATGCTATTGACGGCAGGGCCTCGCCACGGAATCCGAAAGTGGTAAGGGTATAGAGGTCATCACTCTCACGTATCTTGGATGTGGCATGACGTTCAAATGCCAGACGGGCATCGGCAGCATCCATTCCGCAACCGTTGTCAATAACCTGGATAGAGGTCCGGCCGGCATCGGTCAGTATCACCTTGATACTGTCAGCACCGGCATCAACTGCATTCTCCACCAACTCCTTTACCACCGATGCGGGGCGGTTGACCACCTCTCCGGCAGCAATCTGGCTGGCAACCTGCGGCGAAAGAACCCTAACCTTACCCTCCATATGTAATCAGAAAAAGATTTTACCGGTCCAGAGCCAGTGCAACAGAAGCCCCAGACCAACTATAAGTACAACGGCCAGCTGATATGAAACCTTAGGGCCGCCGTTCTGCTTGCGACGTTTAAGATGGGTTGTGCTCTCCACGAACTTACCGCGGATGCTCTCAGGATTGAAAGTCTCCTCAGGGAGCATACCCAGCTCACGCTTGGCCCTCTCCTCTATCTTGGCCAGCCTCTCCTTACGCTCGTCAACATAAATGTACTTATGCTCAAAGCGGCGCGGCTCTCTTATATTGAACATTCCCATAGTTACTTCTTTTTGTTGCCTTTACCCTTAAGCGTAGGTAGTGGTACATCTCTTGACGAGGAACTCTTCTTAAGCTGCTCGTCAGCCCTTTTGCCCAGCCAGTAGAATACGTCCTCCGGATCCTTGGGCCTTATCCTCTCAAACCAGTTGAAATTGGACAGATACATCTTGTTCTTGTCTATCTGGTCCATGGGATACATTATTCCGTTTGACGGTCCGTAAATGGCAATCCTGTTTACGGTACGGTTCTTGAAGTATGCAGTGAGCGTAGGGCCTTCGGTCGTATTCATGCCAATCATGGCCGAATCCGAATCAAGAGGATAGAACACCGCCTCCACGTTACCGTTGACATCGGCATAGTCTATCTCACCGTCCTTGAAGTAGGCCTTCATCTCACGGCCTGCAATCTGGTTGAAATGTACCGTATCATTCATCTGCACGAACAGTGCCTGACCTATGACATGCGCCCAGTCAATGGTACTGTCATTCATGTAGAATATTATCTTCTCTCCCAGGATCTGCTGACCGTTGCTCCAAAGTATGGGGTCGCTGTAAAGTGTCAGGCTGGAATCAGCGGTGGTGAACACCATGGAATCAGCCACCATCTGCATATCATAACGGAACGCACGGACCTTATGGAAACCGCGCATCTGACGCTCTATCACACTATCCTTGTCAGCATCGTAGAATGTAACCACACGGAACGTATCGGCATGTACGAACAGGCTGTCGCCGGCTGAGTATTCAACAAGCAGAGCCCTGCCCGTCACTACGGCCGAGTCATTCTCCTGATTGTAATAGACATAATCACCCTGCACATCCACCTTGTCCTTGTAGTTGTTGATGATCACGTTGCCGAATCCCTTCATCATGCCGGCATCCTTGTCATAGATGATGCTGTCACCGGTCATACGGTTGTCACCACCGTTCTGCTCCACTACCGAGCGGTCCAGCAGGACAGCGTTATTGGTCTGGGTGTTGAAACGGCCGTGTCTTGTATTGATCACGTTATCCTCATTGACGATGGTGGTAGGACTTGTAAGGAATGCGGTATGGCTGTCAGTATGATAATGGAGTGTGTCCGATGTAAGCGTATAATCGGGGCTCTCCAGTGACACTCCATCCATGAATATGGCAAGTTTTATGTTGGTGTCAAACTGACCGTATTCCGATATCAGGGTGTTATCCTCATCCAGCAGGGTTCCACCGTCAAAGAACCAGCCCAGACCGATGTTCCGGTCATAGTTCAGACTGTCGGTAAGCAGCACCATGGTCTTGTTCTCGATACGTACATTGTCACGAACCCTGAGCAGTTTGGTGTTACCGTCATAAAAGAGTGAATCTCCGTAGAGGAACAGTGTATCACCCTGCTCCGCCCTCACGTTGTGGTATGCATTGAACGCATTCTTCTTCTGATAGAAAAGAGCGCTGTCACAATACATGTACATGCTGTCATGCCTGAATATGACATTGCCAATCAGTCTCTGGGCATCGGGGTTGATATACTCCTCAAAGCGAATCTCATCGGCGTTTATCAGATATACATAGTCCGTGTCAACCGGCTGGGAATTGGATTCCGATACAGGTACCGGCACGACATCCCCGTCCTGCGCAAAAACGGGCAGCAGTGCGCAGAACAGTAACAGTACCGGCAGAAACCTGATTATTCGATTCATCGGTATGACAGATTATTTGACCCAACCGGGATATATGAAATCACAGTCATTCCAGCCTTCGCTGATCTTGACGTAGGTCGTACGCTGTTTCTCACGTATCCATTTCTCAAGAGCCTCCTGCTGACGGATCTGGGTGACCATCTCATACAGGATATCATAATCATCGGCCATGGTTGCACGATGGGCGTTTATCTTGCTCTTGAGTTTTACTATGGCGCAGATGGTCTTGCCGTTGTTGAGCTGCATGGTGAAAGGATCCGATATCTCACCCACATGCATACGGCTCACCACCCTTGCAACGTCCTGGTTAAGCTGTTGCATCTCTATCTTGGATACGCCCGGAACACCAGGCTCAGACTGATATGTCATGAGTCCGTTATTGTTACGGGTATCCTTGTCCTGGGAATATGCTGCCACACAGAACTCAAAGGTGTGATTGCCCAATCTGATATTCTGGGCTATCGTGTCCAGACGTGCAAGACAGTTTTTTACGCTCTCTGTCGGGACGCGGGGCTTGCGCAGGATATGACGTACGCGTACGCGGTCTCCCAGTCTCTCCACAAACTGTATGATGTGGAATCCGTACTCAGTCTCTATTATCTTGGAGATCTTGGAGGGATCCGTCATGTTGAATGCCGCAGCCGAGAATTCCGGAACCATCTGACCACGTCCAAAGAATCCCAGGTCACCGCCGTTACGGGCCGATTCAGGATCCTCGGAGTAGAGAATGGCCAGGGTTGAGAATGAAATCTCACCTGACTGCACGCGGTCTATGTATGTACGCAGCTCACTCTTTACCTCATCAATCTCCTCCTGGGGAATTACGGGTTCCTGTGTGAGGATCTGTACCTCAACCTGGTCATAGATATAGGGAATTTCATCGGCAGGGATGTCCTTGAGATAACGTCTTACCTCTGCAGGAGTCACCTTTACGTTCGATACTATCTTTTCACGCACCCTGCTTATCACATACTCCTGACGGCGTGTCTCATACAGTCTCTCCCTGATCTGCAACGGGGTCATTCCGTAGTACTCCTCCAGTTTATCCTCGGATCCTACGCGGTCCACCATATCCTTGTAGAAGTATTCAACCTGTGCCGATACATCCTCATCGGTAGCGTATATACTGTCTATCTCAGCCTGGTTCAGGAACAGTTTGTTCACTGCCAGCTGCTCAGGGATGACGCAGTACGGATCACCCTCCCATTGGGTACCGCGCAACAGAGCCTCCTGACGGGCCTCCTCAACCTCTGATTTGTAGATAGCCTCATCACCAACCACCCAAACAACCTCATCAATAACGTTGTTCTGGGCCGGTGCATCCGTATATCGTAACAAAGCCGTCATCAGGACGGCTGTCAGAAATATGCTCTTTCTCATTGTTTCTTCTTTTGATGGAATATGATCCTGTTATTTTCCAAGGCAGCATCGTATAGATCCTCCTTTATCTTACGCATATATGTAACTTCATTACTGTTTATGAGCAGACCGTGGATTCTGGCTCTGGCATGGTCCAGAGGCTCTATCCCTCCCTTGGCAACAAATTCGCTCACATTAAGCAGGTATATGAACTCCTCATCCTTGAACTCCATGTTCATACCGCTGGACAGTACCTTCTCAAGCGGTTTGTCCAGTGCCGGCAGCAGCATCTCAAGTTCCGCCACCGTACGCCAGTTGTCATAGAAGAACTCACAACGGGCGGCATTACGGATACTGTACTTCTCTATCTCCTCAAAAGACTCGTCATCCATCTGGGTATATAGTTTCCTGATGGTTGCCAGGTCATGTGATTTGATAGGTATCTTAAGGAACAGTCCCCTTACCAATGACTCGTCAAGCACAAAAAGCCTCCGGTTATCATTATAGAACTGCTCTATCTCCTCCTCCGTTATATCCGATGAGAATTTCTGCTCAATCAGCCTGCGCTGATACTCATGCTCAAACAGTGAACGGCGGTAATTCTCTACCAGACGGTCAATATCCTTTGTGTCAGGAATGTTACGGATGGCATTCTGATAGAACAGGACATCCTGGACCCAGTTCCTTATGTAACGATCGGCAAACACCGTGCTGTCAGCATCTGAAAGGCCCAACGGCAGCATCTGCTCGATATCCTCCAGATAGAGCACGTCACCGTTAACCTCAACAACGGGAGTCTTACCCTGAATATAATCAGTCACGCTTTTCTTCCACTTGCATGAGACAAGTGAAAAAGCCGCCAGGACCAATATCAATCCTCTGGTTATATTTGGACAAAACCGCTTACTGTTCATACTTGTCAAGGCTTGACCTGCTTAAGCGCTTTCTTATAGATCTTGTATTTGTATTTCTTGCGCAGGCTTTTTACCCACTGGTCCTCCAGGTAACTCTGATAATCCTCGGTCACCTGTCCGGCCACATCCTGCACGCTCTCCGGCTCCGTGAGGGTCTTGCCTATCACATTCACGTAGGGGAAGCCCTTCATAGGCTCAAACTCTCCTGTACCGAACACCAGTTTGTCAACATAAGCGTTCTGTCCCTTCTTGAAGAGGCCTGATTCCGATGAACCGCGCATGACACGCATCTGAAGTTCCTTCCTGTTGAAAGAGAGGATGGTATCAACCCACTCCTGGACCTCAAGTCCCTGGACTGCGGCCTCCACCTTGCGGAACACATCCTCATTGAGGCAGAAGAAAACCATACCCTTAAAACAGGGCTCGGTAAACTTATACTGCTTACGGTGTGTATTGAAATAGTTCTCCAGACCATCTGAACCGGTGATAACCTTCTCCCAAATCTCCCTGTTGCTTATGTCAAACAACAGCAGACCGTCATGATACTCTCTGGATATATTGCCAAAATCAGGCTCTACTTCCTCAAGCACGCTGTCCAGATGAGCAACGGCAGCGTCATCCCTTACAGTCCAGCCCAAACGCTCTGCATACTGGTTGGCCTTACGGCGCTTGGCCTCACTCTGGATTTCCTCCTGTCCGCTCATCCAGTTGTAGATGTCATCCCTGTTATCGGCATAGGATCCCAGGTCACGTTTGTTGGTCACCTTCACGATAAACAGAGTCCTGTCACACATGAAAGGTTGACTATACTCACCTTTCTCCAGACTGAACACCACATCGGCAAACTCATCAGGAACCTGACCGCGGCCTATCCATCCCAGTTCTCCGCCGTCCATAGCCGACGGATCCTGTGAGAACTTGAGGGCTACAGCCTTAAAATCCTGACCGGCCTCCAACATACCGTAGACCTCATCTATCAGCTCGGCACTCTCATTGAACGCCTCACGTGAGTCATCCTTGGGTCTTACGGAAATCAGATATACATATGCAAGGCCTTCCGAGCCTATTTCATCGACAGACTGCTGATAAGATGCCCTGGCTACATTCTCCAGAAAGACAGAGTCAACCAGATACTCCTCAGCCTGCATGTTCCTGTACATGCTGTACTCGCTAAGGAATGACTCTGATTTATCCATACCCTCATCAATGGCAGCCTGAACCTTGAGTTTGAAATTCAGATAGAGGTCCGCATACTGCTGCACCGACTTGCTTGTCACGGGTGCGGAGTTGTTGTTCTTTCTGAAGAAATACTCAAACTCTGACTTCTTTACATCATATCCGTTCACACTCATTACAACAGGATCATCAGTTCCTGCAAAGCAGGGAACAGACAGGAGAACGGAAAGAAAACAGATAAGGATACGTCTCATAAGCATCTTGTGTTAGTCCTTTAAGTCTTATTCGTGACGGCTGTAGTTAGGAGCCTCACTTGTGATGGCCACGTCATGCGGATGGCTCTCATTCATACCTGCATTGGTTATGCGTACGAACTTGGCCTCATGCAGCTTGTCGATATTGGGAGCACCGCAGTAACCCATACCTGAGCGCAGACCGCCTGCCAGCTGGTATACAACCTCATAAAGGGTTCCCTTGTAAGGAACACGGGCTGCAATACCCTCCGGAACCAGCTTGCGGGTATCCTTGGTCTCGGCCTGGAAATAACGGTCCTTGGATCCGTTCTCCATAGCCTCGAGTGAACCCATGCCACGATATGACTTGAACTTACGTCCGTTGAAAATGATTGTCTCACCTGGAGACTCCTCAGTACCGGCCACGAGTGAACCGAACATCACGCTGTCACCACCGGCTGCCAGAGCCTTGACGACATCACCCGAGTAGCGAAGACCGCCATCGGCGATGATAGGTACACCTGAACCCTTGATTGCTGAATATACGTCATATACAGCCGATACCTGAGGAACACCTATACCGGCAATGATACGGGTGGTGCAGATTGAACCGGGGCCCATACCTACCTTCACTGCATCAGCGCCAGCCTCAACCAGCATCTTGGCAGCTGCACCGGTAGCAATGTTACCTACAACGATATCAATGTTACTGAAGCTTGCCTTTGCCTCCTTGAGCTTGGCGATAACGCTCTTTGTGTGACCGTGAGCGGTATCGATTACGATAGCATCGGCACCGGCGTTTACAAGAGCCTCCATACGATCCAGGGTATCGACAGTGACACCTACACCTGCGGCAACGCGCAGACGGCCCTTGCTGTCCTTACAGGCCATGGGTTTGTCCTTGGCCTTGGTGATGTCCTTATAGGTGATAAGACCTACCAGCTTACCGTTGTTGTCAACAACAGGCAGCTTCTCGATCTTGTTCTCCTGCAGGATCTGTGAGGCAACCTCCATATCAACCTGCTGATGTGTGGTAACCAGGTTCTCCTTGGTCATGACATCCTCAATCTTGACGTCATAGTTACGCTGGAACCTGAGGTCACGGTTTGTAACGATACCGCACAACTTTCCGTCCTCCTCTACAACAGGTATACCACCGATGTGGTACTCTGCCATAAGAGCCAGGGCATCCCTGATTGTGTTTGAACGGAGAATAGTTATGGGGTCATATATCATTCCATTCTCAGCACGCTTTACAATTGCAACCTGACGCGCCTGTTCAGCAATAGGCATATTCTTGTGAATAACGCCGATACCACCCTCACGGGCAATGGCAATGGCCATACGTGACTCGGTTACGGTATCCATAGCTGCAGTCACAAACGGAATGTTAAGGTTGATGTTACGTGAAAATCTTGATGAAAGATTGATGTCACGCGGCAGAACCTCTGAATAAGCGGGGATGAGCAGGACATCATCAAATGTCAGGCCCTCCATTGCAACTCTATCTTCTAAAAATGACATAATATTGTGTTTTATTAGTTACCCATCTCTGAAATGAACTTGATACGTACCAGTCGGATCTCCTCCTCGCTGTAGTCATCACCAAGTTCGTCTATCGCATCATCTATCGAATCACTCTCTGACTCGCGGAAATACTCGTAGATATCCTCGGCACGGTCATCGTCCATGACACTCTCTATGAAATAGTCGATGTCAAGCTTTGTACCGGAGTTCACTATTGCCTCTATCTCCGTAAGCAGTTCGTCAAAATCTATACCCTTGCTGATTGCTATGTCGTCCAGCGCCACCTTCATGTCTATGCTCTGGATGATGCTTACCTTGAGCTTGGACTTGTTGGCAACGGTACGTACACGCAGATCCTCGGGACGCTCTATCTCATTCTCCTCAACATGACGCTTTATGAGGTCTATGAAATCCTGACCGTAACGCTTGGCCTTGCCGGCACCCACGCCCGGGATGTTCTGGAGCTCGTCTATGGTAACCGGATAGGTGGTGGCCATAGCCTCCAGTGAAGGATCCTGGAATATCACATAAGGCGGCAGCTGCAGGTGCTTGGAGAGTTTCTTGCGCAGGTCCTTGAGCATTGAATAGAGCTCGGGGTCAACGGCAAACGAGCCGCCTCCGCGCATGGGTCCCTCCTGCTCCTCATCGTCAAACTCCTTGTCCTCTACAATCATGAATGACTTGGGGTTCTTAAGGAAGTCACGGCCTTCATCAGTCAGTTTGAGCAGTCCGTAGTTCTCAACGTCCTTCTTGATGTAACCGGCAATGAGAGCCTGACGGATTACAGCGTTCCAGGTCTTCTCCTCCTCATCTGAGCCGGAGCCGAAAGCCTCCAGATCATCATGCATATGGTCTGTTATCTCCGATGTCTCCTTACCCAGAAGCATGTCAATTATGTAGTCTGCCTTGAAATTCTCCTTGACAGCCAGGATACACTCCAATACGGTCTCCAGGAGCTGCTGAGCCTCTACACGCTTCTTGGGATTAAGGCAGTTGTCGCAGTTTCCGCAGTTCTCCTCCTCATAGTTCTCACCAAAGTAGTGGAGCAGCAGCTTGCGGCGGCATACTGATGACTCGCAGTAGGCGGTGGTCTCAGCCAGCAGCTGACGGCCTATATCCTGCTCGGCCAAAGGCTTACCCTCAAGGAATTTCTCCAGTTTCTGCACATCCTTGCTGTTGTAGAAAGCTATGCACTGGCCTTCACCGCCGTCACGTCCGGCGCGTCCGGTCTCCTGATAGTAGCCCTCAAGGCTCTTGGGAATGTCATAATGGATCACATAGCGTACATCGGGCTTGTCAATACCCATGCCGAACGCTATGGTGGCCACAATCACGTCAATCTTCTCCATGATGAAGGCGTCCTGCGTCTTGCTGCGGGCTGCTGCCTCCATGCCGGCGTGATATGCCATGGCCGATATGTCATTGGCCTGAAGTATCTCGGCCAGCTCCTCAACCTTCTTGCGTGACAGGCAGTAGATGATGCCTGACTTGCCGGGGTTGGCCTTGATGAACTTGATTATATCCTTGTCCACGTTCTTGGTCTTGGGCCTTACTTCATAGTACAGGTTGGGACGGTTGAACGATGATTTGAAATCCTTAGCGTCCTGGATACCCAGGTTCTTCTTTATATCGTCACGCACTTTGTTCGTTGCTGTTGCGGTAAGAGCTATGATAGGTGCCAGACCTATCTCCTTTACAATGTCCCTGATCTTACGGTATTCGGGACGGAAATCATGACCCCACTCTGATATACAGTGGGCCTCATCTATGGCGTAGAATGAAATCTTGACCTTCTTGAGGAAATCCACGTTCTCCTCTTTGGTGAGTGATTCCGGAGCCACATAGAGCAGTTTGGTCTTGCCGCTCAGTATATCGGCCTTGACAAGGTCAATTGAAGTCTTGTTCAATGATGAGTTGATGAAATGGGCTATACCATCCTCCTCGCTCAGATTGCGCATGGCGTCAACCTGGTTTTTCATAAGGGCAATGAGGGGTGATATAACTATGGCTGTTCCTTCCATAACAAGGGCAGGGAGCTGATAGCAGAGAGACTTGCCGCCTCCTGTAGGCATGAGCACGAAAGTGTCGTTGCCACCCAGCAGATTGCGTATGATAGCCTCCTGGTCTCCCTTGAAAGTATCAAATCCGAAATGGACTTTCAGGATCTCCTGCAGATTTACGTCTTTTGCCATACAAACTAATAAAAAGCATCTATTCTATCCGGTGGGGGATAGAAAACAAAGTTAAGTACAAGTATTTTATACTTGCAAACTTTTTGCCGAAAAAAAATGCAAATATTACTAAGTAATTTTAGCAGGCTTCACAGCCCTCACCTATCAGGCATTTTCAAACACCGCTCCGTCCGCCTTGTCCAGCTGGGACTTGGCATAATCAAGCGTAACCGTATAGGTCTTTCTGCCCGATGAAGGTATCTCATACATGGCGTCTATCATGATGGTCTCAACGATAGAGCGGAGTCCGCGTGCACCCAGTTTGAACTCTATTGCCTTGTCTACGATGAAATCCAGCACCTCCGGCTTGAATGTAAGGTCCACGCCGTCCAGTTTGAATATCTTGATGTACTGGCGTACTATTGAGTTCTTGGGCTCAGTAAGGATATTTCTGAGAGCCTGACGGTCCAGCGGCTGAAGGCTGGTAACCACCGGCAGACGTCCTATGATCTCAGGGATAAGTCCGAAAGACTTGAGGTCCTGGGGTGATACGTACTTCATCAGGTTGTTCAGGTCAACCTTACTGCGCTGCTCGACCGAGTCAAAGCCCACTACCTGGGTATTGAGGCGGTTGGCTATCTTACGCTCTATTCCGTCAAAAGCGCCGCCGCAGATGAACAGGATATTCTTGGTGTCCACCTGTATGAATTTCTGTTCGGGATGTTTGCGTCCTCCCTGAGGCGGAACATTAACGACCGATCCCTCAAGCAGTTTGAGCAGACCCTGCTGAACTCCCTCGCCACTCACGTCACGTGTAATGGAGGGGTTGTCGCTCTTACGGGCTATCTTGTCTATCTCATCTATAAAGACTATTCCGCGCTCGGCTGCAGCCACATCATAATCGGCCACCTGAAGCAGACGGGACAGGATACTCTCCACATCCTCGCCCACGTAACCGGCCTCCGTGAGCACGGTTGCGTCAACTATGGTGAAAGGAACCTTGAGCAGTCGGGCTATAGTCTTAGCCAGCAATGTCTTACCGGTACCGGTAGCGCCCACCAGGATGATGTTGCTCTTCTCTATGTCAATATCATCCGATTCGGGCTGGGTAATACGTTTGTAATGATTGTAGACAGCTACAGAAAGGTAACGTTTGGCGGCGTCCTGACCAATCACATAGTCATCAAGGAATTTCTTGATCTCCTTGGGTTTGGGCACGGATTCCATGGTGAATGACGGTTTCTCGCCACTCTGTTTGGCATCGCGGACAATCTCTGCCGCACGCTCCACACACTCATTGCAGATGCAACCGTCTATGCCGGTGATGAGAAAACCCACCTCCTTGTCACTGCGGCCGCAGAAACTGCATGTCCTCCCTTTCTTGATTCCTGCCATCAGCTTATTTGCGTTTTTCCAATACCTGGTCTATCATTCCGTACTCCTTTGCCTCCTGTGCCGTCATCCAGTAGTCACGGTCGCTGTCGGCCCACACCTTGTCAAACGGAGTGTGTGAGTGATTGGAGATGATAGTGTAAAGTTCTTTTTTCATCTTCTGGATCTCACGGGCAGTGATCTCAATATCACTGGCCTGTCCCTGAACACCACCCAGAGGCTGGTGAATCATGACACGGCTGTGAGGCAGAGCTGAACGTTTGCCCTCCTGGCCTGCCACCAGAAGCACGGCTGCCATGCTGGCTGCCATACCTGTGCAGATAGTGGCCACGGGGCTGGAGATGAACTGCATTGTATCATAAATTCCCAAACCGGCGGTTACGCTGCCGCCGGGGGAATTCAGATAGATGGATATCTCCTTGGACGAATCAACAGAATCCAGATACAGCAGCTGTGCCTGGATGGTATTGGCCGTATAGTCGCTGATTTCAGTACCCAGGAATATGATACGGTCCATCATAAGACGTGAGAACACATCCATCTGAGTCACGTTCAGCTGACGCTCCTCAAGAATGTAGGGATTCAGATACTGTGACTCTGCCTTGATGACATCATCCAGAGTCTGGCTGTTCATTCCCAGATGACGGGTAGCGAATTTACGGAAATCGTCCATTATGATACTTTTTTAGTGTTATTACTTCTTTGCGGCTTTCTTGGCCTTGGGCTCAGCGGCAGCGGGCTCAAAAAGCTTGTTGAACTCATCAACGGTAACTTTTTTCTTCTTGAGCTTTACTACCTCCTTGATGGCAGCTGAGAGCTTGGTCTCGATGGCGCGGTTTACAAGGCCGTCAACGGTCTCACGCTTCTTGAGCATCTCCTTTGAGTAGTTGTCAAGCAGCTCATCGGGAATGTTCATCATGCCGTACTGAGCGAACTGGGCACGTGTAGCCTCGCGTGCCATAGCCTTGATGTCCTCATCCTCAACCTTGATGTTGAACTTCTCAACCAGCTTCTCCTGTACAAGGTGCCATGTCAGCTCCTCAAGGCTGCGCTGGAATGTCTCCTCGCTCTGGTCTGCATCGGGCTTGTTAGCCTTCATGATACGCTTGAGCAGGTCCTCAGCATACTCCTGCTTGCCAACCTTCTCCATCATGTATGTGCGTACATCGAGCAGGAACTTGTAGTCGCAGTCAGGAACAAAGCTCTGTGCGAGTGACTCCTCAACCTTGGCGCGGAAACCTGCCTCGTCCTTTACGGCGTCCTTACCGAATACGCGGTCAAATACCTCCTGGTTGAGCTCGCTCTCTACAAAGCGGGTGATATCCTGGATTGTGAGTGAGAAATCGGCCTTGATATCCTCAACCTCCTCCTTCTTCTTGTTGAGGAGTGAAGAGATCTCTATTGCGTTGCCCTCATAAGCCTTGGCGGGGTTGAATACTATTGCATCACCCTTCTTGGCCTTGGCAAAAAGTTTCTTCTGAGCGGCATCCTTGATGTATGAAGGCATCAGGGTAGCACCCTCTACGACGATTCCACCCTCCTTGGCGGCACCGTTCTCGTCAAGCTCTACGAGCTGGCCCTTTACAACATCGTTCTCCTGGAAGCTGTCAACCTGCTCATACTTGCCGTTCTGCTGCATGTATGCCTTAACCTGGCTCTCCACCATCTCGGGGGTAACCTTGATCTCGTAGTAGTTGATTGAATCGTCCTTGCCTATCTCAGCATCGAACTGGGGAGCAAGAGCAATGTCAAAATAGAAAGTCTGATTGTCATCATCCAGGCTCATGCCAGCCTCCTTCTCCTCGTTGGGAAGCGGCTCACCCAGCATATCGATCTTGTTGTCCTTGATATAACCGAAAACCTTCTCCTGAAGCAGCTTGTTGATCTCATCGGCCTTGATGGATTTGCCGTACATCTTCTGCACCAGGCTCATGGGAACCATGCCCGGACGGAAACCCGGCATCTGAACCTTCTTCTTGGCATCCTTGAGTGCCTTGTCTACATTCTCCTGATAATCAGCCTTCTCCATGCTGACGGTAAGCAGGCCCTGTACCTTGCTTACATTCTCAAACTTTACGTTCATTCTGTCTTTATAGTGTTGAATTATTCGCCTTTTTTAATTAGGGTGCAAAATTAGCTTAATTCCTGCAAATGGCGAAAATTTTGAGGTTTTTTAGCTATCTTTGCAACACTATGGAAGAAAACAACGACCACAAGATGGTCCTAAGAACCGAGGATCTGGTAAAACGCTACGGCAAACGCACCGTAGTGAACCACGTTTCATTCGATGTCAAGCAGGGCGAGATTGTAGGTCTGCTGGGCCCCAACGGAGCCGGCAAGACCACATCCTTCTACATGACGACCGGACTTATAACCCCCAATGAGGGTCACATATATCTTGACGACAAGGATATTACCGATTATCCCGTCTACAAGCGCGCCCGTGCCGGCGTAGGCTACCTGGCTCAGGAGGCCAGCGTATTCCGCAAGATGAGCGTTGAAGACAACATCGCATCAGTCCTGGAACTGACCGGCAAACCGCTTGATTATCAGCGTGACAAGCTGGAGAGCCTCATAGCGGAGTTCCGCCTGCAGAAAGTCCGCAAGAACCTGGGTGACCGCCTGTCGGGTGGTGAGCGCCGCCGTACCGAGATAGCTCGCTGCCTCGCCATCGAACCCAAGTTCATCATGCTTGACGAGCCTTTTGCAGGTGTTGACCCCATAGCCGTTGAGGATATCCAGCAGATCGTATGGAAACTCAAGGACCGCAACATAGGCATCCTCATAACTGACCACAACGTACATGAGACTCTCAGTATCACTGACCGCGCTTACCTGCTGTTTGAGGGCCGCATCCTGTTCCAGGGTACCCCCGAGGAACTTGCCGTCAACCCGATAGTAAGAGAGAAATACCTGAGCCAGAGTTTCGAGCTCAAGAAGAAGAATTTCCAGAACTGATGAGAGCCTTAAGGCACATATTGGCTTTACTGGCTTGCGCTTTTTTCTTTCAGTCCGGCCATGCAGTCCAGATAAGACGTGGGCCGGGTTCACACATCCCTGAGAGCATCCTCCCTACAGACCGTGACAACCCCGCCGTGTGGTCCGTGCCAAGCAGCGCCCTTACCCGCTCTGCCGCTCCCGGAGACTACGCGAGCAGAAACGTCCCCAGGCTTGGAACACAGAACTACATTGTGGTCCTGGTTGATTTCACAGACTGCAAATTCATAATTCAGGACACTGACTCCCTATTAAAGCGTTACGACCGCATATTCAACGAGAAGGGCTATACGGAAAACACCACCTACACACATCATGGAGAGAGCTACACCCCTACTCCCGGTTGCGTATCGGACTATTTCAGGGATCAGTCCAACAATCAGTACAATCCCGTTTTCAAGGTCATCGGCCCCATCCATTTGTCTGAAAGATACAGCTACTACGGCTCAGACCGTTCCGGCAGAGACCGCAACGTAAATGTCATAGTACAGGAGATTTGCGACCAACTCATGCAGAGTGACACCCTGGATTTCAGTGCGTACCTGCACAGCAACAGCACGCCTCAGCTTTTCTTCATCTTTGCGGGACAGGGACAGAACTTTGCAGGAGCGGACAGCAACAGGTTGTGGCCCCAGTCCGACACCTACAAGTACAATACAGGTCCATACAATATCGAGTTATTATACGGATGTACATGTGAACTGTTCTGGGACTCGGATTCCATCCTGGACGGAATAGGCACAATCTGTCATGAATTCTCGCATACGCTGGGACTTCCCGACTTCTATTCCGGGAACGAGGTCGAAGATGCCGCCATGGGTTATTGGAGCCTTATGGATTACGGAAGCTATGAGAACGGAGGTTTTACACCGGTAGGATACACAGCCTTTGAGAAATACTCACTCGGCTGGATGGAGCTTGAGGAGATAACCGTTCCCGGCAAATACACCCTGAATGACATAAGCAGGAAACCGGACTCTGTGGCCGGCATCCATACCGCTTACCGCCTCAATACTGGTCTGGACAACAGGTTCGTTATTCTGGAGAACCATATCCAGACCGGATGGTACAGCTTCCATCGCGCCGAAGGATTGATGGTGACGGCCGTAGATTACAAAGCCAGCACCTGGGACGCCGGTGGTGCATACGTAAATCTGTCGCGACCATACGGATTCAGCATTCTGGCGGCCGATGACAACTATAACCGCGAGTCAAACGCCGGCGACCTGTTCCCCTACTACGGGCTGGACAGCATCACCGCTGTAGGCTCACCCAATCTTTATGTCTCCGGCAGCAAGACCCTATACTCCGTCTACGGGATAGAGAGGAAAAACGGTCTGGTATCATTCATAGCCTCTGAGAGCCTGCCTACTACAGTAAGCCGTCATCATGACATGCAGGTATCCATCGCCTATATTGACGGCAAACTTACCGTTACCGCACCCACAGGCAGCAAGGTCATCGTTTATGACATATCGGGCAAGCCTGTTATGGAAACCACAACCGGCAGCGAGACACTTCAGATTACCCTTCCCGGACGCGGAATCTGGCTGGTAAAATGCGGTAACAGAACCAAAAAAGTGAGCCTTTGAGCTCACTTCTGTCTGATAAAGATATTTATCGGAGTTCCGCTAAAATCCCACTTCTCGCGGATCTTGTTCTCAAGGAAACGTTTGTAAGGATCCTTTACGTACTGCGGCAGGTTTGCAAAGAATATGAATGTGGGAATCTGCGGTCCCTGCAACTGGGTGCAATACTTGATCTTGATATACTTACCCTTGGTTGATGGAGGCGGATAGGCCTCAATCAGCGGTAGCATCTCGGCATTCAGCTTGCCGGTAGACACATGGTTGGTCTTATGCTTGTAAACATCCTTGGCACACTCAAGCACCTTAAGTATGCGCTGCTTCTCTATGGCCGATGTAAACACGATGGGGAAATCCACGAACGGAGCCAGACGTGAGCGTATGGCATCCTCGTAGTTCTGCATCACCTTGGCCGAGCGGTCCTCAATGAGGTCCCACTTGTTGACCACCACCACAAGACCCTTCTGGTTCTTGACTATGAGTGATACTATATTCATATCCTGGCTCTCAATGCCGCGGGTGGCATCAAGCATGAGTACGCAGACATCACTGTTCTCAATGGCACGGATGGAGCGCATCACGGAGTAGAACTCCAGATCCTCCTCCACCTTGCTCTTCTTACGGATGCCGGCGGTATCGACCAGATAGAAATCAAATCCGAACTTGTTGTATCGGGTGTATACGGAGTCACGTGTGGTGCCTGCAATATCGGTCACGATATTACGGTCCTCACCTATGAATGCGTTCACAATGGAGCTCTTACCCACGTTGGGGCGGCCCACCACTGCAAAACGGGGGATGTCCTCACTGACCTCGGCATCGGCCTCAACCGGCAGCTTGGCAACGATTGCATCCAGCAGATCACCGGTGCAACTTCCGTTGGCGGCCGATATGGAGAGGGGGTCACCCAGTCCCAGACTGTAGAACTCGGCAGCGGCATACTGCAGGTCAAAGGTATCCATCTTGTTGGCTACCAGGATTACCGGAGTCTTGGAGCGGCGCAGAATACCTGCCACCTCATCATCCAGATCCGTAACACCGTTCTTAATGTCCACAAGGAACAGGATAAGGTCAGCCTCCTCTATGGCTATCTTTACCTGTTTGCGGATCTCCTCTTCAAAAACATCATCGGAATTAACTACCCAACCGCCGGTATCCACTATGGAGAATACGCGGTCACCCCACTCGCACTTGCCGTACTGGCGGTCGCGGGTGGTGCCGGCCTCGTCATCCACAATAGCCTGACGGGTCTGAGTCAAGCGGTTGAACAGCGTTGACTTACCTACGTTGGGACGGCCTACTATTGCTACAAGGTTGCTCATAATATATCAATCTTGTGAATATCCAAAGTTGCGGAGCTCACGGTCTGAGCTGCGCCAGTCCTTATCTACCTTGACAAACAGCTCCATGAATATCTTCTTGCCGAAGAACTTCTCAAGATCCTTGCGGGCCTCAATGGCCACACGCTTCAACGCCTGGCCTTCATGACCTATGAGAATACCCTTCTGCGACTCACGCTCCACGTAAATCACGCAGTTTATCAGTATGCGGCTCTTGTTCTCCTTGAACTGCTCTACCGCAACCTCAACGGAGTATGGTATCTCCTTGTCATAATGGAGCAGGATCTTCTCCCTTACAATCTCCGACACAAAGAAACGGGCCGGTTTGTCTGTAAGCTGATCCTTGTCAAAATAGGGAGGTGACTCCGGCAGGAGTTCGTTAACGCGCTTGAGCACGGTCTCCACGCCGAAAGAGTTACCGGCAGAAATAGGTATTATCTCTGCATTGGGCAGTTTTTCATGCCATACCTCAACCAGTTTTATCAGGTTCTCCTGATCGGTCAGGTCAATCTTGTTTATTATCACAATCACAGGCACCTTCATCTTGGCCACCTTCTCCAGGAATTCCGAGTTCTTATCGGCTTTCTCAACCACATCGGTCATGTAGAGCAGCACATCGGCGTCAACCAGCGCGCTCTCCGAGAATGCCAGCATGGATTCCTGCAGCTTGTAGTTAGGTTTGAGCACACCGGGGGTATCGGAGAATACTATCTGAGACTCCTCGGTATTGACAATACCCATTATCCTGTGACGCGTGGTCTGAGCCTTGAATGTGGCAATGGATATATGCTCACCCACCAGCAGGTTCATCAGCGTTGACTTACCTACATTGGGGTTACCTACTATATTTACAAATCCGGCCTTGTGCATGCTGCCTGTGTCTGATTACAAAAAGAGTCAAAAAAAACGCATCTGGAAGGATGCGTTCTCTGTTTTGGTTTATTCAGCGGCTGCTTCCTTGACTACTGCCAACTTGCCTCTGTAATAACCGCACTCACCGCATACTGTGTGATAGACGTGCCATGCTCCGCAGTTAGGGCAGATTGCCAGTGTAGGTGCTACTGCCTTATCGTGAGTCCTTCTCTTCGCAGTTCTTGTCTTAGACTGCCTTCTTTTAGGATGTGCCATTTTGTTTTGTTTTTATATTGTTGTTATTCGTTATCTGATTCCATCAGGCTGTTCAGAGCATCCCAACGGGGATCTGTAGCTCCGGTATCCTCAACTACGCCTTCCTCACCTTCCTCAGCCGTATGCTCATCAAGTTTCTCCATCATGCCCTTGTTGCACTTGCCGGGAGCGTGAACATGCTTGATTGGAATGGCCAGAGCTATGAACTCATAGATGTACCACGCCACATTCACGATACCCTTGTCCTCAGGCACGATAATGATGTCACCCTCATCTGCAAAGTCCGGACCGAGCTTAACCTTAAGCTCACCGGCATTCTCAATATCAAGTGACATATCGTCCAGGCATCGGTCACAAGTCACAATGACTGAGCCGGCTACCTGAAATGCCAGATGGTAAACACCGGATGCCTTGGTAACCTTAAGGTCAACATTCACCTTGCCGCGCTGTACCTCCTCGCCCTCCACAATGCTGAAGAACTCCTGGTCAACGGTCCAACTGTAGGTTGAATTGGCTTCGGTAAGACCCTTCAGGTCAACTATATATTTATCCAGTCTTCCCATCAAACAATTTTTTCGGGGCACAAAGATAAGACTTTATTTTCGCAAAGTGAAATGATTAAGATTTTTTTTGGAAACCTATCGGGGGATTTCGATGCGGAAGGTGGTGCCGTGACCGAGTTCGGAGTGAGCTACGTAGATGCGGCCTTTGTGGTACTCGGTGACTATTCGCTTGGCAAGGGAGAGTCCCAGGCCCCAGCCGCGTTCCTTGGTGGTGTAGCCGGGATCGAATACCGAGCGCCAGGAGTTCTTGGCAATTCCCTTTCCGGTATCGGTAACGTCAATGACGACGTAATTCTTATCCTCCGTCAGCTTAATGGTAAGCTTGCCCTTGCCGCTCATGGCATCGACCGCATTCTTGCAGATATTCTCTATCACCCAGCCAAACAGCGAGGCGTTCACACGGGCGTTCACCGGCGGATTGGGGAATTCACGCACAAACTTTACGGTTGCAGGCGAGCGGTGCTCCACGTAATCAATCACACCGTCCAGCACGCCTACCATATCGGCCTGTACGGGTTCAGGCATGGATCCTATCTTGGAGAATCGTTCAGCCACCATCTGCAGGCGGTTCACATCCTTCTCCATCTCACCTATCAGGTCATCATCATACTTGTCCTTGAGCAGTTCAGTCCAGGCCATAAGGGATGATATGGGTGTACCCAGCTGGTGTGCTGTCTCCTTGGAGAGGCCCACCCAGACACGGTTCTGCTCCGTCTTCTTGAAGCTGAGCAGTGCGAATATGGCAATCAGCACGAACAGCATTACCACACCCATCTGGATATAAGGATATACGGTAAGGCGGTTCAGCAGCAGTGACTCATCAAAACAGACCTCGTTGTAATGCTCCTGGTCCGATTCGTCAAAATAGATCTTTATGGAGTTACCCAGCCCTCGCATACGCTCCACGTAATTGGTAAGATATGTGAGCGTATCGGCCTTACGGATCTCTATGTTTATGTAGTTGCGGATCTCGCCGCTGTCATCGACCACAATCACGGGAATGGTCTGGTTGCCCGATATCACCGCAAGCACCAGGCTCAGGTCTGTGTTCTCATCGGCATCATTCAGTTGCTGGTACGCCTCGGCAAAAAGTTCCATCTTGGAATGCTCCTCACGCGACAGGTCCTTGACCAATGACTGTGAAACAAAAAGTGAGACGAAAGCTATGATGATAGCTACTATTATCAGGACAGTCCGTATGCGTTTGAACTCTTTGAATTTCCTCATCTTGAACATACCCGCCAGTGAGCGGGTAATGAATAAACGGATTTTGGTTGCGGTTATTGTACCGCGGGGCTCAAAGACGGAACAGGCGGCGGGCGTTGGCCGATGTAAAATCAGTCACCTCGTCTATGGTGCAGCCGCATACCTGCGCCAGTATCTGTGCGGTATGGACTATGTATGAAGGCTCGTTACGTTTGCCCCTGAAAGGCACCGGAGGCAGGTAAGGACAGTCTGTCTCCAGGACGATACGATCTCTGGGAATGACCTCCAGCGCCTGAGGCACTACTGATTTCTTATAAGTGAGCACGCCTCCTATGCCAAACATGAAACCCTCAAACTCCATCAGTGCCGATGCCCCAGCCGCATCACCTGAGAAACAGTGGAACACGCCGCGAAGTCCGCTGTTCCTATAGCGGGACATCACGTCATAGAGTTGGTCAAAAGAGTCTCTTGAGTGGATTACAATTGGCAGGTCATATTCCAGCGCCCACTCAATCTGTATGCAGAATGAATCCGTCTGCTCCTTAAGACGTGTCTTGTCCCAATAGAGGTCCAGTCCGGTCTCACCTATTCCTATAAAACGGTGGGGGCCATCCTTGGACTGGTCTTTGTCAAGCCCCTCCTTGAGGAGAGCAAGCTGACTGTGATAATCGGCAGCCAGATCCTCAGGGTGCAGTCCGGTCATGGGACGGCACATATGGGGCCATGCGTCACACACGGCCAGCAGGTCACTTAAGGTGTCCGGATTGATATTGGGCAGAAGCAGATACTCCAACCCGGCCTCACGGGCTCTATCCATGACTTGAGGCAGATCCTCACGGAAAGCCTCGTCATAGACATGACAGTGAGTGTCAATCAGCTTTCTCACTGGTACGGTAATAGTATATCAGACCGTATTCCCTGCAGACCTTGATCTTTTTCTCTCCCGTAAGATCCTGGAAATAGTTCTCAATAGAGTTCCACACATCAAGAATCACCTCATCAACCTGAGGCCTCATGAGTGACACCACAAGCAGGGCCTCATCAGTAAGCTGACGCATTTTACTCTGTTTGTCATAGAGCTCCTTGAACAGGTCATAGTGAACTGCAACCTTGGCTATAGTGGGATTGTAAATGGGTACACCACCCTTTGCCGTGCGCGCCTTCTCACCGTTAATGGTGTTCTCGCAGCAACGAATGACGGCTATGTCACTTGACATGTCCGGCAGTTCACCCGAGTTCTCGGGAATTGAGTAGAATTTTCTGTCAGAAGCCTTCATTTCACCACGCTTTACGCACATGTTGAATACGGTCAGAAAATGTGACACGTACATCTTGGCGTTCTTGAGGCGGTCCTGGTAGGCCTCTGACTTGGAATAGTTTACCTGTGTCTCAAGCGAATTCACATAACGCTCAACGGCCTCCTTGAACTGGGCAAGTTTCTTGTCTGCCCTATTGAAAAGCTCAGGAGACATGACGGGAGCATAATAATCACTGTTCCGCATCTTGTTGATGGCAGTTTCCAATGAACGGATCCTGGCCTTGTCAGTGTTGGGTAATCTTCTGTAAGGCATAGTAATCTGGTTATTTAAATGACTCTATTCATTAAACTTGAGGCATACTCCTTAAGCGCCTGCTTGCGTGAAGCGTCCAGGCTTACACTGTCAAGTCTGGACATAGCCTCGGCAAAATATGAACGGATAAGTCTTTCAGAGAGCTCACGCACTCCCACCGCATCATATATGGCACGTACGGCAGCGATCTTTGATTCCGGGTCATCGCCGTCATATGCAGCCCATCGGTCCAGTTCAGCCTTCTGGGCGGCATTGGCCAGCAGGTACGCATTTATATAAAGGTATGTCTTCTTATTGCAAAGTATGTCACCGCCTATCTTCTTGCCAAATACAGCCGGGTCACCGTATACATCCAGCAGGTCATCCTGCAACTGGAATGCAAGGCCCACCTTCTCGCCGAACTCATACAGCAAGGCGGCATCCTTGTCCGATGCACCTCCCAGAACTGCACCTATCTGCACACAGGCGGCAAGCAGCACGGAAGTCTTGAGTCTTATCATCTCAATGTATTCAGCCTCAGTAACATCATCACGGGTCTCAAACTCCATGTCATACTGCTGTCCCTCCATGATACCGGTAAAGGTCTCATTGGCTATGTCCAGTATTGTCTTGAGTTTCTGAGCAGGAGTCTGGGCAAGATAACGGTAAGCCAGCACAAGCATTCCATCACCGGAAAGAATGGCGGTATTGTCATTCCATTTCTTGTGTACCGTTGGTTTGCCGCGACGCATATCGGCCCTGTCCATAAGGTCATCATGCAACAGGGTGAAGTTGTGGAATATCTCCATTCCGGCCGCAGTGCTGAATACACTCTCTATATCATCGGCATACATGTTATATGCCATAATAAGCAATGTGGGGCGTATCCTCTTACCACCAAGCGAGAGGACATACCTTACCGGAGCATACAGTTCATCAGGATTACGGGAGTAATCCAAGGACTGTAAGTACTGCTCAAAACACTCCTGGATTTGTCGTGAAGTCTTCATCATTCGCAAAAGTAAGAAAGTGTTTTGAAAAAACGCAACAAAACGAATATAAAAAAGCGAAGAGGCCTGATACGGTCTCTTCGCACTATGGGTATTTACCTGCTTGTTTAGTTCAGGCGGAAGTTTACAGGTACGGTGTACTTAACACGTACTGCCTTTCCACGCTGCATACCCGGTTTCCAGTTAGGCATTGTAGAGATAACTCGTACAGCCTCCTTGTCAAGTGACGGGTTAACGCTCTTAACAACCTCAGGATCCACAATCGCACCATCCTTGTTCACAACGAACGAAACAATGACACGACCCTGAATGTTGTTCTCGCGGCAAATTGCAGGATACTTGATGTTCTTTCTGAGATACTCCAGAAGAGCTGCGGTACCACCGGGGAACTCAGGCATATCCTCAACGACCATGAAGGGTGCTTCCTCCTCAGGCTCCGGCTCAACCTCAACAACGTCATACTCGTTAAGGTCTACCCACTCTGCCTGGTCCTCTGTGGATGCCATGATATCCTCCTCGATATCTGCATCATCCTCTACGATCTCAATAATCTCTGCCTTTGTAACAGCTGCGGGTGGAGGCGGAACGGTCTTCTTTTCAGGAAGTGTGATAGGAACCATCTCCTCGTTCAGAGAAACGTCTCTTGCCATGAAGAGTTCGGAATTGTCTTCCACCTCTCTCTGAGTCCACTCGAGCGCTACGAACATTACGGCAAGCGCCATAACGAATCCGATCAGAAGTGACGTGGATTTGCCCTTCTCAAGATCAGCTCTTTCAGACTTTTTGATTTCCATATTCTTATAGTTTAGTGTTTACGCACCTTTGTTAACATACGGCAAAAATACACTCTTTTTGTCATAACGAATAACAAAAGGCCTTTTTTGTGTATTTTTAATACTTAACAAGGCTCTCTCTTATTCCCTGTTTCTGCCTCTATAACGAATACTTAAATGCAATACGTCCCGGTTCCGTCTTTTTTTAATGTTTTTTTATATGATGAGCCGTGTATCTTTTTGCATTTTAAAAACGTTATAAATATAAGGTATGTTACACTCGTTTTTTGTACATTTGTTCCCGATGAAAAGAAACCTCCTGACAATAGCTCTGGCCTTATTCATGATAGGAGTCGATACTGTCCAAGCGCAGAGTTTGGAGAGTTCCTTTGAATTCCTCAGGTTGCCTGTATCGGCCCACAATTCATCTCTGGGAGGCCGCACGGTTTCAGTCTTTGACGCTGACCCCACCCTGTTCATCTCAAATCCGGCAGTGCTGTCGGCAAACGGTAGCAGGCTTATGGGACTCAATGCCATGACATGGTTCTCAGGCACCACCATCGCCGGGGCCCAGTACATCAATCTCTTTGACGAGCGCTCACATTACGCCTTCAACGCCAGATACGTCAGTTACGGCAGGATGAAGGAGACAGCCGCCGACGGCACCGTGACCGGCTCTTTCACTGCAAAGGACATGGCCCTGGGCGCCACCTGGTCATATATGCTAACTGATAACCTGAGCGGAGGCATTACCGGAAACATAGTATCCTCCCGATACGGTTCAATGACATCGGTTGCAATAGGCGTTGACCTGGGACTGCTTTATATCAATTCCGATAACGGACTCACCATCGGCCTGGCCGCCACCAACCTGGGAGGTCAGATCAAGGCGTTTGAGAACACTTTCCAGAAAATGCCCTTTGACCTCTGCGCCGGAGTGACCTGGAAACCCTCGCACGCCCCATTGCGTTTCACTCTCTCGATGGACAACCTGACCCGTTGGGATGAAAAGGATTTCTATTTTGCCGATGATGACAGCCGCGGATTCGGAGAGATCCTGAAACGTCACATATCACTGGGAGCCGACATCAATCTTTCAGAGCGGTTCTATGTGGCCATTGGCTGTAACATGCGTAACCGAGCCGAGCTGGCCACCAAAGGCAGCAAAGGCTTTACCGGATGGACCGTGGGTACCGGACTCAAGTTGGGACGCATCATGTTTGACCTCTCATACGGCAAGTACCAGGTTTCAGAGTCATCACTAATCTGCAATTTCGCATTCAACATATGAAAAAGATAATAATAGCAATGGACGGCCATTCGTCCTGCGGCAAGAGTACCATGGCCAAGGCGCTTGCAAAAAAGATAGGTTACACCTATATAGATACCGGTGCCATGTACCGTGCCGTCACACTATATGCCCTCAGACGCGGTTTCATTAACGGTGATACGATAGATGAGGATTCACTGCGCCGTGAACTGCCCGGACTGGAGATCACTTTCGGTCATGATGCAGAAGGACAGCAGTATACCATGCTCAACGGAGAGAACGTGGAGCGTGAGATTCGCGGCATGGAGGTATCGGGCAAGGTAAGCCCCATATCGGCTATCCCGTTTGTGCGTGAGGCCATGGTGGAGCAGCAGCGTGCCATGGGCAGCAAGGGTGCCGTCATCATGGACGGACGTGACATAGGAACTACAGTGTTCCCTAACGCCCAGCTCAAGATATTCGTGACCGCAAGTGATGAGATCCGCGCCCGCCGCCGTTATGAGGAGTTGCTCCTCAAGGGTGACAATCCCGTCTATGAGGATGTACTCAAGAATGTACGTGAGCGTGACTACATAGATTCACACCGTGCCGTATCACCCCTTCGTCAGGCCGATGACGCCATAGTGCTTGACAACAGCGACATGACGCTGGATGAGCAGGACAAGTGGCTGATGCAGCAGTACGAGAAAGCAGCACAGTAAACTTATGACAGTAGAGATAGACAACGACTCCGGATTCTGCTTTGGCGTGCTTTCGGCTATCGGAAAGGCCGAGGAGGAACTGCGCCGCAGCCGTGAGCTGTTCTGTCTTGGTGATATAGTTCATAACGGAATAGAGTGTGAACGGCTACAGGAGCTTGGGCTCAAGACCATCAACCATGAGCAGTTCAGTTCACTCCGGGACTCCAAGGTGCTGCTGCGTGCCCACGGCGAGCCCCCATCCACATATCAGACTGCTCGTGACAACGGTATCACGCTTATTGACGCCACCTGCCCGGTGGTGCTCAAACTGCAGCAACGCATACATCGGCAGTTTCAGGAGCTGGACCCTCAGACCGGACAGATAGTGATATTCGGACAGAAAGGACATGCCGAGGTACTGGGGCTGGTGGGACAGACCGATGGCACCGCAATCGTGATTGAATCGGCCGATGAGATAGACCGCATAGATTTCAGCAAGGATATATTCCTCTACTCACAGACAACCAAATCAGCCTCCAGCTATAACCAGCTTATTGAGAAGATATCGGAACGTGTACCGGCCGGCCGCAGGTTCGTGCACAACAACACGGTTTGCGGACAGGTGTCACACCGCCGCGAGAACATACGTGAGTTTGCCAGCCGTCATGACGTGATACTGTTCGTATCGGGGCGCAAGAGTTCAAACGGCAAGGTGCTGTTCAGCGAGTGTCTGAACGTAAACCCCAGGTCATACATGATTGAGGGCAAGGAGGATATAGATTTCAGCCAGCTTCATGGGGCACGGTCCGTGGGGATATGCGGGGCCACCTCCACTCCTAAGTGGCTGATGGAGGAGTGTCGAGACTTTATATTGAAACAATAGCAACCTAATAATCACTAACCAACAAATCATGCTTAAGACTAACGAAATTGGAAAAACAGGAATGAAAGTGGCCCGTCTGGCCTTTGGTGCGTCATCACTGGGCGGAGTATTCCATGAGATCAATGAGAAGAGAGCCATTGAGGCGGTATTCACGGCTGTAGACAACGGCCTGAATTTTATAGATGTATCGCCATACTATGGCCATTACAAGGCTGAGACCGTGCTGGGCAAGGCGCTCAAGGATATCCCGCGTGACAAGTATTTCCTGTCAACCAAGGTGGGCCGATACGGAAAGGACGGCGTGAACACCTGGGATTACAGTGCCAAACGTGCCACTGAGAGTGTCTATGAGAGCATGGAGCGTCTCAACATAGACCACATAGACCTGATAAACGTACATGACATAGAGTTCCAGGCCGCCCTGCCCGGCGGATTGCAGAAGGTGGTCGATGAGACCCTGCCTGCACTTGTTGAACTCCGCAACAAGGGTATAGTAAGCCATGTGGGCATAACTGACCTGCAGCTTGAGAACCTTAAATGGGTGGTTGACCATGCTCCCACCGGCACGGTAGAGAGCATTCTCAACTTCTGTCATTTCTGTCTGAATGATGATAAGCTCAATGATTATCTGGGATATTTTGAGCAGAAAGGCATAGGCGTGATCAACGCCTCACCGCTGGCCATGGGACTGCTCTCCGAACGTGGCGTTCCTGATTGGCATCCCGCACCCAAACCTCTGGTAGAGGCCTGCACCAAAGCTGCACAGCACTGCAAGAGCCGCGGTACATCGATAGAGAAACTGGCTGTACAGTACTCTTACAGCAACCCGCGTATAGCAACAACACTCTTCAGCTCGGCCAATCCTGACAATGTACTCAAGAACATTGAGGCCGTACAGGAGCCGCTTGACTGGGACCTTGTATTTGAGGTGCGTGAGATTATCGGTAATCAGCAGAGAGTAACCTGGTGTAATTCATGAAGATAATTGATGCCCACTCACACCTGTGGCTGCGTCAGGATACCGTAGTGAACGGTATGCCCATACGCACCCTGGAGAACGGCCGTTCGCTGTTTATGGGCGAGGTGCGCCAGATGGTGCCGCCCTTCATCATAGACGGACGCAACACGGCCGAAGTGTTCCTGTCAAACATGGACTATGCGCAGGTGACTGCCGCCGTAGTGGTACAGGAGTTCATAGACGGACTGCAGAATGAGTATCTGGCCAGTGTGCAACATCGTTATCCGGACCGTTTCATAACATGCGGAATGGCCGATTACCGCCTGCCCGGCTGGCTGGATCAGGCAAAGGAACTTATCGGTCTGGGGTTCCGCGGCATGGCCATACCAGGTCACAGGCTGCAGACTCCTCAGGGACGCATAAGCCTTACCTGCCCTGATATGATGGAGATTTTCCGTATCATGCAGGAGAAAGGCATATTCCTTTCCATAACCCTTGAGGACGGAGCCGCACAGGTTCCCGAGATGGAGGAGGTGATACAGCAGTTCCCCGACCTTAAGATTGCCGTAGGCCACTTTGGTATGGTGACCGTTCCCGGATGGATGGAACAGATACGCCTGGCACGCCATAAGAACGTGATGATAGAATCGGGCGGTATCACATGGCTGTTCAACAGTGAGTTCTATCCTTTTAACGGAGCGGTACGCGCCATTCGTGAAGCGGCCGATGAAGTTGGAATGGACAAGCTGATGTGGGGATCGGACTACCCCCGTACCATCACAGCCATCACCTACCGCATGTCATATGACTTTATAATAAAGTCTACCCTTCTTACCGACCGTGAGAAAGAGCTGTTCCTTGGCTTGAACGCAGCCGCTTTCTACGGGATTGATACGGAGATTGAATTACCTTACATTAAAAACATGTCAGAATGAGTATGAAAACAAATAAAAACACCGTTGCACTGGCAATGGTATTCAGCCTGTTTTTCCTTTGGGCTATCAGCAACAACCTGTTGTCACCGGTTGTAAACAAGATGATGTCACTCTTTAATATAGATCAGGGCCAGGCCGAATTCGTAGAGACATCCTACTGGTTCGCTTATTTCCTGTTCCCTATCCCAATTGCCATGTTCATGAAGCGTTACAGCTACAAGGCAGGCATAGTGCTGGGACTCATCATTTCTGCCGTAGGCGGACTGCTGTTCATACCGGTCACATCACTTTACAGTTTCCCGCTCTACCTGTGCGCCTTCTTTATCGTGGCTATAGGTATGTGCTTCCTGGAGACCGCAGCCAATCCCTACGTAACGGAACTGGGCGATCCCGCCACAGCTCCCCGCCGCCTCAACCTGGCACAGGCGTTCAACGGTCTGGGTGCATTCATCGCAGCCATGTTCCTGAGCAAGCTGATACTGATTGATGACGCATCGGCAACCGGTACCGTTCCGGATGCCGAGATCCATAATTTCAAGCTCACATATGCCATATTCGGTATTGTGCTGATACTGATAGCTGTCATAATCAGTTTCACCAAGCTGCCGCGCATTGAGGTTGAGGATAATGACAAGGAGAACAGCAAGCTTATATCATTCCACGTGCTCAAGCGCCGTCATCTGCGCAACGGTGTGATAGCCCAGTTCTTCTACAACGGAGGTCAGACCGCCGTTAACAGCCTTTTCATCGTATACTGCGTTAAGTATTCCGGTCTTTCACATGAATCGGCTACCACCCTGTTCGGCTTCTACATGCTTTCATTCCTTGTGGGACGTTGGGTAGGTGCATGGCTCATGGGCAAATTCCAGCCCAAGAACATGCTGGTGGTTTACGGACTAGCAAACGTTTTGCTGTGCGCGGTCATCTGCCTGTCACACGGCATGACTGCCATTTACGCCATGATGGGTATATCATTCTTTATGTCCATCATGTATCCCACACAGTTCTCACTGGCCCTCACCGACCTTAAGGGTGAGACCAAGAGCGGATCGGCCTTCCTGGTAATGGCCATCGTGGGTAACTCGGTACTGCCGTTGCTTACCGCAAAATTCCAGGTTTCACTTACGGGTAACCCCAGCCTGGCATATATCATTCCGCTCATCTGCTTTGCAGTATGTGCCTGGTATGGCTGGCGCGGACACAAAGTCACAGACTAATTGAAAATGTGGAAAAGGGGAAGGTTTAGCTCGACGAAGTCACTGTCCCCTTTTCCACATTTTAAAGCAAAAAATAATATGAGACAGATTAGAATTCCCGCACAGGGAGAGATAAAGGTAGAAGAGGCAGCCAAGCCCACGGCCGGAGCCGGTGAGGTGCTGCTCAAGATAAAGTATGTAGGATTCTGCGGATCGGACCTGAACACATTCCTGGGCCGAAACCTAATGGCCAAGGAGGCTGTCATTCCCGGTCATGAGATTGGTGCGGTGATAGAGAGCACAGGTGCAGGCGTGCCTGAGTTCCTTACTCCCGGACTGACCGTGACCGTAAACCCCTATACCAACTGCGGTCATTGCGCCGCATGCCGATCAGGTCACAGCAACGCATGTGAGTTCAATGAGACTCTGGGCGTTCAGCGTGACGGCGCCATGCGTGACTACATGGTGCTGCCCTGGCAGAAAGTCATACCCGCACAGGGCATATCACCACGTGACTGCGCTCTGATTGAGCCCATGAGCGTAGGCTTCCATGCCGTATCCAGGGCCGATGTTACCGACTCCGATACCGTTCTGGTATTTGGCTGCGGCATGATTGGCGTGGGTGCCATTGTCCGTGCGTCACTGCGCGGAGCCACCGTCATTGCCGTTGATCTGGATAATGAAAAGCTGGAGCTTGCCAAGCGCCTTGGAGCATCATACACCATCAACTCAAAGGAGCAGGACCTGCACGCAGAGCTTGTAAAGCTCACAGACAATCTTGGCCCCACAGTAGTTGTTGAGGCTGTTGGCAGTGTGCCCACCTATCAGGCAGCCATAGATGAGGTGGCATTCTCCGGCCGCGTAGTGTGCATCGGATATTCCAAGAATGACGTCACCTTCCACACCGGCCTGTTCGTAAAGAAAGAGCTCAACATCCGCGGCTCACGCAACGCCACACCATCAGACTTTGAGGCCGTCATCCGCTACCTCCAGCGCGGCACCTGCCCCAAGGACGAGCTCATCTCTGCCATAGTGAAACCGGAAGACGCCCTCAGCGCCATGCAGAAATGGGTTGCCGCTCCGGGCAAAGTCTTCCGAATACTGGTCGATTTCAATTGATTACACATCAAAATAGGCCTTAGGGTCTCAGGGAGTCTCGCACCCACGCGCGACCAGTGGGAGGGGCCCGCGACAAAAATTATCGATTCTGGAACACTGAGCTCGCTCAGTAGTTTCGGAATCGATAAATTTTGTTGTGGGAGGGCATTCTCCCTGAGACCCTAAGGCCTATTTTGATGTGTAATCAATTCTGATCCTCTTCAGCATCAAGGGCCTTGATCTGGGCCAACAGGTCATCGGCCTCTTTCTTCAAGGTTTCAATCTTGGCCTTGATGGCATCGACAAAGCCGTTACCGGACTTGCTGGAGGCATTCATGAAGCCCAGGTTGTTCTCATAGGTCTGGATCTCAGCCTTTTTCTGCTCATACTGGCGCTGCAGCTTCTCACGGGGTGAACCGCCATCACGAGACGCTCCGCCACGCTGGGCGGGACGGCCGCCGCGACGGGTGCTGACTACGCTTGAGAACGGCTCCATTGCTGCCTTGAACTGAGCGGCAATCTTGTCCTTGATCTTGAAGGGAACGAATCCTATGCCGTTCCACTCATCGACCAACTGCTGGATAGCCTGGATATCGTCATCGCTCAGATTATTGGCATCAAAAGCCTCTAGCTTGGCCAGAATCTCCTTCTTGGCAGCCAGGTTGGCGTTCTCCTCACGTTTCTTTGATGAGGTGTTCTTGTCACGCTGCTCATAGAAGTAGTCACATGCGCCGATAAAGCGTTTCCATATGGAGTTGGTGTACTTTTTCTGCACGGGGCCTATCTCACGCCACTGTTTCTGGAGCTCGGCCATCTTGTCGCCTGTCTCCTTCCAGTCAGTGCTGTCCTTAAGTGCCTCGGCCTGCTCACAGAGAGCGGTCTTCTTCTCAAGGTTGGCCGTCATATCGGTCTTGGCCTGCTTAAAGAACTCACCCTTACGGTTAAAGAAGAGGTCACATGCGGCACGGAAACGCTCAAATATCTTCTGATTCTGCTTGGCGGGAGCAAAACCTATATCCTTCCATTTCTTCTGCAGGGCAAGCACCTCCTGGGTCTTGTCATTCCAGCTCTGGAATGTGGTGAGTTTGTCATACTCTATACCCTCAAGCAGCTCACAGATTACGGTCTTCTGATCCAGGTTCTCCTTCTCTTTCTCCTTGAGTTGCTCAAAGTGCTGCTGATGACGTTTGTTTATCACGGTCGATGCAGTCTTGAACCTGTTCCATATCTCCTCACGTGACTCCTTTGATACAGGACCTGTCTCCCGATAATCCTGATGCAGTTTCTGAAGCTTGCGGAATGCAGCAACCACATCGGGCTCATCGGCCAGTTTCTCAGCCTCCTCACAGATGGCTATCTTGGCCTCCATGTTCTTCTTGAAATCATACTCGCGGAACTCATTGTTGAGTTTCTGTATGTCATAGAACTGCTCGGCATACTGCTGATATGCCTTCCAGAGTTCGTTAGCCTTATCGGCCGGAACCTCCTTTATCTCTTTCCACTCCTGCAGGAGTGCCTTGAATTCATTGTATGATGCGCCCTCAGTATTAGCTTTCTCTATGAGTGCCTTGAACTGGTCAAGCAACTCCAGCTTCTTCTTGTAGTTCTCTTTCTGGACTATCTCGAGAGCCTCCTGAGCGGCGGCTTTCTTCTCCTTGATTATGTTCATGAGCTTGCGGAACTGATCCTCCAGAGGGTCAGGCTCGGGCTTAAACTCCTCGGCTGTACCGCCACCGGCTACAAACGCGGCTATCTGCTCCTCCTGGGCAGCTCTCTGCAACTTATAGAAAACCTGCTTTAGTGATTCTAACTCCTGTCTTTTGGCCAATGAAATATCACTCACCATCTCCTGCAAACGTGCAATGATTTCTTCACGTGAGGAAACAGGGGTCATAGCCTCCTTCTCCTCTACAATAGGTTCAACAGAAGCAACCTCAGCCTCAACCGGCTCCAAGGTCTTCTCTGTGTTCAATTCTTCACTCATAATCACTAATTGTTAGAGTTTACTACCAAAAGATGCAAATAAAAGCAAATCCCTGCAAAAATCCTACTTTTTGCAGAGATTTATTTGAAAATAGCACAGGGAAACGATCCTTCTGTGCTGTGGCTATGACCACTACCAGATTTTCACTTTGTTTCCGCTGGGAGCAAACCAATAGATGAAAACCCTGTACCAGCTTTGGTTATCGAACAAACTGTTGCTGAACGTACCTTCCTTGCCGGTTTCAAGATTTACAAAAGTAAAATATTTGGTGAGAAATTTTTTCTTGATTTTTTTTGTGAGATATCTTTCGTTCAGGCTTGGCCATCCGTGGGCCTTGCCGTAAGTATTGACGATATAGTCATAGTTGTTGCCCTGATGCAGGACCTTGCTCACGGTTTGGGTGGTATTGATCGAAGAGGTTTTGTCCCGGTTGTAGCTGTTCCACATTTGTTCATACTTCTCTCCCTCCATCCGGATCATAATTCCGTTTTCCTTAGGACTCCACTCACGAATCACGATAAACGTGCCCTTGCCGTAACCTTTATCCTCTGTTACTTCAACCTCGGCTCCCAGGTAATAATTCTCCTCCAGATACTCTTCAATCTCCGACGAATTCTCCGGCCAGGCAGTGGTCGGGATAAACAGGACAGAGTTTATTTTGGGGCCTTTGGCCGTCACGCTTAACGTTGCCAAGACGCCCTGATCTGTACTTTCGGCAAAGACAACCTGCCCCTCAGGCTGGTTCTCTTCATCTGTCATCTGACAGGTGTATGTCTTACCGTTTACTACAGGCTGGACTCCCTCCGGCAGCCACTCCAGGAAGCGGTCACGCGCCTCCTCATAGCTGTCCACAGGAACTGAAATCTCTGCGGGATCAGCCTCATTGAGGTTCTTACCTACGTTGTAACCCAGGATGTTGCCTAAAGAGTCCAGGCGTACCAGACCATCCTGGAAATACTCCAGGTCGCTGAGTTTGTCTGTAAATTCGTTTTGGACATCAGTATCGTCTTTACTGCAGGCCAACAGCGCCAGAGCGGCGCAAAAAATAAATGCTGTTTTTTTCATAATCATTTGTTTAAACTTTCTACAATAGCGTCATAGTACTGCTGGACGCGTGTTATCATCTCGTCGGCGGCAACATAGTCCGCACTCTCGGAAAGCTGGGAACGGCGGGCCTTCATCTGGCTGATGAGCTCCGGCAGATCCTTATATGAAATAGTCCTGACTTCAGGAATGAATTGGCGGGGGAGGACATACATTTTATCGTCCTGCTCTACTTGCAGGCTCACCGTAACCACCCAGTCCACATAGTCGGGGTCATAGAGGATATATTCACTTGCCCCATTGCCCTTGTCCTTTTTAATATAGGGCAATTTGACTTGCGGGTCGGCCACGTACTGCACCTGGTCCACCTCATTGACAGGCGGGTTCACCTTGAAATAATACATGGACTGTCCAAAATACTGGCGCACAATATCCGAATTGGAGGCGTCAGGCTGCTGGCTCAGACGGGGAGCCATCATGCCGGAGAGTTCCGCCGGGATAGGATAACTGAACAGATTGTCATCGACGGGACGTTTGACAAGAACTATTTGCTTGTACTTTTTGGTATCAAACGTTGCATCGGACAGGATAGCGGTCTGGGCAGGAACACCTAATCCGGTACGGAAATTATTGGTGTAGCCTGCAGTCGATCCCGGGAACACGCCGAAAGACTGGTCCACATGGACGGCAGACCGTGTGCCGTAAACCTTGTCGTTAAGCAGAGGCTTGCCCATCGATGTGGGATCCAGGAAAGAAACCTGGCGGATATTCAAATTGGAAGGGTCCTGAACCGTCTTGAAACAGGTGCGGATAACCTTACCTGAAGCATCTTTTTCCTCCATCCTAGCGTAAGTGAGAAAGTTCTTGACGTCAGACCAGTAGGCATCGGATAGCACATAAACTACGGGGTTGTTCTCGATATTCCATACACCTTCTCCTAAATGCGATCCTTCCAGAAGATATTCCCAGGGAATCTTTGGCGAAGATACGGTGCTGGAACGCTCGCCGCCGATAGTACCCTGAGTTTCCAACTCGGCATTCAGGTTGAGCCGGGCATCCAGTTTGATTTTGCCCAGGTTCCCCATATCCGGCTCTTGATGTTCTTTCAACGCACTCATAATTCCATCCAGCATCGTACAGGCACCAAGCCCGCCACGGGCGACCGCCAATCCCATAGTTCCGCTTGACAAGTCTCCCATGAACATATAGGCCAAGATTTGATTGGTGAACATCGTCTGACCCCTCTGGTTAATACCAGTCAGCGAAAAACCTGACCCGTCGGTAGCCGAAGGCACCAGAGCATTCAGGTCTATATTTCCGTTGATGCTGCCGTTGATGTCTCCCTTAAGGATAGAATTCAGGAATACGTTATCCTGGCTGAAAAGCAACATACCAGGGGTAATATAGCCGTTTTTGGATGTCATCACCGTGGGCCGGAGCTGCGACATGTCCACATCGAATGCCCACCAGCCAATGCGGGGCGTTACCTTGAAACTCTGGCTCATCTGGCTGGTAGTGGCGCTGGTCATATACATAATGTTGGGCGACCCTACAACCTGTTTGTAGAGAGCGGGAGCGGACACCTTGTACGGAATGCCGAACTGGAAAACCGGATATTCGGCCAGAGCATCGGGGAAATAGAGGGACCACATGTGGTCATTGGCATCGCCTGACGGCATGTGAGCCTGGTCCATGTAATAGAAGATGCGCAGCTTGCCTGTGTACTTGTTGTACAGGCCAAAGTAGTTGTAGTTGGGTCGGGATTCAATTCCCGTGAGGTTGAACACCAGTTCCCACTGGTCTTTGAGCTGAATCATACTCTCAGCTTCGCCCTCCGGGAGCCATTCCTCCGTCAGTGAGCCCGTTGCCCAGGGGAGGGCAACCTCAGTAGAGGTTACCTGCTTTATGCCGTTGACATCCACATAGCTTGTGACCAGACTGATGTTCCTGGTGCCCGCCCAGTCAGCCTCAAAGTCCGTGTTGCAGGATTTGAGTATGCCGCCGTCGTTCAGACCGGTGGGCAGATTGCCGCCCTGCTCCACGGTCAGGTGCATAACATCTCCCGTAGAAAAGGTGACATCGCCGTTTATCCGACGGTCCAATACCATGTTGTCCTCTTTTTTTACGTTGACCTTGAGTATCGGATGGCCATCATTGTTGACACCCTCCTGTGCCTCGACCGAAAGCCAGTAGGGAATATTCCTGGTGGATGTAACAGTGACTGGTTCCGACAGTTCATCCAAAATTATGACTTCAGCGTAATCCTCATTCAGGACCGCCAGTGTCCGGGAGAACTCCTTTCCGCCGGAATTGACCGTGTCCTGCTCCGTACAGCACACTGTGGAGAGGGCTACGCAAATCATAAAAATAAGCAATACCGTTCTTTGTTTCATATCCTTTTTATTTAGTTGTTATCAATGGGTGGGAAATACTCACTCATAGTATTGTCGTTCACCCTGCCATACCATTCGTAATTGTAGATCATGGCGTGACTGGCAGTGGTGTGACGCGCCAGCAGTGTGTAGAGTTCGTAAAGGTTGATGTCGGGATTAGCCTCCACTTCCTCACGGAACACGCGAGTGAAAGCGTTTGAGAGGTAGATGTTGCCTTCCAGTACGTCTGCGTGGGAACTCTCGCCAGGAGCGGCGGCGGTCAGTAGCAGCACTCCGGGGATGGCCGGCATATCCTCGCCTACAGAGCCGCTATAGCATGTCTCCATCACAAAGAATAGCTTCCGGAAGTTGGCCTGTGCACCCTGCAGGATGCTATGAATCTCCGACGCCAGGATATAGCCATCCTTTCCCCAGTTGATCTTCCCGTCGTAGGCCCCGTGTCCGCTCCAGAACAGCAGTACATTGGTTCCCTTGCTTCCATGAACCACCTGGGGCGTCCGTTCTGTCACGTTGCCCTTCAGGATATTTCCAAAATCCGCCGGAGTGAGTTCGCTGATCTTGTAGTCAATTTGGATGTCAGTGTGCAGGTTCTCCCCATCGGGGGTCACGTGTACCACACCCGGGTGCGGGTTCTCGGGATTGTTTGCGATATCATCCTCAACAATCAGAACGATGTGATCGTCGTCGTAGCCGGCCTTCTTGAGCATGCGATAGATGTACAGTGCATCGGCCTGGTGTCGGTAGTTGGTCCAGCCGGTGGAGGTGGCCATCACCACAGCACAGCAGTCGGTAAGCGGTTCGTATGATACTCCCTTGATGTTTTTATCAAAGTTCATAAGCCCTTCCGCCATAAAATTCCACATCTGGTCCATACTGCTCATCCGCGCGTGGTCGCTGCGGGTCAAGTAATCAGCCAGGTGATACTGCCCGTCGAAGTAGCGCCAGTGGCCATACCAGGTTCCCAACTGGCTGATGTGCGTCTCACGGTCAAAGATCCAACTGCCGGACGCGCCTGACATGCTGGGAATGTGGCCGCTTCGGATGGTCTGAAAGCCGTATCGGAGGCCGTCGGGCGTCCAGGAGAATTCGTCGCCGCTGCCGTCGCAGGCGTCCATCACGGCCACAATGGCCTCGCGGACCGTCTCCAACCCTGCCGTCTCCTTGTGGGCCAGAGCCAGTGCCAGCAGGGTGAAACTGTCATAGAACTGGGCGCCACCGCTTTGGACCTCGCGACCGGTAGCGGCCTTTCGGGCGGCAGGAAATCCGCTCTCAGGGTCACCGCAGAGGGCAATGCCATGGAATTCGTGGGTTAATTTCCCTTCCAGCAACTGGTTGCAGCCGATGTCGGTACAGTAAATATCGGGGAAGTAATCCTTGATATAGATAGTCTGAGAGTCCATCGCCTCAATGCCCAAATTGATACCCTCTTCGTCAATCACCGCGTTCAGCATCAGCATGTCCTCCACAGACGAAGGGACAAAGATAATGACGGGAAGAATGAAGAAATACGAGTCCATGTTGGCCTGTATCTGCCTGATACAGGAGCGCAGGCTCTCTTTGTCGGAGAATACGTATTCCTGGTAGGAACGATATCTCAGCTCGGTGGCAAAGTATTTCGTATAGGAGGCAAAGGAGGAGACATAGTCGTCCGCATCCCTGCCTCGCGACAGCATAATGATGTGGCCAGGCAGAAGCTGCTTCCGGAGGACGTTCAGCATGGCCTGGGTCTGGGCCAGGTCGCTCTCGCTCATGCAGAAGATATTGGGGGCGGTCTTGTTGCTGCCACCATAGATGCGCTGGATCTCGGCCGAGGTGACGCTGGGCATGATGACCGGGATGCGGTAACTCAGACTCTCGCGGGCCAGCATCCGCGCGTGGCGGCTGTACTTAGGTCCCACTATGGCGGTGTAGGAGTCATCATGGGTTATACGATAGACTTCGTCCTCAATATTGGTGCCGTCCTCATCAATCCACTCCAGATTCAGCTTCACGCGCTGCCATAGGCCCTCCTGGGCCTGATCGATGGAGGCGAGTGCTCCTTGCGCCAGGGGCTTCCAGCTGTCCCACTGGGATTGGGGCATCACGACGGCCACCTTGTAGGTGGTGGTCACGCACTGCGGCCCGGGCATTTCCTTGTTGCAGGCAAGCAGAATCAGGGAGACTGCAAGCAGTATGAAGAATCTGTCAATACGCATAGCCTGCCTCCTTTTCCAAAGCGTTATCCTTATATTGATTCTCCAGCGCGGTCCAGGCATCCAGCGAGAACGGCCAACTCTCGTTATTGCTTGCATAATTATGAAAGAAACGTCCGTTGAAGCTGATGTACACATGCCCCGTGGACATGCCATAGTCTGCATGCGCCGGCCAGGAGCTGTTCTGCACCCACTCGGACACGTATTCTCTCACGATGCCTCCCAGATCCAGGATCAGGGAGAAGGGTAGAAGGTCGGTATAAGGACTGCAGTCATCCCCGATACCGATCGTAGCATAGTACCTCCAGGAGAAATTGAATGCGCCCAGACGGGAGGATCCGCACACCGGGACGATGAGACCCTCATAGGAATAGAACAGCTTCACGACTTCCTGTTCCCACAGGATGCTGTAAAGCTCGTCCGCCATATTCAGACCCTCATAACCCGTGGAAAGGACGCATTTCTGGAAGCCTGCTCCCCCGTTATCCCTGTAACCGTCCTCGATTCCCTGCGAAATCTCGTCGATGATGCGGTCACCGTCCAGGCCCTTGAGCAACACCAGTTCAAAATCTTTCATGATGGCACCGGCCAGCCAGGCGCCGCCGTAGCGTTTGAGCAGAGCGGTGGAAATACCCCCGCCGTAAGTCTTGTCGCTGTCCAGCAGCAGGATGCGCCCTTTGGGGAGCATCACGCCATCCACCAGCGGTTCGAATTCCGGGCCGCAAAGAATCAGAGCCTTGCTTTCGTCGGAGCCGGCCAACCAGTCGTTGAACTGGCTGCGCGCCTCGGTGAGGTTGTCCGGTTTGAGCAGGTGGACCGTAATGCCGGGCTGTGCCGACGCACTCTCCATCAATGCTTTGAGAATGGGCTCATTGTATCCGTCGCCCACCAGGCAGGTGGTCGTGGCGAACATGACGGTCAGGTCCTTTTCAACAATGCCTGCAGATTTGTCCTTGTTACAAGCAGGCAATAAAACCGTCAGCGCTACAAGCCATATTCCGAGTCTATTTATCACCCCGCGAAACTAGAATACGGCGCAATATAACAAAAGAAATGGAATCTGAGAAAGATAGAGCCCAAAACTTACAATAAACGGTTCTGTCAAATAATCAACGTTATTACCAGCATGTAGATACCCATGCCCAGAAGGTCATTGGTAATCTGGACAAAGGGGCCGGTGGCAATGGCGGGATCGATGTGAATCTTTTCAAATATGAGCGGCAGCAGGGTACCCCATAGAGTTCCTATCAGGACCAGGGCGAACAGGCTCACCGGAACTGCATATGTAACTATCTGGGTAGGACCGAACTGATACATGTTGTACGCCAGCACAAGCAGTGACAGTACCACTGCATTAAGCATAGCCACGGCACTCTCCTTGAATACCTGTTTCCAGATATTTGATGTATTGAGCGAACCGTTTGCAAGACCCTGTACCACTATGGCCGATGACTGGGTACCCACGTTACCTCCCGTTCCACCGATAAGCGGGATGAACAGCAGCAGTCCCAGGTAACCCTGCAGCGTAGGCTCAAACTTACCCAGCAGCATGGAGTTGAGGATACCTCCTATCATACCTATCAGAAGCCACGGGATACGTGACATCATCTGGCGGAATACGCTGTCATCGGTCTCAACGTCACCGGTAAGACCCGATGCCATCTGGTAGTCATGCTCCTGTTGTTCACGCAACTCATCAATGACATCATCGACCGTAATCTGACCTTGCAGGCGTCCTATGCTGTCAACAACCGGAACCGATACCAGGTTATACTTTTCAATCAGTTGCACCACATCATCAATGGGAGTATCAACCTTGGTGCTTATCACATCCTCATCCATCACGTACTTTACCTTTGATACGGACGGGTTGGTTATCATCTTCTTGAGCGGGAACACACCCTTAAGGCGGCCGTCATCATCAACCACATAGACGTTGTATATGTCATCCAGGTCCTCGGCCTGCTTACGCATCTCCTGCAGGCACTCAGGCATGGACATATTCTCATTAACGACCACCATCTCGGTGCCCATCAGACCACCGGCGGTATCCTCATCATACTGCATCAGGTCAACGATATCGCTGGCCTGCTCTATATCACCGATGTGAGCCAGCACCTCCTCCTGCTTGTCCTCATCCAGGTCCTGAATGATATCCACGGCATCATCGGTATCCATGTTATCGATGAACTTGGATGCGATGACCTCTGACGGCAGTTCATCCAGCAGGCGCTTACGGTTGTCCTCATCCATCTCAACCAGCACATCGGCTGCGGTCTCATTGTCCAGATGGCGGTAAACCACGCGGGCGTCATCCACGTCAAGCTCATCACACAGCTCGGCTATATCGGCGGGGTGCATATCGTCAAGGATGGCCTTGAGACGGGCTGCATCCTGACTCTTAATCACTTCAATGATGTTATCCAGAAACTCTTTCTCCTCCATACTTTTCTGAATTGCGGCCCTTGAAGCGGGGCCCGATAAACGATCAGTTCTATTTATCTCTACGGCATTCAGGCCTTGCCCTCAACCATAAGCGTCAGTTTTATGAAGTCTTCAACTGACAGTTGTTCCGGACGTTTGTCCAGATACGGGCAATCCGCCGGTAGAGGGGAGTCTTTCTCATAGACCTGTCTTAAGGAGTTACGCAACATCTTGCGGCGCATTCCGAACGTGGATTTCACAATCTTGCGGAACAGGGCCTCGTTGCACTCCAGTGAGCGGCGGCCGTTACGCTGAAGGCGTATCACACCGCTCTTGACCTTTGGAGGCGGGTCAAAAACGTTTTCATTGACGGTAAACAGATACTCGGTGTCATACCACAGTTGGATGAACACACTCAGTATGCCGTAGTCCTTGTTTCCGGGACCGGAGCATATGCGCTGTGCCACCTCACGCTGCAGCATTCCGGTGCAGCAGGGTATGAGCTCCTTATAATCCAGCATCTTGAAGAATATCTGGCTGGATATATTGTAAGGATAGTTTCCTGTGAGTACAAACTGGCGGCCGTCAAACAGGGTGCTCAGGTCAAGCTGCAGGAAATCACCCTCAATCACATTAAGATTGGGGTAGTTCTCATGCAGGTATACGACAGACTCGGTGTCTATCTCAACCACCTTGAGTTCACGGTTTCTCTGACTTAGGAATTGTGTAAGGACACCTGTACCGGGTCCTATTTCAAGAATCGGAAGGTCGGCGCGAACATCAACTGTGCCGGCTATTCGCTGAGCGATATCCATATCCCTCAGGAAATGTTGGCCTAGAGCCTTTTTGGGTCTTACTGTCCGCATCAACGTCCATATAGAATATGTTTGGTTATACAATCGCGAAAATTTGCTATCTTCGCAGCATTGAATGCTGACCTCCCGCCGCATTCACGGCAGCAAAGGTAGGCAAAATCATCCAAAGGATGAACACTTTGTAATGAAAAAGATAACTTCAACCACACTCAAGATAGCCATCCCGCTGCTCATATCGGCAGTGGTTCTTTATTACACATACCGCGATTATGATTTCAGCCGTTTCTGGACCGATATGCGCAGCATCCGGTGGGGCTGGCTCATAGGCGCCCTTTCATTCAGCGCGCTGGGACCGCTTTTCCGCGGCCTGCGCTGGAACCTGCTGCTTGAGCCTATAGGATATGACGTCCCCAAGAAAGATACGGTGCTAACCGTGTTCACCGGATACGCCGCCAACATAATCATACCCCGTGTAGGTGAGATCTGCCGATGCGGAATGCTGGAGCAGAACGCCCGTGTCCCGTTCAGCAAGGGACTTGGAACCCTTGTAGCCGAGCGTGTGGTCGATGCCGTACTGCTGGGACTTATCGTAGTTGCCGGCGTGCTGGTCTCATGGAATGAGTTCACCCTGCTCCTTACTCCCGATGCCGATGCCGCCGCTCCCGTAGCTGAGAGCATTCCGCTGCTGCTGCAGCCCGGGTTCTGGTTCTGGACCATCGCAGTAATCATCTTCATTGCCTTATGCTGGTGGGTATGCGTAAAGTTCCGCCTGTGGGATAAGGTAAAGAATTTTGTAATGGGATTCTGGGAGGGATTCATGTCACTCAGACAGATTCGCCGCCTGCCCCTGTTCCTCATCTACTCACTTGGAATATGGGTATGCTACTATTTTGAACTCTATCTGGCATTCTACTGCCTGCCCACGACCGCGGCCGTAGGCCCCATTGGAGGACTGGCCTGTTTTGCAGCCAGCAGCGTTGCGGTTCTGGTGCCCACGCCCAACGGAGCCGGCCCCTGGAACCTGGCCATCGTAAAGATGCTGGGCATATACGGAGCCAAGCTGAATGAGGCCCAGATAATGTCATTCGTACTGCATTTCTGCCAGACCATGATATATCTGCTCTGCGGATTCATAGCCTGGATAGCACTTAAGATAATACACCGCGATGGAACATCCCGAGAACAGTGAAGAGTACAAAGGACTTGCCGTGAACAGCGGTGTAGTCAGCCCCGGCTCCATAAACCCTTACCTTAAGAGAAAGAGCCGCCCCACCCTCTCTGTGCAGGATTATGTGGACGGAATCATTAAGGGAAACGTTACCGTACTGAGCCAGGCCGTCACACTGGTAGAGAGCCTCAAGCCTGAGCATCAGGCCCTGGCCCAGGAGGTGATAGAGAAGTGCCTTCCCTACTCCGGCAACTCAGTTCGCATAGGCATAAGCGGCGTACCCGGCGCAGGCAAGAGCACCAGCATCGATGCATTCGGACTACATGTGCTCAAGGATGGCGGCAAGCTTGCCGTACTGGCCATAGACCCCAGCTCAGAGCGCACCAAAGGCAGTATATTGGGTGACAAGACCCGCATGGAGCGTCTGGCTGTTCACCCCAAGGCATTCATACGTCCCAGCCCGGCGGCAGGCTCACTGGGCGGCGTGGCCCGCAAGACCCGTGAGACGATAGTACTGTGTGAGGCCGCCGGCTTTGACAAGATATTCGTAGAGACAGTAGGCGTAGGCCAGAGTGAGACGGCAGTCCACTCCATGGTTGACTTTTTCCTGCTCATACAGCTGGCCGGCACAGGCGATGAACTCCAGGGAATTAAACGCGGCATCATGGAGATGGCCGACGGTATCATCATAAACAAGGCCGATGGTGACAACGCCCCCAAGGCCGAGCTTGCGGCAAGCTCATTCCGCAACGCCCTCCATCTGTTCCCCCCATCGGAAAGCGGATGGACTCCGCAGGTAATCACATACTCCGGATTCTATGAATACAAGATAAAGGAGGTATGGGATATGGTATGGAGTTATTTTGACTTTGTAAAGAAGAACGGATATTTCCAGTACCGCCGCAACGAGCAGGCCAAATACTGGATGTACGAATCCATAAACGAGTCCCTCAAGAACGGCTTCTACAATGATCCCGAAATAGCCGCCAGACTCTCTGAATATGAGACTCAGGTATTAGGTGGCCAGCAAACATCTTTTGCTGCAGCCCATAAGTTATTGGAGCTTTATTACTCCGGTAAGAAAAAATAGGGAATCTTACCCGATGCTGCTGACCGTATAGCAGTCTGACTGCACAGGTGCGGCGGCATCCGTGTTCTGACCTACAAAGTCTACATCCATCACTTTACGGTAATAGGCCTCATTTTCATGTTCGCAACCGGACAGTAAAGTACTGACGACAACAAGCGACAGACCAAAACAGGCGTACAGTATCTTGAAAAGTCTTCTCATAGTGTAGTTAGGACTGATTAGTTTGGTAAAAACATTAAACTCTGCACAAATAAAAAGCAAGAAAAAGCCAAAAGCAAAGAGACTGATTTAAAAAATGTTATCTCTTTCCATTCTTTAACCAACCTACTGTGTTGTTAACAAAAAAAGATGGAAACGCGCTTGCGTCTCCATCCTTTTGCTGGGCTACCCGGACTCGAACCAGGAAAGGCAGGACCAGAATCTGCAGTGTTACCATTACACCATAGCCCAGTACATTTGCTCAAAAGCGGTGCAAAGATACAGCTTTTTTGCGTAACACAAACTTTTTGGCATAATTTTTGTGCTAACAGATGCAGAAAATAATCGTCATCAAAATGGCAAATGATTCTGACGGAAATTATTATTTTTGCAGATAAGTGTCATAATACAAAAACCGCTAAAGGATAAATGGCAAAAAAGAAAAAGAGAGAAAGCATCGTAGAGAGCATAATAGAGGGCATTCAGGATCGCAAGGGAGAGGCAATCACAGTTGTTGACCTGACAGGAATTGAAGATACCGTATGCCGCTATTTCGTGATATGCCAGGGAGGCACGCCAAACCAGACATTGGCCATTGAGGATTCAATACGTGAGACAGTCCGCATAAAGGAGGGTCGCAAGCCGGACTTTACTGAAGGTACACGTTACGCGCACTGGATAGCAATGGACTACGGAGACGTGATGGTGCACATATTCATTCCTGAACTCCGTAAGTTCTATGACCTGGAGCATCTTTGGGCCGATGCCGTCCTTGAGGATATCCCTGATGTTGACTGACACCTTGACATAAACCAAACTGACACAGACAAACCTATGGCAGACAACAAAGACAACAAACCAAAAAACGGCTTAAAGAGTCTTTCATGGCTCTACATCATACTGTTCATCGCACTGGGCTACATCATTTTCAATCCTGACGGCACGGACCTGAACGGCGAGGCCACATACACCGAGTTCAAGGAGTACATGGAGAAGGGTTACGTAAGTGACCTGATAGTATACTCCAACATAGGTTCACTGGATATGTACATCAAGCCCGATTCGGCCAAATACGTATTCGGTGACCGCGCAATGGTGCAGCCCCTTACCAGACCCATGGTCTCAGTAGGCGTAGGCTCGCTTGACAACCTGCAGGAATTCATTGACAGCATGGAGGAGTCCGGCCGGTTTACCGGAAGCGTCCAGTACCGCAAACGCTCCCATACCTTTACCGATATCCTGGTAAGCGTATTCCCGTTTGTGCTCATCATAGTATTCTGGATAGTACTGAGCAGACGTATGGGAGGCGGAGCCGGCGGTGGCGGCGGCGTATTCAATGTAGGCAAGTCCAAGGCCCGCGTCTATGAGAAGGGACAGGCTGACCGCGTCACGTTCAAGGATGTAGCCGGACAGGCCGAGGCCAAGACAGAGGTTGAGGAGATAGTGGAGTTCCTCAAGAACCCCAAGAAATATACAGACCTGGGTGGTAAGATTCCCAAAGGCGCCCTGCTTGTAGGCCCTCCGGGAACCGGTAAGACCCTGCTTGCCAAGGCCGTGGCAGGTGAAGCAGACGTACCTTTCTTCTCACTGTCAGGTTCTGACTTTGTAGAGATGTTTGTGGGTGTAGGCGCGTCACGCGTACGCGACCTTTTCCGTCAGGCAAAGGAGAAAGCCCCCTGCATCATATTCATAGATGAGATTGATGCCGTCGGCCGTGCCCGCGGCAAGAACCCCGCCATGGGTGGCAATGACGAGCGTGAGAACACGCTCAACCAGCTGCTCACCGAGATGGACGGATTCGGCACCAACAGCGGTGTCATAATCCTGGCCGCCACCAACCGTGTGGACATCCTGGACAAGGCCCTGCTGCGTGCCGGACGTTTTGACCGCCAGATACATCTTGACCTGCCTGACCTGAACGAGCGCAAGGCCGTATTCGGGGTACATCTGCGCAATATCAAGCTTAGCAAGAACGTCGATGTGGACCTGCTGGCCCGCCAGACTCCCGGATTCTCAGGTGCCGATATAGCCAACGTATGCAATGAGGCAGCCCTGATTGCGGCACGCCACAACAAGAAAGCCGTTGACAAGGATGATTTCCTGTCGGCCGTGGACCGCATAGTTGGCGGACTTGAAAAGAAGACCAAGGTTCTCACCGCCGATGAGAAACGCACCATAGCCCTTCATGAAGCCGGACACGCTACGTTGTCATGGTTCCTGGAGTATGCCAACCCGCTTATCAAGGTAACCATCGTTCCGCGCGGCCGTGCCCTTGGAGCCGCCTGGTACCTGCCCGAGGAGCGTCAGATCACCACAAAGGAGCAGATGCTTGACGAGATGTGCGCCACACTTGGCGGACGTGCTGCCGAGGAGCTCTTTACCGGTCACATATCGACCGGTGCCATGAATGACCTGGAGCGCGTTACCAAGCAGGCATACGGAATGATCGCATACGCCGGTATGAGTGACAAGCTGGCCAACCTGTGCTATTACAGCAGCACTGATGAGTACGCATTCCAGAAACCCTACTCTGACAAGACCGCCGAGGTCATTGACTCTGAGGTCAAGGCTCTCATCGCCCAGCAGTATGAGCGCGGCAAGAAGATCCTGCTTGAGCATGAGGAGGGACATCATCAGCTGGCACAGCTTCTCATTGAGCGTGAGGTGATCATGGCCGAGGATGTGGAGCGCATATTCGGCAAGCGTCCATGGGCATCACGCAGTGAGGAGATCCTTGAAGATGAGAAACCGGCAGCGGAATCCGCACCCGTGACAGAGAATAAAGATCATGTTGAACCCTAAAAACTGACCATATGCAATTTCTCAAAAGGACTGTAACCGCTATTGTATTCGCATCGATAATGCTGTTCTGCATACTCAAAGGCGCAGCATGGTTCGTGGCTCTATTTGCCCTTATAACCATACTATCCACCATTGAGTACACCGGCCTTGTCAACAAGAACAAGGGAGCAGACACAAGCCGTCTGTGGGCAACAGTTGCCGCATTCACCTTCTACGCAGCCATAGTAGGGCTGTCAGTAATGCAAGGCAGCGCCGTACTGTTCCTGCCGTTCATCTTCACGCTCATCGTGATTATGATACGTGAGCTCTACTTCCGCAAGCCAAGCCCCATAAATGACTGGGTACACACCCTGTTTCCCGTCATTTACATAGCCCTGCCTTTTGCCCTCACCTCAATGCTTGCTTTCGATGCACAGGGTCCCGGCACAGGCTACAGCCCCGTCATCCCCATCACGCTGTTTGTATTCCTGTGGTGCAATGACGTAGGCGCCTACTGCACCGGATGCACAATAGGCAAGCACAAACTGTTTGAGAGGATATCACCCAAGAAGACATGGGAAGGCTCCATAGGAGGTGCCGTACTCACCATGGTGGCAGCGTTCCTGCTCCACACCTTCCTGCCTGACTGGTACAGCTTCATGCCCGTATGGGTATGGATAGGCATGGCACTCGTTGTAGTGGTGTTCGGCACGTGGGGTGACCTTATCGAGTCACTCATGAAACGTGAGATGGGTATAAAGGATTCCGGTAAGATCCTGCCTGGACACGGAGGTATGCTGGACCGTTTTGACAGCGCGTTGCTGGCAATCCCGGCTACCGTGGTCTATCTCAGCCTCGTAGGTTTTTACGCCGTTTAATAACAGAATCATGTATTAAAGAACCAGCCATTGAAATGGCTGGCTACCCTAACCATACCCCTATGGGGTATAGAGGTATTATTTATTTCTCAGGAGCTTTACAATTTCGTCTGCAGCTCTGTTGGGCGCTCCGGCAGGGCCGAGTATGTTTTTCATCTGGGTGTAACCCTCCAGCTGCATGCGGCGCTCAATGGTATTTGACAGCAGCGGAGTAAGATACTCCCTGACGTTTTGCACGTTCATGTCATCACCCAGCAGTTCCGGAACAACCTCGGAGAATGAAATGAGGTTAACCAGTGACACATACTTCACCTTGATGCAGAAACGGCGGAACAGATCTGCAGCCGGACCTCCGGGAACCTTATAGCAGACTACCTGAGGCACGCCGAACAGGGCCGTCTCAAGTGTTGCGGTACCCGATGTAACCAGCGCGGCATACGCTGATTCCAGCACGCCGAAAGTATTCCCGTAAACCTTCTCAATCTCATAGTCTCCAATAAAGGAGTCATAGAATTCAGGTTCTATACCGGGTGCGCATGCCAGCACAGGGCGTATGCAGTCAATATTTTTTATTGACTCAAGCATGACAGGCAGGTTGCGGCTTATCTCCTGTCGGCGGCTTCCGGCCAGCAGGGCTATCACTCGACGTCCGTCATCCTCAAATGCCGGTTTGCGGTTCTTATCGGCCTTATATGCTGTTATCTCATCAACCGTGGGATTGCCCACATAAGTGACGGCATAGTTGTGACGGCGGAACCAGTCAACCTCAAAAGGCAGGATGGAGAACATGGCATCCACATTACGGCGGATACCCTTGATTCTCCAGCTTTTCCAAGCCCATATCTTGGGTGAAATATAATAGAATACGGGAACACCCAGATGACGGCGTACCTTCTTGGCTATTGAAAGGTTGAAACCGGGATAGTCTATCAGAATCACTGCATCAGGCTGCCATTTCTGTATGTCACGGAAGCACATTCTGGCTCCCCCCAGGATGGTACCCAGATGAGTAATGACAGGAACAAAACCCATATATGCAAGGTCACGGTAATGCATGACAAGAGTTCCGCCGGCCTTTTGCATCATGTCTCCACCAAAACAGCGGAACTGAGCGGAAGGATCCGTTCGGGCTATTGATTTCATCAGATTGGAGGCGTGCAGGTCACCCGATGCCTCCCCAGCTACCAGGTAGTATTTCATATCAGCTGTTTTGCTGATGTCAAAATTACGATATTTTTCCCATATCCCGATTTTTTGCAGTAACTTCACGCCCTAAAATATATGCATATGGGAAAAATTATAGCTTTAGCCAATCAGAAAGGCGGTGTAGGCAAGACCACAACCACTATAAACCTTGCTGCATCACTAGCCACATTGGAGAAGAAAGTACTTGTTGTTGATGCTGATCCGCAGGCTAACGCCTCATCCGGACTGGGTATAGACATCCAGTCTCTGAACTGCACGGTTTACGAGTGTCTGGTTAACGGCAATGATCCGCACGAAGCTATCATCAAGGGTTGCATAGACGGTCTGTATGTCCTTCCATCCCATATCGATCTGGTAGGAGCCGAGCTTGAACTCATGAACATGGAGAGTCGTGAGACTGTTATGAAAAAGATGCTCAGCGGAATAAAGGATGAGTATGATTTCATCCTCATAGACTGCTCACCGTCACTGGGTCTCATTACCGTAAACTCACTTACTGCTGCAGACTCCATCATCATCCCCGTCCAGTGCGAGTATTTTGCACTTGAGGGCATAAGCAAGCTGCTCAACACCATACGCATCATCAAGACCAAGCTCAACCCGTCACTGGATATAGAAGGATTCCTGCTTACCATGTATGACTCACGTCTGCGTCTGAGCAACCAGATCTATGACGAGATAAAGAAGCACTTCCAGGAGCTGGTATTAGAGACTATCATTTCAAGAAACGTAAAACTGAGCGAGGCCCCCAGCTACGGACTGCCGGCCATACTCTATGATGCCGAATCAAAGGGTTCCAAGAACTATCTTGCACTTGCTCAGGAGATACTCAAAAAAAATCAGAAGTAAATGACACCTCCCAAGAAATCGGCACTGGGCCGCGGCCTTGATGCCTTGATATCAACAGATCTTGTTAAGACACAGGGATCTTCATCAATCAATGAGGTTCCCATAGACCAGATACATGCCAATCCTGACCAGCCGCGCCGCGACTTTGATCCGGAGAGCCTTCAGGAACTGTCAGACTCAATACGCCAGATAGGCATCATACAGCCCATCACCCTGCGTAAGATCAAGGAGGGTGACTATCAGATCATAGCCGGTGAGCGCCGTTTCCGTGCCACAGTCATGGCCGGACTCAAGAGCATACCCGCCTATATCCGTACAGCCGATGACGAGAACGTAATGGCAATGGCACTCATTGAGAACATACAGCGTGAGGACCTGAACTCCATGGAAGTTGCGCTGGCCTGCCAGAACCTGCTGGAGGTCTATGACATGACTCAGGAGCAGCTCTCATCACGTATAGGTAAGAAACGTGCTACCATAGCAAACTACATACGTCTGCTCAAGCTGCCCGCCGAGATTCAGGTGGCACTCAAGAACAAGCAGATAGACATGGGTCACGCCCGCGCCCTGCTGGCTATAGATGACCCCATGAAACAGTTGCAGCTGTTCCATGAACTCACCAAGTACGGCTATTCCGTCCGTATGGTTGAGGACAAGGCCCGTCAGATGAATGACGCCAAGCCATTGACGCGCAAAAAGAGTTCCGATGATGCTCTGGCACCTCTGGCCGGACAGCTCTCCAAGTTCCTGGGAGCACCTGTCAAACTCAAGACAACAGCCAGCGGAAAGGGCAGCATAAGCATATCTTTCAAGAATGAGGATGATCTGGCACGTATAATGCAGATGTTTGACAGACTCAAGAAATGACCTTACGCTCCGGATTCATAAAAGCAGCACTGATTGCCCTTGCGGCAGTTCTGACCGCCCCGTCGGCCCGGTCACAATCCGCCCACAGCTTTGAAATCCAGGAGGACTCACTCAGGACCGCCCGTGTAGACAGCATATACCAGTCACTTAACGATACGGCCGCATGGCAGCGTGAGCTGGAGTTTGTCAGGAACCTGCAGTTTGAGCAGCTCAATGACTCTGATCTGGTAAAACAGACAGAGGAGCCGGTGGCAGAGAAGAAGCGCCGTCACCCCAAGTGGAAGGAGCAGGAGCAGCAGGCATTATCGGAATTCAGCCGTAACAGCACAATCTGGGAGCCTGAACCCCGTGTGGCAGTCTGGATGTCACTGCTCATACCCGGAGGCGGCCAGATATACAACCGCAAGTTCTGGAAACTGCCCATCGTCTACGGAGGCTATGTGGGCTGCATATACGCCCTCACATGGAACCAGTCCACATACTCTGATTACCAGAATGCCTATGTGGACATCATGGATGATGACCCCAACACCAAGAGTTATGAGGATTTCCTGCCGCCGCACTATGAGATAGACACCAGCATGGAGGACTGGCTCAAGGACGTGTTCAAGCAGAGAAAGAACAAATACCGCCGATACCGCGACCTGAGCATATTCGCTTTTGCCGGCATGTACATCTTTGCCGCAATCGATGCCTATGTGGATGCGGAACTATCACATTTTGACATATCAAGTGACCTGAGTCTCAAGGTGGAGCCCAATTTCATGATTGACCACATGGGTGCTCCCACCGCAGGTTTCTCTTTAGCATTTAGTTTCTGATGAATATAAAGACAGTAATATCAACTTTAGCACTGGCATTGACAGGCAACATCATCTCAGCCCAGGAAGCGGAGACCGCTCCGGTCACCATTGACACCGCTGCAGTATGTACTGACTCGCTGAGCATGGAGTTCCCCGAGAGCATGAGTTATGATGTAGACAGCCTCATGGAGATGTGGTTTGCCAAGCAGTACATGACTTTTGATGAGGATTGCCTGGAGGGTTCCGTCAACCCCAAGTTCAGTGACACCGTTTACGCCGAGCGTCTGAGCGCCCTGCCCACAATCGTGGAGATGCCCTACAACTACGTGACCCGCAACTCAATCGACGCCTATATGGGCCGAAACCGCAATGTCATATCATTCGCTCTGGGTATGCTGCCCATGTATGAGGACATCTTTGTGGAGGCACTCATGAAATATGACGTACCCATAGAACTCAAGTATCTGCCCATAGTGGAGTCAGCCCTCAAACCCAAGGCCTACTCCCGCGCCGGAGCAGCCGGCATGTGGCAGTTCATATACTCTACCGGACGCAAGTACGGACTATACGTGAACAGCCTGGTCGATGACCGCTACGACATAATAAAAGAGTCCGATGCCGCCGCACACCATCTGCGTGACCTGTATGACATGTTCGGTGACTGGTCACTGGCCATATCGGCCTATAACTGCGGTCCGGGAAACATTACCAAAGCCATCACCCGTTCCGGCGGCAAGCGTGACTTCTGGGACCTCTACCCCTACCTGCCGCGTGAGACCCGTGGTTACCTGCCCGCCTTCATTGCAGTGAACTATGCCATGAGTTACTACAAGGAGCACGGCATATGCCCCATGGAATCGGCCCGTCCGGCACAGACTGACACGCTTCACGTAAACCGTAACCTGCACATAGGACAGCTTATGCACTACAGCGGCATAAGCAAGGATGAGTTTACGGCGCTCAACCCCCAGTATCTGACAGAGGTCATACCGGGAGCCTATCGCACCTGCATACTCACCCTGCCCCAGCAGTATATCCGTCCGCTCGTTGAGGCCGGAGACTCGCTGTATGAGTATGACAAGGAGAACTATTTCCCCAAGTCCAAGCTGGCTTACATAGATGATGACATGAAGAACCGCGTCACCTATGTAACCCATAAGATCAAGGCCGGTGAGACCCTGGGTGGCATAGCCATCAAGTATCACACCACCGTCAAGAACATCAAGAACTGGAACAACCTTAAGAGTGACAACATCAGGGCCGGCAAGACCCTGAGGATATATAACAGATAAAGGAAACAGCAGCATGAGTGAGGAAAATCTATTTTCGCCCGATGAAGAGAGACTCATAGATGAAGCCTTCCAGCATCTTATTGATTCTTATCTCCAGACCAAACACCGTAAGAAGGTAGAGATAATAACCAAGGCGTTCCAGTTTGCGCGTCAGGCCCACAAAGGCGTGCGCCGCCACTCCGGAGAACCTTACATCATGCATCCCCTTGCCGTAGCCCAGATTGTATGCTCTGAGATAGGTCTGGGTTCCACATCCATCTGCTCGGCCCTGCTCCATGACGTGGTTGAGGATACTGACTATACGGCCGATGACATAAAGAACGTTTTCGGCCCCAAGATAGCACAGATAGTGGATGGACTGACCAAGATTGCCGGCGGTATTTTCGGCGATAAGGCATCGGCCCAGGCAGAGAATTTCAAGAAGCTGCTGCTTACCATGAATGATGATATCCGCGTCATCCTCATTAAGATTGCGGACCGACTGCACAACATGCGCACCCTGCAGAGCATGCAGCCGCGCAAGCAGTACAAGATAGCAGGTGAAACCCTCTACATATATGCACCGCTGGCCTACCGTCTGGGACTCAACAAGATAAAGACTGAACTTGAGGACCTGAGTTTCAAGTATGAGCACCCCGCGGAGTATGCGGATATACAGCAGAAACTCTCTTTCTCACGTGAGGAACTGAACAATATCTACGAGGACTTTACACAGCCCATCACTGACAAGCTTGACGAACTGGGCATTACATACAACATGTACGGCCGTATCAAGTCCCCCTACTCCATCTGGAAGAAGATGAACAAGAACAACCTTACGTTTGAGGAGGTCTATGATATCCTTGCCGTAAGAATTGTTTTTGACCCCACATCACCTGAGAAAGAGCAGAGTGAGTGTTTTGACATCTATCTGGCCCTTACCAAGATATACAAGTCACACCCCGACCGTCTGCGCGACTGGGTGTCACACCCCAAGGCCAACGGTTACCAGGCCCTGCACGTGACGCTCATGAGCAAGAGCGGACAGTGGGTTGAGGTACAGATACGCAGCCGCCGTATGGACGAGATTGCCGAGCAGGGTATCGCCGCGCACTGGAAATACAAGGACGGCTCCACCTATGAGGAGGATGAGACGGAGCTCACCCACTGGCTGGAGACCATCAAGGAGATCCTTGAAGACCCGCAGCCGGACTCAATGGACTTCCTGGACACCATCAAACTGAATCTCTATTCATCCGAGATATTCATATTCACCCCCAAGGGAGAACTGCGTACCATGCCGCAGGGTAGTACCGTGCTGGACTTTGCGTTTACCATTCACACCTACATGGGCACCAACTGCATAGGCGCCAAGGTGAACCACAAGCTTGAGGCCATAAACTATGAGCTCAAGAGCGGTGACCAGGTGGAGATACTTACCAGCAAGAGCCAGAAGGTGAACCCCGAATGGCTTGATTTTGCCACCACCGCCAAGGCACGCGGCAAGATAAAACAGGTGCTGCGTAAGGAGGAGCGTGCCAACCAGAAGTTCGGTGAGGCCATCTTCCATGAGTTCCTGGAGAAAGAGGAGATGGAGGTTGACTCCGACAAAATGGAGCGCATATGCCGTCTGCACGGCATGAACAGCCGTGACGAGCTGATGATTGCGCTGGGTCAGAAAAAGATCATCCTGGGTGATGCCGAGCGTAATATAATAAAAGGTGAAAGTGACAGTTGGTACAAGAGATTCTGGTCATCATTCTCATCGTCATCATCCAAGGAGAAGGAAAAGAAGCCCGATGACAATAACGAGCAGTCCAAGATTGACGTAAAGCGCACGCTCATAATCAATGACATGGACATGCACAAGTACACCTTTGCCGACTGTTGCAATCCTGTACCTGGAGATGCCGTCCTGGGTTTTGCCGATGAGAGCGGACATATAACCATTCACAAGCGCAAGTGTGAGGTGGCAAACAAACTCAAGGCAGCCAAGGGCAACCGCATCCTCACCGTTGAATGGCAGATTGAGAACAGCCTGTTCCCCGTTTCAATCTACATCAAGGGACTGGACAGCATAGGCACGCTCAGTAAGGTGACCGAGGTTATATCGGGCAAGATGAACGTGAATATCAACAAACTTGTGATTGAATCCAAGAAGGGCCTGTTTGAAGGCACCATCAGTGTCATGGTCCATAACCTGAATGATGTGGATATCATCCAGAAAGGACTTAAGAAAATCAACAATATTACAACGGTTGTCCGCAAGGAGGAGTAGCGTTCAGCTCATCCAGGATAGCCAGAAGCTCTTCACGCACAGCCTTAAGACGCTTTACCACCTCATGGGTATCAGTGGTGGTCTGCGGATTCTCTTTCATTCGGGTCTTGGCACCCTTTATGGTAAGTGATTTCTCCTTGACAAGGTGATTCACCAGTTTTATCTGCTCTATATCGTCAAGAGTATAATGGCGCACGCCACTGGCATTCTTCTTGGGATTGATCTCCTTGAACTCCTTCTCCCAGTAACGCAGTGTGCTCTCGGGGATCTCGAGCATTTGTGAAACCTCCTTTATGGAGTAATATTTCTTGAGTACCTTATTGGTATTAAGTGCCATATTCCTGTTGTTTAGTCAAATACTTTTCCGTGGTTCTCGGCCAGACTTACCATCTCCTCATACTGCTCGGCATCCAGGTCCATGAAGTAGTAGTTGATGGGGTTCACATCCTTGTTGCCTACCCAAACCTCATAATGAACATGAGGTCCGGTACTCTTTCCGGTTGAACCTGCCTTGGCAATCTCCTCGCTGCGGACTACCATCTGACCCTCCTTTACAAGAATCTTGTTCAGGTGGGCGTAACGGGTCTTGTAGCCGTAACCGTGATCTATCTCTATCAGATTGCCGTAACCTGATTTCCACTTGGCATAAACCACCTTTCCGTTAGCTGTGGCGTACACCGGAGTACCGGTATCGCAGGCAAAATCCATTCCGTGATGGAAACGGCGGACGTGATATATGGGGTCATTACGGTATCCATAGCCCGATGCCGTACGTTTAAGGTCCTTGTTGGATACCGGCTGGATGGCGGGCAGGCAGGCCAGGCGGTTCTCCTGCTCACGTGACAGCTCCACCACCTCGTTGAACGAGCGGGTCTGCATGTAGAGCTTGCGGCTCAGCATGTCAACCTTCTGTGAGGTGTTCACTACCAGATCGGCATTGGACATATCGGTCAGCTCGGCATATCGGTTGGTGCCGTTGAAACTTGACTTTCGGGCAACTTCAGGGATAGGATCAGCCTCCAGCAATACCCTGTACAGGTTGTCATCACGCTCCTCAATGTCATGAAGTACAAGCAGTGCGTCATCGACCTTACGTGAAAGCACACGATACTGTGACTGCAGACGGCTGTTCTCAACCAGCAGTTCACTTGTCTGCGGAGTGTTTATTACGAACCAGTAGACAATAAAGAAGACACCTCCCAGTATCACTGACAGCAGCAGACGCCACAGCCATGAAAGGAGCCGCTGGCCCAAGGTAGGATATACCCTGCGGTAAACCCTGTGCTGCGGATCATATTGATAGTAAATCTTCCTCATAATCTTTGTATAACGCACAAAAATAGCGAAAAAACACTACCTTTGCAAACCAATTGCGAAATACAACAATTTAAGATATGATGACAGCTAAGGAAATACGTGATTCCTACAAGCGTTTTTTTGAGAGCAAAGGGCATCTGATCGTACCCTCTGCACCCATGGTGGTCAAGGATGACCCCACACTTATGTTCACCAACGCCGGAATGAACCAGTTCAAGGATATCATTCTGGGAAACCGTGCCCCCAAGAGCCGCCGCGTGGCCGATTCACAGAAGTGCCTGCGTGTAAGCGGTAAGCACAATGACCTGGAGGAGGTAGGTCACGATACCTACCACCACACCATGTTCGAGATGCTGGGTAACTGGTCTTTCGGTGACTATTTCAAGAAAGAGGCAATCAGCTGGGCTTGGGAGTATCTGGTAGATGTTCTCAAACTGGACCCCAAGAACCTCTACGCCACTGTCTTTGAAGGCAGCAAGGAGGAGGGTCTGGAGCGCGACAATGAGGCCGCTGCCATCTGGGAGCAGTTCCTGCCCAAGGATCATATCCTTAACGGTAACAAGCACGATAACTTCTGGGAGATGGGTGATACCGGTCCCTGCGGCCCCTGCAGTGAAATCCACATGGACTCACGCTCCGATGAGGAGAAGGCCAAGGTACCCGGACGCGACCTTGTAAACAAGGACCACCCCCAGGTAATTGAGATATGGAACCTGGTGTTCATGCAGTTCAACCGCAAGGCTGACCACTCACTTGAGCCCCTGCCCGCCAAGGTAATCGATACCGGTATGGGATTTGAGCGTCTGGTCCGCACACTGCAGGGCAAGCAGTCCAACTATGACACTGACGTATTCCAGCCCATCATCAAGCAGATAGGCGCCCTGACAGGTAAGGAGTACGGCAAGGATGAGAAGGTTGACATAGCCATGCGTGTTGTTGCTGACCACATCCGCACCATTGCATTCAGTATCACTGACGGCCAGCTGCCCTCAAACGCCAAGGCCGGTTACGTAATACGTCGTATCCTGCGCCGTGCAGTACGTTACGCCTACACGTTCCTGGGCCAGAAAGAGGCATTCCTCTACAAGCTGCTGCCCGCGCTCATAGACAATATGGGTGACGCCTATCCTGAGCTCAGTGCACAGAAGACCCTCATTGAGAAGGTCATCATTGAGGAGGAGGAGTCATTCCTGCGTACCCTTGAGACCGGTATCAAGCTCCTTGATAAGGTTATGGCCGATACCAAGGCTGCAAAGAGCACTGTAATAAGCGGTGTGAACGCATTCACACTCTATGATACCTACGGATTCCCGCTTGACCTCACAGAACTCATACTGCGTGAGAACGGCATGACCGTAAACATTGACGAGTTCAATGAGGAGATGGCGGGGCAGAAGTCCCGCTCCCGCAACGCCGCCGCCGTTGAGAACGGTGACTGGGTAGTACTTAAGGAGGGCGAGACTGAGTTTGTAGGCTATGACTTCACTGAGTATGAGACCTCCATCCTGCGCTACCGCGAGGTTAAGCAGAAGAGCGGCGTAATCTACCAGATAGTACTTGACAAGACCCCGTTCTATGCTGAGATGGGTGGTCAGGTTGGTGACACCGGCGTTATCGTTAGCGAGTTCGAGACAATTGAGATAATAGACACCAAGAAGGAGAACGGTCTGCCCGTTCATATCACCAAGAAGCTGCCCCAGCACCCCGAGGCTCCCATGATGGCCTGCGTTGATACTGACAAGCGTCACGCCTGCGAGGCCAACCACTCCGCAACCCACCTTCTCGATGAGGCTCTGCGTGAGGTACTTGGTTCACATGTTGAGCAGAAGGGTTCACTGGTAACACCTGATGGCCTGCGCTTTGACTTCTCACACTTCCAGAAAGTGACCGATGAGGAGCTGCGTCAGGTAGAGCGCTTAGTCAACGAGAAGATCCGTGAGGACCTGCCCCTGCAGGAGCATCGTGACCTGCCTATCGAGGAGGCCAAGAAACTGGGTGCCATAGCACTCTTTGGTGAGAAATACGGTGACAAGGTACGTGTAGTACAGTTCGGCCAGTCAATAGAGTTCTGCGGTGGCGTGCATGCCGCATCAACCGGCCGTATCGGAATGTTCAAGATTGTATCAGAGAGCTCAATCGCAGCCGGCGTTCGCCGTATCGAGGCACTTACCGGCGCTGCCGTTGAGGAGATGCTCTACAATTATCAGGACACCATGAACAACCTCAAGGCTCTGCTTCCCGGTACATCCGTTGAGGCATCGGTCAAAAAGGCTCTTGATGAGAACGCAGCCCTCAAGAAACAGGTTGAGGAGTTCCAGAAGCAGAAGACAGCCCAGCTTAAGGATGACCTTATCAAGCAGGCTAAGGATATAAACGGAGTAAAGGTAATAAGCACCGTAATCTCTGCAAGCGCAGCCATGGTAAAGGATCTGGTATTCGGTATCCGTGGTGAGCAGGCACAGAACACACTGGTCATTGTGGGCAGTGAGGAGAACGGCAAGCCTATGATTACCGTAAGCGTAAGCGAGGACCTGACATCACGCTTCAACGCCGGCCAGATGGTTCGCGAGGCTGCCAAGCTGATCCAGGGCGGTGGCGGTGGCCAGCCTCACTATGCTACTGCGGGCGGTAAGAATGCGGAGGGGCTGAGCGCAGCTGTTGAATCTCTCCTCAAAACCATCTAACATTAGTTTTCCAGCCAATAAATTGGCTGGATACCCTTATTATGTGCCTAACGGCACACATTATAATGCCGTAGGCATTAGATGATGGTAGCCAGCCGTTTCAACGGCTGGCTTTTGTTATCTGAAAAAGGAGAAGTGTACGGAGCCGTACACTTTCATGTCGGTAAAACGGGGGTGCTGGGAGAAATCGTTTTTCTTGCCGTGCTCCAGTACGAATATGCCGTCGGGGGCTAGCATATCGGCCTCAAAGACAAGGTCGGGGATATCGGCCAGGTTCTCCAGCTGATAGGGAGGATCGGCAAAGATGAAATCAAACTTGGTGTTACAGGTGGAGATGTACTTGAATACATCACCCTTTACCGGCAGGCACCTGTCTGTCTTGACAGTCTCCATGACACGGCATATGAACCTGTAATGATCCTGATCGTTCTCCACGCTCACCACATGTGAGCATCCTCTGGATACAAGTTCGATGCTTATGCTGCCGGTACCGGAGAACAGGTCCAGTGCCGTGGCATCCTCCAGGTCTATCCTGTTGGCCAGTACGTTGAAAAGGCTCTCCTTGGCAAAATCCGTGGTAGGACGTGCCTTGAACGTTCTGGGCACATCAAACCTACGATGCCTGTATATTCCGCTAATAACTCTCATAACTTACAGCTGTCAGGAAAAAAGAATCCATCCGCGCATGTGTGCAGATGGATTCATTATATGAATATGGTTATGATTACTCCCAGTTACCTGAGTTGTTATCAACCTTCATGCCCTTGTAACGGCCACGATCGTCGCAATCCTCAAGCAGGTTGATGATCTCCTGCTTATCCAGACCACCCTTGTAGCTGTCCTTACCCAGATAGTTTACGAACAGTGTCTTGGCCTCAAATGTGTGTGATATCACACCGGCCTTGGATGTATCGGATGCAGTTGAAAGCTCAAACTCAACACCGTTTGAGAACGGTACATAACGGAGTGAATCAGGATTCACGTTACGGCCGTGATAGAGTGAGTCATAAAGGCTTACATAAGCAGTCTCACGGTTAAAGAGGAAATTCCTTGAACCGTCAGGAAGGATCTCTACGAAACCCTCGTCAATTGCCTTCTGCCAGAGAGTATCAGCCTCAATCTTCTTGTTGGCAGCCTTGCGGCCTGTCAGCTTGGCGGCCTCCTCCTCAGCGTACTGAGCTCTTGCATAGAGAGCCAGAACCTTGTTCTCTGTCCAGTTGTGCTCCAACTGGTCATCTGTCAGTTCACCTACCTTCTTTGTGATGGGGAGCTGAGCAGTCTTGATGAAGAGAGCCAGAGAGTCAAAGTTGTCGCAGAAACCACCTTTCTGGTAGTTGTACTCAGTCTGAGCAGCCTTGATGTCCATCAGTCTTTCAATGACAGCCTTGTCACGAATGCTCTTTTCATTTGCAAATCTTATAGGATCCATGATGCTGCCGTAAACAATGTAGATAAGGGCAACAATGCAGATTCCAAGAAGAATGTTTATGACTTTTTTCATATCTGGATGATTATTTGTTTATTTTCGCTTCGCAAAAATAGAACAATTATCCATATTAATCCATAAAACAACATTTTTTTGCTTTTCAGGCGCAATGATTGACCCGTTGTATCAGGATATTATAGACCAATTCCCGTTTCAGCCCACCCATGAACAGGCTGTCGCCATAAACCGGCTGGCATCATTTGTCAGTTCCGATGCGCAACGACAGGTGTTCCTGCTCAAGGGCTATGCGGGTACGGGCAAGACTGCCATAGTAAGTTCCCTGGTACGTACCATGGTCAAACGCCGCAAGCGCGTGGTCCTGATGGCACCAACCGGAAGGGCGGCCAAGGTGTTCTCAAACACATCCGGGTTCAACGCCTGTACCATTCATAAAAAGATATACAGACAGAAATCAATCCTGGATGCCGCAAGTTTCCAGCTGGACCGTAACCTGCATGAAAATACGCTCTTCCTGGTGGATGAGGCGTCAATGATATCCAATGAGGGGCTATCGGGTTCCTCATTCGGCACCGGCCGTCTTCTGGATGACCTGGTAAGTTATGTATACAGCGGAAAGAACTGCCGTCTGCTCATGCTGGGTGACCAGGCGCAGCTGCCTCCCGTTGGTGAACATGACAGCCCGGCCCTATCGGCACAGACTATGTCAACTTACGGACTGGAAGTATCGGAATTCTGCCTTGAGAACGTAATGAGGCAGATGCAGGAGTCAGGCATACTGCACAACGCCACCCTGCTCAGGGAACACCTGTTCAACGGCACCGGCATCATTGACTGCGGGTTCAAGTTCAGGTTTGAGGGTTTCAAGGATGTGATACGCATATCGGGCGAGGAGCTGATCGAGACCCTGAGCGGATGTTACAGCCGTGACGGCATAGATGAGACCATGGTGCTGTGCCGGTCAAACAAACGGGCCATAATCTACAACAACGGCATACGCAACACCATTCTGGACCGTGAGGACGAGCTGAACCGGGGCGACAGCGTGATGATTGTCAAGAACAACTATTACTGGACCGAGCGCTTTACGGCCGATAATGACCCGGACTCCTATTCAAACATACCCTCATTCATAGCCAACGGAGACATAGCGGTGATACGCCGCATACGCCGCCAGCGTGAGGTCTACGGATTCAGGTTTGAGGATGCAGTGCTCTCATTCCCCGATTATGACGACCTGGAGATGGAGGTGACGCTGCTGCTTGACACCCTGCACAGCGAGGCTCCTTCACTTACCCGTGAAGAGAGTGACCGCTTGTTCAACAGCGTGATGGAGGATTACATTGACATTCCTTCCAAGAAGACCAGGATGGAGAAACTCCGCGAGAACCCGCACTTTAACGCGCTCCAGGTAAAATACGCCTATGCCGTAACCTGCCACAAGGCACAGGGCGGACAGTGGAAAAACATATTCATAGACCAAGGGTCCGTACCCCAGGATTCCAGGGATGAGGATTATTACCGATGGCTATACACGGCACTGACACGTGCCACAGAAAGAGTATATCTGGTAAACTGGAAAGAGTAAAGGGGGATTACATTCCACCCCGACCCATACCGCCGCCGGGACCCATTCCGCCACCGGGACCCATTCCGCCACCGCCACCCATACCGCCCATTCTGGCGTTTCCGGGCATATTGGCCTGACGCATCTCCTGGCGGGCAGCACGTGATCCGAATACATTCACTCGCAGTATGAAATGAGCCATGATATAGCTGTGCACACTGTTGTTCTTGGTATCGGTACGTCCGGTCGTGGTGACGTTACGGTTCACGTTGGTCTCATCATTCAGGATATCATAATACTGAATCTGCAACGTACCCGCATTGCCACGGAAGAAACTGATTGACACATTGGCGTTCCAGATAAGGTCATCACGGTTGTATGATCCGCTGTAACCGCGGCGGCTCTGCATTGTTATGTCAGATCCGAAATTCACGTTATGCCACGGCAGACGGGCGTTGGCGCGGCCTCCGTAACTGAACGTATAGGTATCCATATTACCGTTCTGACGCTGGCTGTTGTCCGAATGGTTGAAGTTGAACCTACCGTTGGCAGTAACCTCCAGCCAGTCATTACGGTATGTGACCGATGCATTCTCGCCCATGGTTATTGACTCGGTGGTACTGAGCAAAGCGGCCCCGGTTGACGTGCTGGGATCAAAGTTACCCATGCTTCCGGTTCGCATATAACTCTCCTGATGACGGAACGATCCGTTGGCGCTGGCCGAATACCTCCACTTGGTGTTGGGGATGGTCTGGTTGTACGTGATATTGGTCGATGCGCTCCAGTTGGTCCAGAAACCGTCCATGTTCTGAGGTTGGGTAACGGAGATACCGGTCTCAGGGTAATAATCAGTTCTCTGCGATATGTTCCTAAGGGAGTTCTCAAGTGACAATCTGAAGTTGAATGTCTTCTGTGTCTCCTGGATATAATCCTGATAGTTCAACTCCACCGAGTTGCGCAGCGTAGGCAGCAGCCCCGGATTACCCTTACGGATATTGAGAGGATTGCTGTCATCCACAATATCCATCATATCCTCCATGCTGGGTTGGCTCGTATTGGTACGCATGGAGAGCTGAAGGCTGCGCTGACGGCTGAACCTGTACCGGTAGTTCAGTGAAGGGCTCCAGTTGTATACCACACGTGACGTATCACCTATCTCCCTGCCCATATACTGGAAGTTATCCATTCCCGTATACTGAGGCATGAAATTGACACCTATGTTAAAGCTTGAGTTATCTGTGTTGTATCGGAACTGGAGTGTCAGGGTATGATTCCTGGTCACATTGGTTGCCGATCGGCTCAAACGGTCATTACGGTACGGCAGCAGGTCTGCGGGCAGGCCCCATGACTCATACCAGTCCTCAAAGTCGTCACCCCACAGCACATAGGTCTCACGGTCCTGATTACGCTTGCTCACCTGGACCTGGTAACTCAGCTGCAGGTTTCCGCGGCCCGAATCAATAGGCTCGCTCCACATCACGCGACCGGACCAGTTGCTGTTATCCGTAGGATTCAGGTTGTAACGGTTCATGATCGTATCACGGGAGTGGTCACTGTAATAGGTCTGGTTGGAGTATGAGTAGCTGTCATTTGAACCCGTAGTGCTGCTGAACGTGAATCGGACCGTAAAGTTACGACCCAGGTCATTGAACCTCTTGTTGAACTGGAACTCACCGCTAAGCTGGTTGTTGCCGCCCTCGCTGTAATTATGGCTTTTCTGCGAGTTCACACCTATGTTGTCCATAACTGAATCCGGCAGCAATCCGTACTCGGCCAGGATATTCTCCATATCCGTGGCCAGATAGGGATCCACGTTGAACGTAACGGAGTTGTTACCCGATTTGCTATGGTTGCGGCTTATCTGGAAACTGGGCCTGAATATGATGTTGAGCGATGAATCCGGACGCCATTCAAAACGGAACTCACCGTTGGCGCTGCCGTTACCGCTGGTACTGTTTGAGTTGTTGTTACGGAACGATGACGGCTGCTGCTTGGTTGCGAATGTCTCGGACTCGCTCTCGCTCAAGGACCTGGAGTCCGATCCGTTCCAACGCACGTTACCGCCCACCACCAGCGGGAACTCGTTACGGCGTCCGGGAAGAGGCTCACCTATGTTCTTGGCAAAATTCACGCCCGCCTGCGTATTGGTGCTCACACCGTTGCCACGGCCGGAATTCTCAGTATTCAGGTTCAATGAGAACTGGGTATTGGACTGGAAACGGTTAAGCGTGTATCGGCCCGAATAGAGAAACTTGAGCCAGTCGCCGTAGTCGTTGTTGCCCACCGGCACGCCCAGGCCGCCGTCTATGTTATGCAGCCAGCCCTTACGCATATTGGGTTTTATCTCCAGATCCATCACCGTCTCCTCCTCACCGTCATCTATTCCGGTAATTCGGGCCAGGTCACTCTGACGCTGATAGGTCTTGATGCGGTGTATAATGTTCACGGGCAGGTTCTTGGTTGCCATCTGACGGTCATTGCCAAAATACTCCTGTCCGTCAACCAGAATCCTGGAAACCGTCCTGCCGTTTACGGTAATGCCTCCGTTCTCATCGACCTCCACACCAGGCAGACGTTTTATGAGCTCCTCCAGCACGGATCCCTCCGGCACACGGAAGGCGCTCACGTTGAACATCAGCGTATCATCAACCACCTGCGTGGGAGTCAGGGCATCCTCAATGACGGCCTCTGACAGCATTATGCTGGACTCAAACATCTTGAATACGCCCAGAGCACGCTCACGGTCATCCTTTACCACCTTGAAATCAAAGTCATAGGTTGAATATCCCATGAAAGAGTGACGAATAAGGTATTCGCCTACCGGAATTTTCTTGATAGTGTACCAACCCTCATTATCGGTAACCGTACCGTATACAAAGGTGGAGTCCGGCAACTGGAACAGCTGGATGGTAACCTGAGGCATATACTCAGCCGTAGCGCCGTCAATTATGCGCGCTGTAACGTTGGCCTTACCGCTCAGCTTGGACTTTTCTTTACCGCCGGACTGTTGGGCACGGCTTATTGAAGGCATAAGCAGTGTAATGATGACCAGTAACAGGAATGCTCTTTTCATAATCGGTATTTGTATGTTTTTGACCACGCACGTTTATTATGGTTTAATCCCTTTTTATACTTTTGCAATTAATGGAACAGAAAGAATTCGCCGTCATACTGGCGCAGGCATTAAGTAATGTCGCCTCCTGTCACTCACAGAGTTATCCTCAGGGAGGAGAAACGGCATGGGGCAAGGTGGGTGCATCATATCTGGCATTCGCGCTCTGCTCACTCCCTTCACAGGTCCTGCGCACGGTCCAATACCAGGCAAAAGAGGATTACGGACCCGTTATCCTTAACTGCAAATGGTATGACAGCCTCAAGGCCGAATGTCTGGGCGGAAAAAAAAGCATACAAACCATCCTGCCCGGGCCCGATGGCACACACCGGGAGGCAACCGTGACCGATGAACTGTTTCTTGAGATGCTGGATTTTTGCCGTGAAGGATAGAAAAACCGTCAATGCTCTTGACAATGGCAAATCTTTACATTATCTTTGGTAGACAATCAAACCAATTATCTTATGAAGAAGTTATTCGCCCTTTTGCTGACCGTTTTGATTGCCGCATCCGCTGATGCACAGTTCATACGTTTCCCCAATTTCGGAGAGAACCTCAAGATGAGCGGTGATCCGGTCCTGGGAATGGAAGGACTCCACGTTGGAGATGAAGGTTACGTCACATTCCAGGTTACCAATGAAGGTGACAGCACCTATATCGGCCCCATATTCCTGAGGATTGTGGAACGCGAGCACAGCGTCCAGGTACTGGCTGCAAAAAAGATAAAGATCAAGCCCGGCAAGACCTACTCAATAACAACTGTATTCCCCACGGAGCGTCTCAATCCGTTTGCCAGATATTTTGTGGGATTTGAATACAATGAGAACGGACATACCGTTCCTATGGGGTTCACGGAGCCAAAACCCATGGAGAGTTTCATGCTTCTGCCCGCCATTATAAACAGTCCGGAAAAGAAAGCTCCGGTCAAGGCAAAGATAAAAGAGGTTAAAGCCGCAAAAGGCAAGTAAAAAAAATCTCCTATTTATTGGATAATATCACAAAAAGGAATACCTTTGCGCCGGTTTTGAAAGCCGCAAGGCCAAAAAACGTCAGCGGGGTGTAGCTCAGCCCGGTTTAGAGTACGCGTCTGGGGGGCGTGTGGTCGCTGGTTCGAATCCAGTCACCCCGACTGAAAGAAAATGTGAAATTGGGGACAGTCCCCTTTTTCACATTTTCTTTTTTGTAACTTCGCACTATTAGATACATTTTTCCGTTATGAATAATGCTACATATTATATATGTGCAGCCGTTCTGCTGCTGATGTTCGTCCTGTACTATCTTGACCGATGGAACAAGACGCATGTAAAAAGTACTGAACAGACTCAGCAACCCGAGCCCGATATCCCGTCAGGAGAGTGCTGCGGCAAGCATGTGGTCTGTGAAAAGCAGAAACTTGCCGAGGCCCGCCTGCGCAGCGCACAGTATTTTGACGATGAGGAGTTGGACCGTTTCAGCGGACGCCCGTCGGACCAGTATGATGACCAGGAGGTTGAGGAGTTCCGATATGTGATGTACACGATGGAGCAGAATGAAGTGAGGGAATGGATGGAGTGCCTGCAGGCAAGGAACATAGAATTGCCCGATGAACTCAAAGAGGAGTGTTACTCAATGATGAATGAGACAAACTGACAGATGAAACGAATTGGACTGCCGGGCTTACTGATGCTTGTGCCGCTGCTGCTTGCAGTGGCCGGATGCTCCACAAGCCACAACACCGCAGTCTCACGTTCATATCAGGCACTCGTAACACGGTACAACGTCTATTTTAACGGCAACGAGGCCTACAAGAAAGGCTATGAAGCCCAGGAGAAAGCCAAGAAGGACAATCTGCTGGAGATCCTGGATCTCTACCCCATAAGTGACAAGAAGGTTCAAAGCTCCGGCAAGGCCAATTTTGACCTGGCCATTGAGAAGGCGCAGAAAGGTATCAAACTCCACTCCATCACCGCTAAGCCCAAGAAAAAGAAAGGTACCCCTACTGAATCCGACAAAGCCTACCAGAACAAGAACGAGTACAATCCGTTCCTCTGGCACGCCTGGATGCTCATGGCCGATGCCCAGCGCCAGAAAGGTGATTTCATAGAGGCCGCCAGCACCTACTCTTACATATCCAAACTCTATTTTGACGAGCCCGAGATTGTGGCCGAGGCCCAGTACAAGATGGCCCAGTGCTACTCACTCATGGGTTGGAACTATGAATCAGAGGAGCTGTTCCAGCGCTCCGGCCAGACCAAGACCGGCATGGCGCGCCATCTGGATTATCAGGCCCGTCTGGCATCACATCTGCTCCAGCAGGAGCGTTATGAGGAGAGCATACCTCTGCTTGAGGAGGCAATAAACCGCAAGGGCAACAGCAAGCTGCAGCGCATACGTGAGCGCTATCTGCTGGCACAGCTCTACAAGCAGACAGACCGCAGTCAGGATGCCTACCGCATGTTCGGCAAGGTGATACGCATGAGCCCGCCCCATGAGATAGAGTTCCATGCCCGCATACAGCAGACGGAGACCATGGCCCGCAACAACAGCGTCCGCAAGATCATGCGCAAGCTTAAGCGTATGACACGTGACCCTGCCAACAAAGAGAGCCTGGACCAGATATACTACGCCATGGGTAACATTCACCTGACCCGTGGCGACACCGTCTCTGCACTGCACCTCTACAATGAGGGTGCCGCCAAGAGCGAGAAAGCATCACCTGAGAAAGGCATTCTCATGCTCACCATGGCCAACCTCTATTGGGACAGGAAGGATTATCCCAATGCCTCCCGATGCTACTCCCAGGCTGTGGGCATGATAGGCTCCACCCATAAGGAGTACCCCACCGTGAAACTGCGTTCCGAGGTTCTGGAGGATCTGGTACGCAGCAACGGCACAGTAAAACTGCAGGACAGCCTGCAATGGCTCTCCACCCTACCCGAGAACACGCTCTACCCCATTCTGGACAAGGTGATAGAAGAACTCACTGAAAAGGAGCGTCTTGAAGAGGAACGCCGCAAGCAGGAGGAGAAAGAGCAGGCCCGTCAGGGACAGATGTCCATAAGCACCGATGATGAAAGCACCGGCGGCTGGTATTTCTACAACAAGAAGGCTGTGGAACGCGGTGCCAGGGATTTTGCCAAACAGTGGGGAGAACGCAAGCTTGAGGATGACTGGCGCCGTCAGAACAAGACAACGCTGGCTCCCGTCCAGACCTTCCTGGCAGATTCTGACACCCTTGTCAATGCGGTATCGGACTCACTGGGCAACGTAACAGTTGACTCACTGGCAGTGACGGAGCGTGAGACCGATCCCCACAAACGCGAGTATTACATACAGCAGATACCCTACTCTGATGAGGACAAGGCCAAATCCGACAAACTGATATCGGCCGCACTGCTTGAAGAGGGAATCATCTACAAGGACCGTCTCATGGAGTATGAAGAGGCTGAGAAGTCTCTGTTGCGCATAACGGAGCAGTACCCCATGTCCGATGAGGGCGACAAGGCCATGTACAACCTCTACCTGATGTATTCGCTCTGGGGAAAGACCATCGATGCCGACAGTTGCAAGGCCCGCATGGAACGTCTCTATCCGGAGAGTGACTATACCGTAATGGTATGTGATCCTGACTACATAGACAACGCCCGATACGGCAAGCACCGTGAGGACTCAATCTACGCCCGCACATACAGCGCGTTCCGTGAAGGTGACCTCTTTGAGGTGAGGAACAACTGTGAGATATCGGCCACAAAATACCCCAAGGGACAGCATCGGGCCAAGTTCATATTCCTGGATGCGGCCATTGACCTGCAGTACGGAAATACGGACTCATTCCTGGACAAGCTCAAGGAACTGGTTTCAAAATACCCCAAGGAAGAGATAAGCCAGCTGGCCGGGATCATTGCCCAGGGCATCCAGAACGGAAGGATACTGCAATCCACATCATTCGGATCCATCTGGGACCGTCGTAACGGCACCACAGAGGAATCGGCCACGGATAGCGTACGGCCCACGTTCAGTGAGGACCGCTACCAGCCGTTCATATTCCTGCTGGCATACCCGGACGGAGAACTGGACCGCAACCAGCTGCTGTTTGAGGTGGCCCGATACAACTTCAGCAACTACATGATGCGTAACTTTGACATCAGTTTTGAAACTGAACAGGGAATTGGCATGATGATAGTTGGAGAATTCCTTAACTTTGACGAGGCATTCGTTTATCAGCGCAACCTGTATGATGATGCGGACATGGCCAGCAAACTGAGCGGCATAAAAGCAGTTGTGATAACCCGCAAGAATCTGGAGATCCTGCTTAAGCACTACAGTTTCAATGACTACCAGGAGTTCTATGAGGAACATTTCCTTAACATTCCTGAGTTTGACATAGACGGAGCCACACTATTTGAAGAGTATACAGAACAGGATGGAGAATAAGAGCGGAACACTACTTTGGGTTGACGATGAGATTGACCTGCTCAGGGCTCACATAATGTTCCTTGAGAACAAGGGTTATGAGGTTGACACCGTGACCAACGGCCACGATGCGCTTGACATGTGCCGCTCCCGCCAGTATGACCTGGTACTACTGGATGAACATATGGTTGGTATGAGCGGTCTGGAGACCCTGCAGCATATCAAGGAGATAGACCCCAACATCCCGGTTGTAATGGTCACCAAGAGTGAGGAGGAAAACATCATGGACCAGGCCATCGGCTCCAAAATTGCCGATTACCTTATCAAGCCGGTTCATCCCAACCAGATACTCCTGTCACTCAAAAAGAACATCCATAAACGCGATATAGTCACAGCCGAGACTGACCGCAGCTACCAGCAGAACTTTGGCCGTCTGAGCATGCAGATAAATGACTCCCTCACTGCCGATGACTGGATAGAGGTATACCGCCAGCTGGTCTACTGGGAGCTGGAACTCAAGGAGGCCGACAGCTCCATGCATGACATGCTCAAGATGCAGAAGACTGAGGCCAACGCCGCATTCGCCAAGTTCATAAAACGCAACTATATGGACTGGATGAAAGACCGTGACAAGAGTCCCGTAATGAGTCCTGACCTGTTCAAGCGTTTTGTGTTCCCCGCACTGGACGGCGGTGAGAAACTGTTCCTCATAGTGATGGATAATTTCCGCTATGACCAGTGGCGTGTCCTGAGCCAGGAGCTTGCCGAGCTCTTTACTTTCGATGAGCAACTCTACTACAGCATCCTGCCCACTGCCACGCAGTATGCCCGCAACGCCATATTCTCAGGTCTCATGCCCGAGCAGATAAGCCGCATGTTCCCTGACCTGTGGGTGGATGAGGACTCCGAGGAGGGTAAGAACCTGAATGAGGCGCCCCTGATTCAGACACAGATAGACCGATACCGTCGCAAAGACACATTCTCCTACAACAAGGTGAATGACTCTGCCGCCGCCGACAAGCTGATGAGTCAGTTCAACAACCTGCAGCAGAATGACCTGAACGTGATTGTGGTCAACTTCATAGACATACTGTCACACGCCAAGACAGACTCGCGCATGATGCGTGAGCTGGCCAATGATGAGGCCGCCTACCGCAGCCTCATCCTCTCATGGTTCCGCCACTCATCGGTACGTGACCTGTTCCGCTCCATAGCCGCTACAGGCCGTAAGGTGATGATCACCACCGACCACGGCAGCATACTGGTCAACCACGCCGTCAAGATAGCAGGCGACCGCACCACCAACACAAATCTGCGCTACAAGCTGGGCAAGAACCTGGGATTCAACCCCAAGGATGTGTATGAGATAACCGAGCCTCTCAAGGCCCACCTGCCCTCACCCAACGTGAGCACATCGTACATATTCTGCACAGAGGCCGACTACTTTGTTTATCAGAACAACTTCAATAACTACGCATCGTTCTACAAGGAGACCTTCCAGCACGGAGGCGTGTCGCTTGAGGAGATGATAATACCTTTCATAACACTTAACCCCAAAAAGAAATAATGAGCACAATAACCATTAAGGACCTGGATCATATTGATGAGGCAGCCCGTGAGTTCATGGGACTGATGGGCGATGACACCGTATTCGCATTCTACGGCAAGATGGGAGCCGGCAAGACCACATTCATCAAGGCCCTTTGCAAGCAGCTGGGCGTAGAGGACGAGGTTAATTCACCAACTTTTGCCATCATAAACGAATACCGATCCGAGACAACCGCCGAACTCATATACCACTTTGACTTTTACCGCATCAAGAAACTTGAGGAGGTCTACGACCTGGGTTATGAGGACTATTTCTACAGCGGAGCCCTCTGCTTCATAGAGTGGCCCGAGTTGGTTGAGGAACTGCTCCCCCTCGATGCCAAAAAGGTGACTATCACCGAAAACGGTGACGGCTCACGCACTATCACTATTTAAGACAGCTCATATACTTTTTAAGTTTTTTTTATACCTTTGCGCCTGATTTCAACTTAATAGTCCTTATGAAGTCAGGCGTTTTTCTTTATCATAAACTATAATGAAATAATTAATCCGTAACCTTACATGCCGTTTTATGAAAAAAACAATACTCCTTTTCCTGCTGTGTCTTAAAGTTTGCTGGAGTTACTCTCAGCGTATCACCGAGCAGGAGGCACTGGACCGTGCCCTGCAGTACATGTCAACATCCATGAACACAGGTATGCGCGCACCTTCAAGAGGCGGCGGTGCCAAGCCGGAGTCTGCACCTGTTGAGGCAGGCAGTATCTATGCATTCAACCTGGATGGAGGCGGCTACATCATTGCATCGGCCGACAGCCGTGCCCTGCCCGTGCTTGGATACAGCACCACCGGCAGCATGGACTGGGAAAATCTGCCCCCGAATATGAAGGAGTGGCTCAAGAGCTATGACGAGGCATTGGCCACCCTGGGTGACCAGATGGATTTTCTGGACGGTAACAAACTTGGAGATACCGGACAGGCTCTGCACAATACACGTAAAGACAAGGCACCTGTAGAGCCACTGATATCCACTCACTGGGATCAGGATGAACCCTATTGGGATATGGTTCCGCTTTATGACGGATATGATGATGATCTGAAAGGACAACATTGTTATGCAGGATGCGTAGCGGTCTCAATGGCTCAGATCATGAATTATTACAAATGGCCCCTGACCGTACCTGACGGTCTGCCAGCCTATGATGAAGAAAAGTCAGCAAAACGAGGTGATAAGATATGGCACATTGATGCCCTGCCACCTGTTGCTTTTGATTGGGATAACATGCTGGATGACTACGCCGTAGTGGATCCTAAGACACAAAAATTAACGGAGCAGTTAGGCACTGAAGCACAACGAAAAGCAGTTGCCACACTAATGCGGTACTGCGGTCAGGCTATTGAGATGTCATACTCACCCGAAGGATCCAGTGCATACACCGAGATTCAAGCTGAAAAACTTGCCTGTTACTTTGACTATCCTTCAGCATTATATCTAAGAAACAATGGAAGATTCAGTATTGAGGAATGGGAGGATATCATTTATAGTGAACTTGCAGCCGGGCGTCCTGTAATATATGGAGGTTATAGTCATAATGGTGGGCACTCATTTGTTTGTGACGGTTATGACGGAAACGGTTTATTTCATATAAACTGGGGTTGGAGTGGTCGTGCGGACGGCTATTTCTCTCTTTCCGTTCTCAATCCCTACATTACAAGTGCCAATGCAATATATTTAGGCTTCTGCATAGATCAGGATGCAATCATCTATCTGGATCCCAAGATGGAGAAAACTGCAGATTTATCTATTTTCCAGAAAGAAATAGCACATACATCTTGTCCGTCCTTGCAAGATAGAGATTCCATAAATATCTCATTCACCTGTTACAGGGATGATGTCGACAAGTTGACAGCGGACTGTGCATTAGGAACGGTTGACAGTAACGGACAACTCAATCCGTTGTTTATGGTAGATCCTAACGATTCTGTTATCTATCGGAAAAATCTCATGTGTGTAAAGATTGATTCCACATACTTCCAGCCCGGCGATACCATCACCCTCTATCCGATGCTTCGTTACCGCCTGCCTGAGGCCGAATGGAATATAATTCCCCCGCTAAAGTATTATATTGAGACCGGACGAGATGCTGACGGAAAGTTCTTTGTTGACATTTATAGCAGTCTTGAAAACATAGAATGTGTAGGAGGTGCTATAACCAAAGGTGCAAAACATCTTGATAAGAAAGGCATTATCACAGTATATGTCAGGAACCTGTCAAATCTCAGTACTTACTGCAAATTGTATCTGACACCCCGGTATTACGGAAATATAGATCCTTCAGAAATCAATGATTACACTGCTCATTCCGGCGAGAGGATGATAAGCGGTGCTTATCTTAGAGGTGGACAGATTAGTGAGGTTAATTTCTATTTTGTACCTAATTGTGGAGGAACCACTCTCTTCCAGTTATCCACATCATCAAGCAGCGGATTTATCGGTTCTTTTATTCTTGAGCTGAACAATGACACTCTTACAGATTACAGCAAATATGTAGTCAACAACAGCTATTTCAATATTGAAGACGGTGAATGGTATTACAATGTTGAATTGTGTGATACATTTTTTGATGAAATGTCATACTGGATTCCGTCAGACAGTTTAGGACTCAAGATAAACACCTATTATAACGGATCTCAGGTAAGCAGCCGGATAATCCGTGATGAGTTGATAGAGTATCTTACCGAACTGCCAGATGAAGGCGGTTGGGGAGATTATACCTTTGTCCAGGAGGTTCCTATTGAGATAATGGGTAGCGGAGAATACAGTATGGAATCATACATTGGTAAATGTATTGGTGACAGTCTCATTGATACATACTGCAGACATTCATACTCATTCCTTTACTCAGACCCCACCGGCATCGGCCCCGTAAGTCCCGCAAATGCAAGTGGCCCCTATTATGATCTGATGGGCCGCAAGATCAACGGTACACCCAAACGGAAAGGCCTCTATATTTCTACAGCGGTGCCCTCTGTTTCATTGAGTGGCCCGAATTGGTAGAGGAGCTGCTCCCGCTCGATGCCAAGAAGGTTAACATAACCGAGAACAGTGACGGTTCACGAATAATTACCCTTTAGTCTATATAAAAATGAGAAAGTTTATATTGAGAATTGCAGCCGTTATTTGCGGCATGGTGACAACAGTTATCACATCATGTGACTTTAATAATGAGAATGTGACTTACATCACAAGTTACATGTATGAAGTCCGTATGGATTACGCCCAAAGCGTTTGCTACGCCAAAGATGCTAGCGATGCACAGAACGCTTTCAATGAGGTTATCGGCACCAACGGAACATATTACCAGCTTTATCAAAGAAACCAGGACAGTCAGATGAAAGCCGGATGCGAGAATGTCAGGAAACAGTTTGCCAACACCATGAGCACCTACATGAAGTTTGATCTTATTCGCACAACCGTCAGTTCTGATCCCAGTTCAAAGCAGAAAAAGGATACAATAGGTACATACGTAATGGGACAGGCTCTCACCAAACCATACGTTTCTTATTCAATTACAACTAATGAGAAAGAAGCCTATGCTGCTCTCAGTGCCCTCAAAAACACATTGGATCAAAATACTTACAAAGCTAGCTACAGGACTTTGAGAACTCTACTGGGCATACACTCCTCCAGCACCACAACCTCAGGCAACGGTTCAAGTACAATAACAATGATTACCAATTCTGCTTTTGACACTCATTTCAAGAATGAGTTCAGCAAGGTTTGGGAAGATAGCGAAGATTATGACCGTTATGTGGCATACGCATGTGATTCAATCGCATCAGCTCACGCACAGGATACTCTGGCCGTTCAGGCTGTAGTCACAGTATCAAAGATAGGTTTCCTGAATAAGGAGGTAACACAACTTTGGACAAAGACATTTCCTGTCACTGTAGAATAATCAATAACAAAACATTTCCAATAATTTAAATATTATAATTATGAAAAAGCTTTTGAATATGTTGATGGCAGTTGTCATCGGTGCAGTATTCTTTGCCTGCACAGATGACAACAAAGATGAGATCAGCCTTGTCGTAAACAATGATATCGCCGAAGTGAGCATTGACCGCATAGGTGGTGAGATTTCCATTCCGGTAACCACTACCGGCGAATGGGAAGCAACTCTTTCCGACAACTCCATCAAGTGGGCTATGGTATGGACAGGCCAAGGTAAAGGGGACGGCAATGCCGTAATCTATGTAAGTCATCTTGACCCACGTACACAGTTGAATCAACGTACCGCCACACTCACAATAAAGTCCGGTAACAACACTCAATCAATCACAGTACGCCAGTTCATAGGCCTTAGGGATGGCGAGACTGCCGAGAACGAAGGTGAAATATACGCCGACCTGTGGAACGGTAAAGGTATTGGCCATGGACTCAACCCCCTGACAGGCCAATTATCACGTGATGCCGTATTCAACCTATACGGTTTGAACAAACTTATCAAGACCGAGCCTGCCAAGTGGGCATCATTCTACAGACAGTCTCCGGGTCCGGGTGTAGATGGAGAGGTAACCCTTGTCGATACTCTTGAAGACAACACCAAAGGTATTAAGGCCAGTGTCGGAATTGATGTTACATACGCGACGGTCAAGTTTCATCTGGATGTTGATTTTCAAAATACCGGCAGACAATATGAAAAAGCCGACCGCTATTTAGGCTCATACCACACCACTTTCCTGACTGGTGAAATTGGCATAGGAAATATCAGGTCTGTCATTACAAAGGATCCCAATCTTGACAATGATGAAACACAAATGCTGCTTGAACCAATTGCACAGGATTATTACCTTGCTATAAAAGAGGCATATGACAATCAGGACGATGAATCATTTACAGAATTAGTAGAGAGTCTGTGCGAAGAAATAGGTCCCGTAATCGTCACGAAGGCAGAACTAGGTGGTGACTGTGTAATACAGTTGGTATTCAATGAACTGGCACAGCAAGACAGTTTTATAGTTAAGGGAAACATCGGCGCAGGTATAAAGGCCGGTGTGTTTGAACTCAAAGCTACGGTCAATGCCGAATATTCAAAAATAGGTGAGGATATCTGGAAGAACTCCACACGCACTATTACGGCTCATGGAGGCAGCAGTGAAGCATTATCAAAGATGTTGCAAGCCTTGGAAGCAGGTACGGACGATATGAACACCGTACGCGCCAATATCAGGGACGCCACCAGTGAATGGGTCAGGTCTATTAACTGTTACGATGACCCGGATCTTGCCAAGCAAGCCAAGATGAACGGAAGGGGAGATAACACGGCCTTGGTCAGCGTTCAATACTCACCTATCTGGCAAGTGTTCCCAATCAAATATCAGAAAAAGATCAAGAATATTATCGTAGATCTGTATAAAGGAAAGAAGCTAGTTACCGTTGACCCACAGTTGTTGGGAATCGTCGATGATAACGGTGTTGTTTCCGAGTGAGTTCCAACCAGAATCGGACTTTCCTTATGAAACGTAGTGTTTTAATCTCCTCTGCAGCAATTATAGTGGCGGTTACACTCATCTTGTCAGCCTGTCAAAAGAATATTGACATGCTGTACGAGAAACAACCCCACAGGATGAATTGTTCTCCTTTTACCCGTGCGATTGCCGACACAATGACCATCGCTGATTTCAACAGGACTTATGGAGTTGGCTTCAGTTATGACGGTATCTGGGGCGAACAATGCAACATGCGGGATGTCCACAGCGCCGTCATTGACTTGGGAGCCGTACGCAAATGGGAACAGGAAGAAGAATGGCACAGTCCACTGTTCTACTCTACCCAAGAGAGTGAATACACCTCTAAGGTTCAGACGGCATACAGCCACAGTGAGTATGTTCAAAAAATTGTGGTACATGCCGACGTGAATGCAAAACTAATTGTATTCAATGGAAATGTATCAGGTTCATTGACCATATGGGAAGGAGGTGAAACGAACGATTTCTACTGTTCTGTAAACTATTGCACTCCCAGTATGCAGATGACTCTAAGAGATGGTAACATACGGTCATTGATCAAGAGGGGACGGACCGACCTGCTCACACCCAACTTCCGTGATGCAATAGAGTGGATGGACAAGCACGACAGCGACGCCGCCATTGATTCGTTTCTGGTGACTTACGGTTCACACGTAGTAACCCGCTCTAAGGTGGGTGGTTCGTTGGACATTCTGATAAAGATGAAACGTGACTCGCTAGTGGATATAGATTCTAAACAAATTCTTGGTGATGCGGTTATAAAAGGTATTCTTAAAACCAGCGAAGATAACCAAGACACCAAGAAGGTCTTGAACATGTTAAACAGTGCAGACTGCAGCATCACAGTAAGAGGCGGTGACCTTAGCACTATGCCAAACCACCTGTTGCATTTCAGTTTTGGAGAATGCCCTAACCTTTCAGAGCATATAGATAAGTGGGCGGCAACCCTTAACTACTCCCCTGATGCCTACGCGAGCAACAACCTTGAGATGACTGATATGGAGATTACTCCCATCTGGGAATACATCCCGAACAAGGAAGTAGCCAGAAGAGTAAGGTTACGCGTAGAAACAACCGCCGATGAACTTATCCGCTATGCCGGTTATCAGAATTTTACAAACACAAGTTTCCCACTACCACAAAGTGTTACTTGTAAAATAGGAGGTAAAAACACCACCTTCAACAATCCGGCCATAGTCAATGTTATTGCATCAGGACGCTACATTGCAACAATCTGTCGTGAGCAGATTAACCTTCCTGAGTTAGGCATAACAGAGGTTCAAGTAGTATACCCCATCTATAACCAACAAGTAAACCTGAGTAGCGGTTTCACCACCTATAACGACAAGTCCTACAGGGTATGCTGGTTCAACGGCATTTGCAAGGTGAAAACGGATACTCTTAATACCCCACAACCCGACAATATCATTTACATGACCTACGGTGTACCCGGGACTATTAAGTATTCTAATATAAGCTACCAGCCTAGTAATACGGTAATAGGTTACGAATGGCCTATGTCTATCATGGAAAATGGCGGCGTTGATACTGCAAAACCTTATTATCTGACCTACAAGAACGGTACTGATTTCCTTTTGCGCAGCACTGATGGAACTGAGCAGTCCGGTACCCTGAACGGACTGCCCAATTGGAGCTATAATAACGGACGCATGGTGCGCAACAGGGAATACTACTATTATTGGAATCCTAATGAAGTGAACTACTAATGAATACTGCAAGACATATAATAAGACTATCATACATCACTGCATGCTTGTTTATTATGGCATTATTCATCGTGGCCTGTCACGTTGACAAACCATATTCTCTTTCAAAGTCCATTGAGTTGAGCGAGCAGCAGATTGAGATAGGAAGCATCGGACGTTATTACAGTATAACCGTGCATACATCAGACCAAGGAATCTCATTTCATGATTTACGCGCAAGCACTGATACAGAATGGATACGTTTGGAGGCGGATACTATCAGCCGTGATGGACGACTCTCTTTCTACGTCAGCCCGAATACCGATGCCCGCAGCCGTAACGGCATAATAGAAATCACCACCCCTGCCAATAATTATGAGGTAGTAGTCCGTCAGCGTAGTGAAGCCGATGATGGCACCAATGCTCTTATCGGCAGTGAGCTGGGACGGAAAGCACGTGTGGGTTATGGCTACAACATGTTGATAGACTATATGGACCCTGCCAGTGTAACCGAGCCAATACTTGACTACGAACGACTGGTACAGGCCGAACAGCAATGGGGAACCATCATTACCGAAGTTGGTCGTGCGCTTCAGAGTCTAAGCTATCACAGTTCATACAGCATAGAAGAGATGTCATCATGGATGAGCCAACAGAGCACCACTGAGACAAAATTCCTTTTCTGCAATAAGAGCGTGAACAGGTTCAAAAGTACATCAGAGTATGATCTGAGCCAACAAACATTTGGGTACAGTTCACTGAGTAAGGTAATAGCCACTCGCTACGTTGACGATGGAAAGATAGAAAGTATTATACGTCAGGGAGGAAATATTTTCACCGATGAGTTCCTAGAGTTATACGATCAGGTTAACAACTGTCCTACCGATGATAATGTTACGCTTCTGGTAAACAAGTTCGGTACTCATTTAGTCACATATGCCGACCTGGGAGGACGTTTGGATTACTCAGTGAATTTCAGATCGGAGGAAACAAGCCGTGAAAGTGTTGAGAGGTATCTCAAGTACAAGAACGGCATTATGAAACAATCCAACGAGAGCAATGAAGCTTCACATGCCATAATCAGCAACGGAGGTCTCCATTTTGATATTTATGGAGGCACCGATGAATCCATACAAGCTCTCAGCAGAAACGCATCGACTAATGACCGTTACGGGCAGGTTGACCCCGCTGTACTTGGAAACTGGCTTAACAGTATCCAAGCAACTGATCCGGCGAGCGTTTCACTGGTACGTTGCTTACTGCAACCTATCTGGCAACTGTTCACAAGTCATGAGGCACAAGTAATGATTATAAACCATATCCTGGCCCTTTCATTCAGTGAGGGCGGTGACATAGGTAAACGAATCCAGGAACTAGGACTGGACAACTACTATCAGCTGAAAGTGACAGATGAGATACTCAAATTCGACAACTCAGCGACAAGCACCCTGGCGAAAGTCATCTATTATGACGGTTTACCCAAGGTTGAAGTGTGTAACGAGTACGTTCCGGAGTTACGTGGTGACCGCCGTGTTACCATCTTCTATCCCATATTCAAAGGTAAGACCAATATACGTCGCGGCATTTTCCTTGGCGATGGACAGAATACACCGGCCGAAGTCACCTTTGATGACGCAGGTGGATGCTTTGTCCGGCAGTTGGAAGGCTACAATCCCGGTGACGTGCTCACTACATTGTATTACATTGACGGAGCCTTCTACCCCACCAGCATAGGTATAAACATACCTGCATACAACATGACCATTGCTGATGAATACTTGGAAATCCCAGGACAACCGGCTTACGCTATTGTCAAGATAGGACCGACCTTCTGGATCAGAAAGAACATTTCAGATAAGTTGGGATTTGGAATACTTTATAACAGTTATGGCTATGAGACGTGGGAATACAGGGAATCAGTACGTAACAATGTGTTATATGCCGAAGTGTTCAACCCGTTGAATCAGAATCGGGTCAACACCCAAAAAGTTGGAAGTGATCCTGACAGATGGTATGTGCCCTCGGATGCAGACTTAAAGGCCATGATGAATTATATCGGCAAGAATCCCAAGGCTCTATTCCAAGGGCAACAGACAGGTTTCAATGCAACTTTTGACGGATGCGAGATGGATTATGACTTTGTCTCAAAACGCCAATTGAGGGGATTAACATTGTTGTATCGCGGAGAACGCTGTTTCATAGCATTCAAGTCTGACCGTTCACGTACAGCCAAGAACGGAACTGCACTGATGCTGCTTCTCGACTATTCCCTGACTCCAGTCCCTATAAACGAAGGCTATGGATGCCGATATCCGGTACGTTTGTGCCGCACCAAGCTTTATAAACATGATAATCTTTAAAAAATACAGTTATGAATAAAAAAAGTTTTGCTTCGATAATACTTGCAATAATATCTATCTGTTGCTGGACTGCATGTGACAAAGACAGCAAGACAGGTTCTGACATTAAAGAACCGGAAACAAACACTTTAGAGTTTATTTCCAGGCTTGACTCCGTTAATATAGCCACATCACAGGTTTATAATATCCTTTGTGTTTCAGACACATTATTCTACCGTGGCCTGGATTCCGGAAATGTTCAATTCAATCCGGATTACGGATTCATGATAAATGAAGCGACTCCATCAATACAATACGCCATCGCCAACTCATTTGAACAGGCACGACACACCTTTATCAATGATTTCCTCAGTCCCATAATGTTTCTGAATAGCGACACGACAGGAACTGAAATAAAACTTGATTTGGGCAGTCACGGAAGCATAACATTCTCATCCGAAAATGGTGACGGAAAAGTGGCAAAGATTGACATTGATCTTAAGCAACTGGATAAACTGACCTTGATCTATTTCATTCATCAAGAAGCTTGGCCACAAAATGACGCTCAGAACATTGCCCAAGGCAACACATTTATTAGTGAAGCAGGACTCAATTATGTCTGTATAAAAGAATGTCAAAATGGGTGGGGGTATCTGGCGACATTTGATTTAGGTTATGACTACTTACTGGGCAACACAGCAGACTTGAAGTGGATTCAGGATCCCACACTTAAAACAGCTCTGAATCCTGTTTATTACTGGGCGCCAACATGGAACGCCTTCATGCACACAAACATGCCCAGCTCTGAAGAGTTACTTGCTCTGCAGGGTTTCATATATGACCAGTACGGTAATAAAAAGATAGATTCAGAAATTGCGTTGAAACGTATTGTATGCGATAATCTTATAAATAAACTCTATTATCCTAATGGACAAGTGTTTGCATGTGGAGAGAACTGTTGGTGGCTAGAAACAACGAATCAGTATAAATATGTCTATTATTATGGTAGTCAACCTGGCGGAACATCGGGACGTACACTAGAAACAACTAAAAAGGCCACATATATATGGGGCTCAAACAGGTTTTTTGTCATGCTTCCAATAAGAGAAAACTGTAGGTTTGAAGATTGGCGATTTGATTCATTCAACGTTTCACGTAGCTATATCAAATACTACGATTACACCTTAAAAAATGAGATTGATTACCAAGATATTGTAATTGAACCGTCCTATAATTATCGTAACGGCGTAGAACCTTATAGTTTTATACGTATGCGTTGCATAAAGTTCGGTAATGGTTACGACTATGAGGCTCATGGACTAATAAAGACCGACAGATTCGACAGGAAAACATCCTATGATCGTTCTGATGACGATGACTAAAGGATTATTCATACTGTCAGTTCTTTTCTGCTTCATATCATGCAGCAAAGAAGGCAAGCAGCAGTTGACAGAAGTTGAGCGCAAAGCTGCTGTCACATTCATGGTCAGCACAAACGGCTTAGGTGACAACGGCTATAATGATGATGTGTCAAAAGGCATATTCGGATTTGCAAAGAACACCGGCATCACGTTGCGGCTTTTGTTGCCCGATGATATGACCCAGGCTGGGCAGATGTTCAGTCAGTGGCTTGCCGATAATGCAGAGAAAGACTCTGCGGTACTGATCCTGGGTAGTTCGGCCTATGAGAATATGGCACGGCAGGTATCAGAATCCGATAAGGAAAGACTCCTGTCAATCCAAAAACGGGGCGGACGCGTGCTACTGTTTGAAAGCAATGCACAAATTGACGGGATATCGACGGTCATGGTATCCCATTATGGAGTGAGTTGGCTGGCCGGAGCTATGAGCCAGGGATTTGATGTACTGATACTTGCTGCTGCAACAAATATTCCTGCACTGGAGGAGTCAATAGCAGGATTCAGTCAGGCACGCTCGGTCTATGCCGGCAGTTATTACGGCCATGAATGCCAGACGCATCTTCATTATCTATCCAACAACGAGTCCGGATTTGCCATGCCGGATTCGGCATATCGCTACATAGCGGAACGTGCAGAGAATACATCCTATTATGATGAGATGATATTTCCTCTGTTGGGCGGATCACAAACCGGAGTAATGCGCTGCCTGAATGATGACAAGTTTACTATGGCTCTCATGATTGGCATGGATGTAGATCAGACCGGACAGAGTACGCGTATACCATTCTCGGTGGTCATACACATAGGTGATGTGATAAAGCGCTATCTGAACGATTGGCTTGCTGGAGTTGCATGGCCTACAAATAAGAGAATGGGCATGAACGATGATGCAGCAGACATTGTAATCACTCCCAACTTCCGCAGTAATCTGGATATCTGGGACAACCGTTATGTAGACCCTGACACATTCCTTGAACTATACCGACAGTATAAAGAAGAGGCTGTAAGAAAGGAACTTGAGTATGAGAAGTAGTCTATATATTGGGGGCTTATTGCTATTGCTGTCATCATGCATTGATGACAATAAGCCCACACAGCCCCAAGTCATAACGCATACCTGCAAGGTTGCCATCATCATGGAAAAAGATGAGCGACAGCACTGGGAGCAAACGGCCGGATGGGCTCTCAGGAACATAGCACAGGCCCAGAATGGCATGAATCAGAAGGTACAATTGCAGTTTGAATTCAAAAGCCAGGATGATGCCGACATAAAGCAGTACATGCAACAGATAGCCCAGGATCCATCAATAGAGGCAATCGTAGGCCCAACTACATCAGCTTGTGCCGAACAGATGGCACTGGAACTTGGTAAACGTCCCCAATATGGCAAGCCCATGATAACCCCATCGGCCACTCGGGTGGAATATCAGCGCAAGTTTGCCAATGTACCATATATCTGGAACATGGCAGAGAGCGATATAGCGGAACTGGAGGTTCTGCTGTCGGATATAGCCAGCACAACCGATAATGGACAGAAAACTGTAATGCTCTTAACTGCCGATGATGCTAATGGGGGGGCACGTAACGCTTATGCCGAATGGTTCGGATTCATAGCCGAAGAATACGGCCTCAGTGTGGAAGGTGTATATCTCTATAAGGATGAGACACAATTGCGTCAGTATGTACACGAGTTCTGTGGCACGGATTGGCGCTTTGGAGATAAATACCTGGTATTCAACGCATCGGACACAAATGATGCTATAGCCCTTGACAACGAGATAGGCAGTATGAAAGAGCAGGTCCCTGAAGGTCAGTTCCTGTACACGCCCATAATTATGTGCAGTGATGCCTTTGTAATGCCAAGTATAGCATGCGCAGTAAATAATGCCGTTTATGAAGGAGTTGACCTGTATGCGTCACCAGAAAGCGGTTTCAACCAGGCCTACCAACAACAGTTCAATCAGGAACTATTCAATGGCGAGGCTCAGTTCTATGATGCACTCTGCTTAGTGGCATATGCCAAGACCCTGTCTGTTAATACCGGTATGACACTAAACGAAGCCATCCAGGCAGTGGTCGATGGCCGTGACGGTAAAGGCTGTTCATGGCTGCCTGCCGACATGGCTCAGAACCTGACACTGATTGCCAGCGGACGGACACCCGATATAGATGGAGTTTCAGGCTCATGGGCTTTTGATAAAGAAACTCATTCCGGAGTCTGCAGCAGCACGTTCCGTCGTTGGCGGCTTTATGACGGTAAGTTCGTAACTACCGAGTACATAAGTACCGAGGGCTCAAAGCGCACCAGTTCATCAAAGCATCTGTGGGAATGGATCGGTTCACGTATGCAGGTATTCAGTCCGGGTGATATCAACAATCCGGAATATCCCGAACTTAAAGACCGTTGGGCGCTGCTTATTGCCGCATCAAAAGGCTGGACCAACTACCGTTTCCAAGCCGATTTGTTCGCCATGTACCAACTTTTGCGTCAGCACGGATATTATGATGACCATATTGTACTGATATGTCAGGATGATGTGGCCCGTCATAAGAACAATCCATACCAGGATGCCCTCTATGTAAGCGAATCAGGACCAAATGTCTATGATCAGTCTGCCATAGATTACTGTCTGGACAGTCTTACTCCAAACGACATAGCAGATATCCTGAATGGAAAAGCTTCGGAGCGTCTGCCAAAAGTCATCAATAGCACGGCAAATGACAACTTGTTCATATTCTGGACAGGGCACGGATCGCCCGGTTCAATGGATTTCGGTGGTACGCAGACAATGACATATCTGAAAATGAAAGAGATACTTCAACAGACGCCTCACCGTAAAATGCTGTTTGCAATTGAGTCATGTTACAGCGGTGGTCTTGGTCAGTATTGTGAAGGTTTGCCTGGTACACTGTTCATTACCGCAGCTACACCTTATGAGTCCAGTCATGCCGACGGATGGAGTGAACAGGTTGGAGTATATCTTACCAACGGTTTTACCCGTGGATTTCAAGAAGCAATAAACAGGAATCCGGCAGTTTCACTTAGGGACCTCTATTATACCCTTGCAACCAACATTGCAGGTTCGCATGTCAAGATATATAATGCTTCCCATTACGGGAGCGTATACAACAACTCTATGTCTGATTATCTGACACAAGTAACACAATAGGGACAGTCCCCTCCGTGTGCTTTTTTGCACACGGAGGGGACTGTCCCTATTGTGTGGTGTTACTCACCCAGGGAGTCCACGTAATCGGCCTCTGCCTCAACGATGAGGATGATCTCATCGGCGGGGAATGAGCCGATCTTGTCTTTCTTGGCCTCCTTGATGATATACTCTACAAGAGTTTCGTTGTCAATGTCTATGCATCCGTCGGCATCGGGCTCCTGATCCAGCACGCCGCTGGTGGTGAAATAGTCATTGATTACATCCAGTATGTAATAGAGGGTGTCATCAGTGTATTTCTCCTTAAGCTCCTGAGGCAGCGTGTTCTTGATGTACTCGACGGTCTTCTGATCGTCCAGGTCATCATTGAGGAACTCATCCTGTGCCATAATCAGAGCAGTGCGTTAAGTTTCTCCTGATATACATTCTTCATGGCCAGGCCAACCACGCGGTCAACCTCCTTGCCATCCTTAAGAAGCACTACAGTAGGAACATTCATGATTCCGAACTTCTCTGTAAGGTCGTCATTCTCCTCAATGTCGCACTTGCCCACTACGGCCTTTCCGTCATACTCTGCGGCCAACTCCTCGATGATAGGTCCAAGACGCTTGCAGGGACCGCACCAGGTTGCCCAGAAATCCATCAGCACAGGCTTGCCCTGTGAGATGACCTCATCAAAATTTTGGGTTGTGATTTCAATTTCCATAATCTCAAAACTTTTATTTGAATGATAAATTAATTGATTCCTTACCTTTAAGGTAACTTACAAGTTCAGGAGTAACGCTTATCCTGCGGTTGCCCGAAGACAGGGATATCCTGCTGTTCTCAGTATCCGCCAGGTCATTGAACTCAAAGCGCAGGGTGGTCTTGCCCTCTGTGCGGGTAAGCGTATCCAGGTCACTTACAAACTCCTTGTCCAGAACGGAGAGCGGCATGCTCACCGTCATGCTGCTTATGGCCGTATCCTTGACGTCCTGCAGCAGTTCTATGGAGTTGATTACAAAATCTATTCTTTCGGGGTTATACCTGTACGGCTCACATTTAGCCTTGATAAACAGGTAATTACCCACTTTCATCATGTTGCACCACTTGAGCCACGGCTCACCAAAGAGGGCTATCTCAGATGATCCGGTAAAGTCCTCTATGCGGGTAAATCCGCAGGGCTTGCCGTTTTTCATGCGCGACTCACGTACTCCGGTCACCACACCACCCAGTATCAGGTCCTTGTTGACCAGGGCTGCACGGTCCTCAAGCTGTGCCATGCCCACGGTGCAGACGTTCTCCAGAATTACGCGGTACTCATCAAGCGGATGAGCCGACATATAGATGCCCACCAGCTCTTTCTCACGGTTAAGGCGCTCCAGCAGGGGCCATTCGGGAGCATCGGGGATTGTTGGCGTAGCTATGAGCTCAGTGTGTCCCATGTCACCAAAGAGGGAGAACTGTGACTCCATACGGTCAGTCTGGTATCGGGTTCCGTAACGTACCAGCACGTCACTGAACACCTCATTCTTACCGCACGGCTGTACGAACTGCTCACGTCTTATCTCGGGGAAGCAGTCAAATGCACCGGCCATGGCCAGGTTCTCAATGTTCTTGCGGTTGCAGGCACTAAGGTTCACGCGCTGTACAAAATCAAATATGCTCTTGTACGGACCGTTTGCGTTACGCTCGCTCACAATGGCCGATACCGCGTTCTCGCCCACACCCTTGACCGATGCCATACCAAAGCGGATATCACCCTTGGCGTTGACACCGAAACGGGGCACACTCTCATTGACATCGGGACCCAGTACGTTTATTCCCATGGACTTGCACTCATCCATAAGCTTGGTGACCTCTGTTATATCACCGGCGCGGCTCAGCACCGCAGCCATATACTGTGACGGGTAGTTGGCCTTGAGATATGCAGTCTGGTAGGCTACCCATGAGTAGCAGGTGGCATGTGACTTGTTGAACGCGTATGATGCAAATTTCTCCCAGTCGGCCCAGATCTTCTCCAGCACCTTGGGGTCATGACCATTGGCCTTACCACCCTCAATGAACTTGGGTTTAAGATGATCCAGCTTGTCCTTGAGTTTCTTACCCATGGCCTTACGCAGGGTATCACTCTCACCACGTGTAAAGTTGGCAAGCAGACGTGACAGCAGCATGACCTGCTCCTGATATACCGTGATGCCGTAGGTGTCCTTGAGGTATCGGTCCATAACGGGGATATCGTACTCGATAGGCTTACGGCCCAGCTTACGGTCAATAAAGTCTGGGATATAATCCATAGGACCCGGACGGTACAGGGCGTTCATGGCTATCAGGTCCTCAAACACTGACGGCTGCAGCTCACGCAGGTATTTCTGCATACCGGGCGATTCAAACTGGAACGTACCTATGGTGCGGCCCTCACAGTAGAGCTGGAAGGTCTTGGGGTCATCTATGGGTATGGTATCGATGTTAAGGTCGATACCAAGGCTTGACTTTATGTTCTCAACGGCCTCCTTGATGATGGAGAGGGTCTTAAGTCCCAGAAAGTCCATCTTGATAAGGCCGGTATCCTCAATCACACTGCCCTCATACTGCGTTACCAGCAGACGGTCGCCGGTATCCTTATCGGTAGCCCATGATACAGGCACCCAGTCAGTCACGTCATCACGGCATATGATGGTACCGCAGGCATGAACACCCGTACCGCGTACGTTACCCTCAAGCATCTTGGCAAACTGGATGGTCTTGCGCAGTTTCTCATCCGATGATGCGGCGGCCTGCTGCAGTTCAGGTACACACTCCAGCACGTTGCTCAGATTCATCTTGCGGGGTTTGCCGCTGGGGTCATCGGGCAGACGGTCAGGTATGGCCTTGCAGAGGTTGTTGGATATATCCAGCGGAACCTCAAGCACGCGGGCCACATCCTTGATGGCCATCTTGGTAGCCATGGTACCGTAGGTGATGATGTGAGCCACCTTTTCCTTTCCGTATTTCTCAGTAACCCACTGCAGCACGCGTCCGCGGCCATCATCATCAAAGTCCACATCGATATCAGGCAGAGATATACGGTCCGGGTTAAGGAAACGCTCAAACAGCAGGTCATACTTGATGGGGTCTATCTGAGTGATACCCAGACAGTAGGCTACAGCTGATCCTGCGGCCGATCCACGACCCGGTCCTACCGATACTCCCAGCTCCGTACGGGCCGCGTTGATAAAGTCCTGCACTATAAGGAAGTAACCCGGGAAACCCATGGTCTTCATGATATGCAACTCAAACTTGAGCTGCTCCATCACGCTGTCAGGTATGGGGTCACCGTAACGTACCTTGGCTCCCTTGAATGTGAGCTCGGCCAGATAATCGGCCTCCAGTTTTATGCGGTACAGCTTATCATAGCCGCCCAGCTTCTTTATCTTCTTGTCGGCATCCTCCTTTGACATCACCGTCTCACCATGCTCATTGCAGGTGAACTCCTTAAAGAGGTCCTCCTCGGTAAGGCGCTGACGGTACTCCTCCTCCGTTCCGAACTCCACCGGGATGGCAAAGTTAGGCATGATAGGCGGATGGTTGATTGAGTACTCCTCAACCTTGTCCAGGATCTCTACCGTTCCGGCAAGTGCCTCCGGTACATCCTCAAACAGACGGTTCATCTCCTCAGTGGTCTTGAACCACTCCTGCTTGGAGTAACGCATCAGGTTGGGGTCATCAGGGGTACGTCCGGTGGAGAGGCATATCAGCAGCTCGTGAGCATCGGCATTCTCCTCATCAAGGAAATGAACATCATTGGTGCAGACCATCTTGATGCCGAACTTGCGTGACATCTCAATGAGGTGGCTGTTCACGTTCTGCTGCAACGGGAATGCCTCATGGTTGGCGTTGGGTACGGTGGCCTTGTGACGCTGCAGTTCCAGGTAGTAGTCCTCACCAAAGAGGTTATGAAACCACTGTACCACCTGCTCAGCCTCTTCTATCTTACCTGCGGTTATCAGTTTGGGCACCTCACCGCCCAGACATGCCGAGCAGCATATTATACCCTCGTGATACTTCTCCAGGTCATATTTGTCAGTACGGGGATGTGAGTAGAATCCGTCCATCCACGCCCTTGACACTATCTTTATCAGGTTATGGTAGCCTTTCTCATTCTTGGCAAGAAGTATAAGGTGGTAATTGGCACCGTCCAGCTCCTTGCTGTCACGCTGCTCCTTATGGCGTGGAGCCACGTAGACCTCACAACCTATGATAGGCTTGAAATGCTTACCCTCCTCCTTGAGTTTGTCATTAACCTTGTCGCAGTAGTTCTTAAACTCCTTGATGCCCATCATGTTACCGTGATCTGTTACGGCAACACCGCGCATACCATCGGCTATAGCCTTGTCAACCAGCTTCTTGATGTTGGTCTGGCCATCCAGCAGAGAGTACTGCGTATGTACGTGCAAATGAACGAATTCCTGCATGGGTTACTATGACTGAAAAAGTTTTTAAAGTTACTTCCAATAAGGAACAGAGACAACAGCCGAATCTTAAAGTTTTCAACAATCACGGATTATACCGTTATTCCTTATTTTGAGCATCTGTCACGGAAAATACAATACAATAAGTATGCCATTATTTGCTGAAATGTTCTATCTTTGTAAATCATTAACAACTCGGACATGGCACAGGACAACGGAAAGAGACCCTTAATAAACCCTGAAGGAAAGCAGACACTCACCTTAGTGGCACTTATCCTCCTGTGTATCAATTTACCACTGTTTTTCACCGCCGCATACGGCTGGTGGTCATACGTGGTTCTGGGCATATCATTGTTCTTTGGTTGGTTCTTCGTGCATTTCTTCCGCACCCCCCTGCGCACGTTCCCCAGTCAGGATACGGAAGGTGTCGTGGTATCACCTGCAGACGGAACTATCGTAGCCATAGAAGAGGTTGATGAGACAGATTATTTCCAGGATCGCCGCATAGTTGTCTCCATATTCATGAGCGTGTTCAGCGTTCATGCCAACTGGTTCCCGGTAAACGGCACAGTTACCAAGGTGGAGCATCAGGACGGCAATTTCTACGCTGCATTCAAGCCTAAGGCCAGCACTGAGAACGAGCGTTCTCTCGTGGTCATCAAGACCGATGACGGCAAGGAGATAATGTTGCGTCAGATAGCCGGAGCGCTGGCACGCAGGGTTGTCACATACTGCAAGCCCGGTGACAGAAGCTGTCTGGACGAGCATCTTGGATTCATTAAATTCGGATCCAGAGTAGACGTTTATCTGCCTGTTGACAGTCTGGTTTGCGTAAAACTGAACCAGAAAGTTACGGCCGATATAACCGTTCTGGCAAAACTATCATAAACAATGGCAAACCGCATAACAAGACATATTCCCAATACCATTACATGCTGCAACCTCCTGTCAGGCTGCATGGCAGTGATGGCTGCATTCAATGCAGATGCATGGCATACCCTCCTGTGGGTTGTAGCAGGTGCGCTGTTTGATTTCTGCGACGGTCTCTCGGCCCGCGCCCTCAAGGCCTACTCGCCTATCGGAAAGGAACTTGATTCACTGGCAGACCTTGTCACATTCGGACTTGCACCCGCAATGCTCTGTCTCATGACACTGCGCCAGTACAGCTATCCCGCCGAGTGGTTATCGGGTGTATATCCGTACATCGGACTTGTTCTGGTTGTATTCGCTGCGCTGCGTCTGGCCAAGTTCAATACTGACGAGCGTCAGACCACCTCATTCCTGGGTCTTGCCGTTCCTGCCAACGCTTTGTTCTGGTGCGGTCTGTTCCAGAAGGATCTGTCAGACAATACTTTCGGTCCCTGGGTGATTGGAATCCTGGTGCTGCTGTTTGCCTGGCTTATGGTAAGTGAGATCCCCATGTTCTCACTCAAGTTCAAGAGTCTTAAGTGGGCTGACAATAAAGTCAGGTTCATGTTCCTTATAATATCAGTTGTGATTCTTGCTTCACTCCGTGAGAAGGGACTTTCAGCAGTGATAGGCTGGTATATCATACTGTCAATTCTGACAAAAGGTCAGCATTAATCCCCGGGCATGTTTTTTGCCCCTCTTTTGTAAAACGGACATAACATATGCTTATACTGACTTTCACCATATTATTTATATTGCTGTTTGTACTGCTGGCAGTACTCACTTTTGCGCGTGACCTTTTGGCCACAATCTTAAACTCCATAGTAGGGCTTTTCCGCAAGGGCGACCGTGCTAACAAGGGCAATGAGGGACAGCAGACCGTGCGCAAGCGCGCGCGCTCCAAGAAGAAGATCCTGTCTGACTCGGACGGGGAATATGTTGACTTTGAGGAGATAAAGAAATAGAACCGTCCCCTTTGGCCCCCTCTCGCTCGCTTAGCTCACTTATGCACTAATGTGCCGATTGGCTCCCCCGCCATCACCTTCTTAAGGTTGCCGGGAATATCCATGTTGAACACATAGATGGGCAGGTCATTCTCCTTACACATGGTTGTTGCGGTAAGGTCCATAACCTTGAGGTTGCGGTTGTATATCTCATCGAAAGTGATTTCATCAAACTTTGTGGCCGTGGGATCCTTCTCGGGATCGGCAGTGTAGACGCCGTCCACGCGGGTACCCTTGAGCATGACATCGGCCTCAATCTCAATGCCGCGCAGTGATGATCCGGTATCGGTAGTGAAATAAGGATTGCCTGTGCCGCCCACCAGGATGGCAACCTTGCCCGCTTTCATTGCGTCAATGGCTTTCCACTTGCTGTAAAGCTCACCTATAGGCTCCATGCGGATTGCGGTAAGTACGGTGTTGGGGCAATCGACCGATGTCAGAGCCGAGCTCAGACCCAGACCGTTGATCACGGTTGCAAGCATACCCATCTGATCACCCTTGACGCGGTCAAAACCCTTGCCGGCACCCTTGAGGCCGCGGAATATGTTACCGCCACCAATCACGATGCCAATCTCCACGCCCATGTCATGGATCTCCTTGATCTGCTGTGCATACTCACCCAGACGCTTCTCGTCTATTCCGTAACGCTGTTCACCCATCAGGCTCTCGCCGCTGAGCTTGAGCAATATTCTCTTGAACCTAGCCATTGTATTTTCAGTTTTGTTTAGGCAAAAATAGTAAAAATGACACAAAGGGGACTGTCCTTAATGTGCCATTTTTTGCGGCAGGATGAACTGCACCTGCTTAAATTCGTAGACCCGATGCTCACCCTCACGCGTTAGCAGCATCAGGCAACCATCGGGACGTATTCCCTCAATTGAGGCCTCAAACTCTCCTTGTGCGTCACGGAACGGATGATACCCCTCACGTCGGTACAGACGCTCCCGGTACAGGCGGTCTACAACGGCCCTCTCCGCATCCGATGTACGCTCCATATAACCGATAAAACGCTCCACGATGTCGCTGAGCAAAGCGTCACGGTCATAATCCCGGCCGGTAATGTTCTTTAGCGATATAGGATTGGGCGCATCACTCACAAACACCTCCTGATTCACATCCAGGCCCACGCCTGCCACCGTATCCAGAATGCGGTCACCCTGCAGCGTGTTCTCAATCAGTATTCCGGCCATCTTAAAGTCATTCCAATAGACATCATTTGACCATTTGACCGATACGCCACCGGCAAACTCCGGTCCGATGGCCGCAATTACAGCATCCGATACAGCAAGCGCTATAGCCTCCGATATATAGAACTGCTCCCTGACCTTTATGCCCGATGGGTGCGCCAGTATACTGAACAGCAGGTTCTTGCCCGCCTCAGACTCCCATGTGTTACCCTTCTGCCCGCGTCCAGCCGTCTGGAAATCGGCCACCGCAACTTCATACTGATAATCCGGGTCACCCCCCTTAAGCTCACGCAGATAGGTGTTTGTAGAACCTATGCTGTCACTCTTGTGCCACTTTATCTTACTCATCATTCCACCGGCGGAAAGAACGCCTGCTCTATATGTTCCAACTTGAATTCCCCCTTATCGACCACTATTGACACCACATCAAACCTGACATCCATGTCAATTTGGTTGTAACGTATGTATGCATCGGCAGAATTTACTATCCGGCGAATCTTGCGGTCACTGATAAAATCCTCAGGATCACCCCAATCGGCGCTTGTGCGGGTCTTTACCTCAACAAACACCACGATATCATCCTTTGTGACAACCAGATCCAGGTCCTTATGGCCGCAATGCCAGTCACGGTCAAGGATTGTATACCCCTTGTTTTCAAGGTATTTAGCCGCCATCTCCTCACCTTCTTTTCCCAAGATATTATGTTCTGCCATGTATATCAGCGTTTATTGGGCAAAAATATACATTATTCGCGGCATATTCATCTAAAATGGGTATCTTCGTAGGTACTTATGAAGAAGGAAGTTTCCACAAGAACAGAGCACTACAGTTTCCTGGTCAATCCTGAGGAGAAGCAGATGATTGAGAATTACCTGCGCAAATACAAGATCCGGAACCGCAGCCGTTGGATGAGAGAGACTCTCATCACTTTCATCATCAAGAACCTGGACCAGGATTACCCCACCCTCTTTGACGAGCAGGAGATGCGCCGATGACACAGCAGGAGCAGGACATACGGTTCATGAAAATGGCTCTCGATGAGGCCAAGGCCGCTGCTGCGGAGGGCGAGATCCCCGTGGGAGCCATCGTGGTCTGCAAGGGCATGGTCATTGCCCGCGCCCACAACCTGACCGAGACCCTGACCGATGTCACCGCACACGCCGAGATGCAGGCCATCACAGCCGCCGCCTCATATCTGGGTGGCAAATACCTGGACCAGTGCACCCTTTACGTTACGCTTGAGCCTTGCGTCATGTGCGGCGGCGCCATAGGCTGGTCCCAGCTGCAGCGCCTGGTCTACGGCGCATCGGACCCCAAACGCGGGTACACCACATTCGCCCCCGCCGCCCTCCATCCCAAAACAGAGATCGTATCAGGCATCATGGCCGATGAGTGTGGTCAAATTGTTCAGGCATTCTTTAAAGCTAAACGGTAACCATTTAAAAGCTCGCGCCTTCGGCGCTCGGTATTCCGAATTTTTTATTTCTCCAAATACCCAGCCAATGAATTGGCTGGCTACCCGTATCATGTGCCTGACGGCACAAATTTATGCCGTAGGCATGAGATTATGGTAGCCAGCCATTTTAATGGCTGGATTATGAGCGTACAAACCATTATTTCCCATGCCGTAGGCATGAGATTATGGTAGCCAGCCATTTCAATGGCTGGGTTATAAATCCTTGCGGTATTTGCCTTCCTCCTCGTCGGAGAGCATGCTGAGATAGCTGGTGTAACGGGAGAGATGTATCTTACCCTCCTCGACCGCACGTTTAACGGCACAGCCAGGCTCGTTGGTGTGCAGGCAGTTGCCGTAGCGGCAATCAGCTGAATATTTGAATATCTCGGGAAAGTAATGACTAATCTCCTCATGCTCCATGTCAAAGGTGCCGAAACCTTTTATTCCCGGAGTGTCAATTATCCAACCGCCCTCAGGCAGGGCAAACATCTCGGAGAACGTGGTGGTATGCATGCCGGTATCATGTTTCTCGGAGATATCGCCAGTACGCTGGTTGAGCTCCGGCAGAATGCGGTTCACAAGAGTGCTCTTGCCAACCCCTGAGTTGCCCGATATGAGCGACACCTTGTCCTTAAGCAGCGCCCTGACATCATCCACGCCGGCGCCGTGCAGAGCATCGCACTCCACGCACTGATAATCTATGGCCCGATACAGCGCCAACAGCTCATCGGCCACAGCCTTGTCCTGATCAGAAAGCAAATCTGATTTATTGAAAACAAGCACCACAGGCACACGGTATGCCTGGGCCGATGCCAGGAACCTGTCAATGAAAACAGGTGATGTGACGGGATGGTTCACAGTCACCACCAGCAGGCACTGGTCAAGGTTACAGGCCAGGATATGTGACTGTTTGGAAAGATTAGAGGAACGCCGTATGATGTAGTTGCGGCGCTCCTCTATATTTGTGATATATGCCGGCTCCCCTTCACGGGCCGGAGCAAACTCCACATAGTCACCTACGGCTATGGGGTTGGTGCTTTTTATGCCTTTAATGCGGAACGTACCCTTGATACGACACTCTTGGTCACGTCCGTCGTCGGTACGTACCAGATAGCTGCTGCCAGTATTCCTGATTACGAGTCCGCGCATTAAAAAAGCTTATACCGTCATGATCTCTTTTTCCTTCTCGGCAAAGAGCTCATCGGCCTTCTTTATGTACTTGTCATGCAGTTTCTGCAGCTTCTCCTCGGCATCCTTCTCAGCATCCTCGGGCAGGCCGTCTTTCTGAGCCTTCTTGAGGGCATCCAGAACGTTACGACGGGTGTTGCGGATAGAGATCTTGGACTCCTCACTCACCCTACCGCTCTGCTTTACCAGGTCACGACGACGCTCCTCGGTAAGTGGCGGGATGGCCAGACGGATAACCTCACCGTTATTGGTGGGCATGATTCCAACCGGAGAATCTATGATGGCTTTCTCAATCACCTTGATCATGTTCTTGTCCCACGGACGGATGGCGATGGTGCGTGCATCGGGAGTGGAAAGAGCAGCAACATTGTTCAGCGCTACCATTGATCCGTAAGAATCTACACGTATATCATCCAGAATACGGATATTAGCCTTACCGGCACGGATATGGGCGAACTCATCCTCAAGATGCATGATGGACATCTCCATCTGCTCCTCAGCATCGCTGAGACAATTGTTTACATCAAACATAACTGTGTCTTTTTATGATTGAAGCAAAGATAATCCATTTTTATCCAATTTACCGCATATATTTAGTAAATTTGCGTCACTAATTCACTTGCTTAAGACCTGATGTTAACCGATTGTGTGCAGATACTGGAAAGATTTGCCCCTATTTCACTTGAGGATATGTCTTCTATCCGTCTTATGAACAGGACGGACAGCAAGTACCTGGCCAATGAGGACCAGCTCAGGCAATTGCTGCAGATGGCATCGGGCGAGTATATGGTTCAGGAGATCGATGGCCGACGCACAGCCGAATACCGGACCCTCTATTTCGATGACAAGGACAACATAATGTACCTTAACCATCACAACGGCAGGCTCACACGCCAGAAAGTACGCATCCGCACATACGTTGACACTTCCGATAACTTCTTTGAGATCAAGCTCAAGAACAACCACGGACGCACCAAGAAGAAACGCATCCACCTTAACGGTCTGGATACGTATGTACAGGACGGTGCCGCCGATTTCCTGGCCGAGCACACCATGCTGCCCCTTACACTCAGCGACATCAAGCCCAAACTCTCCAACCATTTTAGCCGCATAACGCTGGTGAACAACGCCAAGACGGAGCGTCTCACCATAGACCGCGAGCTCTCGTTCCATAATGAGGAGACAGGTCTGGACCACAGCATGGACAATCTGGTGGTGATTGAGGTAAAGCGTGACGGCAACACATATTCCCCCATTCAGGAGCTCCTGCGTGAGGTCAGGATATTCCCCAGCGGATTCAGCAAGTACTGCATCGGCATGGCGCTCACCACTCCGGGCATCAAGAGGAATATGTTCAATGAACGGATAAGAAAAATAGAAAAAATCACATCAATATGCTTATGAACTTTTTAACCCCGCTAGCAAGCGGACTCAGCCAGCTGGCTGCAAGTGCTCAGGAAGAAGCTGAACTCTTTGGTGAGGAGACCGATGGTCTGCTCTCAACTCTGGGTGCCACACCCTTCTGGCCCGCATGGTCAAGTATCTGGGAGATGCTCATCCGATTCTTTATAAATATCGTGACAATAGGAATAATAGTCCACGCATTCTACTACCCCAAGGCCAAGAGACGTGACTACTATTTCACCTTCTCACTCATAGGCGTGAGCATATTCCTGCTCATCTATCTCATGGGCGGAGTCAAGCTCAAGATAGGATTCGCGCTGGGTCTGTTCGCCATATTCGGCATCATCAAATACCGTACCGAGCAGGTACCCATACGTGAGATGACCTACATGTTCGTGATCATAGCCGTAGCCGCCATAAACGGTCTGGCCACCAGCGTGAGCTACTTTGAGCTGCTGGGCACCAACCTCATATTCATTGCAGCCTTGGCTATCTGCGAGAACACCAAGTGGATGAAACACGTACCCACCAAGCTCATCAAATACGATAACGTGAAGCTGATTGCCCACGGCCGTGAGGATGAGCTCAAGGCCGACCTGGAGAAACGTCTGGGCCTCAAGATCATACGCGTAGAGGTGGGAAACGTGGATTTCCTTAAAGATTCAGCCATCATCAAGATCTATTACGAGCCCATCATGGATGAGTTCGGCACAATAGATTCAGTAATGAAAACCGGCAAGATAAAATGAAACGTTCAATAATCATAGTCCTGTTTGCAGCTGCCGTCGCCCTACCATCGGCAGCACAGTCCACATGGGGCCTGCGCACCAGCATCGGAGCTGAACGTAAACTCAGCAAGGGAATGGATGCCGGCGTGGAGGTCAAATACCATCAGACTGACAATTTCAAGAGTACGGACCGATGGAGCGTAGGTGCATCGGTCAGCAAACGTCTTTACCGCAACAAGGCCAAGACTATCAGCGTAAAAACCTCATTAGGCTACAAATACCTTCAGGTTTACAACGGATGGACCACCAAGTACAAAGGCGACGAGTCACTCAACATCCCCGACGGTCTTGATCCCGATTATTACAGATTCCACAAGTACAACTTCAATCTGAGCGACTCATACGTAGACAGCCGCCACCGCGTCACCGCATCGGTCCAGGCGTCTTATGAGGCGGGCCGATTTAAGATATCACTGCGTGAATCCTACCAGTTCACCCACACTGACAGCGTAGAGTTCAACAAGGATAAATACCGATACAAAGACGGCGCCTGGAAACCTGTTGAGACTGTAAAGGACGGTAAGAGTGCATCAAACAAGAACGTGCTACGCTCCAAGATCGGGCTGGATTACAACATCCCCAACTGGAAGTATGATCCGTTCCTTTCATATGAACTGTTCAACAGCCTTGACAACGGATTTGAGCTCCAGAAATCAAGAATTACGGCAGGTATTGAATTTTCTATCAAGAAAAAGCATAACTTTGAACTTGCATATATGTGGCAGAACCAGCATGACGATGACGAGCCTGCAGGTTCCTTCATATGCGTAGGTTATAAGTTCGCTTTTTAAGAAGAATGAAAAGATTCCTGATTCTGGTTTTGTCAGTAATTCTGACACTCCCGGCCTATAGCCAGGACGCAAACGTTGCGGCCCGCGACAGCCTCACCCGGAATCTTGAACTTGATAATCTGCGCAAGATCGCCTTCAAGGACGGCAGCGTGGTAACCACCTATTCCGATGGAACCACCCGCAGCCACAAACTCTCCGAGAACGAGAAGCTCCAGTTCAGCCTTCCTGACAAGACCGATGAAGGCATTTCCGATGAAGACGCCACCTACACCATCTATGACCTGAGCGGCCGTCCCGTAAAGACTCATATGGACAAGGATTCCGGCCAGCCGTTTGACCTGAATGACCTCTCCTCAGGCATCTATCTGCTCAAGACAGGCAACCGCACCATCAAGATTGTCAAATAAATCGGCAAAAGTTTGCCTACCTCCGTAAAAAGGCATATTTTTGCACCCGCTTAACAGCAATTAGAGGTAGATCCGCTAGCTCAGCAGGTAGAGCACATCCCTTTTAAGGATGGGGTCTCGGGTTCGAACCCCGAGCGGATCACCATACATCGCCTCCACAGCATCCTGTGGGGGCGATATTTTTTTCAAAATCTGCAAAAAGTACCAACAAAGTACCAACACCCTTAATGTCTATTGACCTTTATTGGTCTCTAAAAAGGAAGACCGGCACCCCTCAAAAAAGAGGAGCACCGGCCCATTAGCAATTCTAAAATTCAGCACTTGCGTACCGATTTTGTGTAAAGGTAAGTTCTTTAGTTTGATTAAAAACAGATCAAACTTCAAAATTTTTATCCCCATCCCAAATTTATACTCCATTATATCCCATTGGTCCAAACTCCCCCCAACCATCCGGGCCACCCATCACATTTTTCCTCCCGCCCTGTAAACCGCTCCCTAAACCCATTGTAAACACGTTACAAATTGATTATCTTTGTGCATACACATGATAAACACAAGCTAAGTACTATGAACACAACACACCCGATAATAGCAACCGTCATCCTGGCATCAATCCTTCTGATGTCCGCCTGCCGTTCAAACAAGCAGCTCACCACCTCACAGCAGAACACCACCACCATCACCACCGCCTCGATAGACAGCGCCGCACAGCATCTGATGTCCACCCTGTAAATAATAAAGCAAAATTCCCCCACCATTCTACTTGAAAAAGGGACCACGGAAAGCATTGTAGATTTGCGTAAGTAAATCTC
>JBGUIZ010000042.1:0-14530 GCA_045113495.1 Bacteroidaceae bacterium
TGGGTGAATTCCAGAGTGGCCAAATGGGGCAGACTGTAAATCTGCTGTCTCTCGACTTCGGTGGTTCGAATCCATCTTCACCCACAAGGCAGGCCTTAGACGATGCCGGCTTGGCCGGTGCCTGCAGTACTTCCTAGAAACCACCTTATTATATAGGGAAAGGTCAGGAGGCGCGATCGTGACAAACCAAGTTGCGGGAATAGCTCAGTTGATAGAGCATTAGCCTTCCAAGCTGAGGGTCGCGGGTTTGAGTCCCGTTTCCCGCTCCAGATTTGTCGCTGTTATAGCTCAGCTGGTAGAGCGCATCCTTGGTAAGGATGAGGTCCCCGGTTCAAATCCGGGTAACAGCTCTGATTTAAATGAGGATAGGAGGAGACCGCCCTGGCGGGAGCCCTTTTGTAGTTGATATCAAGTTTATAATCAATAAAATAGCTTTAAATTATGGCAAAAGAGACATTTGTGCGCACAAAACCGCACGTAAACATTGGTACTATCGGTCACGTTGACCACGGTAAGACAACTCTGACTGCAGCTATCACCAAGGTACTTGCTGAGAAGGTATCCGGTAACGCTGATAAGGTTAAGTCATTCGATCAGATCGATAATGCTCCTGAGGAGAAGGAGCGTGGTATAACCATCAACACCGCTCACGTTGAGTACGAGACCGAGGCTCGTCACTATGCACACGTTGACTGCCCGGGTCACGCCGACTATGTAAAGAACATGGTTACCGGTGCTGCTCAGATGGATGGTGCTATCGTTGTTGTAGCTGCTACTGATGGTCCTATGCCTCAGACTCGTGAGCACATCCTGCTCGCCCGTCAGGTAAACGTTCCCCGTCTGGTTGTATTCCTGAACAAGTGCGATTCTCCCGATGTTGACGCTGAGATGATCGACCTCGTTGAGATGGAGATGCGTGAGCTTCTCGACGCTTATGAGTTCGATGGTGACAATACTCCTATCATCCGTGGTTCTGCTCTTGGTGCTCTGAACGGTGTACCTGAGTGGGAGGACAAGGTAATGGAGCTGATGAAGGCTGTTGATGAGTGGATTCCTCTGCCTCCGCGTGCTGTTGATCAGCCGTTCTTGATGCCTGTTGAGGACGTATTCTCAATCACTGGTCGTGGTACCGTTGCTACCGGTCGTATCGAGACTGGTGTTGTTAAGGTAGGTGACAAGGTTGAGATCCTTGGTCTTGGTGAGGAGAAAGAGACAACCGTTACCGGTGTTGAGATGTTCCGTAAGCTGCTTGAGCAGGGTGAGGCTGGTGATAACGTAGGTCTGCTGCTCCGTGGTATTGAGAAGACTGAGATCAAGCGTGGTATGGTTCTTTGCCATCCGGGTCAGATCAAGCCTCACACCACATTCAAGGCTTCTATCTACGTACTGACACAGAAGGAAGGTGGTCGTCACACTTCATTCCGTAACAAGTATCGTCCTCAGTTCTACATCCGTACAATGGACTGCACCGGTGAGATCACTCTCCCCGAGGGAACTGAGATGGTAATGCCTGGTGATAACGTTGAGATCACCGTTACCCTGATCTATCCTGTAGCTATCAACGTTGGTCTGCGTTTCGCTATCCGTGAGGGCGGCCGTACCGTTGGTTCAGGTCAGATCACTGCAATCGTTGACTAATTGATTGTACAATAAATGTCAGTCCCTGGCAACAGGGCTGACATTACCTACGGGTGTAGCTCAGTTGGTAGAGCATCGGTCTCCAAAACCGAGTGTCGAGAGTTCGAGCCTTTCCACCCGTGCAAAGAGAAAAAAGAACTATGTTCAAGAATTTTATTCATAATTGTAAGGAATCTTACAACGAGCTTGTCCATAAGACAACATGGCCCTCTGGCAAAGAACTGGCCAGCAGCGCAGTCGTCGTATTAGTTGCTTCCCTGATGATTGCGATTGTTGTATACCTCATGGATAAATGCTTCCAGGTGATAATGTCTAACATTATCTACCCCTAATCGTTATAGGAAATGGCTGAGTTGGAGAAGAAATGGTATGTTCTTAAGGCCATCAGCGGCAAGGAACTCAAGGTAAAGGAATATCTTGAGGCCGATGCACGTAACAATGGTCTTGAGGATTTCATTGCTCAGGTCTTGATTCCCACAGAGAAGGTCGTTAAGGTCCAGAACGGCAAACGTGTCGTTAAGGAGCGTAGCTACCTTCCGGGTTATGTCCTCGTAGAGGCAGCCCTTGTAGGTGAGATCAAGCAGCGCCTCAGAAGTTGTCCAAACGTTTTGGGTTTTCTTGGTGGCATGGATAATCCCACGCCTCTCCGTCCTTCTGAAGTCAGCAGGATATTGGGTTCAGCGAATGAACTCGAAGAGACGCAAGAGGAAGTTCTTGTACCGTTCACGGTAGGCGAAACCGTGAAGGTCACCTTCGGACCGTTCTCAGGCTTCAATGGTGTCATTGAAGAGGTTGACAACGCAAAGAAGAAGCTCAAGGTCATGGTCAAGATCTTTGGTCGCAAGACCCCTATAGATCTTGGTTTTATGCAAGTGGAGAAAATGTAAGCCGCCTGTTACCAGGCTTACTTATCTCCTTATAGTGTTCACATATAATTTTTTGGAAAATGGCAAAAGAAGTTGCTGGATTAATCAAATTACAGATTAAAGGAGGCGCAGCAAACCCATCACCTCCCGTAGGACCGGCTCTCGGTTCAAAGGGCTTGAACATAATGGAGTTTTGCAAGCAGTTCAACGCCAGAACCCAGGACAAATCAGGTAAGACCCTGCCGGTGATCATCACTTATTACAGTGATAAGTCATTCGACTTCGTCATCAAGACTCCTCCTGTAGCAATTCAGTTGCTCGAGGCTTCACGTGCTAAGGGCGGTTCACCCGAACCTAACCGTAAGAAAGTGGCTTCAGTAACCAAGGCTCAGGTAGAAGCGATAGCACAGGACAAGATGCCCGATCTGAACTGCTTCACACTGGAATCAGCTATCTCAATGGTAGCAGGTACAGCCAGAAGCATGGGAATCACAGTCAAGGACTAACGCCTGGCATTCACTTAAAAAGAAGTTTTAGAAATGGGTAAACTGACTAAAAACCAGAAGAGTGTCGCTTCTAAGATAGAAGCCGGCAAGGCATATTCCCTCAAGGAGGCATCTCAGTTGGTCAAGGATATCACCACTACTAAGTTCGATGCATCAGTTGATATTGATGTTCGTCTTGGTGTTGATCCCCGTAAGGCCAATCAGATGGTCCGTGGCGTCGTATCTCTTCCTAACGGTACAGGTAAGGTTACCAGAGTTCTTGCACTCTGCACTCCCGATCAGGAGGCAGCTGCAAAGGAGGCTGGTGCTGACTATGTAGGTTTTGAGGAGTACATCGAGAAGATCAAGGGTGGTTGGACTGACATTGATGTCATCATCACTCAGCCTGCCCTGATGGGTAAGCTTGGTCCTCTTGGTCGCGTACTGGGTCCCCGTGGACTCATGCCTAACCCCAAGAGCGGTACTGTAACAATGGACGTAGCTAAGGCTGTCAAGGAAGTCAAGCAGGGTAAGATTGACTTCAAGGTTGACAAGAGCGGTATCGTCCACACTTCAATCGGTAAGATCTCATTCTCTGCCGATGCTATCAGAGAGAACGCAAAGGAGTTCATTGATACTATCATCAAACTGAAACCTTCTGCTGCAAAGGGCACTTATATCAAGAGTCTTTATATTTCAAGTACAATGAGTAAGGGTATCAAGATTGATACTAAGTCATTTGACGAATAATTCCTTAAGATCATGAAGAAAGAAGATAAAGCACTTGTTATAGAGTCACTCAAGCAGACCATTCAGAGTTACTCATCTTTCTACCTGGTTGATGTAACCGGTCTTGATTCGACCACTACAAGCGACCTGCGCAGAAAGTGTTTCAAGAGTGACATTAAGATGGTTGTTGTCAAGAACACTCTTCTTCAGAAGGCTCTGGATCAGCTGGATGCTGACTACACTCCGCTGTATGACTCACTTAAGGGTACTACAGCTCTGATGCTGTCAAACGCAGCCAATGCTCCTGCCAAGCTGTTGAAGGATGCTTCTAAATCCGGTATCCCGGGCCTCAAGGCTGCTTACGCAGAGGAGAGCTTCTACATTGGAGCAAACCAGCTGGAGGCACTGGTCAACATCAAGAGCAAGAAGGAACTCATCGCCGACGTTATTGCACTCCTGCAGTCACCGGCCAAGAACGTTATTTCTGCTCTGCAGTCTGGTGCAAGCACCATCCACGGAGTCCTCAAGACCCTTGGAGAAAGAGAGAACTAATTATTCAAAACAAAGTAACAAACCTATTAAAATTATACAACAATGGCTGATTTGAAAGCATTAGCAGAAGAACTGGTTAACCTTACCGTTAAGGAGGTCAACGAACTCGCAAACATCCTGAAGGATGAATATGGAATTGAACCCGCTGCCGCAGCTGTAGCTGTAGCCGCTGCTGGTCCTGCCGCTGCTGGCGCTGAGGCTGCAGAGGAGAAGTCTTCATTCGACGTAGTACTGAAGGCCTTTGGCGCAAACAAGCTTGCTGTCGTTAAGGCAGTTAAGGAGGCTTGCGGTCTTGGTCTGAAGGAGGCTAAGGATCTTGTTGACGCTGCTCCTAGCGTAGTTAAGGAGGGTCTTGCCAAGGCTGAGGCTGAGTCTATGAAGAAGACTCTTGAAGAGGCTGGCGCAGAAGTTGAGCTTAAGTAACTTCTTTTGAGACCTGCCTCATTGCAGGAAAAAACGGTTAAGTAACCCCGATGACAGTCCAAATGGGGCTGTCTAGGGTGCTTAACCTTTTTGTGCGTTAAATAATCAAGTTCCCTATTAACCTCCTCTATATGTCTTCAAACACTGATAATCAGAGAATTAATTTCGCTTCCGTAAGGAACCCGATGCCGTGTCCTGATTTCCTTGAAGTACAGCTCAAATCTTTCAAGGATTTCCTTCAGTTGGACACCCCGCCTGAAAAGCGCAAGAACGAAGGACTCTATAAAGTTTTCTCAGAGAACTTCCCTATAGCCGATACACGGAACAATTTCGTCCTGGAATTCCTGGACTATTACATTGACCCGCCCCGCTACACCATTGAGGAGTGTCTGGAGCATGGTCTGACCTATAGCGTACCTTTGAAGGCCAAGCTGAAACTGTATTGCACCGATCCCGATCACGAGGATTTTGATACAGTGATTCAGGATGTATTCCTTGGCCCGATTCCGTACATGACAGCACAGGGTACTTTCGTAATCAACGGCGCTGAGCGTGTAGTGGTTTCACAGCTGCACCGTTCTCCCGGCGTGTTCTTCGGACAGAGTGTCCACTCTAACGGAACACAGCTCTACTCAGCCCGTATCATCCCGTTCAAGGGTTCATGGATCGAGTTCGCTACTGACATCAACAATGTCATGTACGCTTACATCGACCGTAAGAAAAAGCTCCCTGTAACCACTCTGCTCCGCGCTATCGGATTTGAGACTGATAAGGACATCGTGGATATCTTTGACCTGGCCGAGGAGGTCAAGGTCAACAAGACCAACCTTAAGAAGTGCATCGGCCGCAAACTCGCTGCTAGAGTCCTGAGAACCCGCATCGAGGATTTCGTGGATTCAGATACCGGTGAGGTTGTATCAATCGACCGTCACGAGGTTGTAGTAGACCGCGAGGCCGAGCTGAACGAGGATAACATCAACGATATTCTCGAGTCAGGTCTGGAGACAATCCTGCTCCACAAGGAGACCGAGGGTCAGTCTGACTATTCAATCATATTCAATACCCTGCAGAAGGATCCCTGCAACTCGGAGAAGGAGGCTGTCCTCTATATCTACCGTCAGTTGCGTAACGCCGATCCTGCAGATGATTCAAGTGCACGTGAGGTAATCAACAACCTCTTCTTCTCAGAGAAGCGTTATGATCTGGGTGAGGTTGGCCGTTACCGCGTAAACAAGAAGCTGGGTCTTACCACCGACATGAGCATCGGTGTTCTGACCAAGGAGGATATCATTGAGATTATCAAGTACCTTATTGAGCTTGTTAACTCACATGCCGTGGTTGATGATATCGATCATCTTTCAAACCGTCGTGTACGTACAGTCGGTGAACAGCTGTCCAACCAGTTCGCCATCGGTCTGGCCCGTATGGCACGTACCATACGCGAGCGCATGAACGTACGCGATAATGAGGTGTTCACTCCCACAGACCTCATCAACGCCAAGACAGTATCGGCTGTGATCAACTCATTCTTTGGTACAAACGCACTGTCACAGTTCATGGACCAGACCAATCCTCTGGCCGAAATCACTCACAAGCGCCGTATGTCCGCCCTTGGACCTGGCGGTCTGTCTCGTGAGCGTGCCGGATTCGAGGTTCGTGACGTACACTATACTCACTACGGCCGTCTGTGCCCGATTGAGACTCCTGAAGGACCTAACATCGGTCTTATCTCTTCACTCTGTATCTATGCCAAGATCAATGACCTTGGATTCATTGAGACTCCGTACCGTAAGGTTAAGGACTGCCATGTGAATCTGAACAATGATGAGGTACAGTATCTTACCGCCGAGGAAGAGGAGGGTGTAATCATCGGTCAGGGTAACGCTCCGTATGATGAGAACGGTAAATTTATACGTACACGCGTAAAGGCCCGTCGTGACGCTGACTTCCCTGTGGTTCCGCCCGAGGAGGTTGAGCTTATGGACGTATCACCCCAGCAGATCGCTTCAATCGCTGCTGCCCTAATTCCGTTCCTGGAGCATGACGATGCCAACCGTGCCCTGATGGGATCTAACATGATGCGTCAGGCTGTACCTCTTATGCGTACCGAGGCTCCTATCGTAGGTACCGGTATCGAGAAGCAGCTTGCCGAGGATTCACGTACCCAGATCACAGCCGAGGGCGACGGCGTTGTAACATATGTTGACGCCGCTTATATCCGCATCCTGTACGATCGCACAGAGGACGAGGAGTTTGTAAGCTTTGAGCCCGCTGAGAAGGAGTACAAGCTGCCCAAGTTCCGTCGTACCAACCAGAACATGACCATTGACCTGCGTCCTATCTGCGAGGTCGGTCAGCGTGTAAAGGCCGGTGATATCCTTACCGAGGGTTATTCAACCCAGAACGGTGAGCTTGCACTTGGTAAGAACCTGCTGGTTGCCTACATGCCTTGGAAGGGTTACAACTATGAGGATGCCATCGTACTTAACGAGCGTGTTGTACGTGAGGATATTCTTACTTCTGTACATGTTGAGGAGTTCATCCTTGAGGTTCGCGAGACAAAGCGCGGCATGGAGGAACTCACAAATGATATACCTAACGTAAGTGATGACGCTACAAAGGATCTGGATGAGAACGGTATAGTTCGTATCGGTGCTTACATCCAGCCGGGCGACATCCTGATAGGTAAGATCACTCCTAAGGGTGAGTCAGATCCTTCACCTGAAGAGAAACTGCTTCGCGCCATATTCGGTGACAAGGCCGGTGACGTTAAGGATGCTTCTCTCAAGGCTTCTCCTTCACTCAAGGGTGTGGTTATTGACAAGAAACTGTTTGCACGTGCCATCAAGACCCGCAGTTCACGTCAGGCCGATAAGGCCCGTCTGCCCATGATCGATGAGGAGTTCACCGATAAGGTTAACGAACTCAAGGGTATCCTGGTCAAGAAACTTGTTACACTGACCTCAAACAAGAACTCACAGGGCGTATTTGACCTGCTGGGTGCCGAGGTTATCGCCAAGGGTCAGCGTTTCAGCAAGCAGGTTCTTGAGTCTGTTGATTTTTCATCAGTTCAGTCAGACAACTGGACTGCCGACGAGCATACAAATGAGCTTATCTCAAAACTGATTGTAAACTACCTGCGCAAGTACAAGGAGTACGATGCCGAGAACAAGCGCAAGAAGTTCGCTCTTACTATCGGTGACGAGCTGCCTTCAGGTATCATCCAGATGGCTAAGGTTTACGTTGCCAAGAAGCGTAAGATCGGTGTAGGTGATAAGATGGCCGGTCGTCACGGTAACAAGGGTATCGTGTCACGCGTGGTTAAGCAGGAGGATATGCCGTTCCTGGCCGATGGTACTCCCGTCGATATCGTTCTGAACCCGCTGGGTGTGCCTTCACGTATGAACATCGGTCAGATATTTGAGACCGTTCTGGGTCATGCCGGACGTGAGCTTGGCGTCAAGTTCGCTACACCTATCTTTGATGGTGCTACCATCGATGACCTGAACGAATGGACTGACAAGGCAGGTCTGCCCCGTTACGGTAAGACCCAGCTTTACGATGGCGGCACAGGTGAACCGTTTGACCAGTGCGCTACCGTGGGTGTGACTTACATGCTTAAGCTCGGTCACATGGTCGAGGATAAGATGCACGCCCGTTCAATCGGTCCGTACTCACTCATCACTCAGCAGCCGCTTGGCGGTAAGGCCCAGTTCGGTGGTCAGCGTTTCGGTGAGATGGAGGTTTGGGCTCTTGAGGCATTCGGTGCTTCACACGTGCTCCAGGAGATCCTTACCATCAAGTCTGATGACGTTACCGGCCGTTCTAAGGCATATGAGGCAATTGTGAAAGGTGATCCGATGCCGACACCCGGCATCCCCGAGTCACTCAACGTGCTGTTGCATGAGTTGCGTGGTCTGGGTCTTAGCATCAATCTTGAGTAATCACCATTAAAAAGTAAGAAGCTATGCCTTTCAAAAAAGATACAAAGATCAAGAATAATTTCTCCAAGATAACCATCAGTCTGGCATCGCCGGAGGAGATACTGACAAACTCAAGCGGTGAGGTTCTCAAGCCTGAGACCATCAACTACCGTACATACAAGCCTGAGCGTGACGGTCTGTTCTGCGAGCGTATTTTCGGTCCTGTAAAGGATTACGAGTGCCATTGCGGAAAGTACAAGAGAATCCGTTATAAAGGTATCGTGTGCGAGCGTTGCGGTGTTGAGGTAACAGAGAAGAAGGTACGTCGTGAGCGTATGGGTCATATCCAGCTCGTTGTACCTGTAGCACATATCTGGTACTTCCGTTCACTCCCCAACAAGATCGGTTATCTGCTGGGAATTCCTACCAAGCAGCTTGACGCCATCATCTATTACGAGCGTTATATCGTAATCAACAAGGGTGCATGGGATGATCCTCTCAAGGATACCCGTAAGGCCGATGAGCCCATCCTGCTCACAGAGGATGAGTATCTGGATATCCTGGACAAGCTGCCCAAGGAGAATCAGATGCTTGACGACAACGATCCCGATAAGTTCGTTGCCAAGATGGGTGCCGAGGCTATCTATGACCTGCTGTGCAAGCTGGATCTGGACAAGCTCTCATATCAGCTCCGTGAAAGAGCCAATGATGAGAAGGCAACCATGCAGCGTAAGACTGAGGCTCTCAAGCGCCTTCAGATTGTGGAGTCATTCCGTTCATCACGTGATGTGAACCGTCCCGAGTGGATGATCCTCAAGGTGGTTCCGGTTACTCCTCCTGAGCTGCGTCCTCTGGTTCCTCTGGATGGCGGACGTTTTGCCACATCAGATTTGAACGAGCTCTATCGTAGAGTTATCATACGTAACAACCGTCTTAAGAGACTTATAGAGATCAAGGCTCCTGAGGTGATCCTGCGTAACGAGAAGCGTATGCTGCAGGAGGCTGTTGACAGCCTGTTTGACAACAGCCGTAAGGCCAGCGCAGTGAAGAGTGAGGCTAACCGTCCTCTCAAGTCACTCTCTGACTCACTCAAGGGTAAGCAGGGTCGTTTCCGTCAGAACCTGCTCGGTAAGCGTGTTGACTACTCAGCACGTTCAGTTATCGTCGTAGGTCCTGAGCTTAAGATGGGTGAGTGCGGTATTCCTAAGCTGATGGCTGCCGAGCTCTACAAGCCGTTCATCATCCGTAAGCTCATTGAGCGCGGTATCGTAAAGACTGTTAAGTCTGCCAAGAAGATAGTTGACCGTAAGGATCCTATCGTATGGGATATCCTGGAATATGTAATGAAGGGTCACCCCGTTCTCCTGAACCGTGCTCCTACACTGCACCGTCTGGGTATCCAGGCATTCCAGCCCAAGATGATCGAGGGTAAGGCCATTCAGCTGCACCCGCTGGCATGTACCGCTTTCAACGCCGACTTTGATGGTGACCAGATGGCTGTACACCTCCCGCTCTCTAACGAGGCCGTTCTTGAGGCTCAGATGCTCATGCTTCAGTCACACAACATCCTGAACCCTGCCAACGGTGCACCTATCACAGTGCCTGCACAGGATATGGTACTTGGTCTGTACTACATCACCAAGCTCCGTCGTTCAGTTAAGGATGCCGATGGCAACTATATAGAGAAGGTAAAGGGTGAGGGTCTGACATTCTACGGACCTGAGGAGGCTCTTATTGCCTACAATGAGGGTAAGGTTGATATCCATGCCGTTGTCAAGGTCGTAGTAAATGACGTTGACGAGCAGGGTAGCCCCATCACTCACCTGGTTGAGACATCAGTTGGCCGTGTCATCGTGAACGAGATCGTTCCTGATGAGGTTGGCTATGTGAACTATATCATATCAAAGAAGACTCTGCGTGACCTCATCTCTGACGTTATCAAGAAGGTGGGTGTAGCCCGCGCTTGCGAATTCCTGGATGGAATCAAGAACCTGGGTTACAAGATGGCCTTCCAGGGTGGTCTGTCATTCAACCTGAATGATATCATCATTCCTAAGGAGAAGCAGGAGCTTGTTGCCAAGGGTAATGAAGAGGTAGAGGGCATCATGGCCGAGTATAACATGGGTCTTATCACCGATAACGAGCGTTACAACAAGGTTATCGATGTATGGACACACGTTAACGAGGACCTGTCAAAGGTGCTGATGAAGACCATCTCTAATGATGACCAGGGATTCAACTCAGTATATATGATGCTTGACTCCGGTGCCCGTGGATCTAAAGAGCAGATCCGTCAGCTGTCAGGTATGCGTGGTCTGATGGCCAAGCCGCAGAAAGCCGGTGCCGAGGGTGCACAGATCATTGAGAACCCTATCCTTTCTAACTTTAAGGAGGGTCTGTCAGTGCTGGAGTACTTCATCTCTACACACGGTGCCCGTAAGGGTCTTGCCGATACCGCTCTTAAGACAGCCGATGCCGGTTATCTGACACGTCGTCTTGTTGACGTATCACATGACGTGATCATCACCGAGGAGGACTGCGGTACTCTGCGTGGTCTGGTTTGCACCGCCCTTAAGGAGAATGAGGAGGTTGTTGCATCACTCTATGAGCGAATCCTGGGTCGTGTATCAGTACACGATGTAATCCATCCTACTACCGGTGAGCTTTTGGTTGCCGACGGTGAGATCATCACTGAGGAGATTGCCAAGAAGATTGACGAGTCACCTATAGAGAGTGTTGAGATCCGTTCAGTACTCACCTGCGAGAGCAAGCGCGGTGTATGCGCCAAGTGCTACGGACGTAACCTGGCAACAGGCCGTCTGGTTGAGAAGGGTGAGGCCGTGGGCGTTATCGCAGCCCAGTCAATCGGTGAGCCTGGTACACAGCTGACACTGCGTACATTCCACGCCGGTGGTACTGCATCTAACATCGCTGCCAACTCACGTCTGGTTGCCAAGTATGACTGCCGCATTGAGTTTGAGGAGCTGCGTACTGTAGATGCTCTCGCTGAGGATGGCGTAAATAAGGTTCAGATTGTAGTAGGTCGTCTGGGTGAGGCTAAATTCATCGATGAAAACACCGGAATTGCCCTCTCCAACCACAACCTGCCTTACGGTTCTAAGCTGTACGTAAAGAACGGTGCAACCGTTAAGAAGGGTGACCTGATCGCTACATGGGATCCGTTCAACGCCCTTATCATCACTGAGGTTGCCGGTAAGGTTAAGCTCACTGACGTAATAGCAAACGTAACCTACAAGATCGAGTCCGATGAGGCTACCGGTCTTGAGGAGATCATCATAATTGAAACCAAGGATCGTACCAAGATTCCTTCAGCCGATATCATCGGTCCCAAGGGCGAGGTTCTGCGTTCCTACAACCTGCCTGTGGGTGGCCACGTTGTCATCAAGGACGGTCAGGAACTTGCAGCCGGCGACATTCTTGTAAAGATTCCGCGTGTACAGGGTAAGGCTGGTGATATCACCGGTGGTCTGCCTCGTGTTACCGAGCTCTTTGAGGCCCGTAACCCGTCTAACCCCGCAGTCGTATCTGAAATTGACGGTACCGTACACATGGGTAAGATCAAGCGTGGTAACCGTGAGATCTCTGTAGTTTCACGTACTGATGACGAGCGTAAGTATCTGGTTGCCCTGTCCAAGCAGATTCTGGTACAGGAGGGTGACTATGTACGCGCCGGAACACCGCTTTCTGACGGTGCCATCACTCCGAGTGACATCCTTGCCATCAAGGGTCCCACAGCCGTACAGGAGTACATTGTGAACGAGGTTCAGGATGTATATCGTCTGCAGGGTGTAAAGATCAATGACAAGCACTTTGAGATCATCGTACGCCAGATGATGCGTAAGGTTGAGATTGACGAGCCGGGCGATACCCGCTTCCTGGCACAGCAAGTCGTTGACAAGCTGGAGTTCATGGAGGAGAACGACCGTATCTGGGGTAAGTATGTCGTTACCGATGCCGGTGACTCAGAGAACCTCTTTGCAGGTCAGATGGTAACTGCACGTAAGCTCCGTGATGAGAACTCAATGCTCAAGCGTAAGGACCTCAAGCTGGTTCAGGCTCAGGAGGCACGTCCTGCTACATCAACTCAGATCCTGCAGGGTATCACACGTGCAGCATTGGCTACTCAGAGCTTCATGTCAGCTGCATCATTCCAGGAGACCACAAAGGTTCTGAATGAGGCTGCCATCAACGGTAAGAGCGATAGCCTGCTGGGTATGAAGGAGAACGTTATCTGCGGTCACCTGATTCCTGCCGGTACCGGTCTGAGGGAGTTCGAGAAGATTATAGTTGGTGACAAGGAGGAGTACGAGCGCCTCCAGGCATCACGCAACAACTTCCTGGACATGGATCTCCCCACAAGAGAAAATTGATTATACTTGATAGAAGAGAGGGGTGACAGGCTTGTCCTGTCACCCCTCTCTGTTTTAAAAATGTGGAATTGGGGACTGTCCCCAATTCCACATTTTACACTGCAGGAAGGCTGTTGCCGTTGATTTTGCGGTAGATGTCCAGGGCGTAGACATCGGTCATGCCGCTTATGTAGTCAAGGACGGCAAGCAGTTTGTTGTAGATATCCGGGGCATTGATGTCATACTGGCTCGATACGCGGTCTATGAGCAGCTTGGAGTACTCACGCTCCGGATGGAGCACAGCTTCGACCATAAGGTCAAGCAGGGTGCTTATTATGCGGAAACCGGCCAGTTCCACCTCAAGTACGTCATGTGAACGGTATATCTTCTCTTTGGAGAGCTCTGCGCACCGATGGTAGGCCTCTCTTGGTGTTTCACTTATATGCTTTATCAGTGATCCCTCAAACTCTCCGTCCAGGATTGACTGCTCGTTCTCAAGGAAGACTTTTGTGCACTCCTCAACTAGTAAGCCTATCAGTTTGGAGCGCAGATATGAGACCTGTTCGTTTACATCTGTCAACATCCCGATTATGCTCTTGGCGTGTTTCTGTTCTTCCGGTTTGAAGAAATCCATCATCAGCCCGATAGTCTGCTCTGTAGAGAGTAGTTTGAGCTTGTGGGCGTCCTCCAGATCCATGAGCAGATAGCAGATATCATCGGCGGCCTCGACCAGGAATACCAGCGGATAGCGTACGTATTTGAGCGGCTCACCGGGAGCTGACTTGCGGATTATGCCCAATTCATCGGCTATTTGGGCAAAAATGGGGGCCTCACTGTCAAAAAAGCCGAACTTGTGCTTGCCGTTGGCAAGTATCGATGCATAGGGATATTTTACTATCGATGCCAGCGTGGAGTAGGTCATTGCAAAACCTCCCTTTCGGCGTCCGATGAACTGGTGAGCCAGCAGACGAAAAGCGTTGGCGTTACCCTCAAAGTTGATGATATCGGTCCACTGACCGGGGTTTGAGGCGAACTGTTCTTTGAGATCCTGTCCCTTTCCTTCGGTGAAATAGGCAGAAATCGCCTTCTCGCCCGAATGACCGAACGGGGGATTGCCCATATCATGAGCCAGACATGCTGCCGATACTATGTTACCTATCTCCGGAAGGTAGGTATCGGCCAGTTCCGGATGCTGCTGCAGGATACCGCGCGACACGTTGTTACCGAGTGAACGGCCCACGCATGCCACCTCAAGGCTGTGTGTAAGACGGTTGTGCACGAATACGCTGCCCGGCAGGGGGAATACCTGCGTCTTGTTCTGCAGACGGCGGAACGGAGCCGAGAATATAAGGCGGTCATAATCACGCAGGAACGCCGACCGGTCATCCTTATGTACTGACTCGATGCCCTCCATTCCCAGACGTTTGGCTGATAGTAGTCTTTCCCAGTTCATTTTCCAGAATCTCTTTGTCTCAAAATTAGTGGTTTTTCAGATTATTTCTGCTTTAGTTGGCGGTATATTTGCTATTTTCGCTGAACAAAAC
>JBGUIZ010000043.1:0-1504 GCA_045113495.1 Bacteroidaceae bacterium
ATGGGTTATCAAGGTTTACTGCAACTCAGCAAACGACTTGATGAGTTCAACCTTACCCTATTGGTCTTACCGACTGAGAAGGACAAAACAATTATTGCACCATTTGAAGGCGTTGATGGAATAAGGGTTGTATATGGTGATCTGACCAATCACGATGATGTCCTTAGTTGTGTAAATGGGGCTGACATTGTATTGCATGTAGGCGGTATGGTGTCACCCGCTGCCGACTATCACCCCAAAGCCACTTTAAAAGTCAATGTCACTGCTGCCCAGAACATCGTGAAAGCTATCAAAGCACAGCCCGACCCAGACAAAGTAAAGCTGATATATATCGGGACGGTAGCCGAGACTGGTGATCGTAATCCTCCCATTCACTGGGGACGTGCTGGTGATCCTATCAAAATCAGCATCTACGACTTCTATGCCTTGTCGAAGACCATAGCAGAACGGGAGATCATAGAGTCTGGGCTGAAGTATTGGGTATCCATGCGACAGACGGGTATCCTGTATCCTGAGATTCTGAACAATCTGGATCCCATTATGTTCCACGAACCGTTCAATGGTGTGTTTGAATGGGTGACAGTAGAAGATTCAGGAAGGTTATTGTCGAATGTCTGCAATGAGGAAGTTCCAGAGGATTTCTGGTGTCATGTGTATAATATTGGTGGCGGTGAGAAATACCGCACCGTAAACTGGGAGTTTATGAATTGGTCGTTCGGTGCTTTAGGGATGAGTGATGTCACAAAAGTTTTGGAGCCCAAATGGTCAGCTACAAGGAACTTCCATGGACAGTGGTACACGGATTCCGACAAGCTTGAAGAATACCTTCACTTCCGTAGTGGTGATGTGCATCAGTTTATCAAGAGGATGGGTGATGAGGCTCCAGCAACAACAAAGTTGGCAAAATATGTACCCTCGTGGATTATCAAAAACTTTGTGTTCAAGCCTGTTGCCAAAAAGCCATTTGGTCCTCTATATTGGTTTGAGCACGATGTACAACCACGTATCACCTCATTCTTTGGCTCACGCGAGGCATGGAACCAGATTCCCGGTTGGGATGACTTCAAACTCGAGCGACCTTCCATGACTCCCACTTATCTTGATCATGGATATGATGAGACAAAGCCTGAGAGCGAGCTTGATATTAACGATATGCGAAAAGTTGCTGAATTCAGAGGCGGTAAATGTCTGTCAGAAACGATGACCAAAGGTGATTTGAGCACCAAACTGAAATGGGAGTGTGCCTTCGGCCATCAATTCGAGGCATCTCCTGCTCTTATCCTTTTCGGCGGTCACTGGTGTCCTGAATGCCTGCCCATGCCTTGGAACTATGATGAGGAGGCCAAGCGCAATCCTTTCTTCGCACAGGTATGGAAGCCATTACATGATGAGAATGAGCATAACATGTACGATGAGAGTATCATAGATTACTAAAGAAATAAAAGAACATAGTTATGGTTAACAGATTTATTCTTAACGAGGTATCGTATTTTGGTCCTGGCGC
>JBGUIZ010000044.1:0-1824 GCA_045113495.1 Bacteroidaceae bacterium
TTTTTCTTGCTTTTTTATTTCTTATGTGGTATACTATATGTATGAAAGAAAATCTGATACATTATCGCACATCTGTGTGCAATATCAATTACCATGTGGTATGGTCTGTAAAATACCGTCGCAAAGTCCTGGATACTGAGGTCGAGCTATATCTAAAGGATCTGGTCTGTCAGATAGCCGCGGACAAGGGTTTTACGGTACAGCTTTTTGAATGCGGTGAATGTGATCATGTCCACTGCTTCGTAACTGCTCCGCCTAAGCTTTCAGTTACAGATATCGTAAAATATCTGAAAGGGATCACCGGACGAAAGCTGTTTGAACGGTTCCCGGCGATACGGCAGAAACTGTGGAAGGGCGAGCTTTGGAACCATTCGTATTATTGTGAGACAATCGGTTCCGTATCCGAGGAAAACATCCGCAGATACATTGAACACCAAAGCAAATCATACTGAGGGAGGAATAACCATGCTGCTGTCACATGAGACCACTGTCAGGCCGGATGACTCATCTGCAAACATTATCGGACATATGTGCTATGCAGCATCCAAGCTCTGGAATGTCTGCAATTACGAACGGAACAACTATAAGGAACTGGGTCTTGCAAGGTATCCTGACTGGTATTATCAGAAGTCTGCACACAAGGCCAACATCTGGTATAAGTCCCTGCCGTCCCAGACTGCTCAGGAGATATGCAAGCTGCTGGACAAATCCTGGAAGTCTTTCTACCGGCTGCTGAAGACCGGAGGGATCCAGAACCCCAGACCTCCCCGTTATAAACAGGATAATATAGCCATTACCTACATGCAGAACGGCATCGTCCATGAACCGGGTTCTGACACTGTCAGACTGTCAATCCCTAAGGCATTAAAGGGATATATGTTGTCTGAATATGGCATCGGTAACAACTACCTTTTTTTGAAAAACAGGATTTTTCAAAGTACTGATGTCATAAAACAGATCAGGATATATCCTCCACAGAACAACGGGATATGCAGACTGATAGTCGTCTACGAGATAGCCGATATTGATACACTGCCCGATAATGGAAAGTACCTGTCAATAGATCTCGGCCTGCATAACCTTATGACCTGTTATGACAATAGTGGGAAGAGCTTTATAGCCGGCAGAAAATACCTTTCCATAGCCCACAGGTTTGATAAGGAAATATCAAGGGTACAGTCACAATGGGCGAAAGTTCAGGCAGCCAAGGGCATAAAGTATCCAAAACCATCCGGACATTTACTGAAACTTTATAGGGATAAGCGGCACGCAGTAAAGGATTATCTTCATAAGATAACAAGGTACATAGCGGATTACTGCAGGAGTAACGGTATCAATATGGTCGTGATCGGTGATATCACAGGTATACGCAGGGACAATGACCTTGGGCATAAGACCAACCAGAAACTGCATTCCCTGCCTTTCGCTCAGATCTATACAATGCTGGAGTACAAGCTGAAGATGTACGGGATCAGGCTGATAAGACAGGAAGAATCGTATTCCAGCCAGTGTGCTCCGACATCGGAATATGTATCTGAAACATTTGCGGTCAAAAAGAATCGGGTTAAACGTGGTCTGTATATCGACGATAAGCATCTGTATAACGCGGATGCAGTCGGGGCCTATAATATCCTTAGGAAGTATAGTGCTGTTTTGGGTACCACAATAGCTATGCCCGTTTCCGGGCTTGATAACACAATGATAATTAAAGTAGCTGTGTAACCTTTACAGGTAGCAGTATGGGTGTCATGGACGCACCTCAAGACCTACGTGGCTTGCCACGCGCACTTGATGCTCGGTAATTCAATTACCGATGTAGTTCAC
>JBGUIZ010000045.1:0-1927 GCA_045113495.1 Bacteroidaceae bacterium
CTCACCGGCATCGATATGGCAGCCCTCCTGCTTGTAGTTCATGGCGGGCCAGTAGTTGGTGTTGGGCTCGTTCATGGGTGATAAGCTACGCACCTTGAGCTTCATATCACGGGTCATGTAGTTGGCTACGTGAGCCATGTACTCGGCAAAGTCATCGTATTCATCGTCGCGTATGTTGTTCTCCTCGGCCTTATAGTTACCGGTTGAGCAGCCGCTGTTGGTCATGAAATATGGAGGTGAGTTGCTGAATATCTCCAAATAGGCATCCTGTCCGGCAGCTTTCATGGCGGCTTTTACCACATTGAGCTGGCGGGCATCGGCCGTATAGTCATACTGGCGATTGCCGTTGGCATCGATGTACATCCAGCCGGGTACGTCACTGTCGGTACGGGTTATGTGATGGTGCGTGGGGTCATCGCCTCCACCTACGTTGTAGCGCATTATGTTCAGGCCCAGGCCCTGCTTTACGTCAAAGAAAAGGGCGGCCGATTTTGATGTGAGCGTCTCATTGTAGCCTATGCGGTTAGCCCACCAGCAGAGACTGGTGCCCCACCCCTGCCAGACACCGCCGTTGGTGTGTATGGCGTTGTCCATGGAGACTTTGACATTGATACTCTGAGCGCGCCCTGTAAGGCAGATAAGGGACAGCAAAACAAATAAGATCTTTCTCATAACATGAATTTGGTTAGTATGATACCTCCATCTGACAGTGTGCACAGTCAAAACGCAGGCGGAAACGGCGGCCGTCATTAGAGACAAGGTACAGCGGCTCACGCACCTTCTGCTCACTCCTGACGTTCTTGGGGCAGAGTCCCATGGAGTTCTTGATGCAGTGACGGCAGAACATCACGGTGGCACTGGCAGGAGCGCTCTTTTCAAAAGCGTCATCAATATGTGACACGCCGTGCTCACTGTAGAACGTACGGGCCGATGCGTTCATCACATTACCCAGATAGGTCAGCTCCTTAACAGGATAATCAGCGTTGCTGGCCTGAGTCTCCAGCCTGGCCGGACGCAGGTATGAATCCATGCGAGCCTGCTCCAGAGCGGCAGTAACCTGACGGCGCATGTCAGAGAGCAGTGATGACGGGATGAATCTGTCACCGTCAAGCTTTATATCAACCGTCCGGGCCTCAAAACGGGTACCTCCCAGTTTGGTCAGTTGCGTACGGATATTGGCATCCTGCGGAGTGCGGGCATCCTCTTTCTTCCAGTCCGATGCAACCGTAGCCGCGCAGCCGTCCTCATCGGTCATGGTTACGCTGTATCCGCCGGCGGTCTCCTTGAACAGTATCTCAACGCGAATCTTACGCTGGGCACTCTCTTTGGCAAGAGTCTTCTCAAATTCCTGGTCATAGTTGCGGTAGATATCGGTGCCCGATGCTATTGAGGGCATCTCACCGCTCTCCAGGTAGAGGAATATGCGGCCGTTCTCAACACGGTTCACGCGGTATCCTTTCAGCTCCCCGTCCTGCCCAATGTAACAGAGGCCGTCACCGTTATGGAACGGCTTGTTGCCGGTTATGGTTATGAATCCGCGACTGGCAATACGCACCTGTCCCATCAGCTCACCCTTGGATTTTGGGGTGTTGGGTGACCATATATCCGGGCGGCGTCCATACAGGAAATAGTCGGTGAATCCGCGGTTGAAGCTCTTGTTTACATCGGGGGTGAACAGGTATTCACTGTGGCCCGATGAGGCCCGGCGGTAATCATCACGGCGCTCCAGGATACGGTTTACGGCATTGCTGTATGCGGCGGTCACATTCTTTACGTATGATGTCTCCTTAAGGCGGCCCTCAATCTTGAACGAGCAGACGCCCGCATCCATAAGCTCCTCAAGGCTCTCCATGCGGTTCATGTCACGCAGTGAGAGCAGGTGTTTGCCCTTTACCAGGGTGTTATTGTCCGAATCAACCAGGTCAAA
>JBGUIZ010000046.1:0-2232 GCA_045113495.1 Bacteroidaceae bacterium
ATAAAGGGTGTCACACTGGTTATAACTTTGTCGTAACTGATTATAACTTTGTCGTAACTGGTTATAATTTGTCGTAACTCGTTATAAATCCAAGTGAACCTCAATCCCTATTTTCTGCCTTTTTCGCTGTTTTTGCTACAAAAATACTATTTTATTAATTAGACATGATACCATGTTTTCAGACAACCAAATTATCCACTAAGCAACATTTCTAGTTATGCACTATTTGAGGTTAAGTGGATAAACTCACCAAAAGGCTCCTATCACGGCTTCGCCCAGCTGGGCCGTGAACACGTCCCGATACCACAGCCGTACCCGCAGTTCCCCTCAGCAGCCCTTGAGGTTCTGGAGATAACACCTTCTACTGGAGTAGGTGACTCCGTAACCATCCGCTGCCGCCTAACGCTGGCCAGACCACCAGCACCCGTGACCTGACCTTCAACCTCACACAAAAGGGACAGTCCCCACTGTGTGCCCACATCCGCTACCGTCTGATAGATGAGCTTACAGGATATAGAAACAATTGGCAAAGATTACCTCACTAACGCCTTTCCTTTTCACAAAAATCCCTATCTTTGGGTTATTAAAAGTCTGTCACAATATTGTAGAATATGAAATATATCAGACTGATGCCCCTGTTCGCTTGTTTTATCCTCCCCTGGGGCCTGCATCGCATACAGGCGCAGTCCGGCACATCAGCAGGCATGGCGCTGCAGCAGGTCTTCCTTGACAACATAAGCGGAACCATCAATGCCGACAGCCCTGTCACAGCCACCTTCACAATCCGTGACACTGTCAGTGACACACGTGACCGGTACCGTTGCCTAGTAACCTGGCGCGGCTCAACCTCTATACTGTATGACAAGAAATCCATGAAGATAGCCTTCATCAATGATGAAACTGATTCAGAGCGTGATGTCCTCCTGCCTGGACTTGGGCGTACAGACAGCAAGATCAATCTTGATGCAGCCAGTGTTGACCGTTCTCATATACGCAACCGCATAGCCATGGAACTGTTCAACAGCTACTCGCGCCTGCCGTATGCCACAGAAACGGATGGCCGTCACGGCATAACCGGCACATACGTGCAGGTGTGGACCGATGGCCGCTACAGCGGTCTTTACTGCATGACAGACCGTGTTAACCGCAAGCTGCTTGGAGTCAAGAAGACTAAAGACTCACAGGTAAGGGGTGTCATCTACAAGTGCAAGTCATTCGGTAGCGGCAGCTTCCTTAAGACTGATGGCACCCAGCCTCAATCAGGCGACAGCTCATGGAACGCCTGGGAGGTCAAATATCCCAATCAATATCCTGCCCATGTGTGGGACCCCTTGTGTCAGCTCATGGATGTCCCATGGGACACCACCCCTGATCAAGATTATCCGGACCTGGTCCGTCAGCACTTCTATTGGGATAACCTGGTTGACCTGTATCTGCTTACCCTTGTGGCAGGCGTGGCCGATATGGGCTATAAGAACAGCTATCTCAGCCTGCAGGACTTCACCGCCGCACAACGCTTCATCATCACCCCATGGGATATGGACCACAGCTTCGGCGCAACCTATTGCGGTGTTCCGCTCATTGATGTCAACACGCTTATGGGCCAGTCCAACTGGAGCAAGGTCATTCCGTTCAGGCGGCTGTTGCAGAACCCCGACCTGGGCTTTGTCACGGCGCTTGCCAACAGGTGGGCGCAGCTGCGTGACGGAGTGTTGTCAGTCAATAACGTATCAGAGCTCATCTACGGTTACGCTGATTTGTTTGATAGTACCGGGGCGTGGCAGAATGAGCGTGACACATGGAACTACAACCCTGTCACACTTGGAGAGACCGCCCGTGATGAGGCTGATTATATGGTCCAATGGTACAGTGCCAACCACCAGCGTCTTGATGAACTGCTTACGCCATACATCACCGGCGTCATCAGCCCGGTTCAGGATGATGCCTCCAACCCCGTCTATGACATGCAGGGCCGGTATGTAGGCCAATATCCTTACTTTAACTCCAAAGGCCTGTACATTCAGGGCAACAAAAAAACACTTGTCAGATGAAACGTATCCTTTCTTCCGTCTTATCCCTGCTGCTGGCACACCTCATGTATGCACAGCATGCGGTTGACCTGGGGCTCAGTGTCTTATGGGCTGACCGCTACGTCGGAGCCGACAGCCCTGGCTCTCCCGGCATCTTTGTATCGTGGGGGGAAGTGGAACCCAAGAGTGAGTATCTCATGTC
>JBGUIZ010000047.1:0-11071 GCA_045113495.1 Bacteroidaceae bacterium
TTGTCTTATCGGCTGCAAAAGTACATCATTTCTGCGAAACAAACAAATATTTTGCAAGAAAATTTGCGATTTCGCTTACATTTTATACAATTCGCCCCATTGTTTGCGAACTTCATCACGATCCACCTCGTCTATCAGAATCTCCGACAATGCCAAGATGACCTCAAACGGTATCTGGAAACGAGGATCGTTGCTATGTGAATTGATAGCAGGCAGGAACCCGCCCATTTCATGCTTATAGACCTCCCTCATCCGATTGCCGTCCCTGCCGCTGTCTATCGAACAAGAGTAGGTCACGTTGGCCAAACGGTCACAGAGCTTCACAAACGGGGCGTATGGCGTCTCACGTATACCCTGATAGTACTTCTCCCCTGCCCGCTCGGAACGGGTACGGCCCTTGTCGTTGGTCAGGGCATAGACGATCTCCGTCCCCATCAGCGCCTGTTCCTCCGACATCCACTGACGGGCCGTCCTCATCACATCGTTGTAGGTCAGGCGTGCATCCTCGATGCTGTCATGGTAAAAGGCACCAAAGAAGATTGGCAGCACATCTTCCTCACAGACACACACCAGATGGCCGTAGCAACAGACACCCTCGACCACCATGTCCAAATGGAAACCGTATGGCAACTCGTCGCCATAGGTCTCATTGACACTCTGATGCAACTCGTGGGCAGCAAGCCTAATCTCTTCTATCTGCTTGGCATACTTCTCCTGTAAAGCCTGAAATTCTTCCTTTGTCATACAAAATCTTCTAATTCCGCTGCAAAAATACAAAATATTATGCATTTTACATTATGAATTATGAAATATTTTTGTACTTTTGCAACGATTATGGAGAAAAATCCTCATCCACTCATCGCCATCATCCCCGTAGCGGTGCTTATCGGACTCCTGGCCATTGTCATTTCGCTCTTCGGCAGCGACTCTCTCAGCGGCGGCAGTCAGATAGCCTTGCTCATGGGTATGGCCGTCTGCGTCAGTCTCTCGATGGCCATTTGCAAGACACCTTGGCACACGTTCGAGAAGCAGATCAAGGCGACCCTCGGCGAGGTAAGTATCACCTTGCTCATCCTGCTCTGTGTAGGTATGTTGGCAGGCTCGTGGATGGTCAGCGGCATCGTTCCCACCTTAATATATTATGGGGTACAGATCATGTCGCCACAGTTTTTCTTAGTGTCATCATGCATCATCTGTGCCCTCGTATCGCTACTTTCAGGCAGCTCATGGACCACCATCGCCACCATCGGTGTCGCCCTGCTGGGCATCGGCCACGCCTTAGGTGTCTCCGAGGCCTGGACGGCAGGTGCCATCATCTCCGGTGCCTACTTCGGCGACAAGATGTCCCCTCTGAGCGATACCACCATCCTTGCCTCGTCTGCCACAGGCACCGACCTCTTCGTCCACATCCGTTATATGATGTTCACCACAATGCCCACCTTCCTCATCACCATCACCATATTCTTCATCACAGGACTGGACGGCGGTGCAAGTACGGAGATTGAGGTCAGCCAATATACGGAGGGACTGTCTCAGACCTTCAACATTTCATTATGGACACTGTTAGTACCCCTACTGACGGGTGTGCTCATCGCCCGTCGGGTGCCGTCGCTCATCGTGCTCTTCGCCTCATCCGTGATGGCAGGCATCGTGGCCCTCATCCTCCAGCCGCATATCCTCTGCGAGATAGCTGGCGTAGGAGACGACGCTTCGGCAGCCTCGCTGACCCGTGGTCTGGCCATCACCTATTTCGGAGCGACGGCCGTCGACACAGGCAACGCCTCACTCAACGAACTGATCTCCACCAGTGGTATGGCAGGTATGCTCAACACCATTTGGCTCATCCTCTGTGCCATGTGCTTTGGTGCTGCGATGGTGGCCAGCCGTATGATCGAGAGCATCACGAAGGTGGTCATCTGCTTTATCCGCAACCGCATCAGCCTCGTGTCGTCCACCGTCGGCACAGGCATCTTCCTCAATATCACCACCGGGGACCAGTTCATCTCCATCGTCCTCAATGCTGACATATATAAAGAGGTATATAAACAGGAGGGGTACGAATCACGGCTGTTGAGCCGTACGACGGAGGATGCGGCGACCGTCACCTCAGTGCTCATCCCCTGGAACACCTGCGGCATGACACAGTCCACCGTACTGGGTGTCCCCACCCTCACCTATCTCCCCTATTGTTTCTTCAATCTGCTTTCACCGCTGATGAGCATCTTTATCGCTGCCATCGGCTGGAAGATTAAAAAGATGAACGTGAATAATTGAGATATATCACGTTTTAAGTAAAATTAATTAAATATATTTTCAATTTTACTTGCAAATTTTAAAACTATTTTGTAAATTTGCACCGTCTAAGGACAACATAATCATTTTAATAACACAAAAAGGAAAAAATTATGAAGAAATTAATGATGATTGCTGCCATGATGCTCATGAGCGTCGGCGCATTTGCTCAGGAAGCAGGCGAGATGTATATCAAGCCTATGGTTGGTGCAACAATTTCTACTATCACTGATGTTGAAGACAGCAAATTCAAGTTTGGCCTGGTTGGCGGAGCTGAGTTTGGTTACAACATCTCTAACGCATTTGCTATTACTGCAGGCGCTCTATACTCTATGCAGGGTGTTGGTTATAAGGACGATGCCCTTTCAGATGAGAAGGATGCCAGCACGACGCTGACCTATATCAATATCCCCATCCTGGCTAACTATTACATTATCCCTGGTCTCGCTGTCAAGGCAGGTTTCCAGCCAGGATTCATGGTTTCTGCTAAGACAAAGTCCACAATGGGTGGGCATGATTATGAAGTTACAGGTACTGATGGTTACAAGACGTTCGACATCTCTATTCCCGTCGGTCTGTCTTACGAGATCTCAGATTTCGTGATTGACGCCCGCTACAATTTTGGCCTGTCCAAGATTTATAAGAATGATCCTGGAAGTTCAAAGAACAGCGTGATCATGTTGACCGTTGGTTACAAGATCCCCCTCTAATAGATTCATTTAATATCATTTAAACCACATCTCTTGCAGATGTGGTTTTTTTGTTGTATCTTTGCACCCACAAGACCAACAAAACTAAAATCAGAAAGCAAATGAAGGAAAAAGACAGCCCCAACATGAATCGGCGCGAGTTTCTCAGAAGACTCAGCATCGGCACAGGCTCAGCCATCGGAATGATGGCCTTTGAGCCGTTATCAGCTTTGGCACAGAGTGATAAGAAAGAGGCGACGGCCGATAATCGCATGACCTACCGCGTTCAGCACGGCTCTGGTAAGCAGGTGTCGCTGCTCGGCTTCGGCATGATGCGGTTGCCTAACGATCAGGACGAGGTGAATCAACTGGTGGATTACGCCATTGAGCACGGCGTGAACTACTTCGACACGGCACCGATGTACATGGGCGGACAGTCGGAGGTGCTCACCGGCAATGCCCTCAGCCGCCATCCACGCGACAAATATTTCGTGGCCACGAAGATGTCGAACCAGCGAAACAATCTCTGGAATTTCGACGATGCACAGCGTATGTATTATCAGTCGTTCCAGCGATTAAAGGTCGACCATATCGACTACTACCTGCTGCACAGCATCGGCGGCGGAGGCGTGGATGCCTTGCACGGCCGGTTCCTCGACAACGGACTGCTCGACTTCCTGATGAAGGAGCGCGAGGCAGGCCGCATCCGTCATCTCGGATTCTCCTACCACGGTGACGTGAGTGCCTTCGACTGGCTGCTCGACCACAACGATGAATACCACTGGGACTTCGTGCAGATACAGATGAACTTCCTCGACTGGCGACACGCCTCGCTCAACACAAACGGATGGAGGAAGGATGCCGATGCAGAATACCTGTATAATAAATGTGAGAAACTCGGCATACAGAACGTTGTCATGGAGCCGCTGCGTGGTGGAGCTTTCGGACACATGGCCCAGGAGTTGGAGGATCAGCTGAAAGCCAGCCGCCCCGATGACAGCACCGCACGCTGGGCCTTCCGCTGGGTGGGTTCCCATTCCAACATCCTCACCGTGCTCAGTGGTATGAACCAGATGGAACACTTGCAAGAGAATGTCGCCACTTTCTCGCCACTCGAGGTCTGCACTGATGCAGAGAACACACTGCTCGCCGACATTGCCGACCAGATGTCAGGCTTCCCGACTATCCCCTGCACCACCTGCGAATACTGTATGCCCTGTCCTTATGGCGTCAACATCCCTGGCAACTTTGCCTACTACAACGAGGCCGTCAACAATCATCTGCTGCCCCTGCCGGCAAACACAGCTGCCGATTATGCTGAGCGCCAGCAACAGTTCATCGAGGGTTATCGCAAGGCCCTGCCGAATGCCGAGACCTGGGCCCGTGCCTGCCAGGACTGTGAGGAGTGCCTGCCCAAGTGTCCCCAGCAGATCCGCATCCCCAATCAGATGAGCCGTATCGTGGAGACCCTCCGCGTCAGAAGAAGATAGTTTACAAAATATACAACCTATTTTATCCGTTTATTCCCATTTACGATATACACCCCTTTCGGCAACTGCTGCCATAAGTCAGATATGCTTTCCAGGGTTGTACGCCTAATCAGCTGTCCGTTTAAGGAATAGATGGCGACTTCTTGTGTATTATCAGCAAAATACAGGATAGCATCCATGCCTACGCTTGACACTTCTGAAATCTTACTGAATACATCCCATCCAGCAGTCATCTGATAAGCAGTCTTCGTTCCATCAGGAACAACCAACTCTGCTTGAGGGGAAATGCCAGAGAAAACATCTGACGTAATCTCAAATGGTATCTCAATCTCAGATATTACGTACTGCAAACTTTGACAATTCTTAAAGGCATTGGAAGCAATGAAGGTTACACTTTTGGGTATGGTAATAGAGGGAAGCATCACGCAATCTTCGAAAGCAGCGTAGTTAATTGACGTGACACTGTTAGGAAGAGTTACTGACGTAATACCAGCACACTTATAAAATGCAAGCCTGCCGATAGAAGTGACATGATAAACTATCTCATTATCAGATATAGTCTCAAGAATTGTCAAACTATCCCCGCTTTGGTCAAACGACACAACCTCTGCCGTAGATAAAGATCTCAATCCCTCATAAGTAATGCCATCCATGGTGAAAGGCACTTTTCTCTCTGTTACCGTCAATATCCCCTTTATATAATTAAATGTGTAGTTCTGGGCTTTTGCACCTGATGCCTCAATGTCATAAGTACCATACTCACTGTCTATCGTGGCCGTTGTGGTGACAATGGGTCTCTGTGTTAGAACAGCATCCGTCTCACCATTCTTGAAGCCACTATACGTCACCCCAAATGATGGATTCGGTTCCCCCTCAACACGGGTATATGAATTCGCCATGATAGTGAGCGGGGCCTTTGTAATAGTCAATGTACCATCAATAAATTCGATGTCTCCATTCGTTATACTACCCTTTGAAACCTTGATAGGATATGTACCGGCAGGGGATGTCGCAGTAGCTTCACAATATACCTTAGGCACTCCCTTGAAATTGTCACCTTCTGATGAATAATCAAAAATGGGATTGGGTTCACCATATTCCCGGGAATAATTTTTAGCCTTCAAGATGATACCTTTTGATGCTGATTTATTCACGTAAAATGAAGTACTGACCGTTTCGCCTGTGAAGTCAGTGTAACTGACAGTCACCAATGATCTTTCACCTGTGACAGCGGTCAACTGAGTACCATTGATAGTAAGACCGTTACTAGTACTGGTCACAACAGCCTCTGAAGTAACATTCTCTTTGTGTCCGTCTGCAAAATAAGCAGTAACATTGAATCTATATTTTTTACCTGGTTGAAGATCGATATCTTTATAAGTGTCAAGACGAGTAGCCTTATAGAATTTCCGAAGGCCTTCATGCAGCTTATAGTTCGCGTCCTTATGAGCCGGATAGCCTAACAACTCCAACATCTTGATAGCATACCGTTTGCCTAAGATACGATAACCCAACGCGGTAAAATGAATATTTCCAGGACATCCTGCAGAACTGACCACATGAGCTGTTGGAATTACCGTCGGCAATTTTGCTATCACCGCGTTGTGTTGCCAGTGTGTACCACCATCCTCTTTACTGACAACCTCTCCAGCCAGCAAAGGCACTTCTTTGGCATTCAATCTAAGATCTTTGATAAGTCTATCATATATCTGTTTAACCCAATTCGGCCATTGTTCTTGTCCTGCATTCGCCTCACCCTGATGCATGAGAATACCCTTAATCACGCCAGACTTTTGCGCAATCTTAGCCATCTCGACAAGTCGTCCATAGAAATCACAGTTATATTTCGAGAATTTCGGGTTTTGGGGATACACGATATACGATTTCCCCGTTTCAGGAAAAAACACCCTGATATCTGCGCCACCTGCGGCAACAGCTAATACCCCTACGCGATAGTCGGCAGGCAAGGCAGCAACCATGGAACGACCAAAGTAGTCGGCTGGACAGATAGTTTTCCATCCGCTGACGATAGGAGGATAAGCAGTATACCACTTTCCCATAGTCCGGTCCGGGTCTTTATAAGTGGTATCTGTAGCCATCATCTGGAACCGTTTATCCACATATTCCAGATCTACAGCTTCAGCGGCTGCGCCACCACTCATATTTGACTGGCCAAAGCACAGATAGATTTGGAATTTAGGATCCACTTCAGCCTTCATCTCAAAGGCAGGGATCATCAAAAGGAAAAGGAGAACAACACAATTCTTCATATCTTATAATGTATGTAAACGTCTATTTTTGGAAATATAGATTGAATCGAGCCTGTCCATCTCCCGTTCTGACACGAAGAAGGGAGCAAGGGTACTATCCTGGCGAACCATCTGCCGGATAATCCCGTTGTAGATAATCTCCGAGCCGTGGAAGCCGTCATAGAAGTCATAGTTATGGGCATCCATATTCGTCACATCCGTGAAATCATAAATGGAGCACCCCTCAAACTTATCAAACACTGGTTGCAGCATATTGTATAGTTGTGACATATACCCGTATTTACCCGTTTCCTGCATTTTCTGATAAACGTAGGGAGCAAAGGGAGGCAGAAAACCAACCACCTTAATATGGCGTGCGACACACTGACTCAAGAAGTCCTCCAAATCGCAGATCTGGGTACTGTCAGCCTGGTCGCCGTACTGGAAACGATTGTTGCCGACACGGATTCTTTCAAGTGCATCCTTGAAATTAAAGTCATCCTGCTCCTCCGGGATAATGGCCCTATCACTCGAATTCGGGGATCCGTCTGCACAAAATCCGATATCGTTGCAGATGGCATTAAGACCGATATGCTCAGAGCTATAGACTTTGACCAGGTCGATCTTCCCCTTCACGAGATCCGTATAGAAGTCACAGACAATCCGTCCCAATTTAAGAAGGTCTAACTCCGGTTCATCATAGACAGAAGGATCAAAAGGCTGATCATCGTTAAGATATGCCCTATTGAACCACCATTGATCGATATTAACAAGAATCAGCCTCGGACTGTCGTGGAGTTTATTGAGGAACAACGACAATTCTGATACCTTCTGGATGGCACCACCCGCATTGTAAAAAGTATAATCCGGACTGACGATAAAGTGCCGCACCTGCATGATTCGTGAAGAACCTAAGGCCAGCACCTGTGGGCGCATCACCTCATCAGTCATATGGAACTTATAAGTCTTGTCAATGTAGCTATATCCCAACTCTAACAACTGTCCTTGTTTCAATGGATGGATATAAGAAGAGAACGAGCGGATTTCTCCTGCTTTATACAGACTGACCAGACTAAAGCCGATAGGGGCAAAGACCAGCAAAAGGAATAATCCCAGTCTTGCTCCAAAGCGGCGGATGTCGTATCGTTCTTTCCTATTCATTTTTTCACCATTTTACCTTTTCACCATTGCCTCAGAATTGGAAATATATAAACTCCTGACGTACATTATAAAAAGAGAAATAGAAGATCATAGCAGACAGTGTCAGATAGACTGTCCAGCGCACAGCAGCATAACGGAACACCCTGTTGTCAGAGAACTGGAGCACATGCACCTTATCACGCTGCAGATACTCCACAATCATCAGCAACAGGACTGCTATATAAGTATTGATACTTCCCAAACGGAGATGGAAATCATCAAAGGCCGTCAGGAACATACGCGACACAAAGTCCCAAGCCTGAGAGATATTCTCTGCCCGGAAAATGACCCAGCCGACAACAGCCAGACCAAACGTCACCACCACTCTGCACATATCTTTCACAGTAGGCAGCCAGCGGCCGGCAGCCAGAATATCCTTGTCCTTGGTATTGATGTGGAGCAGTTTGTATAACACTATCAGAGTGCCATGATACAAGCCCCAACACACAAACGTCCAGTTAGCCCCATGCCACAGGCCACTGACACCAAACACGATAAACGTATTCCTGATGACCTTCCACTGGGCACAACGGCTACCGCCAAGAGGAATATACACATAATCTCTGAACCACGTCATTAGCGAGATATGCCATCGCCGCCAGAACTCCGGTATCGACCTCGACAGGTAAGGATAATTGAAGTTGCTCAGCAGCCGGATGCCAAACAGACGCGAACAGCCGATGGCGATATCACTGTAACCAGAGAAATCACAGTAAATCTGGAAGGTAAAAAGGAGTGCGAGTCCCCATAGGCTGACACCTGAATAGTCGGCATACGAATCCCACAGCGGATTAAGGTTCGCTGCACAGCTGTCGGCAACAACCACCTTCTTGAAGAATCCCCACAGCATCTGGCGGCAGCCGTCCACAGCCTGCACATAGTCAAAGTGGCGGTCACGCTGGAACTGTGGCAACAGATTCTTGGCCCTCTCGATAGGACCGGCCACCAACTGCGGGAAGAAGCTGATAAAAGCGCAGAACTCAACGATATTCCTTGTCACAGGAACGTCTTTCCGATACACATCGATCGTGTAGCTGAGTGCCTGGAAGGTATAGAAGCTGATACCCACAGGCAGGATCACATTCAGCGTCACCCAGTCCAACTGGTAATGGAACAGCCCCCAAACCAACTGCGCCAGACTGTCCGCGAAGAAATTATAATACTTGAAGACGCCTAAGATCAGGAAGTTCACGATCAGATTCACAGCACAAACTATCCTTTGCTTGCGCCTCTCTGTCCGCTCTATCAGTATCCCACTGAAGAAACTGCACAGCGATGTAAACGCGATCAAGAACAGGAAACGCCAGTCCCACCAGCCATAAAACACATAGCTGGCCGTTACAATCAGCAGATTCTGCCACTCGCGCTTCCGGAACACAAACCAATAAAGCACAAATACAATCGGCAGAAACACCAGGAACTCAAACGAATTAAAGAGCATATCCTAATATGATGCAATTCACGACAGTTTCCAAATTACTCTGCAAAGGTACAACTTTTTGCCGAAACTCGCAAGGATTTAGCCTATTAAAGTTGCTTTTACAGCCTTTATTGGTGAAATGGGAAACTGAAAGGACAGCTTCTGTTATTACAGACGGTGGCGATGTTCGGTCGCCGAAAGGAGAGTGTTGTTTTGTCATAATTATGAGCGTTACAGTTATAGTTGTGACAGTTAAATTATGGATTATCCTGGGGACGGGCTTGATGTCGATGCGAAGTACAAAAGACACAGGAATCTGACAATTTTAAACTGTCACAACTGTAACTGTAATGGGAATGACGCTGGCGATGTCAATAATTTTCGCAACAAATAGGCCAATCTTTAACCAAATCGTATATATCTGACAATCAAGCACTTATGGCGACTTGAATTTTGGGCTAAGGAAAGTGGAGGTTTAGACTAAGGAAAGTCCCAGTTTACTGCCTTGTTTCTGCAAGAAAAGAGAAAGAACAAACATTTTGTAAAGATATTTATCAACTAGTCACAGAAGACTTCAGAATGAACGTTAACTATATACATTATCCCGACAGGCATTGGCAGCCTTCGAGAATATCGCGCCAGATGTTTTTTTACCAAATACAAGAGGAAATCTTCCAACTCCATAATCAATCGTTTTCTTAGAAATCCAAAAGATAACAGCAGAAATCAAGATAGATGTACACATTCTGAATACAAAATTAACATTAATGCCCATCAATACGATAGCCTTCGATAGAATCATTCCCCAAATAGTTAATACCAACCAATGGAAAAAAATAATAAAGAGCGTGTTTCTCGATATTGTTTTTATCCATTCTTTTTCATGACATATATCAGCCCATATTTTAGCTATCATAAATATCATCAAACTACCTAGAATGCCTGCCATATAATTCATGAACAGGTTATCTCCATAGCTTAGCACATTCATCTGAGCAATGCCATTAATTTGAAGGATGATATAAACCATAGCCCCGAAAACGACGGCAATCAGCAGGTTTTTCTTCCAACCGACAATCATTTCAACAAAACCTCTCTTGCCTAAATAATGACCTATGAGGAAATAGGGTAAGGCCATAATCGTACTATCCAGGCAAAAGTAGAAATCAAAGGAGTAATGCTTTCTAATGATCAAAAAAAGAACAGAAAAGATGCAAATGGCTATAGAAATCATCTTTTTGATAGGAACATATAAGAAAAACAAATGTAATTGTATGATGCAAACTATAAACCAGCATGGCAGACAAATACAATAAGAGATAGGTGTATCATAACCATCACCGGACAACATACCCACAAAAATCTTTATCCAAAAGTCCAAGTTTGTAAGCTCCTGCTTAAAATGAAGGAATTGGATGGGGAGATAAAACAATTGGTAAAGAAAGTATGGTACTATCAGGCGAATCCACAATCTTTTCAATCCATTGGGACTTCCTTGTTTATACAAATAACCAGAAACAATGAAAAACAGAGGCATGTGGAAAAGATATACATAATCCCATATTGCCTTAACTGGTCTAACCTCAATCCATCCGGGTATAGTCGGAAAAGAATGACAAAAAACAACAAGAAAAATGCCGATAAAACGAGAATAGTCAAGCCATACAATATCTTTCTTCATATTTCACAATTCATATTTGCAAGATATTACACTATCTGTTCCAACAGGCA
>JBGUIZ010000048.1:0-4316 GCA_045113495.1 Bacteroidaceae bacterium
ATTGTGCTCGTCGCCAGGGAATCCGCCAGGGAAGTCTTTGCGTACGTTGCCGTCCGTCACCTCCTTCGTACCGTTCATCAGCACCTCCGTACCATAATAGAGCTGCGGGATGCGGTTCACCGTCAGCAGCAGGGCGAGAGCCTGTTTCAGGGCGAGCGTATCACGGCCATTCCCTAAGAATCGGTCTGTGTCGTGATTCTCGATGAAGGCCATCACGCTGGAAGGATTCGGATAGAGATAGTCATAGACGAACGAGTTATAGAGGCGGTTCAGACCGTTCCACCACGCATCTGTCTCTTCGTACTTGGCCTGATTCAGCTTGTCGAAGAACGAGAAGTCCATCACGGTCTTCAAGAAAGAATTGTGGCTGGTGAGCTTGGAACCTTTCTGCCAGGCAGCTGTATAGGCAGGCTCCGTCACCCACGTCTCACCTACGGTGTTGAAGTTGGGATATTCCTCGTCGAGTTCCTTCATCCATTGTGCCATAGCATCAGCATAGGCATATGGATAGGTATCCATGCGGATGCCGTCGATACCAACGGTCTCAATCCACCAGATGGAGTTCTGGATGAGGTAGCGCATCAGGTGCGGGTTGTGCTGGTTCAGGTCAGGCATCGAGGGCACGAACCATCCCTCGACGGTCTCCTTCATGTCCACCTTCGAGGCATAGGGATCCACCACGGGCGTAAGCTTGTACGATGTTTGCAGATAGGCCGACTTTGCAGGCTCTGAACCGTCGCTGTTGGCGGTAAAACCTGTCATTGGGTCGCGTCCGCTGTCTTTCTCCGTGAGCCAGTCAGGGGTGTTCAGCCAGTCCTTCGTCGGCATGTCCTTCGTCCAGGGGTGCTCATAGCCGCTGTGGTTGAAGATCATATCCATCACCACTTTCAGCCCCTTCTGGTGGGCCTCGTCGCAGAGGCGCTTGTAGTCCTCGTTGCTGCCGAAGCGGGGGTCCACCTTATAATAGTTCGTTGTGGCATAGCCGTGATAGGTCGAGAAGCCGTTCTCCTGATCCGGCGAGTCATTCTCCAAGACGGGGGTCAGCCAGAGGGCCGTCACGCCGAGTTCCTTGAAGTAGTCCAGATGCTCGCGGATACCGTTCAGGTCGCCACCGTGACGCAGACTCGGCTTCGTGCGATCCTCCTTGTAATTGCGCATGCCTGCCACCTGTACAGGATGGTTCGCTCCCTGTGCAAAGCGGTCTGGCATCAGCATATAGAGTACGTCGGCATTGGTGAATCCCATGCGCTTGTCGCCGCTCATCTCGCGAGCTTTCAGCTGATACTGCACATTTTCACCTTTCTTACCCTTCACCTTTCCACCTTTAAAAGTGAGCGTCATCGTGCCAGGCTGGGCCTCGCGCACGTTCATATATATTAATAGGTAGTTGGGAGAGTCCAGTCGCACGAGGCTGTCGATCCTCACGCCAGGATAGTCCGTCGTCACCTCTGCCACATCGCGGATGCCCTGCCCGTAGACCATCAGCTGCACCTGAGGATTCTTCATCCCCACGTACCAGTCCGTAGGCTCAATCCGTTCCACTACTGTCTTTTTCGCTCCACTCATTGTCAATACGTTTGCCAGCACGAATGCGGCCATTAATAAAATCCTTTGCATAATCCGTCCTTAGTTTATTCTCTGAGTGCAAAGTTACGAATTATTTCCATACGCTGTACGCCTGAGCGCCATATTTTTCCCTTTCCCCTGCAAAAACGATTGCACAACCCCCAGAATCTGACACTGTCATTTGTCATATTTGTCATTTTCCACCCAAATCCTTGCAAGTTTCAGAAATATTTCCTATCTTTGCCCCAAAATAGTGAAAGTAATACCCAAATAATTATGGAAGCAGTATTAACAAGGCCAGAGCATGACACCGTAGAAGCATACTGGAAAATGCTTTCTACATTGAGCAGGACTGTAAAACTGAGTCTTGCATCAAAACTGACGAAATCTGTGCTTGATGATGAGATTGCAGAGAGAAGTTCGCTTCCATCACGCAAGGCGAAAGTTATTAGGAGGGCTGTCGCTACGCCTTCTGATGCAGAACTGGAAGCAAGGTTCGCTAATCAGGAAATGCCTCAGGTGGCAGACAATGATCCTGAGTGGCGAGATATCATTAAAGCCAATTCTGGCAAGACCATTAAACCCATAGAGAAATGGCTGTAAACAAAGTTTCTCAACGTGAGATTGTTGAGGTACCGTACCAGTTGCCAGACGGTTCGATAAAGCCTCACATGGCGCTTGTGCTTTCAACAGATAAATTGCAACAGGCTGAGGATGGTATGTTTTATGCCGTACTCATCTCCTCTAAGAATCTGAATCCAGAGTTTACTATTGAAATTCAGAATGATTGGTTGAGTAAGCCATTGTCCAAGCAATCCTATTTTGTAACGCATATTGTGACTTATTATCGGACTGACGAGGTGATTCAATCATTCAATAACTTTGTGAAAAGCCAATACTTTGACAAGATTATGAACAAAGTGATTCTCAGCATGTTCGATATTGAACTTGAATAAATAATGTAAAACTCTAAAAACGAACTGCCTATGGTGACATAGCAAAGACAAAGAAAAGAAATATACGTTGAAGCGTCCGCTGAATCTTGCTATTCGAAATCTCCCAATTCTCGAAATAATGCACAAGAGTAAAGTAGATGGTTCGCGCCTGAGGGCGTGGGCTCTTACTCGTTAAAGTGCATTGGGTGTTTGGGAGAACCTCGAATAACGTAAGCGAAGTAAACGGCTCACGTTTTTCTATTTCAGAGAATTCAAATTAACATTAACAACATTATAAAACATTTAGAATTATGAAGAAATTACTATTAACAATCGTTGCGATGCTACTGCCAATGATGGCAAGTGCAAGTTATAAAGGATATGATGTAAAGATTGATGGTCTCTACTATAAACTCAATACTACAGACAAAACTGCTTCTGTAGCTTGTATTTCCTATTATGAAGAAGATGGAGGTCACCTATGGTATGAGAATGATTATTCTGGCGATATCGTTATTCCGGATAAAGTGTCTTATAATAAAGTTACTTATAGAGTGACAGGCATCGGGGATGGGGCTTTTGCTACACCATACATGCCCTCTTCTGCTATAACTTCTGTCACGATTCCCAACAGCGTGACAACCATCGGGAATCAAGCTTTTGAAGGTTGCGTACACATAACCTCTTTAATAATCCCGAATAGTGTCACTTCCATCGGTGCTTCTGCTTTTCTGAGTTGTATTGGCCTGACATCCATCATGATACCTAAAAGCGTAACCTCTATTGGTAAAGATGCTTTCCAATATTGTTCCGCTCTTAACTCTATCACAGTAGAAAATGGCAATAATGTGTATGACAGTCGTGATAATTGTAATGCTCTCATTGAGTCAAGCACAAACAAACTGATTAGAGGCAGCAAAAATACGATCATACCTAACACTATAGAAACCATCGAAGAAAATGCTTTTAGTGGTTGTGCAGGTTTGACATCCATAGATATCCCCAATGGCGTATTATCTATCGGTGGATGGGCTTTTTCCGGATGCGGAGATCTGACCACCATAACAATTCACTCAAGTTTAATGTCTATTGGTTCATTGGCTTTCAGCAGTTGCCCCAACATTACGGATTATTATTGTTATTCATCGAATTATAGTTTGAATCCTGGTATTGATGACTATATGTTGTCAAAAGTGACCCTTCATGTCCCATCTGCATATATATCCTATTTTAGCAGTTACACTCCTTGGAGTCGTTTTTCTGCAATTGTACCGATTGTGGATCCTGGGACAGGAATACTGGAAACGCCAACTATTTCAATTGTAAACGGGATTCTGAAGTTTGATTGTGGTACTGATGGCGCAGATTATGTATATACTATCACATATCCATTAACCACGCATAGTGCAGGTAATAATGTGCAATTACCTCAGACATTTACCGTTTCCGTCTATGCTGTTAAGGATGGATATGTTAATTCCGACACTGCTATCAAACAAGTCACTATTACAAACGACTTGAAGGGCGACGTGGATGGCAACGGCGAGGTGAATGTAATCGACCACGTGGCACTTTCAAAGATTATCTTGGGTCAGTAAGGGCACAGTGTAACATTGGGACGGTCATACTCAAGTGCGGATGGCGAGTGGCTTTCCGCACTTTTTCCTTAAAAAGCTTGGATGATTGGGAAACTTATAGTATCTTTGCAGCGGAATATAAAGATAAGCTATTATGACAGCTTTAGAACTGAATGCGGAGATATACCGCGCCATGGGCGAGATTGCCAACGACGAAACGTTGCTGGCTAAGGTGCTT
>JBGUIZ010000049.1:0-5590 GCA_045113495.1 Bacteroidaceae bacterium
AGAACTACAGGATTACTAACTCGTATTAATATGTATATTATTACTGCCGCATAACGATTACAAAATTACACAAAAAAATATATCTAATGAATTAAAAAAACGTATAGTGAATACCATATCGGATTTTTATAGTATCTTTTTATCCGTAAGCCGCAGAACAGTCCTGTTCAAGGATCTCTACGAGCGGTAATCAATCCGTATTTTCAAAACTGTTTTGCAGGTAGTTTTATCCAGTTGTTACGGTAGCCGGTTACTTCATCGATGAGGCGGTAGCGGATGTGGGCCTGAGTTTGGCCTGAGATTGTGTTTGCTACATTGAATGATACTTCACGGCTGCTTTTGTTCTGCCCTATTTCTATAGGGCCTGCAGGTATGCCCATACAGCTGCGCATCTTGTTAGGATCACAGCCCACGCCCGGAGCGGTAAGTTGAGTACGTGCGGATAGATGCCAGCGTTCAGGATTAACGGTGTCAGCCAGCGTTAGGCGGCAGCGCAATGTTGCTAATCCAGTACCAGGTATTATCTGCAGTAGTTCTAATGCTGCAGAGGGAAACTGCGGGAAGGGCTGCGGCTGCGGAACGTGTTCATTGCCAAGCTGAGCGAAGCCATGGTAAGCACTGACAAAGAGATTGAATCCGCTAATATGATGCTTCTCATTATATGGCGGACGGTGGGACGGTACGGAACGGGCGTAGTCATTCCACTGGAGCTGGACTGCATGAGGTTGATGCTGCCAGGCCTTGATGGCACGAAGGTGAACCTGCTGCTGGTCAAGCTGGGCGGGTGAACCGACAAAGGGAGTGCGGGGCTTTCGTTTCCAGTAGCACTGGCCGTTACGGTGGTAGAAGGTGATATCACCTATTGAGGACCAGCAGTCCTGGATTAATGCTGTAGGCGTGAACTTGGGCATGTTTCAAGATATTAGCGTTATAATGCAAAGATACTTAAAAACCTGCGTAGCTCATGTGAAAGCGTGCGATTTTGGGCCGATGCGGGTTTGCAGCGGCCATATACCGGTACGATTCTCATTTGTGGCGGGTGCGTAAGCGTTCGCCGCTGGTTTGCATCAGGTTGATCCTGGGTTTGAAAGCGTGGGCCGCTGATATGTCGTGGCCGTGTGTCTGGTCTTAAAGCGTGCGGAGCTCATCGATGCCGGAGCGATGAACGGTTTGATTGCGTGGGAAGATCATGTGCAGCGGGTTGATATCCGGTTTGTTTGCGTCCGTCTTTCATCCGATTCAGGTCTATGCCTGATGTAAGTGCGTGCGTCTTTTGTCCGCCAGTGCGATGTCTGGGGTGTATCCGGGCTGTGGCGGACCTTTCTGAGATTTGGATATATGGCCCACACCCCTACTGTTACACGTAAATACGGCAATTATAGAGGGTTTACATGAATACTGCAGCAGGTATGCTGATTCCGGTTACCCCCTGGGGTGAAAATTCTACACTTCTTTATCACCTCCGATATAAAGAACTACCTAATCCGTATCTCATTTGGTAAATGCCTGAGCGGGAACGTAAGTGACTCCGCGAGGGCGGCCGGACCGCCTGATGCTGTTTCTGATACGCAGACTGTAGGCGGGACAGGCTCTGTGGGCTGGAGTGTGCAGGCTGGAATGTAGTGAAGGCTCGTGGTCCACAGCCTTGGCCGTGGACCTCGGCCGTAATGTAGTGGAAGCCTGAATACGGAAGTCCCACTGTGCCTGGCACGCCGGGCAAAGCGAGCCCTGTTGCTGAGCGCACCGAGGCAGGCGGTCTGGGGACGTGTGACGCGGGCATGATGGAGCGGAAGGACTGACGGATGGTGAAGTGGAAGCCGTACACTGGAATGGAGTACGGGCTGCGTACCGTGGCGTTTGTTGCAGACTATGATGAGTATGTAACAGACGTGGCCGAATTTTGGCAACGTGAAGTGCCCACTTACGTTAGCCACGGTACCCTGACCGTATGGAATGGAAGCGTGCGGCTGGAACGGAACTATGCGGCAATCCTGAAGCGGAATGATGAACGTGGCCACGTTCACGGACGGCCGGGGAAAACCTGCAGAATGATGCTGTCCTGATACTGCGCCCGCGAGGTTACCATTTTAGATTACGCGCACCGGATGGCGGGATGCGGGCCGTGATGGGCCGCACCCTAAAATGAAGCCGGGAACGGGGCCCACGCCACCAATGGCGGCGGGGGACCCGGGCACGCTACCGAGGAGTGACGTGGAGGCAGTACCTGGAGAGGGACGCCGTGCGGACCCGGAAGGTTGTGCCGGAACGTTACGACCCAGCACCCGGAAGGGTTGCGCCTGCTGCTGGCAGCAGGAAGCGCAGGTGCGATGCATTTGTTTTTGAGGCCTGACCGCCTGATGCTGGAGCTATTTAACATAGTGGGAATTATGCTTGGAGGAGCGACAGCAGGAGCGACGGAGGGCATAATTAAGGGTTCCATTATGTTACATAGCGGAAAAGTCTGCACTACTGATGGTGAGCGAACCGGACCAAGATTGTGGCGACTGCCACAATTAAAACGAGGCGTGGAACACGATTACCATATCTATACCTGGAATAGTGCTTGCACCATGGAAGGCATAGATATGGCAATGGTGTGGAACTCCTTATTGAATGATACGAGCGGAAGGTTGAAGTGCGCAGGGAGTTCCTATTTGCAGAATGGTGGAGGACACTTGGGAGTTCACTGCGGCTGCTATCTGCAGACGGTTTCACGGGAGAGAACAGACAGGGACTGGAACCACTGCGGCTGCCTGGCGGCTGGCGGGCGGGCGCATAGTGACGCTATGATGCAGCCGAGTGTGTGTGATGCGGGTGATGTACGACGCCAAGGATTAGGCTGCACATAGGGGCACCATGTGGCCGGCTGACGGACGACAACCACCTGAGGCTTGCTTCCAGGCCCTGGCTGTTCTGGGTTAAACAAGCCAGACAGTGGCGATTGAGCGGGATGCTTACTCTATATACTGACTCTTCGGCCGATGCGGAAGATGGTGGCTGCTCTATGAGGGCCACTGGCTGCTACCTATACAGGGTGGGCACGTAAGTAAAACTCGGCTGCTACTTGCAGAATGTAGGATGGTCTGCACCTACCAGCCCGCGATACTTGGTTATCGGCCGTGAGGGCATCGGCCATAAAGATCACACTTCATTATTGCCTCCTCGGCATCATCGGATATAACCTGGAATCCGGCTTTCTGGTACATCTTCATCGCATAGTTTGCCTTCTGAACAGACAGGGAAACGCTCTTGTACCCATCGGCCTTGAGTAGGTTCAGCATCTGCTTCAGCAGCTCTGTTCCTATCCCTTTATCACGATACTCTTTATACAATGAGATTGCTATTGACGGGATATCATCGGCTATATGGCCATAGTCATTCATGATACGGGCCCATATTGCGCCTACCACCTTATCATCGGCCACTGCAACCAGGCAGCGGTCATCGCGCTCCTGGCCAAAGTTCCGGATATAGACCTGCAGACTATCATCATCGACAATCTCCCTGGGAGGTGCGGCAGCACCTTCAGGGATGAAGATTGCCTCATAGAGGAAATCTTTGAGTTGAGGTATTTCTTCTGTTCTTATCGGTCTGATTTGGTAATCCATGAGAGGCTTGAAAAATCTGGCGCAAATGTAGCCAAAATATTGATGAAAATAATGTATCTTTGACATCGCAAACAAGGAGAGAGAAGATTGGTTGTGAAACCGGTTCATCTAAATTTCAATTATTGGAAAAGGACTGGAAAGGCTGATAGCGATATCAGCTTTTTCTATTGTATGGCGGGAGGTCTGGTATTTTGTGTATCTTTGTTTCTGTAAATCGGAATTTATGGTTATCAAACAATTCACTCTGGAAGGAATAGACCTCGTTGCAAAGATGGCGGCGGGAGTCTGGGGTAAGGAACAAGGTGCTCATAGTTCTGAAGTAGCCCGTATCTTCTGCCAGCATTTGACCAGATACAGCTTGTATTCTGCTGATTTGGCATTTCAGGCAGAAGACGAAGAAGGCCTTCAGGCCATCGCCTTTGCATGGCTGCCAGGTGACACCAACGATGCTGCTTTATGGTTGCGGAGCCAATTCCCAAATATGACAAAAGAGGAGCAGCAGACACTTTTGACCAACGAGTGTTACCTGACGCGGACGGATGCAGAACTGCAGTCAAAGATGGTGCCAAACTCGGCAAAGCTCTCTTTCTTTATCAGTCAGAAGCCCGGCTATGGTACAACTGTGCTAAATGCCCTGACAGAACGGCTCAGGGAGCGTGGAATAGAATGGTTGTACCTCTGGACTGACTGCACCTGCAATTGGGAGTACTATCCGAAACACGGCTTCGAGCAGATTGGTGAAGGCACTGTTCCTGAGTTCAGTACAGATGCTGAAGAATACACGTATCGGATGTATCGTAAAAACATCATGAAATAAAATATACGGTTATGTGGAAAACCTACGCACTACTTTCAGCGTTCTTCGCCGCCCTGACAGCCATCTTCGCCAAGGTGGGAGTCAGGGATGTCAACTCCAATCTCGCCACAGCCATCAGGACTACGGTTATCCTCGTGCTGACGTGGGGCATCGTGCTATTTGGCCCACACCTGCGGGAGATTCGCGATGTCAGCCGCCATACATGGCTGTTCCTCGTTCTCTCAGGCGTGGCTACGGGACTGTCGTGGCTCTGCTATTTCAAGGCCATCCAGTTGGGCGATGTCGCAAGGGTAGCCCCGATAGACAAGCTGAGCGTGGTCATAACCATCATCCTCGCCTTCGTGTTCCTGCAGGAGAAGGTCGATATGAAGGTTGTTGCCGGTGCCGTGCTAATAACCCTCGGTAGTGTACTGATGCTGATGAAGTGATAAGTGAAGTGTTTTTGGGGTTTAATAGCAGTGACATTGGGATATTTACAAATCAAGAAAAATATAAATCGAATATGCGAAAAAACTACGTAACCATGCTTTGTCTCGCCATGATGCTCGTGGCTTGCGGACAACAGACTAAACAAAAGGAAACGACAATGGAGTTTACAGATCAGGTTAAATAAGCACTTGCCGACGGCGGGCGCATAGCTTTGGACAGCCTTCAGTGGACACGCGAGCCAAAGGACTACGAGGTGAAGGGTGATACCATCCTTATCACCACTGCACCAAAGACCGACCTTTGGCAGCGCACGTACTATCACTTCCAGAACGACAACGCCCCTGTTCTGCAGATGAAGACCCGTGAGAAGTTCTTCAGTTTCGTAGTGAAGACCGATTTCACGGGCAGTCACCATCGCTTTGACCAGTGCGGTATCGTGATGTATCTTGGCAGCGAGAACTGGCTGAAAGGCTCGGTGGAATACGAGAACGAGGAGTTTCAGCACCTGGGCAGCGTAGTGACGAACAATGGCTACTCCGACTGGGCCACGACGGCTATTCCTGCTGATGTGAAAACCATGTGGTACCGATTCTCACGGCGTGAAGATGACTACTGCATAGAGTGCTCTGCTGACGGACAGACGTTCAGTCAGATGCGCATCTGCCACATGTATGCCGGTGCCGACGAGATCAGTTTTGGCATCTATGCCTGTTCGCCCGAGGAATCATCCTTCACG
>JBGUIZ010000050.1:0-9600 GCA_045113495.1 Bacteroidaceae bacterium
ATTCTCAATGTCGGTAAGCATCTTCTGATACATGGGGATGAACTGGAGTGCATCTTCCTGATTGAGTTCTGCAACTACGTCGGCAACGGTAGCCTGATTTTCATTAACACTCTGAGCGTTTACGTTAACTCCGATGAACAGTGCTGCAACAGCAGCGATGATAGTCTTTTTCATAATCCTTATTTTTTTGTTTTTGTTATTTACTGTTTTTTTTGTGGGGCTGCTTTCTTGCGGCTTCCGTAATTAAGAGTCAAAAAGTGAGGCGAAGTTAAGTTGGAAAGTTAATTATTTATCCTTAGTTAACAATACAATTAACTAAAATGCTGAGCGCATAAATGGTGTAAATAAAAGAAAATCAGCAACAAATGTGATTTGCTGCTGATTATTTGAAGTTATCAAATTGACAACTATAAATTCACCTTACATTTTGCCGGAGCAGACTCGCGCTGGATGCGGTTAAGGGCGGTTACCACATATATATACTGTGCGCTGCCGTCACGATAAGGGAGATTAAGGAATGACCGGCGGGTTATGGCCACGATATTGCGCGGGTCATCAAGATTGATATCCTGTCCCTTCTCAAAACGGTAAACCACGTATTGTACGGCTTTGTCCAGTTCCTTGCGCGCCTTGGGTGCTGTCCAGAACAGTACCGGACCGTCAATGGTCTCAACGGGCATTAGTTTGCGCACCTTGCCCGGCGTGTTCTTGGGCAGGTAATCGGCCAAAGGCTGGAGCGCAGGGTAGATATTGTATTCTGTTGCTAGGACGGTGCGGTAGTTGCTTGGGTTGTCCACCACGGATTTTGCTGGCCAGAAGCAGTTGCCCTGCAGTCCGCTCAGGATACGTTCCAGATTGAGTTTGTGACGCTGCTGGTTGCTTTCCGGATGGCTTGGGTCAACACCGGTCACGGTGCGCTCCACATCCTGTCCCAGATACATGAGGCATCCGCCGGCATGGTCTGACCACCACTTGGCCAGTATCGCATAATCGGCAGCCTTGTAACCGGTGTTCCAGTAGGTCTGAGGGATGCAGTAGTCCATCCATCCTTTCTCTATCCAGTAGAGCACATCGGCATACAGTCCGCTCCAGTTCTCAAAACCGGTGGTTTCGCTGCCTTCAGGGTAAGCTGCGGATTTGTTACGGTATATTCCAAAAGGTGATATTCCGAATTTCACCCATGGCTTTATATCCTTTACTGTGTGGTAGAGCTGCTCTATGAAAAGGTTTACATTGTCGCGGCGCCAATCATCCTTGTCCTTGAATCCGCGGGGATCTTTACGGAATGATGCGTCATCGGCAAACTTGCGGTTCCCGTCAGGGTAGGGGTAGAAGTAGTCGTCTATGTGAAATCCGTCTATGTCATAACGGGTAACGATATCGGCTGCAACCTGACAGATGTAGTCGCGGTTCTCCTTGAGCGCGGGGTCAAACAGGGCCAGGTCACCGTACTTTATTATTCTCTCCGGGTGGAGTTTCATCTGGTGAGTGGGGGCAAACTCCGTGGTGGCGGCAGTCTTGGCGCGGAACGGGTTGATCCATGCATGCAGTTCCATACTGCGTGCATGGCACTCGTCAATCATGAACTGAAGGGGATCCCAGTCCTCATCGGGAGCCTCTCCCTGAAATCCGGTCAGAAACGCGCTCCACGGTTCCAGATCAGACTTGTAAAGGGCATCGGCCTCAACGCGTACCTGAAAGAGTATGGCGTTGATGCCGCATGATGCCAGTGAGTCAAGCTGACGTGAGAGCTCGGTCTTGAGATCTGCGGTGGGTATGCCCTCAAACTGATGGTTTACAGCCTGTATCCATGCTCCGCGGAACTCGCGCTTGGGTGCGGCGGCACTGCAGGTGAGTGCCACAGCAAGGGTGAGGAGCAGGGATGTCAGCCGTTTCATTACTTCTTGGGTAGGCTGTTATACTCCTGCAGGGCCTCGGCCAGAAGCTTGAGAGCGTCCTTGAGGTCCTCTATGTTGAGCACGTAGGCCAGACGAACCTGGTCGCGGCCGTACTGGGGATCGGAATAGAATCCGGTACCGGGAGCCATCATGATGGTCTTGCCGTCACGACGGAAATCGGTAAGACACCACTTGCAGAACTTCTCGCAGTCATCGATAGGCAGCTTTGCGGTGGTGTAGAATGCGCCCATGGGGATGGGGGAGTATACTCCGGGTATCTTGTTCAGTCCGTCAATAAGGTACTTACGGCGGGCAATGAACTCCTCATAAGTGGCAGTCATATATTCGCGCGGAGCTGAGATTGAAGCCTCGGCTACGATCTGGCCTATAAGTGGCGGGCAGAGACGGGCCTGACAGAATTTCATCACGGCGTCGCGTACCTGCTGGTTCTTGGTGGCGATGGCGCCTATGCGGATACCGCACTCTGAGTAACGCTTGGATACTGAGTCAATCAGGATAACATGATCCTCGATACCCTCCAGGTGGCAGGCTGAGATATAGGGTGAGCCGGTGTATATGAACTCGCGGTAAACCTCATCGGAAAAGAGATACAGGTCATATTTCTTGACCAGGTCACGCAGCTGGAGCATCTCCTTGCGTGAGTACAGGTATCCGGTGGGGTTGTTGGGGTTGCAGATGAGTATGCCCTTGGTACGCTCCGTGATGAGTTCCTCGAACTTCTCGATGGGGGGCAGTGCAAAACCGTCCTCAATGGTTGATACGATGGGCTTGATCACTGCGCCGGCTGATACTGCGAATGCCATGTAGTTTGCATATGCGGGCTCCGGAACTATGATCTCATCACCGGGATTAAGACAGGTCATAAACGCAAACAGAACCGCCTCACTTCCGCCGCTGGTAACGATGATGTCATCGGGTTCAAACTTGATCTGATATTGCTCGTAATAGTCGCACAGTTTCTTGCGCAGGCTCAGGAATCCCTGTGAGGGGGTGTACTCCAGAATCTTGCGGTCAATTTTCTTGAGGGTGTCAAGACCTATCTGAGGTGACGGCAGGTCGGGCTGACCTATGTTCAGGTGATAAACCTTTACTCCTTCAGATTTGATCTTCTGTGCTATGCCTGACAGTTTGCGGATAGGCGAACTGGGCATGATTTCAGCGCGGTTTGAGATTTTCATTTTTTGTCTGTTTGCTGTTTAAGACGCGAAGATACAACAAACCGCGGGCTTAACACCCACGGTTTGCGTATTATTTTATAATAAGAGGTGTATTAATGTATCCTCTTTCCAAGAATCAGGTTGTCGCCTGAGTCATCGACAGTCCATATCTCGGGCTTGCGCTGACCGCTGTTGCCCTCTGCATGGTGTACGGAATAGAGCAGCTGACCCTCAAATGTGCGGAACAGCATGCCGTGACCTGAGTTGTCACCTCTGAATGCCTTCTCCTCCTGGATCCACGGTCCCTTTATGCTTCCGCTCTCTGACCATGCGATACCCTGAGCGTAACGGTTCTCGCCCCAGCTTGACCAGAGCATACCCAGACGGCCGGTCTGTGTGCGGAACATCTGCGGGCCATCGGTTACCCAACCCGGCATACGCATGCCGAATGTAGCCTCACCGATAGAGTTCATCTCCTTGCTCCAGGGTGCTTCCGATGCACGGAAAATGGTGGTGGGGTCTGCAGTGCGGTGGGTCAGGTCCTTTGACAGAGGCATATAGGCCATTGTTCCGTCAATGATCTGTGTCCACTCATGTACGAATACCATATAAACGGTATCATTCTCCTCATAGAGGGTTCCGTCAATGATATCCCAGTCTGTGGGGCCAAGGCAGAACAGTGAGTCCTTTACCAGAGGCAGGTACGGGCCGTCAATCTTGTCCGATACAAGCAGCTGTGTCTGGTTAAGAGGAACGTTGTAACGGCGCGGAACCTGCTCAATGCATACTCCGTGGTTGTTCCATGTTCCGGCATAGTAGAACTTGCCGTTGAACTTGTGGATCTCGGCTGCAGCCACGAACTGTCCCTGCATCCATGTGCCGGAGATATCGATTACGTTATACGGACCGGTCCACATCTCCAGGTCTGTGCTCTTATAGAGGGCGCCGCCGGTGCTGGTGAGCCAGTAGGTCTTGGTCTCGGGATCCGGATAGATGAAAGGATCACTCATGGAGAGCTCCTTAAGTGATACCGTGCGTACCTGAGGGGTGGGGCGCTGCATTGCGGGCATCTGAGCCGGACGTTGGGTTGCCTGTCCCTGTGGACGCTGGGTGCGCTGACGGTTAGCGCTTCCGCTCTGCGGGATCATGCCGCCAAAGTTTCTCTGGCCGGGATTTGCAGGAGGAGCCTGCTCTCCGCGAGGAACGTTGACAATCACATTGTTGTCACGAACGGCCATATTGGCTTGTGACTGATTTGAGTTGTTAGCGCAGGATATTGCCAACAAAGGGATGGCTGCTGCGATAATGGTTTTTATTGCTTTCATAATGTTTAAGGTTGGGTAATTTTAGGTTAAATACGTAATGAGTACAAACTTAGTTATTTTTTTTATTGAATCATTAACAGTCGGTTGTGTTTTTTTGATTGTATTTTTGCATCCGAATTGACCGATAACTGATGTCCGGACGTGCAAAAACTGCCGTTTTTAGAGTGCCGACAAGAGCTGATTTGTGACATATTCGGTACTGTTTGGTGGATTTAGTTGGGACTGGACGGATGTTATTAAGCATAACTGATTGCTAATCAATAAATTAATGAGTATTATTTCGTTAACGTTGTTTTTACCGCTTTAAAATATTTTAAGTGACAACGTATTGAAAAAGTGCCGACCTTTGCGGTCGAAAACAAAGGATAATTCTCATAAGCATTAATTGGTTAGTAATTAGGTTAGTAATTAGGTTCGGGCCCGAGAATTTGTGAAAATTGCAAGGCTCACTCCAAGGGGAAAAGGTCCCTGCGGAGGAAATTGAAAAAATTGAGTTCACGCGAGTGAATTCATTTTTTTTTGTGCCTACTGTGTGCTCTTAGCCAGCAGTGCTGCAATCGTGTCGCGATAGGAGCGGGAGACGGGTATCGGATTGATTCCCTCCTGATCCAGGATGACGTAGAGGTTGTCGCGGTCGTTGTTGAAGAATCGGACCTTGGCGATATTGATAAGGTATGACCGGTGGCATCGGGTTATAAGGCCCTCCAGATCATCCTCAATGTTCTTGGCGGTGGTGCGAATCATGGAATTGCGCACAACTCCGTCCTGCTCATAGAATATCTTTACGTAATTGTCTTCCGATACGGCATAGAGTATGTCCATGATCCTCAGGGACAGTTTGATGTTTCCTTTTGTGTCATGAATTGATACTATTAGCGTTCCCTGCGGTTTTGTCGGGCTGCTTCCGGGCTCCCGTTTGAGGCCGTGGGCGTAGCCGTACAGGTAAGCTATTGTATAAGGTATTACAAGTATAAGCAGAATGCAGAAGAATGCCCGGGGAAACAGCTCCTGCAATGTGATTTCGTTTTGCCTCACCAGCATGGTTATCGCTACGTATATGACCGATACTATTATCACTTCGGCAAGCGAGAACAGCAACAGGCCCCAGCCGCTCACTCCATATCGGCGGTTAAGGTCTATAAGCAGCACCTTGCTGGACAGAAGGAACAGGACTGCGAAGGTATACATGGTGGCGGTGCCCAGCAGCTTGTAGCTTTCGCGCAATGTGAACCAGTAGGTCGATGAGAACGGTGAGTAAAGCTGGAGGAAAAATATGGAGAACACCACAATAAACAAGACCGTGAGGAAAAGGAATCTCCTCGTGAACATGTAATCGGGCAATTTGTTCATAGTGTCTTGTTTTTTTAGAATATGCGAAGATATAAATTCTTTCTTTATCGCCCAAATCGAGGGGGTGGGGTGAACTGCCGGGGGCCGATTAGCGGCAGTTCGCCACATCGGAAGTGCTGAAAGACCCTAAAACAGATGTTTTATCGGATTAGATGGGCGTTTGGAGTACTTTTGCGGCAAAATTATTGACATTAATACAAAATGGCTAGAATTATTAACAGAACTCCAAATTGTGACATGACTGCCACAAGCGTGATCAAGATGTATGAGGACAGTTTCCGCCGTCATTGGGACAATATTGCATTGGCCGATTTCCGCGGAGAAAGAATTACATATGCCGAGCTTGCCAAGCGCGTTGCACGCGTACATATCATACTTGAGAACGCTGGCGTAAAACGTGGTGACAAGGTTGCCCTTTGCGGTAAGAACTGCCTTGCATGGGGCGTGTCATTCTTTGGCGTATACACATACGGTGCAATTCCCGTACCTATCCTGAATGATTTCAAACCCGGTAACGTACATACTCTGGTAAACCACTCCGAGGCCAAGATACTTATGGTGGGTGATGTGGTAATGGCCGGAATGGTTCCCTCTGAGATGCCTAATATCCTGGGCATGATCCTTATGAACGATATGTCACTCCAGTTCAGCCGCTCCGAGGAGCTGACCAAGGCTATGGAGACCCTTGATGAGAGCTTTGACAAGAAGTATCCCAAGGGCTTCAGCAAGGATGACGTAAAGTATGAGGCCGAGAAGGATACCAATGACCTGGCCGTTCTGAACTATACATCGGGCACAACAGGTGATCCCAAGGGCGTTATGGTTCCTTACCGTGCTATGCTGGTGAACCTCAAGTTCGCTTGCGGCGTGCTGCCTCTTACCAAGGGTGAGACCGTGGTTTCAATACTTCCCATGGCTCATATGTTCGGTCTTGCATTCCAGCTCATGTTTGAGTTGCTGCTGGGCGCCAGCATCTGCTACCTGGGTAAGATGCCTTCACCCAAGATTCTGTTCGATGCCTTTGCCGAGGAGAAGCCTACTCTGGTCATCACCGTTCCTCTGGTAATCGAGAAGGTGATCAAGCAGAAGATACAGCCGGTAATGGAGAAGCCTCTGATGAAGGTCCTGATGGCTATTCCCGGCGTGAACCGTATCATTGGCGGAAAGATCCGCACCAAGATAATCGATGCATTCGGTGGCAAGATGGACAGTCTGATTGTAGGTGGCGCCGCCCTGAATGCCGATGTAGAGAAGATCCTGCGTAAGCTCCACTTCCCCTATACCGTAGGTTACGGCAGCACCGAGTGCGCTCCGCTTATCTCATATGTTGACTGGGAGAAGTATAGAGCCGGTTCATGCGGTATCGCCATCCCCGGTTGCCCGGTCGAGGTGTTCAGCGACGCTCCCGGAAACATCGGCGAGCTGCTTGTACGTGGTGACAACGTGATGCTCGGTTATTACAAGAACCCCAATGCCACACGTGACGTCATCGATCCTGAAGGCTGGTTCCACACCGGTGATCTTGGCACAATCGACAAGCAGGGTTACATCTATATCAAGGGGCGTAGCAAGAACATGATTCTGGGTCCCTCGGGCCAGAACATCTATCCCGAGGAGATTGAGGATATGTACATGAATCTGCAGCTGGTATCTGAGGTTCTGGTTGTTGAACGCGACCGCAAGCTTGTAGCTCTGGTATTCCCCGATTATGAAGCTGGCAAGGCTGCCGGTCTCAATCAGCAGCAGGTTCTGGCTCATCTTGAGGATGACCGCAAGAAGATCAACGAGATGCTTCCCGGCTACTCACAGGTTTCCAAGCTTGAGATCCGCACCGAGGAGTTCGAGAAGACCCCCAAGCGCAGCATCCGCCGCGGCCTGTACAAGTAAACACACAGAAAAACACATAAATATGAAGAACGTTCGGGATTGTCCGGACGTTCTTCTTTATTTTTTCAGTGGACGTTAGGGAAGTGTAGCTCGTGTAGCGCGGATTCTCTCCCTAAGGTAGGGGGTTGCGCGGGGAAAACGCAGGTGCGAGCGTGACCTTAGGGACGGAAAGCTCGTTGTGGATCTTCTGGCTCCCTAAGGTGCGGGGTAAAATGGTGATATCGCGGGCTGGACGGTGACCTTAGGGAGCGAATGTGAGTTGTGGGGCTTCTGGCTCCCTAAGGTGCGGGGGGCTAGAGACTGAGAATCTGTTTGATCAGTGGTACTACGGCGGTGCGTAATGATTTGTCGTTGAGGCGGTGCTCTCCTTCAAAGCGCTGGGCGTTGGTGTAGTACTTCTTGAAGAGGTCGTAGCAGTTGACCGTGGTGTCGTGGTTGCCAAAGAGACCGTAGGTGTTCTCGCGGTCAAAATCGGTGATACCCTTGAACTGCTGGCGCTCCATTGCGTTGAAGTTCTTTACAATCTGTCCAGTGATCTTGAATGTCTTGGCACCGTCCTTGCGTCCGTTCTGGAAAGGGTAGGTGGTGTTGGCCTTCATCACCTTTGACATGGTGGACATGTTGAACGACGGGTTCACGCAAATCTTCTTGAATCCGAACATCTGCTGGGCGTACATGGCGCCCATGGATGTACCTACTATGATATCGGGCTGCTCATCGGCCACAAACTGTTTCAGATAGGGAAGAGCCTCGGCGGGATCGACGGGGATATCGGGAGCGACGACCTCAAGCTCGGGAAGCATGTGGCGCAGGCTCTCGACCGTGCCGCTTGCTCCCGATGACATGAAACCGTGGAAATATACCAGCTTCATTACTTGCCGGCTTTGAGTCCCTTTATTACGGCGTTGGTGAATCCGGCCTCCTCCATGGCGTTCAGACCCTTGATGGTGATACCGCCGGGGGTGGTTACCTTGTCAACCTCTTGCTCGGGATGTGAACCGTGTGCAAGCAGCAGTTCAACGGCGCCTTTGATGGTGCCCAGAACGATCTCCTGTGCATCCTTGGGATAGAAACCCATCTCTACACCGCCCTCGACGTTGGCGCGGATGTATCGGAATACATATGCAATTCCGCAAGATGCAAGTGCTGTACCTGCGGTCATCTGCTTCTCCTCAACCTGCTTGGCGAATCCAACCTGGCCAAAGAGCTTCTGGATCAGGTCCAGATTCTTCTTGCTGGCTGTGTTTGAGCAGTAGAAGAATACGCCGGCACCAACCTCAACTGCGATGTTGGGGATGAGGTAAACTACCTGGGGCTTCTCGCCCTTCTTGTCAAAGAGTTCGGCAAGCTTGTCCAGGCCTACGCCTGCGGCGATTGATATGATGAGCTGTTTCTTGTAGTCCAGTGCGGCCTTAACCTCCTCTACGGCTGCCGGCAGAATCCAGGGCTTTACGGCGAACAGAACTATATCGGCACCCTTAACGGCACTGACATTATCCTTTGATATACCTATAGCGGGTACATCTTTCTTAAGGTTCTCAAGTGTGGCATCGCTGCGGTCACAGCAAGTGATATCCTTTGCGGCAAACACCTTCTTTGCAGCAAAACCTCTGGCAATGGCGCCACCCATGTTTCCGGCGCCGATAATAGTAATCTTCATATTGGTAAAGTTTAACTGCGCGAAGTTAGTCATTTTTTTAAAAAGGTATTAATCGAATCCATCTCCGCCCACAAAAAAAGCGCCCCGAAGGACGCTTCACCCCATAACCTTAGGGAACCATAAACTCCGGATCCCGGATTCTCTCCCTAAGGTCACGTACGCACCTGCGTTTTCTCCGCGCACCCCCCCTACCTTAGGGAGAGAATCCGCGCTATACGAGCTACAGTTCCCTAACGTCGCTACCCAGCCCGCGATATCACCATTTTTTCCTTCACCTTAGGGAACTAAAAGCTTCACAACCC
>JBGUIZ010000051.1:0-3129 GCA_045113495.1 Bacteroidaceae bacterium
GCACCAGCCAATGAATTGGCTGGCTACCATAATCCAATGCCTACGGCATTAATCTGTGCCGTTAGGCACATAATAAGGGTAGCCAGCTACAGTAAATGAAGGAATGTAGTAATCATGCCGGTATTGATCAGGTCGGTAAACATGGCACCGACTATCGGCACTATAAGGAAGGGCTTGAGTGTGTATCGGTATTTATAGCAGACGGCACTCATGTTGGCCATGGCGTTGGGTGTGGCACCAAGGCCGAATCCGCAGATTCCTGCGCAAAGCACGGCTGCGTCGTAGTCGCGTCCCAACATGGGGAATGCTACAAAGTATGCAAACAGAACCATCACGAGCACCTGAGATACCAGGATGATGATCAACGGGAGGGCCAGACTCTTGAGTTCCCAGAGCCTGAGGGATATCATCGCCATTCCCAGGAACAGGGAGAGGCAGATGTTTCCAACGCTGATGATGCGCTCTATGTCGAGTAGCTTATCGGCCTTAAAAGATCTATCACCATCTTTATAACTGAATAGTCCCATTATGTTACGGACTATGGCTGCCAGGATCAGGGAACCGAAATAGGTGGGGAATGTGACGCCCGTCTTGGCCAGCAGCCAACTCAAAATGGTGCCGCCGGCCATGACCATGAGTATGCAATATGTGGCTTTGGCATACTGCTGGAACTCCTGCTCGTTGGTACTCATGCGCTTTGTTCGGCCTGTGGGAGATGCCTCGTCGCTCTCTATGCCGGCCATTGCAGGGTCAATCTCATCATCTTGCGGCTGCATCTGCTCATGAGTCAGCTTGGTGCGGATTATGCGCTCTGCCAGCGGGCCGCCTATCATGGAACCTGCAATGAGACCGAATGTGGCAGCTGCCATGCCTATCGTTCCGGCGCCTGCCAGTCCCATCCCCTGAAAGACGCTTGTAAAACCGCCTACCGTACCGTGTCCGCCGGTCATGGATACACTTCCGGCCGCCATGCCAACCAGAGGCTCAACACCCAGGACCTTGGTTATACCCAGCGGAATGATGTTCTGCATGGCAATAATGATAACCAGCAGCACAAGCATTATCACCAGAATCCTGCCGCCCTGTTTCAACACCTTAAGGTCACATTCAAACCCCACGCAGGTAAAGAACGCCAGCATGAAGATGTTCTTAAGGGTGTCATTGAACGATATCTCTATATCGAACCATCCGTACAGTATCAGGGTAATCGCAGAGAAGATGAGACCGCCGGTTACAGGTGACGGCACGCAGAATTTCTGCAGGATATCATCCTTTCTGGTCAGAATCATGCCGACAATGAGAGCCAAGGCGCCGATGCCGGCTGTCTGTATCATATCCAGTTCAATACTTGTCATATTATTATCGTTAGAATCTATACTGTAACTTTAAATTGGCCGCGTGACGGTTAACCTTGGCCTCACTGCACCAGGCATCAAACATATCATGCCAGTCAAGGCCCATCTGCCAATGGCTGCCAAACTGCTTACTGACCGATAAGCACCCATACACGGGCGTGCCAAATTCCTCACGGTACGGCGCCTTCCCGGTGTAATATACCATCTGCATGCCAATCTGCCATGTGTGAGGCAGATTAAGGGTGGGGGCCAGACGCAATGAGGCATATACGTTATCAGGGGCAATATGCATGTTAGCGCCACCTGTCAGCGTCAAAAGACCGGATTTCCAGTAGGCCGATGCATATACCCGAGTGAAGTTGTCATCACCTTGAACCATGTAGTAGCTGGCATCGGTCTGCACCGTGAACCCAGGCTTGCTGTAGGCGTAGGCCAGTTTTACCTGATTTATATCCCTCTGATCCAGTTGCTGCCTGATGACAGGCCATTGGTCCTCATCAAGAGAAACGGTATTCCGGAATATGTCATCCTGGGCAGGATTATAGTACTTCCTATAGTAGCCCAACTGCAGCTGGTTGCGGTTATCGGGCAGGAATATTACGCAGGCATTGGTGTTGTTGCGGATGTCATCATAGTTACGGCTGTCGGTGTCATCGGCCAGTCTGTAGCTGTAATACATGATTCGGTTTCCCACAGTGAAGCGCCATCGGGGCATGGAGTAGGTAAACTGCAGGTAGATATCATTATTAAAGGTATGCCATTGTTTGCCCCCGGACTTTTGCCTTGTCATGGGGAAATCACCCTCGGCACCCAGCATCATGGAGAGCCTGTCAGTAAACAACGGAGTATTGAGTTCAAGAACATACATAGGGAGTTTGTTTGTGACCGTAGGGCCGCTGGTATACTGGTAACCGCCCAGGATCAGCAGCTCTGTACCCGCGTCATTGAATGTATGGAAATATCGTGCACGGCCCATCACCTTCAACTCATCATTATTGTTGGGCTGCTCAATGTGCTGCTGAGTGAAATATGTCAACAGTCTGTTCCTGTCATCAAAACGGTTGGTCATGTGAAGCGTCACATACTCCCTGTCACCCTCCTGGTATTGATATGCGGCGTTGGCGTAGATATCGGTACCCTTGCTGCCATATAGCGCATTGACAGTCCCGTTGCCATGTATGTCCTTACCCAATTCAGCCTGTCCCTCGGCCAGTCCGTTCAGTCCTGCAGATATCTTCATGTTGATATCCAGCACTTTACCCATGCCGATGGTTCCCTTGGCAACGCCTGTGTTGTCACACACCTGGATCCTTTCAATGTCCTTGGCTTTCATCTGGCTCAGTATAAGCCTTTTATCACCACTTACCGGAACATTGTCAATGCGCAGGCTGTAAGAATTTATCAGCTCATCATACCCCGCAATCATCAGGTCCGGCATCATCTGGAGCATATCCATCAATGATTCCAGCCCCGTCAGTTCCATCCTCTGGGGATAAATCATAGTCCTGTCGGCCCTGATCTCTATTATGGGCAAACTGCTTTGGGCCGGTGTCGTGACGGCCATCAGCATACAACAGGCCAATATGTATATGCGTCTGAACATTCTTTACAATGATATACCATTTTCACTATTTAACCCAAAAATTAAAACATTTTAACTAAGTACCAAGGGGGATGGTTATATTATGCACCAGCCAATGAATTGGCTGGCTACCATAATCCAATGCCTACGGCATTAATCTGTGCCGTTAGGCACATAATAAGGGTAGCCAGC
>JBGUIZ010000052.1:0-2709 GCA_045113495.1 Bacteroidaceae bacterium
GGACCACAGCACTATGAAAAAGCCGAGTTCCATGCCAACCGCCCCTTCCTGTATTTCATACTCGAGGAGAGCACCCGTAGCATCTTCTTCATCGGCACCTACTGTGGCAACTGATTTTCGTCCATAAAGTGTTAACGAAATGTTAAAATGGGGGGGGTAAAAGTTTTCCGACAATATTATGTATCTTTGCAAACCAGAACAATACATAAACCGATTAATCAATTACAGATATGAAAAAGACATTACTTTTATCAATTTTGGCCCTGCTGGGCATGACCCAGGCAGTGGCACAATGGGACGGTTCTGATTACCTTCCTATTGTTCGTGAAGGCGTCAAGTGGGTTAACGAAAAGGTCATCATTAATCATGGTGACACTACCAGTTATTATTACACTTACGAGTTCAATGGTAAAGACAGTGTCGGGTCCAATGACATGAGTGCACACCTTGATAATGCCCTATACTATTATACAGGGAATAGTCTGGACACAGAGCAAGATAGTTTAATTGCGGGACTCAGTGATGGTTACCCATATCTTTATGAGGTATCATTTTTTAGAAACCATGCCTATGATGCAGTAAAAACTGAAGGAAGAAATATGATTGAACTTCCCATGTACACAGATGGAGGCACTAGAACACTATATCAGTTCGGTGGATGGGGTCTAATAGATTTCTTTCTTATGATTCAAGAATGGACACATGAATTCAATCCTGAGCAGGAGGTTTTCCTAACCTCGGAGAACTTCACCGAGGTTGAGCCAATTGAGATAGAAGGCCACTCATGCAGCCGTTATGCCTACGTTAAGGAGAATGGTGACACGATGTGCTATGTGGTTGAGGGCATCGGCTTTGACAGCCGCAACATGGGCGACCTGTTGACGCCGTTCACACGTGAGCCCGACCCCAATGCCGACTACCAGGAGTATTGCGGCCTGTGCCACGTCATCAAGGACGGCCAGATCATCTACAAGGGCATGCGCTACGATCCCGGCAACATGACGGGCATCGACGAGGTGGTGGCCGATAAGCCGCAGGCGCGTCAGGTTGACGACAACTACTACAACCTGATGGGCCAGCCCGTGGGCAAGGACGTTCCCACCACCCCCGGCATCTACATCCACCAGGGCAAGAAAATCGTGGTCCGCTAAACCATCAACAGATCCATAACAACAGTGAGTATGAAAAAGATTTTATTTGGAATGGTAGTGTGTGCTCTGGCACTTGCCGGATGTGGCTCTGACACGTTTTTTGACGAGCCTGAAGAAACCATAGTCCACACACCACCTGATAACGATCCTGCGCTCGAGAAACTCGAGACCAATGTCGGTTACTATTACGGCGATAAAGGTGTTGACCTCACACGTATTGAATTTGCCTACCGTGAAGCGGGGCAGTATTGCATCTTCCCCAGGACCGAGGCAAGAACCCAGCAATTGGCACAACTGTCTCAACAAGAGGGATATCAAATACAGCAAATCGGGTATTACTTTCTTGTTACTGGCGACCGTGACCTCATTACCGACAATGACTATGTCAGTGACCGTTATTTTGTAGGTTATTATGAAAACGAGCCAGAATTTCTAATGATCGGTCCTGGAATCACAGTTAGCGTTCCAGACCCCAAGACCAAGGATAAAATCCTGAAAGCCTACCGAGGGAAACTAACTGAATCAACTAATTCAGAACAAGGTCATGTCACTTGGAATGGAGACTACATCTATCGGTTTGATTGCTCTCTTAAGACGTCGGAACAGGTAATGAACTTGGCAGACAATCTCTACAGGCGTGACGATGTGACATGGGCCGAGGCCAGTATGTATATGCCAATACATTTATTCTAACCACACATGTAATGATCACGATGAACACGATTAATAAACTGATGACCCTGCTGCTGGCAATGCTGGCACTGACGGGATGCAAGGAGAGCAAGGACGAGCCTACGCCTGACGGTAAAGTAGAAGGTGAAGTTTATGTGCTGGTAGGCTCTTATGATCGAGACTTCGTCTATAACCTGGATGGCGAAACCATCTACAGCAGCCCTGAGGGAAGCCACATCGCCTCACTGCAAGCCGAGGGCGGCGACTGGTATGCCCTGGTCAAATATGACAACCAGTCCAATCAAATTCTAAAAAATGGCAAATACGTCATGTCTACCACGCAAGAAATCACTGAGTTTGGCGTCGGCAATGGCAAGATTTTTACCTTGCAGCGCGTAAAGCTTGGCGATGATACCTACCAGTGGGGTTTCGGAGAGGACAACAAGCCTCTTTATCAGTTATCTGAGAATAAGTTTTATTCTTACAGCAACCTGATGGTCTATAGCAAAGGACCTACGGGCCAGAGTTACTACTTCTTTTTAGAATTCAACGAGGACAATGGTTCCAGCTTGCTTGGTAAATACTATAATTATGAGACCTCAACAATAGACCCAATAGATTTGGTCTATGGCTATGTCACGTCTTGTGACTTTACACCAGGAGGATTCATTTACTGCTACGAGGACTGGGATACCAACAAGAACATTTACTCATGGAATGACGAGAAGCTCGAACTCGGTTTCATTCCCACTCAAGTGCGCGTGTTTGACCGCAAGCCCTACGTTCTGGGCAGCAAGGCCACCAAGCAGACGGGGAGTGGTGCCACCCGTGAGCCTGTCGTGGTGATTGACGGCGAGGAGACGATACTCAGGACCGATTTCCTGCC
>JBGUIZ010000053.1:0-178057 GCA_045113495.1 Bacteroidaceae bacterium
TTTTATCTGTTTACATCCGGCGGGCTCTCGCCGCTTTGCGGCTCGGTTGTTTTTGGCTTTCTTGGCCTTTGGCCTTGAAAGCCGCTAACTGGAAACGTATTATTGGATTAGAAGCATTTTACCTTTTTTTAGTTTGGGGCGGCGGCGCCCCAAACCCGCTTCATTGGCTTTAGCCCATTTTTACATGCCACGATAAAGTAAACAAGTTTCCTTTATTCGTTTGGCTTAATGTAAAAATTCCATTTCATTTCATTCCGCTCTGCCGGCCTTCCAGGCCGGGTAAAACCAAGAGGTTTTACGCTCTGCTTAAACCTTTTGGTTTTACTTGGTGCAACTGGAATCCGATGTGCGGATTTGGGTCACGCATTGGGAAACGCAGGTGCGGTTGTGTTGTTAGAGTATCATCTTTTCAATGGGGAGGACAAGGATGCCTTCAGCACCGGCGGCTTTGAGCTTGCCGATTATTTCCCAGAAACGTTTCTCGTCAAGAACGGCGTGAACTGAACTCCAGCCTTTCTGTGCCAGAGGCATTACGGTGGGGCTCTTTATGCCGGGAAGCTGGGCGATTACCTCTTCCATGCTGTCATCGGGCACGTTCATCATTATGTATTTCTTGCCCTGGGCTGCCTTAACGGCATCAAAGCGGAACAGCAGCTCCTCAAGGATGGCTTTCTTATCGGCATCCATACCCGGGTTGCCTATGAGCAGAGCCTCGGACTGCATTACAACCTCAACCTCGCGCAGGTTGTTGCTAACCAGTGTTGAGCCTGAACTTACAATGTCAAAGATGGCATCGGCCAGACCTATGCCGGGGGCAATCTCTACGGATCCGGTGATGACGTGTGTCTCGGCCTTGATTCCCTTCTGATCGAAGAATGTCTTTAGGATTCCGGGGTAGGAGGTGGCAACCTTTTTGCCGTTGAACCAGTCAAGACCCTGATAGTCAATGGCCTTGGGGATGGCAAGGGAGAGGCGGCAGCGGCTGAATCCCAGACGCTTGATGACATCGGCCTTCTCATTGCGCTCCACAAACTCATTCTCACCAACGATACCTACATCGGCTACACCGCCGGCAACGGACTGAGGTATGTCATCATCACGCAGGAACAGGACCTCGACCGGGAAATTACCGGCCTGAACCAGAAGTGTTCTCTTTGATACTCCCAGACTTATACCTGATTCCTGGAGTAGTTCCATTGTCTCGTCGTACAAACGACCCTTTGACTGTACTGCAATTCTTAGCATATCATAAATTGTTTTAATTATTATCAATCAAAAAAGGCTCACCGTCAATCGGCAAGCCTTTCCGTATAATTATACACCGTTCATAGCCTACCGATCAGGATCTGCAGGTATGGTGATGGTGATATATGGTAATCTGTTTCATTCTGACTGCAAAAGTACTGTCAATTATCGGTATATGCAAAAAATTTCATTTTTATTTTCGATGAGCGCGTGGAGCCATTGGGGACGGTTCTCTTTGGCTCCTTTTTTGGGGGCCAAAGAGAACCGTCCCTAATGGCTCCATTTGTCCAACTTATGAAAAAGGTGTATCTTTGCACCGAAATCAGAATTCCAGACCCAATGGAAGAAACCAAATACAACGGGCCGGAGATGAGTATCAGGAAATTGGTTGTCTTACTCCTGACAGCGGCCTTGATACTGGTTCTGTTCCTATCCAGAAACAGGTGTAGCAGCACCGTTGGAGAGGCCCAGGAGGAGGAAGTTCCGGTTCCGGAGCAGTTCCTTTACATTTCACCTTATGATTCCCTGTTCCGTCTCTACGCTGACAGCGTATGTGACTGGAAGATGCTGGCTGCCATTGCGTACGTCGAGTCAAAATTTGATACAACCGCAAGATCGCACATGGGGGCTCAGGGCCTTATGCAGATAATGCCTGCAACCTACCGCCATACGCTGGCCAAGATGGGTGAGGCCGATACCATGGCCCAGAGTGTGGAACTTGACATCAGGGTGGCTGTCCGCTATCTGGATGAACTGAGCAAGCTGTTTAGCTTCATAAATGAGAAAGAGAGAATCAATTATATATTAGGTGGCTACAATGGTGGATCGAATCATATCTTTGACGCTATGAGGATAGCCCGCAAGAACGGCATCAACCGTTACAGCTGGTACAGCCTTGCGCCGGTTCTGGCATCACTGTCAGACCCTGAAGTCTATAATGACAGCGTATGTACGTATGGCCGTTTTGATGCAACAGAGACACTTAACTACGTAAGGAACGTAAATCGGAAATACAATGAATACAAGAGCCGTGAACTGCTGTTCAAGGCCTATGAAAAGCTAGCAGAAAACAACAAGTAATGAGGTATATCATAACGATTGACCAGCGCACATCATCATCAAAGGCGCTGTTGTTTGATGACAAACTGAATCTTATAGACTGTAAGATGATTCCTCACAAGGTGAACCACCCCAGAGAGGATTGGGTGGAGGCCGATGCCGAGGAGATTTATAACAATACCGTAGCTGCCGTCAAGCAGCTCGCTCTGCCCCGAGATCCCGATGCAACATTTTCAATATCAATGGTTAACCAGCGTGAGACTGTGGTCGTATGGGACAAGAAGACCGGCAGACCCGTCTATCCGGCCGTGATGTGGCAGTGCCGACGCGGATCGGCTTTCTGTCAGGAACTCATTGACAAAGGCTATGAGACCACCATTAAGGAGCGTACGGGTCTTATTCCCGATACCTATTTCTCAGGTAGCGGTGTCAAATGGATTCTGGATAACATACCAAGCGTAAGGGAGCGTGCCGAGAGGGGGGATATCCTTATGGGAACCATAGATACATGGCTTATCTGGAAACTCACCGGTGGCAAGCAACATGTGACCGATTACTCAAACGCGTCACGCACCCTGTTGTTCAATATCAACACCCTTGAATGGGATCCCGATATACTGCGCGTATTCACAATCCCCGCACAGATGCTGCCTGAGACCAAACCGTCGGACAGCGTGTTCGGTGAGACCGATGTGGAGGGCCTGCTGCCGAATCCCGTGCAGATTGCAGGCGTGCTGGGTAACTCACACGGCGCTCTGGTGGGCCAGCTCTGCTTTGAGCCGGGCGAGGGCAAGACCACTTACGGTACAGGTTCATCGGTCATGTTCAACGTGGGTGAAAGTCCCGTTGCCGCCCCCAACGGCATGGTCTGCTCAGTGGGCTACTCAATGTTTGACCGCAACTATTACGTTGTTGAGGGACATGTGCACTCATCGGGCGCAGTACTGGACTGGATTACAAATAATATGGGTCTGGTAGAGTCTATGGAAGGAACACAGACCCTGGCACAGAGCGTGCCCAATAACGCAGGTGTATATTTTGTGCCGGCATTCTCCGGTCTGGGCTCTCCCTGGTGGGTACCTGAGGCGAAGGCAATGATAACCGGACTGACCATGCAGGCTACCCGTGCCCATGTGGTTCGTGCTGCCCTGGAGTCAATTGCTTATCAGGTGGCCGATGTGGTGGAACTGGCCATGCGTGACCTAAAGACTCCGCTGCGTGAGCTCTCCATTGACGGAGAATCGGCCAAGAATGATTTCCTGATGCAGTTCCAGGCCGATATCCTGGGATTCCCGGTAAAGCGTCTGGGACTGGCGGAGGCATCGGGTCTGGGATCGGCCATATTGAACTGCTGCGCCTGCGGCATATTCACATCGGTCCAGCAGATCAAGGAGCTTCGCAAGATCAGCGAAATCTGCATTCCCGATATGAAACCGGACGAGCGCATCCGCAACCGTCAGGGCTGGCTCCAGGCCGTCCATGCGGTAATGCTCTCCGCTAAACACAATTGATTTCCAGCCGTTCTCAAACCCTAAACGCCCGAGCCATTTCCCGCTTATCCTCGTTTTCCTTGATACTCTGCCGCTTGTCATACTCGTGCTTACCCTTGGCCAGGGCGATGACGAGTTTGGCCAGGCCGGTATCGTTGATGAAGAGGCGGGTGGGGACGATGGTGAATCCGGGGTTCTTGCTCTCGGATGCAAGTTTGCGGAGTTCCTTCCTGGTGAGCAGGAGCTTGCGGTCACGGCGTGCGTCGTGGTTGTTGTATGAACCGTAGAAATACTGGGCTATGTGCATACCTTTTACCCAGAGTTCACCGTTTATGAATGTGCAGTAGGTATCGGCCAGACTGGCTTTGCTTTCACGGATGGATTTGATCTCCGTTCCGGTGAGCACAATGCCGGCTGTCCAGGTATCCAGCAGCTCGTAGTCAAACGTGGCCCGCTTGTTCTTTATGTTTACGTTCTTGGATGCTGTTCGCTTGGCCATGGGAATCAGAAATCAAATGGCATGCTGGTTCCCACCCAGAGGATATCCGGCAGGGTTGAGTACTTGCGGGGTGTATCTCCAAATGTGACGACGCCTCTTACCGTATCGGGAGAGAATACCTGAACGAATATGTTCTCAGGATGAATACTGTCAAGATAATTCATGATCTGACGGCGGTGCTTATGCTCCTCGGGAACAGGCACTGAGTCCCTAAGTGTTGACATATCATAACACAGGATGTCTTGCTGGGCATCGGATGAGCTGGACATGAAATGGTTGGGGATGTAGGAGTAGAGACGCATACGCAGAGTGTCTTTGTACGCTTCTTCAGGATAAAGGTAGAACTCTCTTACGTCCTGATCGGCCTTAGTGTAGAATATGGGGGCGAGATTGAGGAGATGTCCCTGGTTCCATATGTAGGGGTATCTCATGTCGCCCATATACAGGTAGCTGAAAGTGTACTGATAATTCAGAGAATCAACGGGCTTGGACTGGGCTATGCCGACAGGTCTGCTTTTCCAAAGTATCTCATTCAGATTCAGCTTGCTGGCCGTAATGCCGCTTATCATGTTGATGGTCATCTTGGCGATGACACGGTCCCCGTCGGCCACTCCGAATCTTGTGGCATCCTCTTCTGTGCTGAAATTCTTGAACAGGTATTCCTCATCCGTGTAGTCCAGGAGCAGATTTGCCTTTCCGTCCTTGGCCTCAACAGTAGCCAGACGGTAAAACTCCATATCGTATGTATCCGGCTCCAAAGGATCGCAGGAATTTAACAGGGTTGATGCGACGCAAGCCGCAAAAAGAGTAAGTATTATACTTCTATTCATAAATGCTATGGTTTTCGATATTATTCAGTCGCAAATTTATTAAAGATAACATAAGTTCTATCCAATAAAAACGAAAAAAGAGTATTTTTGCATCCTGTTAAGAATTCATCATAAAAAACCATATTCCATTTATGATTTACTCAAAAGAAGTTGAAAACATGTGCGTGGTCCAGAAAGGTCCCAAGCACGGTCCCGCTCCCATTCCGGAAGAGGGTAAGTGGATCAAGGCCAAGGAGATCAAGGATATCTCAGGCTATACCCACGGTATTGGTTGGTGCGCTCCTCAGCAGGGTGCATGCAAACTGTCTCTGAACATCAAGAACGGTATCATCGAGGAGGCTCTCGTTGAGACTATCGGTTGCTCAGGTATGACTCACTCAGCCGCTATGGCTGCTGAGATCCTGCAGGGTAAGACTCTGCTTGAGGCCCTGAACACAGACTTGGTTTGCGATGCTATCAACACAGCTATGCGTGAGCTGTTCCTGCAGATCGTTTACGGTCGTTCACAGAGTGCTTTCTCAGAGAGTGGCCTGATTGTAGGCGCCGGTCTGGAGGATCTTGGTAAGGGCCTGCGCAGCCAGGTTGGTACCATGTACGGCACCAAGGCCAAGGGTGTTCGCTACCTTGAGATGGCCGAGGGTTATGTAAACCGCATCGCTCTTGATAAGGACGATCAGGTTTGCGGTTATGAGTTCATCAACTTTGGTAAGCTCATGGATGAGATCAAGAAGGGTACCGATGCCAACGAGGCTCTGAAGAAGGTTACTTCAACCTACGGACGTTTCAGCAAGGAGGCCGGTGCAGTTAAGTTTATTGACCCCCGTAAAGAATAAGGAGATACTACTATGATTAGAGAAGTTAAGTTCGAATCACAGGATCGTCGCATCAAGCAGATCCTCGCTGCTCTTAAGGAGCATGGAATCTCCTCAATTGAAGAGGCAAATCAGATTTGTGACAGCTACGGCATCGATCCTTACAAGGCTTGTGAGGAGACTCAGCCTATCTGCTTTGAGAACGCCAAGTGGGCTTACGTTGTAGGTTGCGCCATCGCTCTCAAGGAGGGTGAGAAGACCGGTGACAAGAGCGCCGTTAAGGCTGCCGAGAACATCGGTATCGGTCTGCAGAGCTTCTGCATCCCCGGTTCAGTTGCCGATGACCGTAAGGTAGGTCTTGGCCACGGTAACCTGGCTGCACGTCTGCTCTCTGAGAAGACACAGTGCTTTGCATTCCTGGCCGGTCACGAGAGCTTCGCTGCCGCCGAGGGTGCCATCAAGATTGCCGCTAAGGCCGATAAGGTACGTAAGCAGCCCCTGCGCGTTATCCTGAACGGTCTGGGCAAGGATGCCGCACAGATCATCAGCCGTATCAACGGTTTCACATATGTTCAGACCAAGTTTGACTACTACACCGGTAAGCTCAAGGTCGTTAAGACCATTCCTTACAGCGACGGTCCCCGTGCCAAGGTTAAGTGCTATGGCGCTGATGACGTTCGTGAGGGCGTAGCTATCATGTGGAAGGAGGGTGTTGACGTATCTATCACAGGTAACTCAACCAACCCCACACGTTTCCAGCACCCCGTAGCAGGTACTTACAAGAAGGAGCGTGTTCTGGCTGGTAAGCCTTACTTCTCAGTAGCTTCGGGTGGTGGTACAGGCCGTACCCTGCATCCCGATAACATGGCCGCAGGTCCCGCTTCATACGGTATGACCGACACCATGGGTCGTATGCACTCAGACGCTCAGTTTGCAGGTTCTTCATCAGTTCCCGCACACGTTGAGATGATGGGCTTCCTGGGTATCGGTAACAACCCGATGGTAGGTTGCTCTGTAGCTTGCGCCGTTGACGTAGCTCAGGCTCTTGCTGCCAAGAAGTAATCTGATATTACACGATAAGAAACTCCGCAACCTCTCAAGGCTGCGGAGTTTTTTTGTTTTTGAACAATCAGGACATTATTTAAACAGTTAGGATAAGGGTTTGGAATTTAATTCTTTTACATTTGCAAAGTGAAAGTCTGTTATTAAGCGACAATCAAATTATTACCAATTAAATATATGAAGAGATTATTATCTATCGTGATGATACTGGCGGCAGCCGTATCGGTATCAGCTCAGAGCAAATTGCAGTCCAAGCTGACAGTGAATGACAAGAAGATTGATCAGATCATTAAGCAGATGACCCTAGAGGAGAAGGTTGAGATGCTTCACAGCAAGACCATCATGTCTTCAGAGGGTGTTCCAAGACTGGGAATCCAGGATATCAAATACGCAGACGGACCTTTCGGTATCCGTGAGGAACTGGGTGACGGCTTCCGTCCTCTGGGTTGGACAAATGACTCCGCTACATATTTCCCCACCGGTTCAGCTCTGGCCGCTACATGGTCACCCGAGTTGGCATATGACTACGGTCACGGTATGGGTGTTGAGGGCAGACTCCGTGGTAAGGATGTGATCCTGGGCCCCGCCATCAATATCCAGCGTCTGCCTGTAGGTGGCCGTACATATGAGTATCTGTCTGAGGATCCTGTACTTGCCGCCGCTCTTGCAGTAGGTTATACCAAGGGATCTCAGGATGCCGGTACCGCAGTCTGCATCAAGCACTTTGCACTTAACAACCAGGAGACCAACCGCGGTAGCGTGAATGTCGTTGCCGATGAGCGTACCATCCGTGAGCTTTATCTCAAGCCTTTTGAGGCTGCCGTAAAGGAGGGTGGTGCCATGGTCGTGATGCCTGCTTATAATAAGGTGAACGGAGACTACTGCTCAGAGAACGAGCACCTGCTCAACGAGATCCTGCGTAAGGAGTGGGGTTTCAAGGGCTTTACTGTATCAGACTGGGGCGGTACACACTCAACTATGGGTGCAGCCCTGCATGGTCTGAACGTACAGATGACCGGCAGCAACTATCTGGGCCAGCCGCTGATTGACTCAGTTCGTGCCGGTAAGGTTCCTGAGAGTGTAGTTGACGCCAAGGTTCGTGAGCTTCTGCGCGTACGTTTCGCAATTGAGGCTATCCCCAATGATGTTGCCAACCAGGGCAAGACCAGTCTGCCCGAGCAGCAGAAGATTGCCTATGAGGTAGCCAAGAAGGCTGTGGTACTGCTCAAGAATGATGGTGGACTGCTGCCTATCAAGAAGGACGTGAAGAAGATTGCAGTAATAGGTCATAATGCAGTTGCCATCACCGCCAACGGTGGTGTAGGTGCCGGCGTAAAGGCTCCTTATGAGATCACTCCTCTCATGGGTATCCAGAACCATGCCGGTAACGGTGTACAGGTTACCTTTAACGAGGGTTATGCTCTGCCGCAGGCTGGTGGATGGGGCAGACCTGCCGCTACTCCGTCTATCAACACCGATCTGCTGATTGAGGCTATCAAGGCCGCAAAGGAGGCAGACCTGGTTATATTTGTAGGCGGTACCAGCAAGAGCATCGAGTCTGAGGGCAGCGACCGTTCAGATATCAAGCTGACTTTGGGTCAGGAGGAGCTTGTGGCTGCAATCTCAGCTGTCAATCCCAACATAGTAAGCGTAATCATAAGCGGCGGTCCCTGTGACCTGCAGAAACTGGAGAAGTACAGCCCCGCTATCGTTCAGGGCTGGTGGAACGGTCTGGAGGGTGGTAACGCCCTGGCCGATGTGCTGTTCGGAAAGATCGCTCCTTCAGGCAAGCTGCCTTTCACATTCCCCATCAAGCTTGAGGACTCTCCCGCATATGCTATGGGTAACTTCCCGCAGAGAGCTTCATCGGAGGGTGACCTGTTCACCAACATGTACCGTCAGGATCTGGGCGGCAATGCCAACGCACGCCGTTCAAATGCCGTGCCCGATGCACTCTACACTGAGAAACTGCTGGTTGGTTACCGCTGGTTTGACACCAAGGAGAAGCCTGTCATGTATGCATTCGGACATGGTCTGTCATACGTTGACTTTGGCTACTCCAACATAAAGACCAACAAGAGCAAGTATGGTGCCAAGGATGTAATCAAGGTTACATTCAGCCTCAAGAACGAGGGTGGCATGGAGGCCGATGAGGTTGCTCAGCTCTACGTTCACTATAAGGACTCAAAGATTGAGCGTCCCTTCAAGGAGCTCAAGGCATTCAAGCGCGTGACACTGAATGCAGGTGAGACCAAGACTGTTACACTGGAGATTCCGGTTCAGGAACTGCGTTACTGGGATGAGGCCAAGACTACCGACGGCTGGGTTCTGGAGCACGGTGAGATTGAGCTCATGCTTGGCGGTGCATCGGACGATATCCGTCTCAAGACAACCGTAACAATCTAAACCTTCATTTAATGAAACTGAGATTGTTTCTTACAATGACTGCTGTGTTGCTGGCAAACGGTGTTGCCAGTGCACAGTGGTTTGGAAGAAGTGCCAATGACACCCTCAGGTCAACGATTGTAAGACCTGACGGAAGCGTACTGTTCCAGATATATGCACCACAGGCGCAGTCTGTATCAGTAGGCGGTGACCTGCCTTATACATCTCCTGTACGTTTCACTAAGAATGAGAGCGGTGTATGGCAGGGCGTGCTTGAAAAGATTGACAACGGCGTGTTCCGTTACAACTTCACTGTTGACGGAGTGCGTGTGTATGATCCCAAATCAGCTTATGCCTCAGAGACATCGGCCCTGCTTACCGTGGCTCCTACAGGTGATGAGTTCTTTGCCCGTAAGAATGTACCTCACGGTGCAGTAGCCAAGCGCTATTATTTTTCCAAGACCCTGAATCAGACTCGCAGAATGCATGTTTGGACTCCCGCAGGTTATGAGAAATCGGCCGATAGACTGCCTGTGCTCTATCTGGTGCATGGTGGCGGTGATACTGATAACGCATGGCCCGGAGTGGGATGTGCAGGTGATATCCTGGACAACCTGATGGCTGAGGGAAAGATTAAGCCGATGATTGTGGTTATGCCAGACGGAAGCATTGACGTGTCAATGTTTGCCAAGGATATGATTGAGAGCATCATACCTTTCATTGAGGATAATTACAGGGTACTTACAGACCGTAACAGCAGAGCAATGGCCGGTTTGTCCATGGGTGGTATGGAGACTTTGGAGACCACTCTGAACAACCCCGAGCTGTTTGGTTATGTCTGGGTGCTCAGCGCCAGTTTCGCTCCCGGTAATCAGGAGGTTTATGAGAAGGAGCGTGTGCATCTCAAGCAGATTGCAGACAAGCTGAACAGCAATTTCAGGATTCTGGCCTTTACACAGGGCGGTCCTGAGGATATTGCCTACAATAACTGCAAGGAGACACTCAAACTCTTTGATGAGGCTAAGGTAAAGTATGAGTTCAGTGAGAAACCGGGCGGACACACCTGGTTTACATGGCGCCAGAACCTTTATGATCTGGCTCCCAGACTCTTTAAGTAAATCCTGAGGGCTTTTGCCTTAGGGTTCCCGGCAGATAGAAAGGATTCTTTATTGATAAAACAATTCCGGCTTCCGTAATGCTGATTGATTCAGTGTTACGGAAGCTTTTTTATGCCTTAGGCAAGTGTGAGGATAAGTTGTGTGGCGGTACGTGATGAGACGCGGTGGCGGTTGCTGCTGCGAATGCCCAACACCCAGATGATGTCGTTGCCCATAGTTGCAATAAGCTGGTTTACACGGCAGGCGGGACTTACCTTGCAATCGGTCAGCAAGTCGCTGACCAGTTTGCTGCCTTTCATGCCGAAAGGAACGAACCGGTCGCCTTCATGCCAGCGGCGGATGGTGACGGTGCTATCAGTCAGTTGTGCAGCATCAAAAGTGGCTGTAGAGGGGTCATGTGAAATGGGGGTGCCGGCAGGTGCACTGCTTACCGTGAGGCGGCGACCGTCGGGCAGGGTGACTGCCGTTCCGGGGGTAAGGCTCACGGTCATATAGGTTGAGTCAACCTCCGATACCGGTGATATGGTAAAATTGTCACGGCCCTTGATAATCTGATGCGTGGCCGACAGAAACCTGGTTCCGGGCTGAGAGTCAACTGAAGCCCATACATCATTTATCTGTGCGCTGTTGAATCCCAACGGTGAGAGCAACTCAAACAGGAACGCCTGCGGGGAGGGGAGCCTTTTGAGCTCCGGGATGCTGATTATGTTACCGTCCGATACACGCACACGCGCCTGGTCCATAGCATCATTGTAGACTGTATATGCCTGCTGCAGATGCTGTGACGTAGTGTTGATGGCGTTGTCGGCATCAGGATTGATGGTACGCATAAGCGGGAGCAGCTGGTTGCGGATCTTGTTGCGGGTGTAATCGGTCTCCAGGTTGGTGCTGTCAGTTACGTACGGCTGACCTGTCTCTGTGAGCCACTGCTCAATCTCAGTCCTGGATACACACAGCAACGGGCGGATGATGTTGCCGTTTACCGGCTTGATGCCTGTAAGACCACGCAGTCCGGTGCCTCGGATGAGGTTCAGGAGCAGGGTCTCAACGGAATCGTCACGATGGTGGGCTATGCATACGGCGCTTGCCTGCCGCTCCTGCATGATTCGGTTGAAATCGGCATAACGCAACTCCCGTGCAGCCATCTCGATGGATATTCCGTGCTGGCGGGCATATGATTCCGTATCGTAATGGCAGACTTCCAGTCTTATACCGAGTCTGCTGCAGAGCTCCGTTACGAACTGCTGGTCGCGGTCGCTCTCGGCCCCACGCAGATGGAAATTGCAATGAACGGCAGTACAGCGATAGCCAAGTGTAAGCAGAACCTTAAGCAGGGCAGTGCTGTCCGCACCTCCGCTCAGGCCCACAATTACATCGGCTCCATCCTTAAGTAGGTTGTTGCTTATGATATACTGCCTGATTATATTGACAAAATCCATAATATGATTCTGCTCTCGTGAATGTCAAAGATAATGGTTTTCAGTCAAGTGGATACTGCCCGAATATCAACTTCTTGTAAAATGCCACGCAATCATCGTTATGATTACCGGATTCAATAATCTCATACGTAATATTCCCGTTGTCAGGCATATTGGCCTGAACGCTTTCCAAACACCTGAAAGGAATGTTCCGGTCTGTCCTGAGGTGCCGTAGCAGAATGGGGGAGCTAGGGCTCCATCCTACAGTGAGGTCAAGTCCTGCAAGTTCCTGAATAAGGTCCTTATGTAACGCGGAATTATTGTTACGGATAGAGTCCGAAAGGATATCCCTGATACTTTTGAATCCGGCATCCTTGATCATATGGTTGAGTTGAGGGGCATTGAACAGCTTGGTTTCAATACTGTCCATAATGCCGATGTTGAGCAGCTCAGGAGTGAAACAGTCTGAATAGCTGTATTTTCTGAATGCCGGACTGTCATCCATTATTCCTTTAACTGAACAGATAAATCCTACAGGGTACATTAACTCTTCATCGGGAGTCTCAAGAAAGACATCAAACAACGCCTTCATGTCATAAGGTCCGCCGCAACAGAAACTCTTTTTGAGACGTACCAGTTCCTTGAGCCCGGGATCAAGCTCTATTTGCCTTGCTATTCCGAAAGTAACCGCTCCGCCCAAAGATGATCCCATACTGTATGTGTAATAGTCATCGGCCAACTTTGGGCCGTAATCCTGCAAAACTGAATATGCGGCTTTGAAACAGTCTATACTCTGGTTGGCCAGGAGAATGGTATTTGAGAATGGCTGATACATCTCTCTGGTCAGTCCCTGTCCCTGATAGTCAGCTCCGATATATACGGCATGCCGGATGGATCCGCATAACATTCCGGCTTGTGGTTCCTGCGAAGGGCACTCATTCCAACGAATCGTGAAATAGTGGTTTTCCAGCCATATCTCATTGCAGCTGTCATATCCTTCCGGCCAGCAGACTACTCCTGACAGGGTAACGGTATCAGATTTGTTTATTGAATGATACAGAAAGGATTGGCGTACTAAGGGCGGACCTACTGATACCATGGGGCTGCCTATGAGTGTCATAAGAATATCCGTACTTTTAAGGGTGTCTCTACTTACCAGTTCATACCAAACGCGGTTGTTGTCCGGTATCAGGGGGACGCCCCCTTCATCATAATCATCTTTTGTACACCCTGTGATGATCATGAGTATGGACAGAATCAGGAATGTTTTCTTTATACTGTTCATTGCCGTTTGCTCTTTTTATAAAGTTGGCGGGTGTTGTGGATATTGTGCCAGATGGTGTAGAAACCACCTGCTACTGATACGAGAGGATTCCAGAACGTATAACCCATCCAGATTCCGAATACGGTGTTCTTTTGTCCGAATGCCTGGCTGGCCTCAATGCGGCTGCCGGTTTTGCTGCCTATGCGACGGCCTATCCAGAACTGGAATATGCAGCAAACCATGGATACCAGAGCTACGCCGGCCAGGGTCCAGATGCTGCAACTGCTGTGTATGATGGCGCGGGTACTCATCAGGATGGCCAGGGTGAGTGCAACGCTCCACATGTAGAAACTCAAATTGATCCTGGAGGCTATCCACTCATGGAAACGCGGCATGAGATATCTGACAGCCCATGCTGTAAGGCAGGGCAGTATGAGTAGCGGAAAGACCTTGGTAAGGATGCGGCTGAATGCGGCGATGAATGTGATATCGGCCTGCGGGTATAGCAAGGGGACCGTGAGCGGGACAACCACTGATACCGCAAGGTTGATGATGATGGTGTACATCACCACCTGTGACATGTCGCCTCCCAACTTGCCGGTAACGACTGCGCAGGCTGTGGCGGTGGGGCATATCATACAGAGCATGGCCGATTCAAACAGAACCCTGTGCCGCAGTATCCAGGCTGCTGCCGGGCATGTGGAGTGCATGGCCCAGATTACGGCTCCGGAGAGAAGAATGTAGGCCGAAAGCTGGATGAGCAGGTCACTCAGATGCCAGCGGTGAGGGCGTAGCTGGCGCGGTTCGATGCGGCTGAAACTTATGAACAGCATGAGGAACAGCAGTATGGGCTGTGTCCTGCGGCAGATTGTCTCCAGGACGGGACCGGCACTGTGTATGGCGGGAATCTGCATATATATAAGATATGCTCCGGCGCCGGAAATCATGCCGATTACAAGCATCCAGTCCTTCAGGAATTTTATGAATCTGCCTCTCATATGGTGGTTTTTGGTTTTTCAGTATGCGAAGATACTTTTTATTTGCGATTTACGTTTTAACTTAGTACGCCAAAACTATGTCGGACACTATATGAAGAGGTTCCTGTTACTGTTTTTGATATCGGGCATGATGCTTTTTCAATCATGCCGGGAGGACTGGACGTTCAGTACGGACAGCAGGTGCCGGCTTCAGTTCTCGGCCGATACCATCCGGCTGGATACCGTATTCACGGGAGAGGTATCGGCAACGGCAGGTTTCATGATTTATAACACCAATAACTCCGGAATACGTTTTGACGCCGTGATGGGAGGTGGTGCCGGCAGTCCGTTCCGCATGAATCTGGACGGTGAGGGCGGCAGTACCATAACAGGTCTTGAGATTGGTGGCGGCGACAGCCTGTTCTGTTTTATATCGGTAAAGGTGCCCGAATCTGATGATTCCGGCCTGACGGATGCGTTTGACTCCATACGTTTCATACTGGAGAGCGGGACCGTTCAGTTTGTGAGGCTGCATGCCAGCGGACAGAATGCGGTTAGACTGCGTGGCAGTACGATTGATCATAATACCGTCTTTTCTGCGCGGCTGCCGTACGTGATATATGATACACTCCGTGTTGCGGGTGGGGCGGTGCTTACTCTTGAGCCCGGCTGCCGCATGTATTTCCATAAAGATGCGGTGCTTGATGTAGCGGGCACGATTGTGGCCCAGGGCACTCCGGACAGCGTGATTGTAATGCGTGGCGACCGTCTGGACCTTATGCTGCCCAGGCTCCCGTATGATTTGCTTAATGCCCAATGGGGCGGTATATGCCTGGGACGTGAAAGCACGGGTAACATATTCAGTTACTGTGATATCCATGGAGGCTCATGGGGTATCAGGGCTGACAGTTCAGGGACTGATAAGCTTAAGATGAGCGTGGTGTCATCGGTCATACATAATGTGAGCGGCAACGGTATTGAGGCAACGTCCTGCAGGATTGAGGTGGCTAATTCACAGATCACCAATGCTGGCGGATCATGTGTGGACATCGCTGGTGGCTTGTCGGACTTTACATTCTGCACTATTGCCGGTTTCTCCGTCTGGACGGCCGGACTTGAACCCGTATCACTAAAGGATAACCGTGATGAGAAACCTGCGCCCATTGAAGGGGCCGTTTTCCGCAACTGCATAATTACCGGCCGGAATAATAAGGGATTCACTGTAACGGTTGATTCGCTTCGGGATAAGGTCCCGTTCAGCATAAGCAATTCACTGATCATGGTGCAGGATACCACCGATGTCCGTTACAGGGATGTGGTGTTTGAGAACCGTGACTCAAAGGCATACGGATCGTCCAACTTCACAGACCGTACATCGAGAGGGTATGGGTCTGTGTTTACGCTTGATTCGCTGTCGCGTGCTCGAGGTATTGCCGATACCCTGTCACGAGTCTGGACGGTGGACCTGGCGGGTGTTCCCAGGCCTTATTCCGGGGCCGATGCGGGCTGTTATCAATACGTACCACAATAATTGAAAGATATGAAAAAGATTCTCCTTCTTGTTGCTTGCACATTTTTTCCTTTTCTCTTGAATGCCCAACAGAGCATGACCATTCTGTTCTGCAATACTGAAAATCTTTTTGATCCTGAGGATGATCCCCTCAAGGACGATGACGCTTATACCCCTGAGGGGGATTATCACTGGACACGTTCGCGTTACTGGGACAAGCTGGATGCCATATCCCGGATCATTGTCGCTGCCGATGAGGAGACAGCCCCCGGGTTGGTGGGACTTGCTGAGGTTGAGAACGGGACTGCGCTTACAGACCTGACTGCAAGGTCTGCCCTGCGGGAGGTGGGTTACAAGTATGTAATGACTGATTCGCCCGACCGTCGCGGAATAGACGTGGCACTGCTTTACCGTAAGAATTTTTTCCGTCTCTTGGATTATGAGAGTTTGAGGGTGAACCTGCGTCCGCTTGGGGGTGGCGCAACCCGTGACATTCTGCATGTGACCGGGGTTCTGGAGAGTTATGATACGCTGGATGTCTATGTGTGCCACTGGCCAAGCCGTTATGGCGGAACTGATGAGACGGAGAAATACCGCGTATGTGCGGCCGGTGTTGTGAGACAATCGGTAGACAGTATATTCAGGGCGCGTATAAAGCCGTATGTGGTGATTATGGGTGATTTGAATGACGGGCCCGATGCACCGGCACTTCGTGAGGGATTGGGTGCATATCCATTCTCAAACGGATCGGGTCTGAGTGACCGTAATTTGGTGACGGTGATGGACGGCGTGGATGACGGCAGTTACAAATATGACGGAGAGTGGGATACCTATGACCAGTTTGTGGTATCGGCCTCACTGCTCAATGGATTGGGATGCACGGAATATATCGATGCAACTGTTCTGAGTGCCCCGTTCCTTCTTGTTGATGATGACATTTACGGTGGTGTAAAGCCTTTTCGTACTTATAACGGACGTCGTTATCAAGGTGGCTATTCGGACCATCTTCCTGTAAAAATGCGTATCGGTTTCTGATTTTTTCTGCGTTTTTGTTCTCTTTAACAACTTTGTTGAATCCCTATATGATATATAAAGACTATATTTGGGCTTGCTTAATGAGATACGTTAACCTAAAAACTTACAATATGAAGAGAACAAAATCCTTTCTGATGGCAGTTGCAGTCCTGACTGCTACATCTGTAATGGCACAGAAGTCAATTCCTCTGGTTTATGACCAGGAGTTTGCAGGTGCCAAGTATCCCGCACCCGCATTCCCCACAGTTGATGAAGCCAAGGCTTTGGAGACTCTGCCCAACCCGTTTGAATTCTCAAACAGCAAGAAGCAGGTCAAGAAGTTCAAGGATTGGGAGAAGCGTCGTGCCGAGATTGTACGTGAACTCCAGCACTACGAGATAGGTGAGAAGCCTATGATTGACAAGAAGGACATTGAGGCCACTCTTGAGGGCAACAAACTGACTGTTAAGGTTACACGTAACGGTGAGACCCTTGAGATTTCTGCCAACATCACATATCCTGAGGGCGACGGTCCGTTCCCTCTCATGATCGGTGCTTCAAATAACAGTCTGCCCCGCCAGTTCTTCAGCGACCGTAAGATCGCTACAATGAACTTCAGCGAGCGTCAGGTAAACAGCTACTCACAGATGGGCGGCTTTGGCGGCGGTGAGAAGAAAGACGGCCGCGGTACTTACAATTTTGACCGTCTCTATCCCGAGCTGGTTGACAACGGTGCTTACTCAGAGTGGACATGGGGCGTAAGCCGTCTCATCGATGGTCTGGAGATTGTTGGTGCTGCCAGCAAGATTGATATGAAGCACATAGGTATCACCGGTTGCTCATATGCCGGCAAGATGGCCCTTTGGTCAGGTGCTATGGATGAGCGTATCGCTCTTACCATCGCTCAGGAGCCCGGTGGCGGCGGTGCTGCTGCATGGCGTGTATCACAGACCCTTGGTAAGGTTGAGAATCTGGGTGCTACCGATGAGCACTGGTTCATGAAGTCCATGTGGGACTGGAAGGATGAGAACGTATCAAAGCTTCCGTATGACCACCATGAGCTCTGCGCTCTGGTTTGCCCGCGTGCCCTCCTGGTACTGGGTAACACTGATTACGAGTGGCTGGCCGATGAGGCTGGTTACGTATCATGCGTAGCTGCCCGCGAGGTTTGGAAGAAGTTCGGAATCGAGGACCGCATGGGATTCTCAATCCAGGGCGGTCACGGACACTGCCAGCTCCCCAAGAGCCAGTATCCCGAGGTTGAGGCCTTCATTGACAAGTTCCTGCTGGGCAAGGAGGATGCCAACACTATTATCCTGCATGTTGACGAGACTCTGGCTGACAAGGAAGTACAGAAGTGGATTCCTTGGGCACAAGTCGATTTTAAATAATCGACTTGGCCCAGGAATCCCTGCCCTTATTTTAGTTTCACTTTCGTGAAACGGGGCAGATGTCGATTTCAAGTAATTCCAGTCCAAACGTAATACGGTGAACCCCTCTGCAGACCTTGTGGAGGGGTTCATTGTTTTTTCCCTGCTCACGTTAGGGATGAAATCGCTTCTACGTGCGTTACGGTTCCCTAAGGTGCGGGGGGAGCCCGCGATATCACGTATTTCCTGCTTACGTTAGGGATGAAATCGCTTCTACGTGCGCTACGGTTCCCTAAGGTGCGGGGGTGGCCCGCGAGAAAGCGTATTTCCGGTGCACCTTAGGGATGAAAATGGTCCTAGGTACGCTACGGTTCCCTAAGGTGAGGGGGTGGCCCGCGATATCACGTATTTCCTGCTCACGTTAGGGAAGAAATCGCTTCTACGTGCGTTACGGTTCCCTAAGGTGAGGGGGTGGCCCGCGATATCACGTATTTCCTGCTTACGTTAGGGATGAAATCGCTTCTACGTGCGTTACAGTTCCCTAAGGTGATGGGGGTGGGGAAAGAGTGGGTTGAATGAGCGTAGGTTTTTTGTAACTTTGCGGTCCGGTAATTGTTTGAAAAAGTTGAACAGAAATGAATACTATCTGGATTGTATTGCCAATTCTTACTTTGCTGATGTTTGATTTGGGGCTGACGCTCCGGTTTGAGGATTTCGGCAAGGTTTTCCGCCGTCCTTGGCCTATTGTGGTGGCTCTTTTCGGACAGCTTGTGTTGTTACCTTTGATTGCGTTGGGACTGGCTAAAGTGTTCGGGTTGGGGCCGTTTTTTTTTATCGGACTTATACTGATTGCTTGCTGCCCGGGCGGAAGTTCATCGAACGTGTTCTCCAAATTGGCTGGCGGTGATGTGGCTCTGTCGGTTACGCTTACGGCTTTGAGCAGCATAATCACTCTCTTTACGATCCCGGTCATTATGAGCTGGGCTACGCTGATGATAGGTGAGAGCGTGGGCATTACGCTGCCGGTGGGTAACCTTATCAAGCAGAACCTGCTGCTTATGCTGCTGCCTGTGCTGCTGGGAATAGGTATGCACTATTCGTGGCCCAATGCGGCTTCCAAGACCGATAAGGTTCTCTCCAAGCTGGCATTCCCGTTGCTGATGGTACTCATCACGGTATTCTATATCCAGAATCACAAAACCATTCTGGATAATCTGGGCTTGATCTGCGTGTGTGTCACAGTGCTGATACTTGTGGCCATAACATGCTCATCACTGCTGTCACGTCTGGTAAAGAACAATGCGGAGCAGCGTCGTACCGTTGTTATTGAGGTAGGAATGCAGAACGCAGCCCAGGCCATAGCCATAGCAACCAGCCCCTTCATATTCAACAGCGCCGAGATGGCAATCCCCGCCATACTGTATTCGCTGATGATGAATGTGGTGCTGCTGATCTACGTCTTTGTTGTCCGCAAAAAACAGCACTAAAACGATATGCTGTTCAACTCAATAGAATTTCTGGTATTCTTACCGACGGTGTTCCTTCTGTACTGGCTGGTACTCAAAGAACGCCGATGGCAGAATCTGTTGATAGTTGCGGCAAGTTATCTCTTTTACGGATGGTGGGACTGTCGTTTCCTGATACTCATTGCATTTACCTCATTCTGCAGTTTCCTGAGCGGTCTGCTTTTGGAGCGGTCTGCATCGGCCCCAAAGGTGAGGAGAGCCATAAGTATCTCAAATATCCTGATAAACCTGGCCATACTTGTACTGTTCAAGTACTACAATTTCTTCTCAGAGAGCCTGAGTGACCTTCTGTCATTGCTTTTTGATTATACACCGGGCTGGGTGACGCTGAATGTGGTTCTGCCGGTTGGAATAAGTTTCTATACTTTCCAGGCCCTGAGCTACTCTATAGATGTATACAGGAACCGTATCAATGCAACTCATGATGCGGTGGGCTTTTTTGCCTATATCAGTTTCTTCCCGCAGCTGGTGGCCGGCCCGATAGAGAGAGCCTCGAATCTGCTGCCGCAATTCCAGACCGATAGGTCTTTTGATTATGCGGAAGCGGTTGACGGAATGCGCCGTATGCTATGGGGATTCTTCAAGAAACTGGTTATTGCCGATAACTGCGCCCTGGTGGTGAATGAGTACTGGAACCAGTATCAGGAGCTTCCGGGCTCAATGCTGATAATCCTGGCAGTGCTGTTCACGTTCCAGATATATTGTGATTTCTCGGGATATTCCGATATCGCGATAGGCTGCGCACGTCTGTTCGGCATCAGGCTGATGCAGAACTTTGATTATCCCTACTTTTCACGCAGCATTCCTGAATTCTGGCGCAAATGGCATATCTCCCTTACTTCATGGTTAAGGGACTATCTCTATTTCCCTTTGGGCGGAAGCCGATGCTCAAAACTCAAGACAGTCAGGAATGTGTTCATAGTATGGATGGTCAGCGGGTTGTGGCACGGCGCCAACTGGACATTCGTATGCTGGGGACTGTTCCATGCGGCATTGCTCAGCATTTATATAGCATTCGGGATCAATACCAAGTATGAGCATGAGGTTGGGCACGGAAGAGTCCTTCCAAGTCTTAAGGACCTGCTGCGGATGTGCGTCTCTTTCATTCTTGTGGCCGCCGGTTGGGTGGTGTTCCGATGCGAGACCATCCATCAGGCAGTAGGGTTATTCAGGTCTATGTTTACGAACAGTTTCATTGATGCGGCTCCTCTGCACGGAAAGAAGATGCTGGTGGTATGCCTGCTCCTGCTGGTGGTTGAGTGGCTGCAGAGAGACAAGGAGCACGTACTGCAGTTTCCGGACCGTAAGCCTTTCAATATAAGGCTGGTACGCAGGACTGTATATTATTTGTTGATCATTCTGATCATCCTGTTCATAGGTACGGGTCAGAAATTTGTCTATTTCCAGTTCTAGCCTGTATGAAAAAGTTCCTGTTGAATTGTCTGCCGTATGTGCTGTTTATCCTGATAGGTGCATCCTCTGCCGAGTTCCTGCTCAGGCGGACTCCTAATCCGTACAGGTTCAAATATGAATGGATGGAACGGAACTGCGGGAGTGTTGAAACTCTTGTTCTGGGCAGTTCACATACTTTCTACGGCATAAAACCTTCATTGCTGGACGGCGTAGCATTCAATCTGGCAAATGTAAGCCAGGATTATTCTTATGACCGATATCTGCTTGAATATTGGAAAGACCGATATTCGCGTCTGAGAACGGTAATAGTTCCGGTCTCTTATTTTTCATGGGTTGATGACGATATAGTTAGCGGCAACGAATCCTACAGGCAGAGATATTACAGGCTCTATATGGATTGTGACCTCTATCCCGGATCATTCCTTTCAGGTCTTGAGGTGTCAAATGTGGCATCGGCCAAGGAAAAGTTCAGGCAGGTGTTGCTTGGGGATAAGGATGCCGGTTGCGATGAAGACGGGTGGGGTACGATGTTCGCCCCTGCGGTGTCTCCGGCCGATGAACTGGATGACAGCCTTGCTGTAAGAAGTGTCGTCAGTCATAGCACGTTCAGTGATTGGTATATGGTTGACAAAAACTTCCGGGAGATGAAGGCGATTGCAGAATTCTGTAAGGAGCATGAAATACAGCTGATCCTGGTCACAACCCCGTGCTGGCATCTATATTGCGATTTTCTGGATAAGAGACAACTCAAAAACATGCATGAACTGATAGATTCCATTGTCAGCGGTTACGGAGCCCTCTATCTGAACTACATGAATGATCCCCGATTCCAACCCTCCGACTTCCACGACAACAACCACCTCTCAGAAACAGGAGCCATAAAATTCACCCAACTCCTAAACAACGAGATTACATTACGCAGGTAAAAATACGCAGGTACAAACGTATCGGAGCGAGCGAATGCCTGGAGCGAGACCGCGGACCCGGAGGGCCGCCAAGCGAACAAAGTGAGCGCGTTTGCGTAGCAAACTAAAAAGATGGGTCCCGAGAGCGCCCTTCTAGGGCGCACGGGTTCGGTTCCCGTAGGTGCCACAAAAAATCAGGCCCGAAAATTCGGACCTGTTTTTTGTAGCGCCTACGGGAATCGAACCCGTATGCCAAGATTGAGAATCTTGTATCCTAACCGTTAGATGAAAGCGCCATTCGGTTATCGTATGCTTGCTTAAAGGAGGCGGAAGCTGGGGGATTCGAACCCCCGGTACGGTAACCCGTACGGCAGTTTAGCAAACTGCTGGTTTCAGCCACTCACCCAAACTTCCTTGGGAACCGTTGTTCGGCATCCTTAAGCGGGCACAAAGGTAAGGCACAGTTTTGATTCCTGCAAGTTTTAAAGCGATATTTTTTCAAAAAACAACAAAGAATTGTTTTATTCGTTATCTTTGAAATATATAATCATTACAACACAGAACAGCATATCAATATTATATGTCAGATAATAACGCAATTCAGTTACCCCGTGGATGCAGAATCATAGAATTCCCGGAATCAGCCGATGACCGTGGCGCACTCTCTTTTGCCGAGGGTGCACATCAGATTCCGTTCCAGATAGAACGTGTGTTCTGGATATACGGCGTCCCTCAGGGAAAGACACGCGGCGGACATTCGCACAGTGAGTCGGCCGAGGTGGTGGTTCCTGTGAACGGTGCTTTCTCCATGCTGGTAGATGACGGAACGCATAAGGCTGAGGTGAGAATGGATTCTCCCCGCAAGGGCATTCTCATTCCGCCGGGAGTATGGTGTGATTTGCGTGACTTTGCGCCCGGAACGGTGTGTGTGGTGTTTGCATCGCACCCGTATAACGCATCGGGCTACATCAATAATTACAGCGAGTACCTTACCGAACAGCTTGAGGTGGTAAGGTATGACGAGTCACATAAGCAGGAGTGGAACGATTTTGTAAAGAATTCCAAGAACGGTACGTTCCTGTTTGACCGCGGTTACATGGATTATCACAGCGACCGTTTTACGGACTGCTCGCTCATGTTCTACAAACACGGCAAGCTGCTGGCCATGCTGCCGGCCAACTGGCGTGAGAGTGAGGGGACTGTGCAGTCACACGGCGGACTAACCTACGGCGGCCTGATCGTACCCAAGGAGATGATTGCCGTCGATGCGCTTGAGGTGTTTAGCTGCGCCATAGACTGGATGAAACGCCAGCTGGGTGCACACCGCTGGCTCTACAAGCCCGTTCCTTATATATACAGCAAGCTCCCGGCCGAGGAGGATCTGTACGCGCTGTTCCGCAGCGGCGGTACGCTCAAGGAGAGGGGAGTGTCATCGGTCATAGATTTCACCAACCGCCTGCCCCTGCGCGAGTTGCGCAGACGCGGTTACAATAAGGCTCTCAAAGCAGGACTCAAGGTGGATGTGGCTGATACCGATGGTGACCTTCAGGCTTTCTGGGATATCCTGGCAGGTATCCTGATGGATAAGCACAAGAAGAAACCTGTCCACACGGTACAGGAACTGCGTCTGCTCCAAAGCAGATTCCCGGACCGTATCAGGCTTCACGTTGTCCGTGACGGCAGTGAGATTGTGGCAGGAATCATGGTCTATGACATGGGACATGTGGTTCACGCCCAGTATATAGCATCATCCGATAAGGGCAAGAAGAGCGGTGCCCTGGACCTGTTGATACACAACCTCATTACCGAGGTCTATGCTGACCGTACCTATTTTGATTTCGGTGTATCGACCGAGAACGGCGGCGGTTATCTGAATGAGGGACTCATATTCCAGAAAGAGGGATTCGGGGCCCGGTCAGTAGTATATGATACTTATGAAATGTTGTTTTAGGTCATGATAGAGTTTCTGCCGTTAGGAAAGATTACGGAGAAATACTCCGATGAGATACATGCAGCCGTACTGCGAGCCGTGGACAGCGGACGTTACCTGCTGGGAAAGGAAGTGAGTGCCTTTGAGAGCGAGTATGCCGATTATATAGGTGTACGTAACTGTGTGGCCTGTGCCAACGGACTGGATGCGCTCTGGCTCATCCTGCGTGCATATATGGAGATGGGTGTGATGGAGCCGGGCGATGAGGTGCTGGTTCCGGCCAACACATATATAGCAACCATCCTGGCAATCACGGACAATGGGTTGAAACCAGTTCTGGTGGAGCCCAAATGGGAGACTCTGGAGATTGATGAGGACCTGATAGAGGGTCTGATAACTCCGCGAACCAAAGCGCTTGTTACGGTTCATCTTTACGGACGGCTGTCATGGTCGGGCAGGATGGCTGAGATCTGCCGCCGTCACGGACTCAAACTGATAGAGGACAACGCGCAGGCTCAGGGATGTGAGACTCTTAACGGACGACGCACGGGTTCGCTGGGTGATGCCGCAGGCCATAGCTTCTATCCCGGAAAGAACCTGGGTGCTCTGGGTGATGCAGGAGCCGTTACTACCGATGACGGTATCCTGGCCGATGTCATCCGTGCTCTGGCCAACTACGGGTCCGGTGAGAAATATGTGTTCCGATATAAGGGGCGGAACAGCCGTATGGATGAGATCCAGGCGGCTATACTACGCGTAAAGCTGGCTCATCTGGATGAGGATAACGCCGCACGCAAACGTATAGCGGCAAGATATTTTGAAGGCATTAAGAATCATTTGATAAGTATGCCGGAACTGCTGCCTGAACAGTCAAACGTTTGGCATCAGTTCCCGGTGTTCTGCGAGCGCCGCGATGAGTTGCAGAAACATCTTGAGGCCAACGGCATCCAGACGCTTATTCATTATCCCATACCTCCGCACAAACAGCAGTGCTACGCTGAATGGAACGGATTAAGCCTCCCCGTAACGGAGAAGATCCACGCTCAGGAGCTAAGCCTTCCCATCAGTCCGCTTCTGTCAGCCCGTGATATTGAGGAGATTATCGAGAGCGTTAATTCATTTGTTTGAGGCATATTCGGCGGGGACTCGCGCCTTCGGCGCTCGGTATTTTTAATTTTCGTATCCGCAAACACCCAGCCGTTGAAACGGCTGGCTACCCGTATCATGTGCCTAGCGGCACAGATTAATGCCGTAGGCATTGGATTATGGTAGCCAGCCATTTTAATGGCTGGGGTATTGGCGTATTTCACCCATTATAAACCAATGCCGTAGGTATTGGATAATTAAATTTATTCGTGATGATATGGTAGGTTGTTGAGGATAGCGAAGGCGCGGTAGAGCTGCTCCACGAATATGAGGCGGACCATCTGGTGTGAGAATGTCATTCGGGAGAGTGACAGACGGCCGGGTACGCGGCTGTATACATCGGGCGAGAAACCATAGGGGCCACCTATTATGAACACCAGGCGCTTGGTGGATTGTGACATGCGTTTCTGGAGCCACTGAGCCATATCGGGCGATGTCATCTCGCGGCCCTTGTCATCGAGCAGATAGACATCATCGGAGGGCTGCAGCAGCTTAAGTATCTGTTCTCCTTCACGTATCTTCTGGGTGGCGGCATCCATGCTGCGTGTGTTGCGGATATCGGGTATGACCTGAAACTCAAACTGGCAGAAGTGAGTGAGCCGCTCTACGTATTGGCCGATGCCCTCTGAGAGCCACTGCTGGTCTGTTTTTCCTACCGTAATAAGGAGAATTTTCATACTTGTGCATGCCTGTTTCCGGCACGAAGGTACAGAATCTATTCTGATTTTGGTCATTTGGAGGATATTTGTTAAGTTTGCGCCTACTTTCCCGTTGGGAGAACTAAACAGAACCTGAGAAAATGTACGAGAGTCTGCAACAGTTGGATACTCTTTCAATCAATTTCAACAGGACAGGAAACTGGCTTCTGTTGCTGTTCATGGCAGTGGTCATGTACGGCGTTGCGCTTGGTCTCAAGCCTCAGTTCTTCAGGGGTGTCTTTAACCGTCCCCGTTCACTTTTCATTGGTCTGGTATGCCAATGGGTGATCCTGCCGCTGGTTACATTCCTTATGTGTGTGCTGTTGCGCAGTATCGTTCCGCCGTTGGTGGCCATGGGTCTTATCCTGGTGGCTTCATGTCCGGGTGGCGCGGTTTCAAATTTCATGACTTCATACTCCAAGGGAAACGCAGAGCTGTCAGTTCTCATGAGCACGATATCAACTCTTGCGGCTCCCATATTCACTCCCATCAACTACGCTATCTGGGGCGGTCTGTATGTAAAGTACATGGATTCCCGTGCAGGAGAGGTCCTTCGTACGCTTCAGGTTCCTCCCATGCAGATAGCTCTTACGGTTATCCTGATAATAGGAGTACCTGTCCTTCTGGGACTGATTACCGTGAAGTTCGCACCCAATGCGTCGGCCAGACTCAAGGAGATCATGAGACTGGTGTCAATCGTGGTGTTCGTGGGTGTGGCAGCAATGATGTTCTCACAGAACATTATCCTTTTCAAGGAATATATTGGTTACATCTTCATAATAGTCCTGATTCATAACCTTCTGGGCTTTGGGATCGGATATTCGGCTGCCACTATAGGCAAGACTCCTGTGAAGGACCGCCGTGCCGTTACTCTCGAGGTCGGTATCCAGAACTCCGGGTTGGGACTCCTGCTGCTGTTCAATACGGGTATATTCCCGCCCGAGGTTGCCAAAGGCGGAATGGTATTCGTGACGGCGTGGTGGGGTGTATGGCATATCGTTTCAGGTCTTATCCTTGGAACCGTTTTCAGGTTTACGGGATTCGATACCGGCGAGCTGTCTAAGTTTTTACATAAGAAATGAAACAGAGAATTCAGGATAAGGATCCGTTATATACTTTTCTAAAGATTTTTGTTGACTGGTCTGTCAGGAGTTCCTACAGGAAATACCAGGTAGAGGGAACGGAGAACATACCTACTGACGGCAGCGTGATCTGGGCGGCAAACCACACGAATGCGCTTATGGACCCGATGGTGCTTCTGGCAACATCCAGGGGACGCAAGGTCTTTGTTGCCAGGGCGGACATTTTCAAGAAGAAGTGGGCTCGTAAGGCGTTGTATTTTCTGCGTGTGATGCCTATCTACCGTATCAGGGACGGAATCAACGCAGTCAAGCATAATGACGAATCCATTGCACAGGCTACAAGCGTGGTGCTGGATGGCGTGCCTTTCGTGATATATCCCGAGGCTACCCATCGTGCCAAGCACTCACTGCTCAAACTGAGCAAGGGCATATTCCATATCGCCGAGTCGGTGATGGCCAACTCCAAGGACGGTAAACCTGTGTATGTATTGCCTATCGGTATAGAATACAGTGATTATTTCAGGTACCATAATAACGTCCTGATAAAGTTCGGAAAGCCGTTCAACGTATCGGAATTCATCAGTCAGCATGCCGATGAGCCTCAGCCGGTGGTTATGCTCAAGATGCGTGAGATGCTGTATGAGAAACTGGCTCAGGAGATAGTGTTCGTGCCCGATGATGAGGATTATGACGCCATTTGGGAGTATGCAAAACTCAAGTCAGACAATCCGGACTATTTCAGGAGCACGCTCAAGGAGATAGAGTCACGTGAAGGAAAGAAACTGAAAGGACTCCTCGGGAAACAGGCTGTAGACAAGGAGGCTGTAGCTCAGGCTCTGGCCTTGAGGGAGAACAATCCGGAGGAGGCGCGTGAACTGTTTGCCAATGTTGACTCTCTGCGCTTGTGGAGAATCCAGAACGGAATATCAGTATACTCTATAGCGAATGACCAGAGCGGTTTCATTGTATTCCTTAAGGCTCTGCTCATGCTTCTGGGACTCCCGTACTACCTGTTCTGTGCAGTTGTAGGAATGATAAAGTGGATACCCACTACGCTGATACTCAGAAACGTAAAGGATGATGCATTCTATAATACGGTCCGATACGGGGTACGTCTGGGATTTGCCATTCCCGCACTTATAGTATGGACGTTGGTGTTCTTTCTCTGTTTCAGCTGGAAGATTGCCTTGGCGCTGCTTGTGCTGTCACTCCCGTCACTCAAGTATCTGTATGATTTCGGCTCGTTCTCACGTCGCGTATTCTCGGATATCCGGTGGAAATTTCGTAAGAAACGCGCTCCTAAATCAGATTTTTGAATAGAACTCTACATAACGGGCCGCCACTTTGACATAGTCATGGTGGCGGCTTATGTATTCAACAGACTGCCGTTTGAGTTCAGAAATGCGTTCAGGGTGGAGTATGAGCTGTTCCAAGGCATCGTATACACTCTGCTCATCGGGTTGCACATTCACTATCGGACGGAGTTCCTTCTCACCCAGAATGTCATAGTTCTCGGGCTCACCGCCTCCTATGACAATGATACCCTTTGACATTGCCAGCAGGGAATTCATTGAGGGGGTGTAGCTGTAGAGCTGGTCAAGTATGGCATCGCTGCCGTCCATCATGTGCTGGTATTCATCAAAGGGGACACCCTGTGCAATCTTAAGGTCCAGCAGGTCCGGGTATTTCTGTTTCAGTGCCTGGGCGGCCTTGAGCATGATGTCAGTGCCCTTGTATGCCGAACGGCCACGGCTTATGCCTACAAACAGTTTAAGCGGTCCTCCATAGAAGGATGTGCGGTATATCTCCGGGATCCTGATGGGGAAGGGGATGAACTGCATCTTGTCCCGTATGGGGCGCCCGTCACGTCCGGGGGCGGTGACTTCATTGTATGTGGCCCAGTATTCATACAGGCCTGCCGGTATTCCGTCACAGTCAGAGGTGATGGCCTCCGACAGTCTCTGCTTGGGTGTTCCTATCCATTCGTCACGGTAACGCTGCGCCTCGATGTCACTCCTTTCCTTGTCTCCGAAATTGAAGTCGCTGTACCGCAGGGGCTTGATGTCCGTGTTGACGCTCACCCAATAATAATCAATGCCGAATGCTCCCATCACCACCTTCCTGTTGTGGCGGCGCAGATATCTGTAGATAGGCATGATGCGCTCGGCCTTAAGCTCCAGGAACATGGGGTTGATAAGCTGTACCACGTCATATCCGCGCATCCGGGGCAGAGCCTTGATGAGTCTCCACAGGAATGAGAAACTTTTGCCGGGAGTACGGCTCAGGTCTATGTCACGGGGATAGTCTTTCCAGCCGTCGCCGTCACTGGCAACCGTGACCTCATGCCCCAACTCCCTGAGTCCCTGGGCCAGGGTGTTGTGAACGTTGCTGTATTCGCCAAGCAGTAGTATTCTCATATGTAGAACCTCTCTATTAACCGTAAAAATGTGAGACCTGTCATATTGCGGGACAGCAGTCTGTAAAGAGTGAAACCGAATGAACGGTTTCCCTGCAGAGGGTATAGTCCCATATCCCTCAGGGCATCCTTCTGGGCCGATATCACGTCGCGCCAGTCATCACGTCGCAGAGTGCGGCGCAGATGGTCCATGGCAAGGGTGTTTATCTTGCGGTCAAGGCCTTCATGAGGCTGGCTCATGTGCTCGCCACGGAATGCTACCAGATGGGACAGGGCCTTCAGCGTATCGGCCTGTCTTGTCTCAATCCTGGAATGGGAACTCTCCATGATGATGGAGCCTTTACGGATGCAGTAGGCATAAACCGGGTATTGCGTCTCAGAGTAGCGTTGTGCCAGATACATCATCCTGGGTGTGAACTCCTCATCCTCTATGTACGCATTCTCCATAAAACGTAATCCGTGACTCCTGATGAATGACGTGCGGATGAGATAACGGCATGCGCTGCCGTAAAGGTCATGATCCCTCATGTAAGCGGAGCCTGTTACCGGCCGGCTGAAGGCGGGCTTTCCCTTTGGTGCTTTCAGGCAGTTTCCGCTATCCTTTACACGTATCATGCCGAATCCTATCAGGTCTGCGTCAAGTTCCTGCATGGCTTTGATGCATGGTGTCAGCGCCCCGGGGTAATAGATGTCATCGGCATCAAGAAAGGTGATGATATCGCCCGAAGCGTTGTCCATACCGGCATTACGGGCGCCTCCGAGCATTCTGTGCGGTATGTCTATGTATCTGACCGGCAGTTCTTTTACGGAACTCAGGTCAGGATTGGATCCTGAACCGTCATTTACCACCACAATTTCACAGTCACAGTCCTGGCTTAGACTGTCCCGGGCTGATCTGATGGCCCTTATGAGCAACTTCCAGGTTTCCCGGTCGCCGTCTGGATTGTAGTATGGTATGATGACAGATACTTTCATTTGTACTTTCTTATGCTCAGGATTGAACAGATGGTCATTGTGCCCAGCAACGTTGCGGCAAGAACCTTGATACGGTTCCTAAAGGATAAGCCGGAGCTGTGGATCCCGGTTATGCGGGGCCTGAGAGAGTTGAGCTTTGAAGCCTGAGCTTTGATATAATCTCTGTCAGCGTCCGTGCATCGGGCAAGGTCTATAAGGAGGTTAAGGCAGACGCTCCAGAGCCGTATGCGGCAGGGTATGCCGAATCCGTCCCGGGTTATGGAGTCAAGTAACCGTATGTTATGCCTGAACAGGGGTTCCTGATTGTGGAACCTGTATCGGAGGGTTATGCTGCCCTCAGACTGATAGTAGAGGTAACAGCCTATGTCTGAATATCTTACCGTGCGGCATGCCTTGATGATGGCGGGGTATATGGCGGCATCCTCAAAGCTCTCACCGAGCGGGAACCGGATATGCTCGAACAGGGTTGCCCTGAACAGCTTGTTGCAGGCGTAGCAGTGGTTGTATCCGCCGCTCTCAATCCAATGTGTGAATACCTGCGGTCCTGTGGTGTCAAATGGGACGAACTGTAGGGTGTGAGAGGCGGGTGAGCCCCAATGGACGGCAACCGGAAACTCTACAAGGTCAGTATCGGACAATGCCATAGCATACTCCAGATTGCCTTTGAGCGTGCCGGGTGCAAGTTCATCATCGCTGTCCACAAAGGAGAGCCACTGGCCGGAGGCCGATTCTATACCGGTGTTGCGGGCTGCGCTCAGTCCTCCGTTGGGGCGGTGAATGACGCTTATCAGGTCATGTCCGGCAGCCAGGGTGTCGCAAAGGGAACTGCTGCCGTCGGTGGAGCCGTCATCTACAAGTATGACCTCCATGTCGGCGACATCCTGTGACAGTACGCTCTCCACACATCTGCGCAGCGTGGAAAGGCTGTTATATACTGGAATTATGACCGATATACTTGCCATCTGTCAGTTCAAAAACGCAAATTAAGGTACTTTATTTCAGATTCTGTATAATTTTGTAGTAGTTATATCGTTTAGTAGACGTGACAGAAGAGAGAACGGAACGGGAACATGAGGGTCAGGAGCATTCCGATGCTTATGACCGCATAATCAAATACACTGGACTGTTTGGCGGCGTACAGGGTGTCGTCACCCTGATAACTGTCGTCAGGACCAAGCTTGTGTCCATGATACTGGGTCCTACCGGTTTCGGAATCAACGAATCATTCAACAGGACACTCAATCTGGTAAAGAGCACCACTGACCTGGGCATTCCGTTCAGCGCAGTAAAGAGCATATCGGAGTGCAGGGACTCAATTGAGTCAGGCAGGATGGATGAGAGCGTTCTGGTTACCAGAACCTGGGCTCTTCTGACCGCCATGGCGGGTATGCTGCTGTGTATACTGCTGGCTCCGGCTTTCAGCTATTGGGCCTTTGACGGTGACCGGGGTTACACGCTCTCTTTCCTGATGCTGGCACCCATGGCTGCATTCAGCGCTGTGAACGGTGGTGAGACTGCCATAATGAAGGGAACCGGGATGCTTGGCGAGTTGGCTCGCAGCCAGCTTATTACGGTTGTGGCTACGCTCTGCATATCAGTGCCGTTGTTATGGAAGATGGGACTGATGGGTATAGCTCCGTCTCTGGTGCTGGTCTCATTCGCATCGATGGTGATTACCTGTGTTTTCTCATTCCGCAGGTACCCTTACAGGGCTAAGCCTTTCAGCGTTGCCACCCTAAGGAAAGGGTTCGGGATGATAAAACTGGGCGTCTTCTTTACCATTACGTCATTCTTTGGTGCGGGAGCGTTCTCCGTCATTGCCAATTATCTCATGAAATACGGAAACGCGGAGATTACAGGAATATACAGCGCGGGTTACCTGCTGATATCATATCTGGGGATGTTCGTGTTCTCGGCTATGGAATCGGATTATTTTCCCAGACTCTCTGCCGTGAATCAGGACAGGACAGCGATAAATGATCTTGCCGGCCGCCAGATGGAGGTGGCAATACTTTTGATGGCACCAATGGTGGTGGGTTTCATAGTATTCCTGGGGCTGATTGTGAACCTGTTGCTTACCCCACGGTTTATGGAGGCTGTCCCTATGGCCCGCATTGCGGCTGTGGGCCTCATGTTCAGGTGCATTACCCAACCTCTCTCTTATATCTCACTGGCCAAGGGTGATTCACGTACTTTCATGTTGCAGGAACTGCTCTATGATGTGGTTTTTGTGGCTACGGTGTTAGGCTTCTTTGAACTTGGAGGTATTACCATGACAGGTCTGGCTCTTACGGTTGCCGCCGTCATGGACCTGGTTATAGTCTACTCGATAACACATGCCCGTTACGGGGTTGTACTCTCATGGCAGGCCGTAAAGGTCCTGCTGATTCAGATGCCGCTTATAGCTGCCGCCTGGGTGGTGGCTTGTGAAGCACCGGGTGTGTGGAACTGGGTTGCCGGCATTCTCCTGCTTGCCGTCTCTTCATACTATTCGCTTCATCATCTAAAGAAGCACACATCATTCATCAGGTCCATTGAGGACAAGGTGAAAAAAAGGTTACGCTCATGAGCAGAGTGACTGTTCTTGTGGCAGCCTATAACGCTCAGGATTACCTGGGCGAGTGTCTGGATTCTCTTGTGGCTCAAACCCTTAAGGATATTCAGATAGTCTGTATTGATGACGCTTCGACAGACCGGACGCCCCGGATTCTGGAGGACTATGCCGGTAGGGACAGCCGTATCACCGTGATCCGGTGCGATGTCAACAGCGGACAGGCTGTGGCCCGTAACAAAGGCATAGAGATAGCTGACGGAGATTACATAACAATGCTTGATGCCGATGATCTGTTATCGGCCGATGCCCTTGAGAAGGCGGTTTCCGTACTTGACTCCAATCCGGAGACAGGATCCGTGCTGTTCAGGCTGGTAAAGTTTGACGATAATGGCGAATATCCGTATCCCATGCGTAGCGACAAGAGCGTGTGGACGGGGCAGGAGGCTTTTGAACTCTCTCTTGACTGGTCAGTTCACGGACTCTACGTATCCAGGACCGGACTCTTCAGGAAATGGCCATATGACACTGCATGCCGTCTTTACAGTGATGACAACACCACAAGGATGCACTATCTGGATTCCGGGACGGTGAGAACCTGTGACGGAATCTACTATTACCGTCAGTATCCGGAGAGTATGACCAACAGTGTCACGGCGCGCAGGCTTGACCTGCTTGAGGCCAACACCTCAATGTCCCGGCAACTTAGGGAGATGGGGCAGGAACGCCGTGTGATTGCCATGTTTGAGAAGGAACGCTGGATCAATCTTACGGGAATAATAGGTTTCTGGCTCAAGAACAGGGAAATCCTGGATGCTGACAGCGCAACTGACAGATTCAGAGAGGTATGGCGTGATGTGGACAGGACCCTTCTGCCCTTAAGGCTGAAAATGAAACCTGGATATATGCCCTGTCGTACATTCCGGGCATATTTTCTGCAGGTCAAATTCTACTTCTGTTTGAGGCGGATGTTAGGAAAATAAGTCTTATCTTTGCTATTTAGAATTCTATAATATAAAAATATATGGACGAACTGTTAGGACTGGTTACTGCCAAAGCTCAGGAATGGCTGGGCAGTTCATTTGATGAGAAAACACGTGAGGAGGTGAAAGCCCTCCTGAATAAAGAGGACAAGTCAGATCTTATTGACGCATTCTACAAGGATCTGGAATTCGGAACAGGCGGTCTGCGCGGCATCATGGGCGCAGGTACCAACCGTATGAACATATACACCGTGGGTATGGCTACCCAGGGTCTGGCCAACTATCTCAACAAGAACTTCAAGGAGCGTAAGGAGATATCAGTCGTAGTGGGACATGACTGCCGTAACAACGGACGTCTGTTCGCCGAGACCGTTGCGAACATATTCAGCGCAAACGGCATCAAGGTATATCTGTTTGATGACCTGCGTCCCACACCGGAGGTATCATTCGCCATCCGTTATCTGGGATGCCAGAGCGGCGTGAACGTGACCGCCAGCCACAACCCCCGTGAGTACAACGGTTACAAGGCATACTGGGAGGACGGCGCACAGGTGCTGGCTCCGCATGATACCGGTATCATTGATGAGGTTGCCAAGGTTAAGGTTCAGGATATCAAGTTCAAGGGTAACCCTGACTTGATCAAGATAATAGGCGAGGAGGTTGACAAACCCTACCTGGATGCAATTGAGGGTATCTGCATAGATCCCGCCCTGGTTAAGCGTAACCATGACCTCTGCATCGTATACACTCCGCTGCACGGATGCGGCCGCGTTATGATACCGCGCTCTCTCAAGCAGTGGGGATTCACCAACGTGAACTGCGTTCCCGAGCAGATGATTCCGGACGGCAACTTCCCGACCGTGGTATCACCCAACCCCGAGTATCCTGAGGCTCTGACCATGGCTCTGGCCCTGGCCCGCAAACTGAATGCCGACGTGGTTATGGCATCGGACCCCGACGCTGACCGTCTGGGTGTGGCCTGCCGTGATGACAAGGGTGAACTTACCCTTCTGAACGGTAACCAGACCGCAATGATTTTCCTCTATTACATCATAACTCAGTACACCAAGCTGGGCAAGATGACCGGTAAGGAGTACATCGTGAAGACCATCGTAACCACTGAGGTCATAAGCCGCATTGCAGAGAAGAACAACCTTGAGATGTTTGACTGCTACACCGGATTCAAGTGGATCGCCAAGGTGATTGCCGATGAGAACGCCAAGGGCAAGCACTACATCGGTGGCGGTGAGGAGAGCTTCGGTTTCCTGGCTGAGGACTTTGTACGTGACAAGGATGCCGTATCGGCCTGCTCGCTGATGGCTGAGATCGCAGCCTGGGCAAAGGAGAACGGCAAGACTCTCTGGGACCTGCTGCTGGATGCTTATCAGGAGTACGGATTCTCACAGGAGGGTGCCGTAAGCGTAGTAAAGCCCGGTAAGAGCGGTGCCGATGAGATAAAGGCCATGATGGAGCAGTTCCGCGCCAACCCTCCCAAGACACTGGCAGGTGAGAAGGTGGTTCTGATCAAGGACTTCAAGCTGCTCAAGCAGACCGATGCCGCCGGTAAGGTAACCGACCTGGTTATGCCGGAGCCGTCAAACGTGCTGCAGTACTTCACTGCCGCAGGTGACAAGATATCGGTCCGTCCTTCTGGTACAGAGCCCAAGATCAAGTTCTACATGGAGGCAAAGCTGCCTATGGCTGACAAGAAGGATTACCTCAAGGTTCAGGCTGAGGCTATGAAGAAGATTGATTCATTCAAGAAGGATCTGGGTATCTGATTTATAGACAATGATTTTTATGAAAAGGATAGCTGTTTTATCTATGTTCCTGACACTGGGGTGTTGTGCATTGGCACAGCCTCAGCGCTCGTTTTCCGTGTGGGATGCCGGTAAGTCACAGGACTATCCGTTATACATGGTGGACAGTCTTTCATTCCTTGATGACGGATCCATGCGTATCTACACGCTGGACGGAAATGATACGCTTGTAGTCTGGAATATGGACAGCATTACGTTTGCATATCCGGAAATCGTCTCCACAAACGTAAGGAGCGATGAGGATATCAAGGCGGAATTCAAGAGCGTGACCATCAAGTCTACAAACAAGATATACAAGAAATTCGGCAAGCATAACCCGCTCATGGGACACAAGTTCGGTGCCGATCCGTTCGCCATGGTGGATGGTGACCGTCTGTACGTATACATGACAGATGATCACCTCTATGACTCCAACGGAAACCTGATCAAGGAGGGTTATGCCGATATCCGCAATATCAGCATAATCTCGTCCGATGACCTGGTGAACTGGACCGATCATGGTGCACAGCCCATAGCCGGCAGCAAGGGACCGGCCACCTGGGCAAACAACAGCTGGGCTCCCTGCGCAGCGCACAAGAAGATAAGCGGTAAGGAGAAATACTTTTTGTATTTTGCCGATAACGGAAGCGGAATAGGTGTGGTAAGGGCCGATTCCCCCTGGGGACCATGGGAGTTGCCGCAGGGTATGAAACAACTTATTTCACGCAGCACTGCCAACTGCGGTGACGTGGCATGGCTGTTTGACCCTGCCGTATTCATGGATACCAAGAGCGTAGGTTATCTCTATTTCGGCGGAGGTGTTCCGGACGGTAAGGAAGCCGATCCCGGTACTGCACGTTGCGTGAAACTGGGCACAAACATGGTCTCAATAGTAGGTACGCCCCAAAAGATCAATCCTCCGTTCCTCTTTGAGGATTCGGGCATCAACAAGATAGGTGGCAAGTATATGTACAGCTACTGCGCCAACTGGACCGGTAACCAGGAGAGCCAGGGCGGTCCCGGTGCGGCATCGATCGCATACATGATATCGGACAATCCGCTGGGCCCGTTCACTTACGTAGGCAAGATATTTGACAATCCGGTTGGAGCCAGTTGGGCCGGTGGCGGTGGAAACAACCATCACGCCATCGTGGAGTTCCAGGGTAAGCATTATATCCTGTACCATACCAGAACCCTCAAGAGCGCCATGTCTACGGACTATCCTGTACTCAGGCAGAAAAAGGAGGACGGCGGTGCGGCTGATGCCGAGCTTCGCAGCACCTGCATGAGCGAAATCCAAATTGATGAGACTACTCCCGGCATAAAGTATCTTCCGGCATCCAAGATTACAGAGGATGGTGTAGAACAGCTCAAGAACTTTGATCCCTACAGGGTGGTTCCCGGCGCAACCATGGCTTGGGAGGCTGACGTGACCACAGAGTTCCATAAGGGTACAACCCCTAACAACACCTATTGTACCGCCGAGATGGTACCGGGCTCATGGATGTGCATATCCAAACCTGATTTCAAGAGGGGAGCCGTGGGCTTCACTGCACAGGTAAAGGGCAGTGGCGCTATCAAGGTGTGCAGCAAGAACCCCACCAAAGGCAGAATTTATGCCTGGGTAGATGTGCCTGAATCAAAAAATTACATTACAGTGACTGTTCCGCTCATCATTAAACCCACAGGGGTGGTTGATGATCTGTATTTAGTATCCAGCGGTAATTTGAGTATCAAATCCTGGTCTTTCTTCTGATAGTATATGAAATCCGTCAAATCTGTTTTTATTGCATTGTCTGCAATCGTAATTCTCCTTTCGGGATGTAACTCTCACCCCGACAAGGTGGTTGTGCGCATCATAGCTACTACCGATGTGCACGGAAACATATTTGACAAGGATCTGATATCGGAAACGGAAAGGGAAGGCTCTCTTGCCAAACTCTCATCTTTCCTTAAGAAGGAGCGTGAGGAGTACAGGAATGTGGTTTATCTTGATGCAGGTGATATCCTGCAGGGTGCTGTTGACGTATATCAGGATATAACGGCCCAGTATTTCAGGCCTTGTCTGGCATCGGAAGCCTATAACCTGCTCGGATGTGACGCTGTGACTATGGGTAACCACGATGTACAGGCCGGACCTTTGAGTTGGGACAGGTTCCTTGAAAATGCCCGATTCCCTATGCTGGGCGCCAATGTATTCGTAGAGGATACGGTCAGATACCTGCCGCCGTTCACTGTCATAGAAAGACAGGGACTCAGGATTGCGGTTCTGGGACTGACTACAGACCTGGTGGCTTATTCTGTCCCGCAGAACAGCGGCTCCGGTCTGGAGATACACGGTGCGTTGGAACAGGCTGAGTTCTGGGTTCCGCAACTAAAGGACAAATACAATGCCGATGTGGTGATAGGACTGTTCCATTCCGGATTTGAGAACGGCAGGATGGATGATGCCGGTGTCTACGAGAACATAACAAGGAAACTGGTTCATGAGGTTCCCGGTTTTGATCTCGTCATTTACGGACATGACCATGTTGCACGTTGCGTCAGGGAACCTCTGGGTGAGGGTGATACCCTGCTGCTTATCAATCCCGGTCCATATGCCCGTAATGTTGCAGCCGTAACCCTTACTGCCGATTACACGGTTTCGGACAAACCGGTAGTGACCGTGAGCGGTGGACTGGAGGATATCACCGGACAGATTCCGGACAATACTTTCCTTCAATCCCTGTCAGGCTGGTATGACGATGTTCGCAGCTACGCTGATTCCACTCTGGGCAAGATAAAGACTCCGTTGGATAACAAGGGGGCTCTGTGGCGTACGCCTACAGGTATGGAATACGTCCATTCCATCCATATGCGCTTTTATGGTGCGGAGGTGTCTTTGGCTTCACCCACATCCACCCGGGATTATTATCCTGCAGGTGATTTCAGCATGCGTGACGCTTTCAACGCGTTCCAGTATGACAACAACCTGGTCTCAGTCATGCTGAAGGGCAGTGAGATCAAGGATATACTTGAGTTCTCGGCCAGCCAGTTCTATAACACCGTAAAGAAAAAAGGTGATTCACTGCTCAAGACCAGAAAGTACAGTGACGGAACAACGGGTCCTGAAACCAATCCCAGCCGTTTCATTACGGCCGCCGGTATTGATTACACAATTGACGTGACTAAACCGGCAGGCAGCCGGGTAAATATATCCTGTATGGCCGATGGCAGTAAGTTCGATCCTGACCGCAGGTACCGTACAACGATTAACTCTTTCTTCTATGCCGGACAGGAATCGACACTGTTTCAGGCTACCGGTATCCCGAGAAAGAGCATGCCCGGCAGACTTAACGGAGTGTCACCTACGGATATAAGATATTATATGCTGACGGATTTTGCACTGAATGGCGAGACCGGTATCAAGGTTACTTATCCCACTCACTGGAAACTGATACCGGAGAGCCTGGTTCAGGACTGTCTGGCAAATGATACAGTACAATTTTCTTTTATTCACTGAACGATAAGGTTTTATGATTATGAAGAAATCAATAGTTTACATTTTGATAGCAGGAACGGTGTTGTCACTGTCGGCCTGCAAGTCAAGTCAGAACGCCTATAAGCAGGCGTATGAGAAGGCAGTCAGCGGAGATGAGGCCAAGACTGTTGTAGAAGAGCCGGTTGTTGTCAATGAGGCACCCAAGGCTGAGGATGTATCGAACGTATCGGTACGCGAGGAGAAGGTGTCTGTGGTATCCGGTGACCAGGATATAAAGGCGTACGGAATAGTATGTGGCAGTTTCTCTCTTAAGGCCAATGCCGATGCTCTGCGTCAGCGTCTGATTGATGACGGTTACAAGGCTGTCGTAGTGGTGAATGAGGCCGGTAAGACATACCGCGTTGTATGCGCCAGCTTTGACACCAAGGAGGAAGCTGTTGCCGAGCGTAACAATTTCAAGGCCAGATATCCTGAAAATCAGGACTTCCAGAGCGCCTGGATTCTTTACAGGAAATAAGCGTTGGGACGTATTCTTGCTATTGATTACGGTACCAAGCGTACCGGAATTGCGGTTACAGACCCGTTGCGTATAGTTCCGGGCGGGCTTGGAACTGTGGCTACGCATGAACTGCCGGCTTTCCTTGCCTCATATATGGGCAGGGAGCAGGTGGATATAATAGTTGTGGGATATGCCACCAACATGAACGGAGAGGATTCGGCCAGTATGAAGCAGATCAGGCCGTTTGTGGACAAGCTGCGCAAGCAGTACCCGGACAAAAAGATACTGATGTTTGACGAGCGTTTTACATCGGTCATAGCGCAACGTGCCATCCTGGAGTCCGGCATAGGCAAGATGGCGCGCCGCAACAAAGCACTCGTGGATGAGGTGAGCGCCACCATCATCCTGGAGTCATTCATGGATTCAAAACTTTATAAAGAAATATGATTTTACCTATCTACACATACGGCCAGAGTGTCCTTAAGAAGGAGGCCGAGGAGATTGACAGCAGCTACGAGGGATTGCAGCAGCTGATAAAGGATATGTTTGAAACACTCCGTAAGGCAGAGGGAGTGGGCCTTGCCGCTCCTCAGGTGGGACTTCCCATCCGTCTTGCAGTGGTTGACCTGGATGTGATATCCGATGACCAGCCTGAGTTCAAGGGTTATTTCAAGACTTATATCAACCCCTATATTGAGGAGACTGACGGAGCTCTGATTCCCTATGAGGAGGGCTGCCTGAGTTTTCCCGGCATACATGAGAAGGTGAACCGTCCGGAGCGCGTACGCGTAAGCTGGATGGATGAGAACTTTGAGGAGCATGACGAATGGTTTGAGGGATTCCCTGCACGCGTGCTCCAGCATGAGATAGACCATCTGGACGGAAAGTGTTTCATAGACCGCATGTCACCTTTGCGCAGACAGATGAACAAGAAGGCTCTCAGTTCCATTGCTGCCGGCAAGTTCAACTGTGACTATAAGGTGAGGATTCCCAAGAAATAATGAGAATAGGGCGTACCCTTCTTGCGGCGTTCACGGTGGCCATCGGGTTGCTGTGTACTCCGTTGCATGCACAGATCAATACCGATCGCATGATGCAGGTGGGACGTACCGCCCTCTATTTTGATGATTACGTACTCTCCATACAGTACTTCAATCAGGTCATAAGCGCCAAACCTTATCTGTACGAACCCTATTTTTACCGTGCTGTAGCCAAACTGTCACTCGAGGATTACCGTGGTGCTGAACGGGACTGCAACAGCTCCATAGAGCGTAACCCGTTCGTGGTGAACAGCTATCAGGTGCGAGGACTGGCTCGTGTATATCAGGAGCGGTATGACGAGGCTGCGCTTGATTTCAGGACAGGACTTAAACTGGACCCTGAGAACCGTTCGCTGCGTCATAACCTGATACTCTGTCTGGCCCGCAGCGGCCATAAGGATGAGGCAATCCTTGAGACCGATACCCTTATATCGTCCGCTCCGCGTTATGCGCCGGCTATGGCTATGCGCTCGGACCTGTTATGGGAACAGGGTGACAGTGCCGCTGCCCTTGACTGGATGGAGAGGGCTGTTGAGGTGAACAGGTTCGATCCCGTTATGATTCACCATCATGGAGTGATGCTGGCACGTATGGAAAGGTATGAGGAGGCTGAGCAGGATCTGGACCGTGCCATCTCCCTGGATCCTACCAGTTCAGGTTCCTACATAACCCGTGCCATGGTGCGCTATTTCCGAAACAATCTTAACGGGGCATTGGCTGATTATGACATATCGGTAACGATTGATCCTGCCAGTGTCATAGGCCATTACAACCGTGGTAACCTTCGTGCTCAGATAGGTGATGACAACCGTGCTATTGAGGACTTTGATGTGGTGATTGAAGCAGAGCCCGACAATATGATGGCTGTCTATTACCGCGGCCTGCTGCGTGACCAGACGGGCGATTACCGTGGTGCCGAGCAGGATATAACCAGAGTCCTTGAGGAGTATCCGCAGTTCATACAGGGCTACCAGATACGCAGTGAGGTGCGTGAGAAACTGGGTAACCGCCGTGGAGCTGAAGAGGATGCCATGGTGGTGCTCCGTGACCAGAACCGCCGTTTCAACAACGCAATGGGTTACGCATCGGACTCAGACAAGGAAGAAGACGGCAAGACCCGTGAGAGGTCGGACAAGAACGTACGCAATTACCGTAAGATTGTTGTGGATGAGAATCTGGAGAACTCTACCGGATTCTCGAGCGAGTATCGCGGAAAGGTTCAGAACCGTAATGTGGATGTCCAGTATCTGGAGGCATTCCGTCTGACTTTCTTCAGGGATAATCAGAAGGAAGTGAGCAATGTACGCTACAGCAAGACGGTCGATGACCTGTACCTTTCAGGGTGCTTCATGTCAGAGCTGTTCCTTGAGAACAAGGAGGTGCAGCTTGATGAGAGACAGATCAAAAGACTGTTTGAGGATATAGACAGACGTACGCTTTCACTTAATGTCAATCCCGCATGTCAGTTGCTTTCAAGAGCGATGGATTTCTATCTGCTGCAGGACTTTGACAATGCGGAATCCGATATGGACAATGCCCTTTCACTTGATCCCGACAATTGGGCAGTCTGGTTCTGCCGCGCTCAGGTAAGGGCCCGTCAGATAGAGATGCGTAAGGCGGAGCAGGTGATGGACCTGCAGCAGGGACACTCAGGTTTGAGGGATAACGCTGCCGATGCGGGATATCAGTATGTGATCAAGGACCTTACCCGTGTGATCGATATGGAGCCCGATTTTGCCTTTGCCTATTACAACAGGGGTACATATTACGCCAGAACCAATGACCTGCATGCCGCACTGCAGGATTTTGACAAGGCCATTGAACTGGATGCGACCATTGCGGAGGCATGGTATAACCGTGGACTTGTCCTGGTCCTGATGAACCGTATGGATGATGCTTTTCGTGACTTGAGCCGTGCCGGCGAACTTGGCATATACTCAGCATATAATATCATCAAACGTTTCTCAAAGTCTGAATAAATTCCTAATTTTGCGGACTTAAAATTGAAATATATAATAACAACATGATAAAGATTACTTTTCCCGACGGCTCCGTACGCGAATATGAGAGCGGCGTAACCGGTTATGAGATTGCTGAGAGCATCAGCCAGAGACTGGCACAGGATGTGCTGGCCTGCAGTGTAAACGATCAGATTACCGAGCTCAACCGCCCCATAACTACCGATGCTACCATCAAGCTCCACAAGTGGGAGGATGAGGAGGCCAAGCACGCATACTGGCACACCAGTGCCCACCTTATGGCCGAGGCTCTGCAGGAACTCTATCCCGGCACACAGTTCGGAATCGGTCCCGCCATCGAGAAGGGATTCTACTATGACATCATGCCGCCTGAAGGCGTAACCATCAAGGAGAGTGATTTCCCCGCCATCGAGGCCAAGATGAAGGAACTGGTCCAGAAGAAGGAGAAGCTGGTTCGTGAGGAGATCTCAAAGGCCGATGCACTCAAGTTCTTCGCTTCACGCGGCCAGAGCTACAAGAACGAGCTCATAGCTGACCTGGAGGACGGAACTATCACCACCTATACACAGGGTAACTACACTGACCTTTGCCGCGGACCGCACCTGGTTGACACAGGCGCCATCAAGGCTATCAAGCTGCTGGCTACATCGGCCGCATACTGGCGCGGTGACGAGAAGCGTCCGCAGATGACCCGTATCTACGGTATCACATTCCCCAAGCAGAAGATGCTTGACGAGTATCTGGAACTCCTTGAGGAGGCCAAGAAGCGTGACCACCGCAAGATTGGTAAGGAGATGGAGCTCTTCATGTTCAGCGACATGGTGGGTAAGGGCCTGCCCATCTGGCTGCCCAAAGGCACAGCACTGCGTCTGCGCCTGCAGGACTTCCTTTCACGTATTCAGAAGCGTTACGGTTACCAGCAGGTAATCACTCCGCATATCGGTTCAAAGCAGCTCTATGTGACTTCAGGTCACTGGGATCATTACGGCAAGGACAGCTTCCAGCCCATCACCACTCCTGAGGAGGGTGAGTGCTATCTGCTCAAGCCTATGAACTGCCCTCACCACTGCTGCATATTCAAGTCACAGCCCCGTTCATACCGCGACCTGCCTTTGCGTATAGCTGAGTTCGGTACCGTATACCGTTATGAGCAGAGCGGTGAGCTTCACGGACTGACCCGTGTACGCAGCTTCACACAGGATGATGCACATATTTTCTGCCGTCCTGACCAGGTTAAGGGTGAGTTCATCCGCGTTATGGAGATCATTGAGATCATCTTCAAGGCTCTGAACTTTGACAACTTTGAGGCTCAGATATCACTGCGTGACCCCAACGACCACGAGAAATACGTAGGTAGCGATGAGGTTTGGGAGAAGGCTGAGCGCGCCATCGTTGAGGCATGTGAGGAGAAGGGTCTTAAGGCAACCGTTGAGTACGGTGAGGCTGCATTCTACGGTCCTAAACTGGACTTCATGGTTAAGGATGCCCTGGGCCGCCGCTGGCAGCTGGGTACCATCCAGGTTGACTACAACCTGCCGCAGAGATTTGAACTCGAGTATATCGGCTCAGACAACCAGAAGGAGCGTCCGGTTATGATTCACCGTGCTCCCTTCGGCTCAATGGAACGTTTCGTTGCCGTGCTCATTGAGCATACCGCAGGTAAGTTCCCGCTCTGGCTCACACCTGACCAGGTTGCCATCCTGCCTATCTCTGAGAAGGCCAATGATTACGCTCATGAGGTTCAGAAAATGCTGGAGGACAAGTATGAGATCCGCAGCTTCGTGGATGACCGCAACGAGAAGATAGGACGTAAGATCCGTGACAATGAGGTCAAGCACATTCCTTACATGCTTGTAGTAGGTGAGAAAGAGGCTGAGAACCGTGAAGTTAACGTACGTAAGCAGGGTGCCGAGAACCTTGGAAACATGAAAATTGACGAATTTGGTGAAAAAATTGCCAATGAAGTTAATTCTATGATAAATAAATGGTAATTTTGCGCCCGCTTGGAATAAAATATTAAGATAGGTATAAGAGAAAAATAGAGAAACCTTATAACAGATTCTGAATGAAGAAAGACAATTTGAGTGATCAGTTTCAGGTCAATGACGAAATCCGTGCCAAGGAGGTTCGTATAATCGGAGAGGGTTTTGAGCCCAAGGTGGTCTCACTTCGTGAGGCTCTTCAGATAGCTGACAGCATGGAGTTGGATCTGGTTCTCATATCACCCAATGCAGTTCCGCCGGTATGCAGGATCGTTGATTTCTCCAAGTTCATATACCAGCTTAAGAAAAAGCAGAAGGAGGCCAAGGCTAAGCAGGTCAAGATTGACGTGAAGGAGATCCGTTTCGGACCCCAGACCGATGATCATGACTACAACTTCAAGCTCAAGCACGCCATGGGATTCCTGCAGAACGGTGACAAGGTTAAGGCATATGTGTTCTTCCGCGGCCGTTCAATACTGTTCAAGGAACAGGGTGAGAACATCCTGGCACGTTTTGCCAAGGACCTTGAAGAGTACGGAAAGCAGGAGCAGGCACCTATCCTGGAGGGAAAGCGTATGACGATATTCATATCTCCCAAGAAGGGTGGAGCCCCCAAGAAGGCTGACGCTGCAAAGCAGGAAGAGGATAAGGAATAAAAACGACTGCTACGCTCCGGCATGGTGCGTACAGTTATAAATAACAAACAAAATTTTTAAAAACAATGTTGAAATCAAAGACTAATTCCGGTTCTAAAAAAAGATTCGCTCTTACCGGATCGGGCAAAATCAAGAGAAAGCACGCTTATCACAGCCACATTCTGACAAAGAAGACTAAGAAGCGTAAGAGAAATCTGGATCACTTCACTCTGCTGGACCAGGCCAACGTTAAGATGGTTAAGGATCTGCTCTGCATGAGATAACCCCGATTAAGAGATCAGTCAAAAAAGAAATTAACCGATTTGTCAGCTTTAAGACCTTTTTTTTGATGGGCGCTGACATTCAAAAAACAAAAAACTATGCCGAGATCAGTAAATCACGTTGCTTCTAGAGCAAAGAGAAAGAAAATTTTAGGTCTTACCAGAGGTTACTTTGGTGCAAGAAAGAACGTTTGGACCGTTGCCAAGAATACTTGGGAGAAGGGTCTGACTTATGCATTCCGCGACCGTAAGAACAAGAAGAGAGAGTTCCGTGCTCTGTGGATCCAGCGTATCAACGCTGCTGCCCGTCTTGAGGGTATGAACTATTCACAGCTCATGGGCGCCATCCATAAGGCAGGTATCGAGATCAACCGTAAGGTACTCGCTGACCTGGCTATGAACAACCCCGAGGCTTTCAAGGCTATTGTCAAGAAGGTTAAATAAGCTGGGAAACATAAGTTAAAAAGCGGGCGGATTGATTTCCGCCCGCTTTTTTTTACTACCTTCGCTTAACCGCATCGGGTTAGATCGGGAGACTCATCAAAAAAATAGAGAACCGGGATTGCTTCGGTTTCCAATGGCGGGCCACGCCCCTTACGGGGTAACCTTCGGTCGGTGGATTACAAAGGGGACCGGGCGCCTAAAACTTATATTTCCGGAGTTCTCATCACATCACCGATGCGGTTTTTTTTGTTCCGTTTTTTCCTTCTTTTAACTCTAAATATGTATATTTGTGAGTTATTTATCCAATCAAATCACATATAATAATTACTAATTAGCTTATGAAGAGAATTTTACTTCTGTTTTTCCTGCTTTCTTCCAACTTTATCACATATGCCTTTCATAACGATTATTACGTTTCCGGTTATTCGTTCGATGATTTTGAGGTAGGTAAGACCTTTCAGGTTGTCACATCAAATGGTGAAGCAGTTGAAGGAGCAAGTGCTGTTGTTGAAGCTGATCAGAACAACCCTCAGAATAAGGTTCTTCATGTTACTACCGGTGAACTGCCGGGATTTGTTGAGTTTGACAATCCTGACAACATGTCGGCAGCTACATTGAAAAAGTATCCTTTCCTGACTCTGTCAATCAAGAGTAAGAATGCTTATGACAATGCTGCCAACTGTCACTTTGAGGTCTATTACGGATCAATCTCCGCTTATAAGGATACTGACTCGAAACCGTCTGTTTTTGAGGCAGGTGTGTGGAAGGATTGCATGTATTCTCCTGTCTCTCCGGAACGTTCATCCCGTGAAAAGATTTTCAGACTGGGACTTAATGCCGCCAATGCGGATTATTATATTGACGACATAGTATTCCTCTGCTCAGAGGACGCTTACGAACAAGAGGCTGAAGCTAAGGAGAGAGCCAGACGTGATTCCATAATGCAGGCTATAGAAGAGGCTTATGCTGCTGCCAGTGAGGAACTTGACGAGCGTGTTAAGAATATGGATCAACTCCTCGCTTATGATTTTGAGAATTTTGAGGTGGGTACCACTTTCCCGGTTTATACATTAAAAGGAACTGATCCTCTGGAGGGTGCCAGTGCAGTCGTTGAGATTGACAAGAACGGCAACAAGTATCTTCATGTTACAAGCATAGACGGTCAGATAGGATATGTTGAACTGGACAACCCTACAAAGGAGGGTGGAACAGGCCCGTTATCCGTCACTGCTTTGCTCAATCTGTCAAAGGAACTGTCTATCAGCATAAAACGTGTGGATGACGTATCCGGTGATGCCGCGTTTGACATTGCCTGGGGTGGTTATTATGCTCATAAGACTGCACCCGACAAGGAATTGACCAAGAACCGTTGGGTGGATAACATTATGTCTCTGAATCTTGAGAGGAGTTCACGCGCCAAGGCTATGAGGATAGGTTTGCATGCTGAGGGTGCTGAGTTCTATCTGGACAATCTGGTTTTCCTGATGTCAGAGTATGACATGTCAAGACCGGAGACGACAGTAAGATATTGGGCTGACAAGTTGGGCAAGAACTTTGGAACCTGCGTCAACCCCGGTATCAGCACAGGTAATGATTTTGGAAAGACTGTAGTAAACAATTTCAATATGGTGGTTCTTGAAAACGCCATGAAGTTCGATGCTACCGAGCCGTCTCGTAACAACTTCAACTGGCAGGCTGAGGGTGTTGTAAATTTTGCCAAGGAGAACGGTATGAAAGTGCGCGGACATACTCTTACATGGCACGGACAGAATCCTGATTGGGTGGCAAATACATTGAACGGTCTGTCCGGAGCTGCCAAGAGACAGGAGGCAATCAAGATTCTTAAGAACCATATATATAATGTGGTAGGTCACTGGAAGGGTAAGGTTACCGAATGGGATGTGGTCAATGAGTGCCTTGAGGAGAATGTGGGCCGTGCTGTTGGAGCCGGTTATTCAACCCGTACATACTCAGTATGGTATTCCGGCTTTGGCGGTGAGGATTACATTGACTCCGCATTTGTATGGGCACATCAGGCTGACCCCGATGCCAAGCTCTATATCAACGACTATAACATCGGCCACTGGGGCAACGGTCACTATGAGAACGGTAAGACACACGCCATGTACAATCTGGCCAAGAGACTTAAGGATTCCGGTATTCCGATTGACGGTGTAGGCATGCAGATGCACACATCCGTAAGCGGACTCCAGCCCGCACAGATTGAGGAGACTGTAAAGCAGTTCCGTGCCATAGGTCTTAACTGTATCATCACTGAGATGGATATGCCGGGCGGTGAGGTTCAGGATAAGAAGTGCGTTAGACCTATATCAGAAGAAGAGTTGAGAATTCAGGCCGAGAAATATGCCCAAATCGCGGATATCATGATAAAGTATGACAATGTACCTACTTTCTTGGTTTGGGGCGTTCGTGACAATCAGTCATGGCTGGACGGAAGTGAAGGTACCAAGCCTCTGCTTTTCTTTGAGGATTTAACTCCGCATCAGGCATATATAGATGTACGTAAGACATACCAGAAAAGAGCTCTGCTGATGACCGGTGTGGATCCTATACCGGCTGATGATTCCGATGATCCTGTATGGTACAGCCCGGAGCCCAAGACCAAAGATGTGTTTGATATAGTAGGTCGTAAGGTATTGTCAAACGGAACATTTGAGCAGATAGAGGAACTGCCCGCAGGCCTTTATATAATAGGTGGAAAGAAATATATGATAAGACATTAACCTGAATGAATACCATATAAAACAAGGGGTCGGATTATCCGGCCCCTGTTTTTTTATCTTATGCCTGCATTGCGCAGTGCCCGTTGATATCGGGCGGCATTGGCATTGTGCTGTGAAAGTGATGAGGTGAAGTTGTGATAGCCGCTGAAATCCTCCTTGGCACACATGTAAAGGTAGTTGTGCTTGCGGTAGTTGAGTACGGCGTCAATGGAACGGGTGCTCACAAACCGGATAGGGGCAGGGGGGAGTCCGGGATACTTGTATGTATTGTAGGGCGATTCAACCTCAAGATGTTTCTTGAGTACGCGTTTGGGTCTTTCACCTCCCAATGCAAAGATAACAGTTGGGTCTGCCTGTAACGGCATGCGTTTCTTGAGACGGTTCATGTAGAGTCCGGCAACTATGGCCAGCTCATCGGACTTGGAGGTCTCTTCCTCAACTATCGACGCCAGTGTTACGACCTGTTGCTCTGTCAGGCCTATCTCACTGGCTTTTGCCTTGCGCTCATCGGTCCAGAAACGGTCCCGCTCCTTTACCAGACGTGAAATCAGTGCATCGGCCGATGTGTTCCAATAAACCTCATACGTGTTGGGGATTATCATGCAGAAGATGGTGGCAGGCGTGTATCCCAGTGAGTCCAGAAGTGACGGGGAGTTGAGCCTGGATGCTATCTGTGCGGAGTCCAGCATTATCTGGCTCGATATGGCGCGGGCCATCTGGCCTACGGTGCGGGTGCTGTTGACGGTGAGTTTGACCGGCGTCTGGGCACCGCTGGTGAGCATGTCTGCTACCTGTTTGGGGGTGGCACCGGAACGTACGGTATAGCAGCCGGTATGGATATGGTTGTCATAGTTGCGGCGTTTGAGCAGATAGGCCAACGCTTTTATGGAGGCTGATTCATCGTACTCCAGGATTTGGGCCATTATGCTCTGGCTGTCATCGTCACTTGTGATGTATATGCGGTAATCATCACAGACAGAGACGGGATTGGTGAACAGTCTGTAGAAATGGAATGCAAAACATGCTCCTGTCACAATTAGCGCGGCAGCTATGATTATGATAATCCTCTTTTTCATCTAAGTGGTATGTGTTGGGACAAAAGTAGTGAAAAGTACGTTCCGTGTGTGCTTTTTCCTTATCTTTGCTTCAATCTAACCTAAGTTAGTCAAACAACAAATCTCCATTATAAATGAAAAAAGTATTGTTCCTGCTTACTCTGACAGCAACCCTGTCTGTAAGCGCCAAGAATGAAGTTACAGTCAATGTCCATGCCGACCAACCGGGCGCAACCATCAACAAGAATATCTACGGACAGTTCTCGGAACATCTGGGAACCTGCATCTACGGAGGTCTGTGGGTAGGTCCGGAGTCTTCAATTCCCAATACAAACGGTTACCGTAATGACGTGCTTGCCGCTCTTAAGGAGCTTGAGGTGCCCGTAATGCGCTGGCCAGGTGGTTGCTATGCCGATGAGTATCACTGGATGGATGGTATCGGCCCCAAGGAGAACCGCCCCGTTATGGTTAACAACAACTGGGGTGGAATTGTTGAGGATAACAGCTTTGGTACACATGAGTTCCTGAACCTTTGCGAGCTTATAGGCTGTGAGCCTTACATCTCACTGAACGTAGGTAGCGGTTCTGTCGAGGAGGCTGCCAAGTGGATTGAGTATATGAACGCCGCCGACGGTCCTATGGCTAAGCTGCGCAAGCAGAACGGTCGTGAGGAGCCCTGGCACGTTAAGTATATAGGTATAGGTAATGAGGCATGGGGCTGCGGCGGTAACATGCTGCCCGAGTACTACTCAGACATTTTCCGTCGTTACCAGACCTACTGCCGTGACTTTAACGGCACTCAGCTCTTTAAGATTGCCAGCGGTGCTACTGACTATGACTATGAGTGGACAGAGGTTCTGATGAAGAAGGTTGGTTCAATGATGAACGCCGTATCTCTGCATTACTATACAGTATCAGGTTGGGTTGGTGCCAAGAAGCCTGCTCTTGACTTCAGCGATGAGGATTTCTACTGGGCTCTGGGCAAGTGCCTGGGTATTGAGCCTGTTATCCAGAAGCATCTGGCAATCATGAGCAAGTATGATCCTGAGCACAAGACTCCGCTGCTGGTTGACGAGTGGGGTACATGGTGGGAGCCGGAGCCCGGCACACAGCTCTATCAGCAGAGCACCATGCGTGACGCTCTGGTTGCTTCACTTTCACTCGACGTGTTCCACAAGTATTGCGACCGCATCCAGATGACCAACATCGCTCAGGTGGCCAACGTACTCCAGTCTATGATCCTGACCAAGGATGACAAGATGGTTCTCACTCCTACATACTGGATATTCGATATGTACAAGCCTCACATGGATGCAACATACATTCCTACAGACCTGGAGGGTGTTGATGTCAAGCTTACTCCCAATGAGCGCTACGCTGCAAATCCCGATGAGACCGCTACACGTCCTCTGCCGCTGTTCAGCTCTACAGCTTCAATCAAGAACGGCAAACTGCACGTTTCAATGTCAAACGTAAAACTTAACGAGGCTCAGAGCGTAATAGTTAAGCTGGATGGCATCAAGGCCAAGAAGGTATCGGGCAAGATCCTTACCAGCGATAAGGCATCGAACTACAATACATTCGAGAACCCTGACAAAATCAAGCTTGCAGACTTTAGCGGAGCCCGTATAGACAAGAAGACCGGTGACCTGGTTCTGGAGATTCCTGCTGCCAGCATCGTCACTCTAGAGGTTGAATAAAATAGAAAAGGTCGCTCAATCGAGCGGCCTTTTTTATTACATTTGCAGGTGCAATGCGATAGTAGCTCAGTTGGTAGAGCGTTGGCTTCCCAAGCCGAAGGTCGCGGGATCGTGCCCCGTCTATCGCTCCGAGGAAGAGGTTCCAGTTTTGGGACCTTTTCTGATTCATGTGCCTAACGGCACAGATTAATGCCATAGGCATATGATAATGGTAGCCAGCCAATTTATTGGCTGGATGTTTTCGTATCCGCAAACAAAAACCTCCGAGCCGCGAAGCGGCGAGAAACCTTTATGCGGGTTGGTGCTGCGGGCGAAGGAGGTCGTTGACGGTCTTGACGGGGTTGAAGGTGGTGAGGGGAACCTCTACGAAGATGGTGTTCCAGTCACTCATGGCGCCGTTCCAGAGACCGGGAAGTTCAAGGGCCTTGAGCTCACGCCCGTTCTTGGACTTGCTTGATATGAAGCCTGTTGCGGGGTCGACATGTGCCGGCAGGTTGAATTTATCACCCTTGTAACCGCGCAGAGCGCATACCAGATCCACAGGATTGAAGTGGGTGCCCTTGGTGAACATCTCCTTCTTGACGGCATCGTTAAGGTCAATCTGTGAACTCTCCAGAATCTGAGGAGATACTGTACCGTCACTGTTGTATGCCAGGAACGGACCGCCGCCGGGCTCACCTACGTTCTTGACCATGCCGCATACACGTAGCGGACGGTTGAGCTTGGAATGTAGCCATGAGACCAGTTCCTTATCGGACAGGTTGCCGATATCCTTCTTGCGGCAGCAGAGAACCTTGTCAACATACTCACATATATGCTTAAGTTGGGCCGATGAATATTTTCCGCTGTCCAACAGATGCAGGTAGTCAAAAATCTTGCTCTGAGCGGTAACCAGTATACCGGCCAGCAGTTTCTTATATGTAATGGTGTCGGTCTTAAGATGATCAGGCACTACGTTGTCAATATTCTTGATGAATACGATGTCCGTATCCAGGTCATTGAGGTTCTCTATGAGTGCGCCGTGACCGCCCGGACGGAACAGTATGGAGCCGTCATCATTACGGAATGGACCTCCGTCTGTAGCGGCAGCGACGGTATCGGTGCTGGGTTTCTGCTCGGAGAATGATATGTCATATTTGGTGCCGTAACGCTTGGACATGGCCTGGGCGCAACTGTCGGCCAAATTCTTGAACAACTCGCGGTGTTCTTTTGATACGGTGAAGTGAAGGTGCACGATACCGTCGTTGCCCGATGCATACATGGCACCCTCTGCCATATGCTCCTCAAGAGGAGTACGTGCAGATGTGCTGTATTTATGGAATTTGAGCAGACCTTTGGGCAGTGCCCCGTAGTTGAGGCCTTTGGATTCGAGCAGATTGGAAACCACTGCCTTGTAACAGCCGCAGGACATGAGCTCGCTGATTGATCTACCCTCATTGGCCTTGCAACAGGCGTCAAGGTCCTGATAGAAGGCAAAATTAGCTATGCCGTCAAAAAAAACCTTCTCAAAACCTGTTGTGGGGACGTTGTATTCCGCATCCAGAAAACTGAAAAGATCCTTGAACATGCGGCTGGCAGCTCCCGATGCAGGCACGAATTTCATTATCTTGCGGCCTTTGCTGCAATAGTCGTCCCAAGTCTTTATATAAGCCTCACACTTGTTGTCGTCAACAGCTATTATGCCATTGCCTATGGACGCTGCTGCTTCCAATTCAAGAAAGGGAAATCCTCTCTTTATCAGTTCCAGCTGTGCTTTTACATTCTCAGCATTGGTTCCCTTCTTTTTAAACTGTTCCAGATCTTTAGAGTCAAACATAAAAATGCAGTATTTAAGTCCTTAATTTAGCTGAGTCCAAATGTAGCTTTGTTTTTTGGATTTGGCAAATAAAAAGGATTCTATATAGGTGAACAGATATTTTTAATAACTTAGCAACCTGAAAACAGTATATCAATATGAAAAAATCAAGGTTTTTTACCCTTCTGGTTGCTCTTGCAACCGCTATCCCGATGTGGGGCGCGAATGAAGGTGAAGATGAAGAGAAATACCCCGAAATTACTTTTCAGGAGACTACGATTGACTTTGGCCTGTTTGACAGGGAGCATGGAGATAAAGTGTGCTGGTTCAGGTTCAAGAATACTGGAGAAAAGGATCTTCTGATACTGTCCGCAAATTCTACCTGCGGATGCACTGAGGCTGAGGCACCCAAGAATCCCATCAAGCCCGGAATGCAGGATTCAATAAAGGTTACATACAAGGGTTCAACCCGTAGGGTAGGTAAACTGAAAAGAGTGGTGGTCCTTACCACAAACTGTAAGGTTAATTCCGCATATATCTATATCACGGGCGAGATGGTAGAGGAGCTTGTCGCCGACAGGGTTAAACCTGAAGAAGAGAAGTAACCGTCAGGGTATCAGGGTCAGGGACCTTGAACTTTACAGCATACCCTTCAAAATCAAAACCATATTCACGATCCGGGTCATCCTGATAGCGGGGCCTGGGATCCTGAGCCAGAATACCCCTGAGCGCATTGAGCGTTTGGGGGTTTATTTTTGATGTCAGTTCCGGTGGTATCACCACATTGAGACGGTGCATGCTTACGGTGCCTGTAAATCCGGCGGTTGCCTGCGGCTGACAGTCTGTATAGGGTATGTAGGGCTTGACGTCATAAATGGGGGTTCCATCCATGAGGTCAGCTCCGCTTACGTGCAGCAGCGGCCCTTCGGGTGAACTCAGCTCGATGGATTCAAGTCGGACACAGGATAAGCCTATGGGATTGGGACGGAACGGCGAACGTGTAGCGAACACCCCCAGACGCGTATTGCCTCCCAGACGTGGGGGCCTTACAGTAGGAGACCAGTCTTCACGTACAGCCTCAGAGAACTGCCATATGAGCCAGATGTGGCTGAATCCCTCCAGCCCCCTAAGAGCATCTGCATTGCGGAATTCAGGATTGAACACTATCGTTCCCCGGAGTTCCGGTACCAGTCCGCTCTGACGCGGGATTCCGAATTTGGTGGGGAATCCTGTGCGTATGGTTGCTATGGGAGTGACAGACTGCATCTGCATTTTTCAATTATTAGTTGCGAAGGTACGGAAAAAAAGGAATATTTTTGTAATCTATGGTCATGTCAAGACGGTTACATAGGGCAGCTGTGATGCTGCTGGCATGTCTGATGCCGATTAACGGCACACAGGCCCGTATGCTGCCTCTTATGGGAGGTTTTAAGGACAGTACGTTTACAGGGACTGTTGATATGCCATGGCCCGTCCTGTTTGAGAACTGCACTTTCAAAACGGACAGTATCGTGCTGAAGCGTTCAAATGGGGCTGTATTCCGTAACTGCACTATCGAAAGCGGTACAGGAACACTCTACATGGCCGGAAGCGGCAATGGCCTGATTCTGGTGGATTGTGAGGTGAACGGTTGTAAGGAAATCAGGTTCAGCAGGAATGCATCGGTAACAGACAGGAACTATGTGACCGGAGTAAGGATGAACGGTCATGAATGTGCGGTTCTGGATGATCAGGAGAGCATAATAGAGATAGACGGTCTGGAACTTGACAACTGCGTGAGAGGAGAACTTACAGAGCCTGTAATTCTGGTAATGACTACCGATAAGAATACGCTTAAGGCAGGTGAAACAGCTGTCCTCTGCGTGCATGGCCTGGATGACGGAATGTTTCTGGGGTGGCACGCTGACAGTCTGGTCAGTATTCAGGTGGGCGAGCCTATGGTGTGCCGGGTAACGGCACCGGAAAGTATTACAGAGAACAGTTCCGTCCTGGTATCGGCCTACACGGAATACGGACTGGAGGCGGCTTGCGTCATCAAGCTGGACTGCGGTAAAACAATCAAGGAGGACAAGAAGTCACGTAAAAAGAAGAAATGAGGCTGAGAGATGTTCTGAAAATGGTTCTTGTGGCTGTGCTGATGTCATTATCGGTACAGACGCCTGCTCAGGAGGCGGGACTGACCGCTTTTGACCTGAATGAAAAGGCCATATCATATCTTTGGAACGATCTTGACTCGGCCGAGCAGTATGCGCGGTTCGCGGAAGAGGTCTCAGGACGTCACTCTGATGAACGTGCCAAGGCTGTCAATACTTTGGCTAGGATAGCGACTATCCGCATGGATTATACCCAGGCATGGCAGCTTTACAGTTCCGTTCAGGGTATCACCAACAACATGTTGGAGGTGGTAGGTGCTGAGATTGGCCTGATGCGAATATGCCAGCGGACATCGGACAATGTACAGTTCTATGAGTTCCGTAACAACATTCTGTTGCACCTGAGGGCTCTGCATGAAGAGAGTGCGGCCTTGAATGAAGCACAGACCGAGCGTCTGCAGTCACTGGAGCGGTCATTCAGGATGGAATCAGCACGTTACTGGTTTGAGTTGGAACAACTGGGACAGGCCGGACGTGAGATGTCTTATGTGGTGGCTGACAATCTGTTGCGTAATGACCATGACCGTTATCTTACCTATACTTATATGCGCGGCCTGGGTATAGGACTTGACGCATATGGATTGCAGGATCAGGCTTTGCAGAGGTTGCGCAGTCTGGATAACTGCCAGCGCAGCGCTGTACGCTACAACAACTTAAGGATGCAGGCCTTGAGCATAAGCGCCATCTGCTCTCTTTTGCTGGAATACGGGACGGATAATGTGCTGAGTGGTGTAAGTGAGGATATGCTGGCGCGTCTGAATGCATCGGGCGTGCAGCCGGAACTTCTGCCTACGCAGCTGGCACTCAAGGCTTTACAACTGTCAGCATCATACGGAGGACAATATGAGATAATTGAGTGCGAGCGTCTGCTGGCATCATGTTACATTGAACGTGGACTGTACAGGGAGGCTATCGGCGCTTTGACTACCGCACTGGATATGCTGAATGACAATTTCCGTCTTAACAGTGCGGGGCAGGGTGTGTTTGACCGGCTGGAGCCTTACAGGACCGATGGCGTGATTGTTGAGCAGCAGTGGATGGCGGCGATGCCCCATGCCGTCGTGCCGGAGTGTATGGCGTCGCTCAGGGAGCAGATGAGCCTTGCTTATTCGGGATTGGACAACAAGGTGGCATCGGACTATAACAGGACGGTCTATCTGGAAATCCAGAAAACCATTCGTCTGGACCGTCGTTTTGAGGCACGTACAATCCTGCTTGAACGTTCCAACCGCAGTCTGATGATCATGCTTTACGCCGTTGCAGGTGCGATAGTCCTGCTTATACTCTTTATCGTCCTGTTCAATAAAAAGATAAACACAGCCAACCGCAGGTATGTGGAGATGATGCAGAAGACGGTGGGCTTGTGTGAGAACATACTGAGACCCGCACCTGCTGATGCCGATATAATTGAATGGCTCAACTCTACGGTAAGTCCTGTCCTGATTGAACTCACCGGAGCACAGTCTGTCCTGATTGATGAAAATGCTGAAATCAGGGCGACATGGAAAGGCAAGCGAATAAGCCGTGACAGCAAGACGGTGCTGAATACTGTCGCTCCATATCTGAAAGCTGCATTACGTAATGCCGATGAGCTGGTGGGGCAGGAAGACAGGCTTAAACAGGCTGAGAAACAGCATTATCTGTACAGTCTGCATGCTGCGGTCAACAAGAAGGAGAATCTGGCTCGCAAGACCTGCTGTCAGGTAGTTGCGGAATGCCTGCCCTATATAGACCGTATGCGTTCAGAGATTCGTCATCTGGCCGATGTTCCGGCAGACAGTGTGCAGTATGAACAGAGCCTTCAGTATGTACGTGAACTGGCAGAACGTATCAATCAGTATAACGACCTTCTCTCACAGTGGATCCGTATCCGTCAAGGGGTGGTAAATCTCAATGTGGAGAGTTTCAGGGTTCAGAACCTGTTTGATATAGTAAGCCATGGCAGCCGTAGTTTCAGCCAGAAGGGTGTGGAGCTGGAGGTGCTCTCCACTGATGCTGTGGTGCGTGCCGACCGTGTTCTCACGCTCTTTATGATAAACACCTTGGCCGATAATGCCCGTAAGTTCACACCTGCAGGCGGAAAGGTAACTGTAGAGGCGGTACAGGGTGACGATTATGTTGAGATTTCAGTATCCGATACCGGTGTGGGACTCAGTGCCGATGATGTACACAGAATACTTGACAGTAAGGTTTTTGACCCTGAAAAGATTGGAAACGGACAGAGCGAGGGAAAAGGCAGCGGATTCGGTCTCATGAATTGCAAGGGTATCATTGAGAAATACCGCAAGAGCGATGACATGTTCAATGTCTGCCGCTTTGATGTGGAGAGCAATCCGGGTAAGGGGAGCCGTTTCTCATTCCGCTTGCCCAAGGGTGTCAAACGAGCCCTTATGGTCCTGCTTATGCTGTGTCCGGGCCTGACGGCAAATTCACAGGATACTGAAAGCATGGGCGACAGCCTGCTGGTCAAGGCATTCGATTATGCCAACCAGACTTACATGTGCAATCTGGAGGGACGTTTTGATGAGGCTTTGCTGTATGCTGATTCCGCATTCGGGGCGTTGAATGCCGATTATCTGCTTAACGGCGGATACAGGGATATGCTTCTGGCTGTGACGGATACGCTTGTTCCGGCAGAGACGTACTGGCTCGAGGATGGTTATGCAACTGATTATGAGACAGTGCTGTGGCTCAGGAATGAGATCGCTGTGTCTGCTTTGGCATTGCGTGACTGGAGCGTTTACAGGTATAATGATGATGCTTATCTGAAACTGTTCAAACTCTATTTCGGAGAGTGGAAGATTGAGGATGACTGCCGTGAACTGCAACGTACCAACAGTAACCTGTATATTGCGGTCATAGTGTTCGTACTCATATTCCTATCGGTCATTCTGGTAAGATATGTGGTTCATTCACGGCATTGGTTGAAGTTCCGCAGTGACCTGCAGCAGGCTGTACGTGTAATTAACAGCATATCGGAAGTTACATCCTCGCTGGATATGGATAATTTCAACGCTGATGATGTAGTCAGTCGCCTGGCTGATGGCATATATCCGGAGATGGATCATCTGATTGATATTCACAGCCTGATGATAAGGCTCAATGACGATGGGCGTATGATCACAGCCGTACACAGTGAAGGTCCGGTCGATGAGCGTCTGGATGATCGCGTGAGTGCTTGTATGGCACAGGGACAGGAGCAGAGTTCTGCCGATGGCCTATGCCGTGCGTTACCTCTTGTGCTTACTCTGGACGGCGATGAGCGCCTGATAGGAGTTCTGGGCGTGCGTCTGGAACATGAGCCTGACCAGACCTGGCAGGTCATCAAGGGTATGATAGCCGGTTACATGGCAACGGCGCTATACAGTTGCGTGATACGTTTTGAGTCAGGATTCCGTGACATAGAACAGATTAAGGAGGAATCAGACCGTATCCGTTATGAGGAGAACCGCCTGCATGTGAGCAATCTGATACTTGACAACTGTCTCTCCACACTCAAGCATGAGACGGTGTGGTATCCCAACAGGATTGTTCAGATGGTTACCGATATAGAAGGAACGGCAGCGGGAGAACGAACTGCTGCTCAGGTTCAGGATATGCAGGAACTGGTTGATTTCTACCGTGAGATGTTTGGTATACTGAGTCAGTATGCCTTGTCTCAGATATCGGGCCAGCTGATGCACAGGGATGTGTTTGCCGCACGTGAACTTGCGGATCATGCAGAGCAGTTTGTCCGTAAGACGGGAGGCAAGGCAGGTTATGGCGGTAAGTTGAGCGTGGAATGTGAGGATGTGACGGTCTCAGCGGATCGTGTGATGATTGAGTATCTGCTGGACAGCCTGCTTTCACGGGGTATGACAGACGGCGGAGACATGAGGCTGGAGATGACTGCCAACGGCGGTTTTGTAAGGTTCGCCCTGCACAGGGAATGTACTGTTCCGGACGCCGTGGCTCTGGACGGTTTGTTTACTCCGCTTATGAATAAGGATGACATGTCATACGTAATATGCCGTCAGATAATAAGGGAGCATGATGAGGCGTTCGGTCATCCCGGTTGTCGCATCAATGCCGAGAAAGAACAGGGTGGTATGGTTATCTGGTTTACCGTACCATCGGCAAGAATGAAATAAATAACATAATTATATGGAGAAATTCAAGACAATCGTGGTTGAGGACGTATCACTTGAACTCAAGGGTACACTCTCCATTATCAGAAATGACATACCTGAGGTTGAGGTGATTGGAACCGCTCAGACTGAACGGGAGTTCTGGGCGCTGATGGATGGCGGCGCCCAACCGGATCTGGTGTTGCTGGACCTGGGACTTGGCGGTTCTACAACCGTGGGCGTGGACATATGCCGCAAGCTCACCAAGAAGGGAGGAATAAAGGTCCTGGTATTTACCGGTGAACTCCTCAATGAGAAACTCTGGGCCGATGTCCTGGATGCCGGAGCGCACGGAATAGTGCTCAAGACCGGTGAGCTGCTTACCCGTAATGAGATAATGGATGTGATGAGCGGCAAGATGTTCGTGTTCAATCAGCCTGTCCTGGAGAAACTGGTGGAGCGTTTCCGTAAGGCGGTGACAGATGAGGGACTCCAGCGCAGTGCCGCAATTGAATATGAGATAGATGAGTATGACGAGCGGTTCCTTCGTCATCTGGCGCTTGGTTATACCAAGGATATGATAAGTGAACTGCGTACCATGCCTTTCAGCAGCAAGTCACTTGAGAAACGCCAGGCAGACCTTGTACAGCGCCTGTTCCCCGAGGGTGAGCAGCGCGGCGTGAATGTGACTCGTCTGGTGGTCCGTGCCATAGAACTGCATATAATTGATCCGTCTAATCTTGAGGCCGATGAATAGGCGCTACACAGGCTGGCTGCATCCTGCCGTAATATATCTTATCCTCCTGATGCTGGTGATCCTGACATCATGGATAGGCAGTATTATGGAGATTCGCAGGGCGGGCGGTAACGGCGAACTCCTGTTGCGCAGCGTGTTGGGTGAGAGCGGTATCAGATGGGCAGTACGGACTGCTGCAGACTGCATGAGTAACGCTCCGGTAGGCAATGCCCTGATGTTGTTCATTGCCATCGGTGCCGGACGAGGAAGCGGACTTTTCCGTGCTGTATCCAGGCTGGGCAAACTGTCGCCTAAGGAGCGCTATGCCCTGTTTGTCAGTGCGGCGGTTCTTATAGTCTATATCAGCCTGATAGTATTGGGAGTATTTACCGGTAGCCATTTGTTGCTGGGCATAACAGGAAAACTTGCAGGCAGTCCCCTTTATGACGGTTTCATGTTTCTAATGATGCTGGCTGTATGTCTGCCGTCACTGCTATTCGGACTATCAACAGAGACGTTCCGTACCGCTTATGACTGTGTGAACGCATTCTGTAGCATCATCAGTCCGTTCGCCCAGTTCCTGGTAACCATGCTGATAGCGGCTCAATTGATTCAGACTCTGGAGTACACCCGTATGGATATGTTGTTGGGATTGGATTCTCGCTCCATGCGGGTGATTTCATTCCTGGTTTATTGGGTGCCACTACCTATAATTCTGTTTCTTAATCAAAAAAGGGAGAAACGGTTTGAAATGTTGAAATAATGCGCTAATTTTGCACCCGCTTAACAAAGCAATAAAAGCTAAAAGGTTGGCTTCGTAGCTCAGCTGGATAGAGCAACAGCCTTCTAAGCTGTGGGTCTTGGGTTCGAATCCCAACGAAGTCACAAAGCCAAAAAATCCCGGAATCCTCGGATTTCGGGATTTTTCGTATTCATGCCTTCGCCGGGATTCGACCCCAAGGATTATTCCAACATTAGGTGTATAAAAAAGTAGAGCAACTGTCACAGCCGCTCTGCTCCCCGAAAATACTGTAAGTGCGAAAAAACTATCTCACAACCAATCAGCATCTTCTATCCTTGTTTGCAAAGACAAAAATACAACATTATTTTTTAATTGCAATACCAAAAGCCATAATAATGAGCGATTTTAAATATCGAGCATTGCTTCCGATGCTGAAAGAATGTCTCGGTACGTCACTTCAAAGTCGCCTGTATACCATGGATCAGCTACGTCCCTGTCACTCCCGGCGAATGACATCATCAGATGCACTTTGTTGTCCGGATCATCGGGTATGATGTATTTAAGCCATCTCAGATTCATGCGGTCCATGCATATGATAAGGTCAAAACGGCTGTAGTCGGAGCGGGTTATCTGACGTGCCGTCTTGGCTGTGTCAAACGGTATGCCGTGAGCGTTCAGACAGCGCTTGGCGGGCGGGTAGATGGAGTTGCCTATCTCTTCGGTCGATACTGCTGCCGATTCCACATAATACCTATCCTGAAGTCCTTTCTGGCTGATAAGATACTTGAAAATGAATTCTGCCATAGGTGAGCGGCAGATGTTTCCGTGGCATACGAAAAGGATTCTTTTCTTCATGTTCTTGCTGTTTTTTTGCAAAAATAGTCAATAATGAACGGATTTGCTACCTTTGTGTATTATGATTATCAAGGAAAGGATTGACGCATTGCGCCGTTTGATGGCCCTGTGGGGATGGGATGCCGCAGTTACGGTGGGAGAGGATCCTCACAACAGTGAGTATACCCCGTTGAGATGGTGCCAGCGCCGTTTTATATCCGGTTTTACAGGATCAGCCGGCGTAGTTGTGGTTACCATGGATTATGCAGGCCTTTGGACTGACTCCAGGTATTGGATTCAGGCTGCTAAGGAACTTGAGGGAAGCGGTATTGAACTGCACCGGATGGTATCGGTAGAGGATAAGGAGTGGATAAAGTGGATTGCCGATGTGTTGCCCGAAGGCGGTAATGTAGGTATAGACGGACTGTGCATGAGCATGAATGAGGCAATTAGGCTGAGTGATGCTGTCAGTTGCAAGGGTGCAAAGGTTATTTCCAGACCTGATTATCTTGAAGAACTATGGCCTGACCGTCCTGCGCTTCCCGATGCTGAAGTGTGGATTCATCAAGACCGGTATGCCGGTCAATCACGTAGAGAGAAGCTGGAGTGGCTGCGTGGCGAGTTGGCGGGCATGGGTTGCAGGTATCTGTTCCTCAACTGCCTTGACCAGATATCGTGGCTTCTTAACATAAGGTCAAATGATGTGGAGTACTGTCCGTTTGTGATTTCGTTCGCTCTTGTGGGCCCGGATGGTGTGGATCTTTTTGCCGATACTTCAAAATTCAGTGCCGACGTGCTCACTGAACTTGAAAAATCAAATGTCAGCGTCCATGAGTACGGAACCGTTGGTGCCTTTATCAGTTCCATGAAGGCTGACGGTAAGGTCCTTATTGATAAGGATTCCCTTAATTATGAGACGGGAAAGGCTATATATGGTTCTTTTGGCGATGAAAATACGGTGGCTGGCGTATCTCCTGTCGTTTTGGCAAAATCAATAAAGAATCAGGTGGAGATTGAGGGTTTCCGCAAGGCTTATATTCAGGATGGAATTGTCCAGACCCGATTCTTTATGTGGCTGGAGAATTCACTGGCGTCAGGGCTGCGGATAACCGAATCCGATGCGGCTGACAAACTGCATGAACTGCGCGCCTCTATGCCTGATTTTCTGGATGAGAGTTTTGAAACCATATCCGCATACGGAAAAAATGCCGCTCTGCCTCATTATTCTACCGTTCGCGGGCAGGATGCGGTGCTGGAACGCCACGGTCTCTATCTGAATGACAGCGGTGCTCATTATAAATACGGTACGACAGATATTACCCGTACGGTTCCGCTTGGTCCTCTTACCGATCTGGAACGTGAGGATTATACCATAGACATGAAAGCGATGATAGACCTGGCTATGGCTATATTCCCTGAAGGTACTCCCGGTTGCCGACTGGATGCTGTTGCGCGTCGTCCCCTATGGCAGACTATGCGTAATTTCGGACACGGAACAGGTCACGGGGTGGGGAATCTGCTCTCTGTTCATGAAGGACCTCAGTCAATCCGTCAGAATCTTAGTGGTCAGCCTTTGGTTCCGGGTATGATTACATCCGATGAGCCCGGAATCTATCGTGAGAATTTTCACGGAATACGTCATGAAAACATGATTCTTTGTGTGAATAAAGGAGAGAATGAATTTGGAAACTGGCTGGGTTTTGAGACTCTGACCATGACATATCTGGATACTTCACCTTTGCTTTTGAACTATTTTGATCAGACAGAAATTGATTGGCTGAATAATTTCAATGATACGGTCTACTGTATACTTTCGCCTTTTCTAATGGCTAATGAAAGTGAATGGCTGCGTAACAAAACCCTTCCGGTTGTTGTTTAAACGTCTGATGTATAACGTTCTGAATATTTTTGAACTGTTTTAGGATGTTTCTTAAAATTATTTTTTAAAAATTTTTCTTGTCAAAACGGGTTTTATTATCTTTGTATCGTTATACAAAATCAATTACTGATGCAGTTTCAGTCTCTTCCCTTATTACTGCCCTGTATAGCCGGCTTTTTCTGGCTGTTCGCCTACATTATTTTTGCTCCCAGGGATGATTTCTTCAGGAAGTCAAAACGTTTTATCGCCGTTTTGTCGCTTTTTTTCCTGTTCGCATATCTTTCTTCAAAACCGGACCAGTTCATGATGCTTCACTTTACTCTTTTTGAGCAGGTGTGCGCGTTGTCTATTGTTCCTTCTTTCCTTTCTTATATAGCTGCTTATAGAAATAAGGAGATAACGGGTGTCTTTTTCAGAATCTGTTGCATTATACCTCTTCTTCATTTTATAATCGGTGTTGAGTCCGTTTATATTGCCGGATATGATAATTCCGTCAGGATACTTCAGGACTCTTTCTCCACTCATGGGCCTTTGTTCCCGTATCTTGACGATAATGGCCAGCGTACCTTCTATGCTTGCTACACTTACGTGTTCCAGACAAATATGTTCCTTAATTTTCTCCTTTTCGCCATCAGCTTCATGGCAAGTGCGCTCAAAGGAAACTTTAAGGTCAGACATATAGTAAGATTCCTTTTTGCAGGTAGAAAGTGTGAACTTATTCCTGTACTTTATGTCCTTATCCTCCTTATTCTTCTAACCGTCGTTCCGGTTCTTATCATAGGAAAGGGATTTTATGTTGGTAATGCCTTTATTACTACTGTGGCATGCATATTCCTTGCATTGGTCATATCTCTCGTGGCTCTGATAGGAAGTGCCGGAAAGGTTGGTGTAGAGTCAATCGGCGGCCTGCTGAGTATGACCCGTTTCGGTTCCGGTATATCTGAATTTGATGATTATTCAATGGCTGGCGGTTTTCTGGGTGATACGGATTCGGCTGGCGGCATAGATGAAAAACCTGATGAATCTCATTCCAAATCGGATGGAAACGACCTTACTTCATATGACCGTAAGGCTTTGCTCCGTAATGTCTTTGATACTGATTTTGAGAAACTGATGATAGGTGGCAAGCATTTCCTGCAGCGTGACATCACTTTGACGTCCGTAGCTGATACGCTTGGAATATCTAAGGATGAGCTCTCTGATTATATGGAGGCTACCTATGGTCTTTCATTCTCCAATTATGTGAATATGCTTAGGATTGATTTTGCCGAGCAGTATATCCTGGATCACGACGATGCCACGCAGAAAGATATAGCAAATGCGTGCGGTTTTTCAGGGGCGTCGGCTTTCAATACCACTTTCAGCAAGATTACCGGTGTTACACCAAAGATCTGGAAAGACAGATATGCCGAAATGTCAAAACGTAAGAAAACGACCTGATTACTCAATATAACCTTATGTCCTACAATATTTTGGACGCCGATCTTTCGGCGTATACAGTCCTTGTTGCAGATGATATCTCCTTGAATTTGACAATGGTCAGCAAGATGCTTGACTTGTATAATTTCAGGATAATTACTGCATCCAACGGTCAGGAAGCTCTTTATAGAATGGAAGAGTTTAAGCCTGCATTGATTCTGGTAGATCTTATGATGCCTGTGATGGATGGTTTTGAACTTATCAGCAGCGTGAGGTCAAATCCTGATTATGCTTCGGTGAGAATTGTGGTTATGTCGGCCCTGAACTCAAAGGCGAGCATAGTCAAGGCTCTTAATCTTGGCGCAGACGAGTTTCTGACCAAGCCATTGACTATGGATAGTTTCTATGATTGCATCTCAAAGCAGTTTGAGTTGATTCTTGCCCAGGAGGCTGACTCAAAAATAGGCTAATCAAGGCTTTATATAAAAAACAAGAGACTCGCTGTCCAGCGGGTCTCTCGTTCTCAATAGTCCTTTTCCAATAATTGAAATTTAGATGAACCGGTTTCACAACCAATCTTCTCTCTCCTTGTTTGCACTACAAATATAAGGGCACATTTCGCTATTTGCATCATGTTTAATCTTAAAAGTGATATGGATATCACAATTTTTACGAAATGGGAACCATTTTTGCATATTTGACACCAAAAACGGCATTTTTCTAAAAATTTATGACACGATTATTAATGAATGGGGTGTATTGCCGATAGGAAAGTCTAATTATATCCGGCCTTTTTTGTTGATATCGGTTCTGTTTTAAAAGCAGGGAAGCGGGACTTCACAGTTCCGCTTCCCTTGAAATAAAATCTAATACCATGAAAAACACGTAGCAAAGATAAGTGTCCGTTTTGTTATTTCCAAGAGTTGTGGAGTTTTTTTAGTAATTTTGCGGCATTCAAATCATATAGAAGTATGATTAACAGTAAAAAAGGAAACAGAAAGCTTTATACCGCCGACAACATTAAATCCTATAAGGTTCAGGAAGAGACGACACTCCTTCCTTTTCTTATATCTTCTATGCCTAATCTGAGCAGGACAGAGGTCAAAGCCATGCTTAAATACAAACATATTGCAATCAAGGGGGCTGCCGTTACGCAGTTTAACCATCCTCTGCTTCCCGGCGATGAAGTTGAGATAAATTACGGACGTTCTTTTTACAAGTTCAATAATCCTCAGCTCAAGGTTCTTTATGAGGATAAATACATGGTTGTCATTGCCAAGGCTTCCGGACTGCTGTCTGTGGCTAATGACAATGCACGTGAAAAGAACGCCTTCCATATAATGCGTGATTATGTCCGTCATGACAATCCCGAGGCAGAGTTGTATGTTTGTCACCGTCTTGACCAGTATACATCGGGCATACTTATCTTTTCCAAGGATCAGGAGATGATGCTGGAGATGCGTTCCAACTGGGATTTTTATGTCAAGGAACGCCGGTATGTCTGCGTAACGGAGAATGTTCCTCCTAAGATGGAGGATACGATTGAGAGTCTTCTTACCCAGAATGACCATATGCAGGTATTCTCTACTAATGATGAAGAGAAGGGTCGTCTTGCCGTCACCCATTATAAGGTTATCCAGTCCCGTGGCAGATATGCCCTGGTAGATGTTGAGATTTTTACCGGAAAGAAGAATCAGATAAGGGTTCATATGTCAGAAATGGGTTGCCCCATTGCGGGTGATATGAAATATGGCGCAGAGACCAATCCTGCCCGCAGACTTATGCTTCATAACTACCGTTTGTCATTTATCCATCCGGTTACCGGTGAATTGATGAGATTCTCACTTCCCATGCCTCCGGTATTCAGGAAACTAACTGCTACAGACCGATGAAAAAGAGTTTTAAGCCAGGAACAATGATATATCCGTTGCCCGCAGTGCTTGTAAGTTGCGGCGCTACACCGGATGAGTATAATGTATTTACGGCCTCATGGACCGGAACAGTATGCAGCGATCCTCCCATGTGTTACGTTTCAATACGTCCGTCACGTCATTCATACGGTATTATCAAGCGTAACGGTTGTTTTGTCATTAACCTTACAAATAAGGCTCTGGCCCGTGCTACGGATTTTTGCGGAGTACGTTCGGGTCGTGACTGCGACAAGTTCAAGGAGGCCGGTATCACTCCCGGTAAGGCTGAAATCGTGGCAGCTCCTACAGTGGAGGAATCACCTGTTTCCATTGAGTGCAGGGTAGTTGATATCCGTCCGCTGGGTTCTCATGACATGTTTCTGGCCGAGGTCGTGAACGTTCTGGTTGATGAGAAATACATGGATGAGAATGACAAGCTGGATATGGCTGCCATGAATCTGATTGCATATACTCACGGGGAGTACTTTGATGTCTCCAATCCCAAAGGCTTTTTCGGATGGTCCGTCCGTAAAAAGAAGGTAATCAAACGCGAGAAAGCAAAAAGCTAACGAAGTGGTCTGCGTCCGGATCAAAGGTGTACGGACCTTTGATCAGTCGGCCTTGGGAATCAATTATTACGTAGAAAGGTTGGGCGTTGGCGCCGAACTTGTGGCGCTGCAACAGACTCCATTTGTCTCCGATAGTGCGGATCCTGACATTTGTCCCGTTTTCATCGATGGTTACGGTATTGCCAAGCGGTGTCTTGTCATCAACAAACAGGGATACCAGGATATATTTTTCCCTTATCACTTCCGATACGCGCGGATCGGTCCAGACCGATGCCTCCATCTTGCGGCAGTTTACACAACCGTAACCTGTAAAGTCTATCAGAATGGGCTTGCCGGTCTTGACTGAGGCCTGGATGGCTTCATTGTAATCGGTGAACTGAGGTTCCACAGTCTCGTTGTTCCGGCCGAATATCTGAGTGCTCATGGGAGGGGTGAATGCGCTGATGGCTTTGAGCGGTGCACCCCAAAGACCCGGTATAAGTGATGCCGCAAAGGCCAGAGATGCAATTCCGGTAATGAGGCCGGTTACGCGTGAATGTTTGCGTATAAGATAGATACCCAGAAGCAAAGCCATAAGTATCCATAACAGGATGAACAGGTCACGCGGAAGTATTCCCCATCCGTATGCCATGTCGGCAACAGAGAGGAATTTGAGTGAGAATGCCAACTCAATGAATCCCAGGGTTACCTTGACGTGATCCATCCAGCCGCCTGATTTGGGTAGTGAGTGGAGCCAGCCGGGAAACAGTGCGAACAGGGTGAACGGTATGGCCATGGCAACTGAGAACCCCAGCATACCTATCGTGGGTGCCAGAATGTTACCGGTTGAAGCGGCATCGACCAAAAGGAATCCGATGATGGGGCCGGTACATGAGAATGAGACGATGGTAAGTGTGAGCGCCATGAAGAATATGCCGCCCAGTCCTGATGTGACAGATTTACGGTCTGTTCCTGTGCTCCATCCTGAAGGTAACGTTATTTCAAACAGTCCAAAGAACGAGAGGGCAAAAACCACCAGCATAATGAAGAAGATGATATTCACTATCGCGTTGGTGGATAGTGCATTAAGTGCATTGGCTCCAAAGGCCAGGGTTATGACCAGTCCAAGTGCGACATATACGGCTATAATGGACAGTCCGTATATTATGGCGTCTGTCACGGCTCTGCTGCGGGTGGATGAACGTTTCAGGAAGTAACTGACGGTCATTGGTATGACGGGCCATACGCAAGGGGTGAGCAGTGCAATAAGACCGCCCAGGAAACTGGTAAGGAACAGCCCCCAAAGGCTGCCGCCGTTATGGATGTCTTGAGCCGATGAGTATGACACCGGTGCCCAGAGTTCAGCGTCATAACCTTCAATGCCGGACAGGTCAGACTCTGCCTGATTGTTTGACTGGGTTTTCACTGCCGATCCGGAATGACTGAATTCTATATGTTGGGGAGGAAGGCAACTCTCGTCATCGCATGCTCCGTATATGAATGATCCCTCCAATATATAATAAGGTGATAGTATATGTATATCCTGAGTGAATGTGACCTTGTTCTTAAAGAACCTCACATTCATACCGAATACAGGATCCTGCTGTGATATCTCTGTGCCGGTGAATCTGATACCGTTTACCGGCTCAGCTCCTGAGATGGAATCAAATTCTATGAGTGCGCTTGTGGGACCTCCCTTGGGAAGGTCTGTGGAATAGACGTGCCAGCCGTCTGATATGTTCAGGTTAAACACAAGACGGATCGTATCGGATGAAACTGCCTGTACGGTGTGTGATGAGGTGACGGGCTGAAGTCCCAAACCCGTAGGTAGTGTGAGCAGTATGGATAAAAAGCAGATGAGTAGCGTCATACCGATTGTTTTGTGCGAAGATAAACAAAAAAGATATCCAAAAAACAGGCAGCAGCTGCGTTCAGGTCAAAAATGCCGGTTGATTCTAACATTTATTTAATATATTCGCATCTTAAAAGTTGATTAAATGTCAGGACTGATATGGACAGAAAACTATTTACTGCACTTAAAGTGCTGATTGCAGCAGTCGTTGTAGCCGTGTTCGTAATTATGAAGACAAATAAAGAGGATAGCAAGGTAAACATCGGTAGGACTGATATCCGGATAGAGGATGGCATGATGACCCCGGAGGTTCTGTGGTCTCTTGGTAGGATAGGGGGTGTGACAACGTCTCCCGATGGTTCCAAGGTGGCTTATCAGGTGTCTTACTATAGTGTTGAGGAAAATGCGAGCCATACCGTGATCTATGTGATGAATGATGACGGAAGCAATGTAAAACTGCTTACAAAGAGTGCATCTTCAGACCATAGCCCGGCTTGGTTGGATGATGATCATATCGCGTTCCTGTCAGTAAAGGACGGAGTTCAGCAGGTGTGGCAGATGGATGCCGACGGCAAGCATCGCCGCCAGCTCTCATTCATGGACAAGGATGTGGAGGGATTCCTTTTCTCTCCTGACAAGAGTAATGTGCTTATGGTCATGAGCGTTCCCAATCCGCTTGTAAAGGAGAGACAGTATGAGGACCTGCCCAAGGCATCGGGCATGATAGCCGATGACCTTATGTTCCGTCATTGGGATACATGGGTAACTGCTCTGCCGCATCCATTCATTGCAGAATTTGACGGAAAAAAGATTTCCGAGAGCAAATATGACATTCTTGAGGGGGAACCGTATGAGAGTCCGATGCTTCCGTTTGGCGGCATAGAACAGTTCTCATGGAGTCCGGACGGCAAGAATCTGGCTTATACATGCCGCAAGAAAGCCGGTGCTGATTATGCCAAAAGTACGGATTCGGACATATACCTTTATAATATAGAGAGCCGTGAGACCCGGAACCTGTGCAAGATTGAGGGTGAGACTGACTTGAATATGGGTTATGACACTAATCCCAAGTTCAGTGATGACGGCCGTTATATCGCATGGCAGAGCATGGAGCGTGACGGTTACGAGAGTGACATTAACCGTCTCTATGTCATGGATCTGGAGAGTAACCGTAAATGGTGGGTTACCAAGAACTTTGACAGTAATGTGGATGACTACATCTGGGCTAACGGACGTAACTACCTCTATTTTATAGGTTCATGGCAGGGTTGTATGTCTCTGTTCAATGTGGATTTTGACGGAAACATCCTTCATATCAATCAGGATGCATGTGACTACAACTCAATGGCTTGGGGTAGTAATAACCGTCTTATCGTGACACGTCAGTCAATGAGGTTCGCTACTGAGATATACTCTGTCGATACCCGTCGCGGTATGGCCGAGAAGATATCTCATGAGAATGACCGCATATTCAGTCAGATGCCCAACGTCAAGGTTGAGGCGCGTGCAGTCAAGACTACTGACGGCAAGGATATGCTCACTTGGGTGGTGTTCCCGCCAAATTTTGACGAGACCAAGAAGTATCCTACCATACTCTTCTGTGAGGGTGGTCCGCAGAGCATGGTGTCGCAGTTCTGGAGTTACAGATGGAATTTCCGTATCATGGCGGCTCAAGGTTATATCGTGGTCGCTCCCAACCGCCGCGGACTGCCGGGATTCGGCAAGAAATGGCTGGAGGATATAAGCGGTGACTACGGTGGCCAATGCATGAATGACCTGCTCTCCGCCATCGATGACATCTGCAAGGAACCCTACGTTGACAAGGACCGTCTGGGATGTGTGGGTGCCAGCTTTGGAGGTTATTCGGTCTACTGGCTGGCCGGTCATCACGATGGTCGTTTCAAATGCTTTATTGCCCATGACGGTATATTCAATCTTGAACAGCAGTTTGTTGAGACTGAGGAGATGTGGTTCCCGCAGTGGGATCTGGGCGGACCTTACTGGGAGAAGAATGCTGTGACAAAGAGTACGTATGCTACATCACCGCATCTGTTTGCAGACAAGTGGGATACTCCGATACTATGCATACACGGTGAGAAGGATTATCGTATTCTTTACTCTCAAGCCGTATCGGCATTCCAGGCGGCCCGTCTTAGAGGTGTTCCTGCCGAGTTGTTGCTGTTCCCTGATGAGAACCACTGGGTTCTTAAACCTCAGAACGGCATCCTGTGGCAGAGAACATACTTCAACTGGCTAGACAGATGGCTGAAACAATAATATACATACTGTTTTCACTGCCGGGCCTTACCATTCTGATTGCAGCTGTCCTGCTCATTTTCAAGGCCAGGTTCTCCGCAAGGATAAAGGCTTCCATGATAGTCATGCTTGTCGTGGTGGCGCTGAGTATGTTGTTTTATGCCCAATACTATAATGTAAATCTGACATCAAGATATTCTTGGGGTTTTGATTTCCTGTATTGTCTGCTGACGCCGTTCTGTGCGCCGCTCTATTACCTGTTCATCAACTGCCTGACGGATATCAAGCGTAGGCCTACGGTGAATGCCTTGGTCTTTCTTCCGTCAGTCATATATGCGGTATTGGTCATTACGGGCCAGATACTCATGAACAGTGCCGAGAGGCATGCTTACATATGCAATGAGATTCTGGGACAGAATATACAGATGGACCCCTCTGTGGCATATGAATGGATGGTACTTACCGGGCAAACCATTTTTGATGTGTTCATGCCGGTGCAGGCTATCCTGGTCATAATCTACGGAGAATTCCGTCTTAATACATATATAGCGATTCTTAAGAAATACCAGTCAATCAATGAGACGGGAAAAACCTTAAAGATGCGTGAGATCCATGTCTTGTCAATTCTTATTCTGGTTACCGGCATGATAATGTCCGCTATACCGATGAATGAGAGCGTTGATCACATTTGGCTTGTCACGGTTGCTGTGCTGGGGCAGATAATCATGGTTTCACTTATAGTATCCTATGTCATGAGGCTTGAATTATCGGCCGAGGATATGAGTGAGGTTATTGAGGAGCCGGTAATTCCTGTAAGACCGGTTAGTCCGGTCATTCCTGTCAAAGCGGTCAGTCCGGTCATTCCTGCATCGGTAGATATGCATATACAGCCTGTGGTAAGGGATGCGGAGCCTGCTCCGTCTTCATTGATGGAGAAGATAGATGAGGCTATGACGGTTGATAATCTGTTTCTTCAGTCTGACCTTTCTCTGATATCTCTTTGTGAGAGGGTGGGTACGAACCGTACATATGCGTCACGCGCCATCAAGGATGCCAAGGGGTGCAATTTCTCGGATTACGTGAACCGGTTCAGGCTGGACTATGCCCTTGAAATAATGAAGAAAACTCCCAAGGATAAGATAATAGTTCAGAATATCGCTGTTCAGTGCGGGTGCGGATCTATTCAGACTTTCTACAGGTATTTCAAGCTGTTTTATAACGAGACTCCTACTCAGTGGATTGAGCGGAATAAGTAGGAGAGAGTTTTGCTCGCCGCTTCGCGGCTCGGTCGTTTTTGTTTACGTATCCGTAAACATCCAGCCAATGAATTGGCTGGCTACCCCTATCATGTGCCTAGCAGCACAATTAATGCCGTAGGCATTCAATTATGGTAGCCAGCCGTTTTAACGGCTGGGTGGGGCGGCGACGCCCCAAACCCGCTTCATTGGCTTAGCCCATTTATTTGCGCTGCTGTTTCTGGAGACGTTCCTGCTCTTTCTGGAGAGCTTCCAGGCGAGCCATCATGCTGCTGCCGCCTTGCTTGCGTTTGGACGGATCATTGCGGTTTGCCTCATAATCAGCCTCAAGTTTGGCGAGAATGGCCTTTTCATCGGTTGATCGACGCAGCCATATCATGGTTATGATACCAACCAGACCGGATATGAAGTAGTAGTAGCACAGACCTGATGAGTAGTTGTTGAACGAGAAGAAGAATATTACAGGCATCAGGTAGAACATCCACTTCATCATCTTCATGGTATCCTCCTGTCCGGGAGCTACCTGCTGTTGCTGCTGCATATAGATGGTGTTTATTACATTGGTAATGCAGAACAGCAGACAGAATATGCTGAGGTGGTTACCGATAAACGGAATGTATGTGTCCCATCTGATAAGCTCATCGAAACCGGTAAGGTCAGTTGCCCAAAGGAAACTCTGCTGACGCAACTCGATGGCGTTGGGTACAAAGAAGAAGAACGCCATCCATACAGGCATCTGAACCAGTGAAGGCAGACATCCGCCCATAGGACTTACTCCGTATTTGCTGTAGACTGCCATTGTCTCCTGCTGCTTCTTCATGGCATCCTCAGGTTTGGGATATTTGGCGTTAACCTCATCTATATAAGGCTTGAGGGCACGTGTCTTGGCGGTTGACATGTAGCTCTTTACCTGAGCAGGGAATACCAGAGCCTTGACAATCAGAGTCATGAGCAGGATTACCAGACCCATGCTCAGATTCCACTTGGAAAGCAGGTTGAACAGAGGTATGATGAGGAAACGGTTGACCTCACGTACTACAGGCCATCCAAGGTCCATTACACGGTTAAGACGCAGTTTCTGGTCTCCGTTGGCCAGCTTGCTGTTCTGCTTGAGGATCTTGTAGTCATTGGGGCCGATGTAGAACTGGAACTGTGTGGGCTGGCTGCCGCTGGGGTCAAAACCGGTGTGGGTCTTGGCCATGAGTTTCTTCATGTAGCCCTGTCCTTTCTGATATGATACGCCTGAGAGCTGTGTGCCGCCGGCGTATGTATCGGAAGCGATCATTATGCATGAGAAGAACTGGTTCTTGTAAGCCACCCAGTCCAACTGATCTTCAATGGTCTTGCTGCTGGCTCTGCCGGGGGATTTCTTTGATGCGGGAGCAACATTCATCACCTTTGCCTTGACCTTGTCGGCACGCTTGTAGGTAAGGGTGGTGTAACGCTGTTCAAACTCAAAGCCTTTCTCCTGCTGGCGGAGATTCTGGATCCAGTCAACGGCAAGGGTGTTAAGGTCTGAAGAGAAGAAATTGTCCATGCCTGTTGCCTTGATGTCCAGGTTGAGCATGTAGCTCTCGGGCTGCAGGGTGTAGACAAAATCCATATAACCGTAACCGTTGGTGTTGAGACGCAGGGTTACTGATGAGGCATCGGATCTGACTGTCTCAAAATAGAGGTTCTTGCTCTGTATGTTCTGGTTCTTGCCGTCAATCTTGAAGTTGAGGCTTATCTCATCCTGTGAGAAAAGGGTTACCTTGTTACCTGACTGGTCATTGTAGTTGTTGAGTACGGCATAGCAGGGAATTGCGCCTTTTGATGAGATGCCGATTTTTACCAGACCGTTGTCAAGTTCTGTCGTGCTTTCTGTGCCGTTCATGGCAGGGAAAAGAGGTGACAGGGAGTCCTGGGATGCGGCCAGGTTCATAGCGGCCTCCTGTGCAAGACCGATGGAATCAGCCTTGGCATTACGTGCCTCCTGTTTCTGCTCATACTGTGCTTTACTGGCAGCGTTTTTTTTCTGGCTGTTGCTTGACCAAAACAGCACTATCAGCAACGCAAAACTGATCAAAATCATTCCGATGAATGTTCTTCTGTCCACTGTGTGAGATTGTTATAGTTTGTTACGAGTTGCGAAGGTACAAAAAAAACACACCATATATCTGGTACGCGCGCATATATGAACTGATTTTATTGTATTTTTGCACTTGTACCTTACACGAAGGCTATGAAAAGACGTTTTGCGGCTATCGCATTACTGCTACTGTCAATTACGATCCAAGCTCAGGATATACCTGTAAGTCAACAGGGTATGTCAGGGGACAGCGCTGTTGTGTCCGCTGAACTGAGGGCAACTCTGGATTCCCTTTCCCTTTTATTTGACGATCTTACCGATGATATGGATGTGTCATTTGATGACATATCGGATAATCCTCTGTATTACAAGCTGTTCATGCCATTGGTGCTGTATGGGTCGGCTGTGTCTGAAGCTATCACTCCTAATATCTCCCGATCAGAAGGACAGGATGACCTGTTGCCGCTGGAACCCATTGAGGAAGGTTCAGATATGATACTTGCCAGGATGATTGACGAGGCTCTGGTCAAGGTCTATCTGGAACATCCTGAACTGGTAAAGATGACGGAGGAGGAACTTATGGGTGTTCCCGGCATAATATCTATATCGGATGATATGGCTATGGGTATACGCATCGGTGACACAAGGGCTTACGGACGCAAACCGTCTAACGAGAATGATCCGGACCTGGTGCTCTCCAAACCCAGATATTGGAAGACTTTCGGCAATTTCCAGGGCAAATATACCCAGAGTTACTATTCGGAAAACTGGTACAAGGGCGGTGAAAGCAACCACTCCATTCTGGGACAGATAAATCTGGAGGCCAATTATGCCAAGAAACAGACTACATTTGACAACAAGCTGGAACTGAAACTTGGTTACTATACGACCGAAATCAACGGAGAGAATACATTCCGTACAAATGAAGACCTTATCCGTTTCACCTCAAAGTATGGTCTCAAGGCCTATGAGAGCTGGTACTACTCGGCACAGTTCCAGGGCTATACCCAGTTCATGCCGGTTTATGACACTAAGGTTACCACAAAACTCAAATCAAAGTTCTTTGCTCCGGCATACGGAAACCTCTCTTTGGGTATGGATTTCAAGCCCAAATTCAAGAACAAGAACATTACGCTTTCCGTGTTGTTGTCTCCGTTCTCATATAACTGCCGATATGTAAGTGTTGACAGTATTGCCACCAGCTACGGTATAGATCCGGGCAAGAATTTCAAGTACACCATAGGTTCCCGTTTTGACGGTAACATTAAATGGAAGTTCCTTGAAGACTTTACCTGGACATCAAAGGCTCAGTTCTATACCAGCTATGAGAGTACCGAGGTCAATTTTGAGAATACTATTGACTATAAACTCTCCAAATATCTGTCACTCCAGTTTTTCTGCCATTGGAGGTTCGATGACAGCGTAAAACGGAAAAAAGATAAAGAGGGTAACCTGATGGGCTACGGTCAGTTCAAGGAATTCCTTACTCTAAACTTTAATTACGCCTGGTGATTGCGGCGTTCGCGCATTATTTCTGAGCGGGGCTTGAACGGAGAATCCGGTTCGCGGGCCATGTACCAGTATTCCATATGGTCCGTGATAGTGGGGAACAGACGCGTAAGCACAAGCAGGAGCTTGCTGGTAAACGTGAGCGTGGCGCGGCGTGAACGGCGGCGTATATGATTCAGCATTATCAAGCCCACTTTCTCGGACGTCATCATCTTTCCCTCTTCACGCGGGGTTTCACCCTGCATGCTTCCATCGGCCATAAGGGCTGTCTTACGTATGTTTGATGCCGTAAATCCCGGTGCGTAGATCATTACGTGCAGTCCGTCATAGAGGTGCTCGGAACGCAGAGTGTCAAGAAATCCGTTAATGGCGAACTTGGATGCCGAATAGCCGGTGCGGCCGGGCAATCCCTTGTATCCTGCGGTTGAAATGACTCCTACTACCGAGCCTTTTGATTCAAGCAGATAGGGTAGTGCATACTTGGTGCAATAGACTGTGCCCCAGAAGTTTACATCCATAAGGCGTTTGATTACGCCCAGATCCAGGTCCCTGAACATGGCACGCATGGATATGCCTGCGTTGTTTATGAGTACGTCTATGCGTCCGAATCTGCTTACGGTCTGCTCTATGAGATTGCGGCAGTCTTCTTCTACTGATACATCGGTCTTTATGCTAAGTACCTCTGTATATGTTGATAACTCTCTGCAGAGGTCATTCAGTTTGTCTTCTGATCTTGCAGCGAGAACTACTTTTGCTTTGTACTTTGCAAGCAAGGTTGCCGTTGCTAGTCCTATTCCTGAGCTGGCTCCTGTTACTATTACTACTTTGTCCTGAAAATATCTTCTGTTGTCCATCTGAAACAGTGTTATATGCCGTAAAGATATAAGAATTTTTATGATTTGATACCGGATAATACGTTTTCGTGGTATAAAAGGATGTATTTGTGCCGTTTTTGTGTAATTTCGCGCGTTGAAAAACAATTAGAAATGACCGTAACACTATTATTGCACTGCCCCGACAGACCGGGAATCATTGCAGATATAACCAATTTCATTACTGAGAACCGCGGTAACGTCGTATATCTGGCTCAGTTTGTGGATCACGTTGAGAACGTGTTCAATATGCGTATTGAGTGGAATATTGACAATTTCCTTATTCCCAAGGATAAGATTGCCGATTACTTTGGTACGCTGTATGCCAAGAAGTATGACATGAATTTCAAGTTGTATTACAGTGACTGCAAGCCCCGTATGGCCATATTCGTCAGCAAGATGTCTCACTGTCTGTTTGACCTGCTTGCCCGTTACAGCGCAGGAGAGTGGAACGTTGACATCCCTCTGATTGTCAGCAACCATCCCGATATGAAGCATGTGGCCGATATGTTCGGCATTCCCTATTATGTATATCCCATTACAAAGGAGAACAAGCTGGAGCAGGAGACTGCAATGATGGATCTGCTTAAGGAGAACAATATTGATTTCGTGGTATTGGCCCGTTACATGCAGATAATCGGTGACCGTATGATTGCCGCATACCCCAACAGGATTATCAATATACATCACTCATTCCTGCCGGCATTCGTTGGTGCCAAGCCTTATCAGGCTGCATTTGACCGCGGCGTAAAGATCATCGGCGCCACCAGCCACTACGTAACTGCTGAGCTGGATGCCGGTCCTATCATCTGTCAGGATGTAGTCCGCATATCACACAAGGATATGCCGTCCGACCTTGTAAACAAAGGTAAGGATCTGGAAAAGATTGTGCTCTCACACGCCGTCCAGAAGCACATTGAGCACAAGATTCTTGTGTACAAGAACAAAACGGTAGTCTTCAGCTGAATTCTTCAGCAGAAGACCGTTTTTATCCTTCTTTTATTTTGCTATTGCAAAAGCGCTTCGCTTAGCTCCCTCCGGTCGCGTTAGTTGCAACAGGGTCCTTTTTCAGCGCTTCGAGTTTGAACATCTCATCGCGATATTGAGCGGCCTCCATGAAGTCCATTCTGGAGGCTGCTTCATTCATGAGGCGGCGGGTGCGGGCGATGGCTTTGTCGAGCTGCTGCGGGGTCATGGATGCGATGACCGGATCTGCAACCGTCCTGGTACGTTCCTCTATTGCGTATGGCTTGGGCTCAGTTTCTTGTGTGGCCGATACCAGCACGGATGTGTTGAGAGCTTTCTCAATCTGCTTGGGCGTGATGTGATGCTCCTCATTGTAACGCATCTGTTTCTCGCGGCGGCGGGTGGTCTCGGCTATGGTGAGACGCATGCTCTCGGTGATCTTATCGGCATAGAGGATGACCTTTCCGTTCACGTTACGGGCGGCACGGCCCGCAGTCTGGGTGAGGGAACGGTGGTCACGCAGGAATCCCTCCTTATCGGCATCGATGATGGCTACCAGTGATACTTCGGGCAGGTCCAGGCCTTCACGCAGCAGGTTCACACCTACCAGTACGTCATAGAGTCCCTTGCGCAGGTCCGTCATGATCTGGATTCGCTCCATGGTGTCAACGTCACTGTGTATGTAATTGCAGCGTACTCCGTTTTTTAGCAGGTAATCTGTAAGCTCCTCGGCCATGCGCTTGGTAAGGGTGGTTACCAGCGTGCGCTCGTCTCGCTCGGATCGGGTGGCAATCTCCTCCAGCAGGTCATCAATCTGGTTCTTGCTGGGACGTACCTCAATCTCGGGGTCAAGCAGGCCTGTGGGACGTATTACCTGATCCACAACCACGCCCTCGCTCTCGGCCAGCTCATAATCGGCCGGGGTGGCGCTCACGTATATGGTCTGTCCGGTCAGCTCCTTGAACTCCTCAAACTTGAGCGGGCGGTTATCAAGAGCGGCAGGCAGACGGAATCCGTACTCCACAAGGTTCATCTTGCGGGCGCGGTCACCTCCGTACATGGCATGCAGCTGCGGCACGCTCACGTGGCTCTCATCTATCACCATCAGGAAATCCTTGGGAAAGAAATCCAGCAGGCAGTAGGGACGTGTACCGGCCTGTCGGCCGTCAAAATATCGGGAGTAGTTCTCAATGCCGCTGCAGTGCCCAAGCTCACGAATCATCTCTATGTCATACTCCACACGCTCCTTAAGACGCTTGGCCTCAAGCGGTTTGCCTATCTCCTGGAAGTAATCCACACGCTCTACCAGGTCATCCTGGATGGCGCGTATGGCGCGTTCCTGGCTCTCCTTGGTGGTCATGAACAGGTTGGCGGGGTATATGCGGTAGAAATCATAGGTTTCAATGCGCTCACCTGTAAGGACGTCGAACTCCTCAATCGAGTCAATCTCATCATCCCAGAACTGGATTCTTACGGCGGTGTCATTATAGGCCAGGTTAATGTCCACGTTCTCACCCTTTACACGGAAACAACCGCGTCCCAGCTCTATGTCATTGCGAGTGTACAGGCTATCTACCAGCTTACGCAGCAATACGTTACGGTCAAGACGGTCACCCTTGCGCAACTCTATTACGTTGTTGTAGAAATCGGAAGGGTTACCCATACCGTATATGCATGAGACCGATGACACCACAATCACGTCATTACGACCGGACAGGAGGGCCGATGTGGCTGACAATCTCAACTTGTCAATCTCATCATTGATGGCCAGGTCCTTCTCTATATATGTGTCAGTAGCAGGCAGATAGGCCTCCGGCTGGTAGTAGTCATAATAAGAAACGTAGTATTCAACGGCGTTTTCAGGGAAGAATGCCTTGAACTCACTGTACAACTGGGCTGCAAGTGTCTTGTTGTGGCTGAGCACCAGAGTGGGGCGGCCTAGATTCCTGATTACGTTGGCTATGGTGAATGTCTTGCCTGATCCGGTTACGCCCAGCAGTGTCTGGGCATGAGCTCCGTTCAGCAACCCTTCAGTGAGCTGCTGTATGGCCTGGGGCTGGTCGCCGGTGGGCTTGAACGGTGATACTAGTTTGAAATCCATGAACCGCGAAGATAGGAGATTTTTTTGTACTTTTGAACATCTAATATGAGATAATATGACTGTAGAAGAGAGAGAAAAGAGAGCCGGTGAGCTTTTTAAGGCCGGTTACAACTGCTGCCAGGCGGTTGCCATGACATTTGCCGATGTGATTGGGCTGTCCGAGGATGAGGTGGCCCGTCTGACCAGCGGATTCGGCGGTGGAATGGGGCGTATGCGTGAGGTCTGCGGTACGGTATCGGCCATGACGATGGTGGCCGGGGCAATGATACCGGCAAATGATGTGACCGATAAGCAGGCCAAAACCGCCAACTATGCCCTGGTGCAGGATATGGCAGGAGAGTTCAGACAGATGAACGGCAGTATAATATGTCGTGAGCTGTTGGGACTTAGTAAGCCTGAGGGTACTCCTGTACCGTCGGACCGTACTCCCGAATACTATAAGAAACGTCCCTGCGGCGAGCTTTGCTCTCTGGCTGCGGGCATCGTGGCACGGAAACTTAAAGCACAGGAAAAATGAAAAAGCTTGTTCTTTTGTTTGCGGCAATGCTTGGCGTTGCCCGTGTATCAGCGTGCACCAATCTGATAGTTACCAAGGGGGCTTCGGCCAACGGATCTAACATGTGTACCTATGCGGCCGATTCACATCAGCTGTACGGAGCGCTGCGCTATACTCCCGCCGCTGATTATCCTGCCGGCACAATGATGGAGATACGTGACGGAGATTCCGGAAAACTGCTGGGAGAGATTCCGCAGGCAGCACATGTATATTCCGTAATAGGTAATATGAATGAACATCAGCTGGTTATAGGTGAAACCACCTACGGCGGACGTGAATTCATCGATTCCACCGCAATATTGGACTATGGCTCACTCATGCATATCGCTTTGCAGCGCTGTAAGACGGCACGCGAGGCTATACTGCTGATAGATAATCTGATGCAAACTTACGGATATGCATCGGAGGGAGAGTCTTTCACTCTGTGCGATCCCGATGAAATCTGGATCATGGATATAATGGGCAAGAATCCCAAATTTGATAAGAAGGGTCGTAATGTGAACCGTGGCGCCGTATGGGTGGCAAAACGTATCCCTGACGGTTATATATCCGGTCATGCTAACCAGTCCAGAATAACCACCATTGATTTTAATGACCCGGAAAACTGCCTTTATTCAAAGGATGTGATTAAGCATGCCCGTGAACAGGGAATATATAGCGGAAAAGATGAGGATTTCAGTTTCTGTGACGTTTACAATCCTTTGGATTTCGGGGGCGCCCGCGGCTGCGAAGCCCGCGTATGGTCATACTTTAACCGTTTTGCAGACGGAATGGATGAGTACCTGGATTATGCCATGGGCTATGACCTTAAGAAACATATGCCGTTATATGTGAAACCTAACAGAAAAATCTCAACAAAAGACCTGGCTGACATGATGCGTGACCACTATGAAGGTACACCTATGGATATGACTACCGATATAGGTGCCGGTGGAAGTCATCTGCCTTACCGCTGGCGTCCCATGGAGTTTGAGTATCAGGGTTGGGAGTATGTGAACGAGCGTGCCATTGCGACCCAGCAGACAGGCTGGTGGTATGTGGCACAGTCCCGCCCTGACAGTAAGTACGGACTCTTCTGGTTTGGTGTGGATGATGCCGGAACGTCACCTCTTATGCCCTTTTATAGTTGTACGAACAGCGTACCTGGGTGTCTCAGGGAGGGAAACGGATCACTCTTGGAGTACTCGGAGACATCGATGTTCTGGATAGTCAGCCGCATAGCTCAGTTCGCGTATCTGAGATATGACAGGATAGGCGCCGAGGTGCGTGATATCATTGACAGGTATGAGAATGAGATGATATCAATGACTGATGCTATAAGCGATGATGAGTCTGTTGAGTATCTGTCTTCTTTCGGTACACGCAATGCCGATGACCTGTTCAGGAAATGGCAGGATCTGGATAAGTATCTTTTGGTAAAATATATTGACGGAAATATTAAACGCCAGAATGAGGACGGATCATTTGTGAACAACGGATATGATGAACATATCCCGGAGTATCCCATCTGGGAGGATTACTCTGACAAGTGGAAGGAGAACGTGGTCCGCGACCATGGCGACGCCCTGCGCATACGTAAATAATAATTAAATAACGGGCGCTTGCTTGCACTGTTCAGTCAAAAATGATAATTTTGCAAGTTGAAATTTTACAGCATGCGTAAGACTGCGTACATATCAGTGGTTTCAATGCTTCTCCTGGCCGTTTTGTCAGGATGCTCGGGTTATAACAAAATCCTTAAGGCATCGGACTACAGCACCAAGTACAGCTTGGCAAAGGCTTATTTCATGGAGGGCCATTTTACCAGTTGCAGCTCCATCCTTGAGGAGTGTGTGGCATACCAGCGTGGTACGGCACAGGCTGAGGAGTCCATGTATCTGCTGGCTACATGCTACTACAACATGGATGATTTCCTGTCTGCTTCACAGTATTACATGGCTTGCTACAGGTCTTTCCCTAACAGCGTCTACTCCGAGAGTTGCCTTTACTGGTCCGGAAAGAGCCTCTTCCTGGATACTCCTGATCCCAGACTGGATGCTACCAGCACTACGAATGCCATCATGCAGCTTCAGCGTTTTGTAGAGACATATCCCAACAGCAAGTTCCGTCAGGATGCCGAGAATATGATTTACACTATGTATGACCGTCTTGTCGAGAAGGAGATAGGAACTGCAGAGCTGTATTTCAATATGGGCAACTTCTTGGGAAACAATTACCGCTCAAGCATTATTGTGGCCCAGAATGCGTTACGTGACTATCCCTACACCAAGTATCGTGAAAAGCTCTCGATGCTGATTCTCAAGGCCAAGTTCCAGATGGCCCAGGAGAGTGTCCTGGAGAAGAGAGATGACCGTTACCGCGATGCGATAGATGAGTACTACGCTTTCAAGAATGAATTCCCTGAGAGCTCGTACATGAAGGAGGCGGAAAAGATTTTCCGCGTCTCCACCAAGAATTTAGGAAACAAGAATCAAATAATAGAAGAAGACTAACATGGATTTCAAGAAGACAAATGCTCCGACCAACACCGTAACTCGTGATCTGGTCAATTTTGTAAAGGACACTGACAACATCTATGAGAGCGTTGCCATCATGGGCAAGCGCGCCAACCAGATTGCCGTTGAGATGAAGGATGAACTCAAATCAAAACTGGAGGAGTTCAGCTCATCTACCGATAACCTGGAGGAGATGTTTGAGAACAGGGAGCAGATAGAGATTTCACGCTACTACGAGCGTCTTCCCAAACCCACACTCATCGCTGCCCAGGAGTTTGAGGAGGGTAAGGTCTATTTCCGTAATCCTGCCAAGGAGAAGGAGAATCTCTAATTCTTACTGGTCCGGACCAATTCCGGATATGCTTTATGAAGATAGAATTCTACCTGCATCAAGTATGGCTGGCTCTCATCTGTGTGCTGATGTTTGCCGGCCTTCTTCTTCCCATAGGAGAGCTGGTCAATGCTGAGGGCGCATCTGCGCAGCTTACCAATTTCCGTCTGAACTTTGTTGAAGGTGACAGTAGCGGCGCGCTGTGGGCTTTGGGCGCAATCATGATTGTGACTCTGGCGGTAGGCGTGTTTGAACTGCTGCTTTCAGGTTTCCGCAATTTTGTCCTGCAGAAACGTCTGCTGGTATTTATGATGCTGCTTACGGTAGGTTACTACATACTGTTTGTAATCTATGTGCTTGTGCTTAAGGGTGATGCCTCATTCGGCCCCAAAGTCGCAGCGTCATTTCCGCTTGTGAGCCTGATATTGGAGTATATGAGCATACACGGCGTATCCAAGGCCGAGGCTGCAATCATAGCACGCGCAAGCGGATTCCGTCTGAGGGATTAGAACAGATTGAAGGTGTAGGTTGCGCGGAGAGATATGGTGCTGTTTGCGCAACGTGCAAAATAGTCCTTCTTGGTAATTCCGAATATATTGCCCAGACCGAAATAGTATCGGCCTTCAAGTCCAAAGTTTCCGGTACCTGTGTGCATCTCAAGACCTACGCTGGCGGTAATTCCGTAGTCCAGCTTGTTCTCAATAGCCTTGCCGTACTGTTCGGTTACCTGATTGGGACGGTTGCTCGTATCCCAGGTCTTGCTGTATTTCTCGTCGTCTTTTATAAGATAACTGACCTGAGGACCAAGGTTTATGAAACCCTGGAATCCTCTTATTTCACGTCCGAATCCCAGATGAGCCAGGAACGGGACCTCGATATAATCGGCCATACGGCTGTAGGTATCTCCTGATCCGTCCTCAATCTTCTCGGTCCATCCGCGTCTGGCATAGTTGCACTCCATCTGTATGCCGCATATGAGAAAGAAGTATTTCTCAGATATGTGTCTTACCTGAACTCCAAACGTGGGGCCCAGATGAGTCTGTTGTTTGATTGAAGGTACGAATGATACGTTGCTGGTTCCCATTCCCGCGTTGAATCCTACGGACAGCATGTTCCTGGGATCACCGACCTGGGCGGATGCCGTGATGGCTGTAATTGCCAGTATGATGAGTGTCAGTGTGCGTTTCATTTGTCAAAATCTATCTTCTCGATCTTGTAATCATTGGAGAAGTGGACAAAGAATACCTTGCGGTTTATGAATCCTCCCCAGTTGTTTACTCTTTCAAACTTGAATCCCATCTGTACGGGGTCAAAATCTATCTGGTCCAGATGATTCTGGAAGTCCTTTCCGTAAGTGGCCATTCCCTTGAGGAAATAGTATCCGGTGTCATAACCGTATGATGCGAAACTGGGGTAGCTTATCATCATCTGGCGGCTGAATGAGCGGCGGAACAGATTGTTGAACTCGACGGACTCACGCAGCATGTTGTTGGTGTAGAACCAGCTGAAGAACCATGTGTCAACCTCATAAAACTCCTCAAGATGCTGAGACGCGAATGTCTGGTATCTGGGATAGCCGAACAGATGAGTCTCAATCTCCGGCTCTTTTGTGCGGTTTATGAGCTGCAATACCGGAAGCATGGTGTTGAGAGGCTCGCTGCCATCGGAATTGATGATGAATATGTTCTTCTTGTCAGGGACAAGTGCATCCATAATTTCCTGATATGCAGTATCTACCATGCATGTGGTATACTCGATGCCGCGGTCTGCCAGAGTCTGCTTGAATCCCTCGATGAAATTGTCTTTTTTGAACTCATCGGCATCCAGAAGTATTATGTTGGGATCCGGGAACAGCTTGAAGAAGTGGTCATATATCTCCTGGTTGAAATATGACTGAGGAGTGTTGAGCTGGAATATGTTGGGGTTGCTGTAGACCTCGTCCGATTCACTGTTCATGGGGTTGATAAGCGGAATCTGACGGGCTGCTGACCATCGGGCAACCTCAGATAACTGGCTGGTCCATCTGGGACCGAATATGATGTCCACGTCGTCAAGGTCTCCGCTTTCAAGCAGCGGTCTGAGTGATTTCTCTTCACTCTCGGAATCAAATACCTTGAGGCTTACTGAAACGTTCTCATCCTTAAGCCTGTCAAGTGCCAGAAGCATGCCCTGGTAGAACTCAACCATCTGTTTCTGCATGGTAGTGGCGGAGTCATTCAGGGAGAACGGAAGTATGAGTGCGGCCGTAATTATGCCGTCCTCATCTTTTTCCTTGCGTTCGTTGAGGCTGAACAGGGTGCTGTCAGAGATAGTCTCCATGAGAGTCTGGACTTCACTGAGACGTTTGTTGCGCTGTTCAAGTTCCTCGCGGGAGAACGGAATGTTTACTACGGCTCCCTGACGTAGCTTGGTGTATCTGAATTCCGGATTGGCGGCCAGGAATTCGGTCTGGGAGATATTGTAGTTGCGGCAGATACGGAATATGGTCTCACGTTTCTTGACTACATGAGTTGTCTTGTATCTGGCGGTATCGGAAGCAACGGTCTTTACGTTGTCGGATAATGCTTTTGAGAGTTCATGGTCCGTATTCTCAATGGTTGATGCCAGCGGATCCTCATCGGAAGGGGCGGGGATGGTTATGACCTGGCCTATCTTGAAATTCTCTGCGGAGAGACCGGGGTTAGCATCACACAACTCCTTGACCGATATGCGGTTCTCGACCGACAGACGATACAGGGTCTCACCCTTCTGGATGGTGTGGAAACGTCCTGTGCCGGATGGTTTCCTGTTGGGGATACGTAACTGCTCGCCGGCGCGTATCACTTTCTCGCTGCCGGGATTGTATTTGATGATTTCGTCCTCGGATACACCGTACATCCTGGAGATGGAATAGAGCCCTTGTCCCTGGGTTACAGTGTGCATGAAGAATTCCTGGGCCCAAGATTGGGACATGTTGACCGCTGCCAGAAACAGCGTCAGTATGATTGTCTTGATACGATTCATCAGTATAGAGTCAAATCCTTTGAACATTGTATTGGGCAAAAATACAAAAAAGGGTTCAGAATACGTTTTAATAGATAGCTAATCTATATTATATAACCATATTTATAGATCGGGTTAAAACAAATTCGTCGTGTTTTGAGTAATTTTGCGTTTTGAAACGGACAGATATGAAAACTAATTCTCTGATCAGATTTGTCATAGCTTTATTGATGTCAGTCATGACCGGTTTGACGGTTGTGGCAGGAACGCCTGTAGTACAGGTCAAACTCATTCTCCTTTCCGTATCGGGTGACTCAACGGTGCTTGTTCCCGGTGAATCGTCACCTTCAACCCTGAACGTACCGCTTAGGGCTGAATTCAGTTCGGAACTTGTGGCCGATGACGGTAAGGACTATGTGCTGTTCCCGCAGTGGACTGTGACAAGGACATATACCAAGGGTGAAACATCGGAGACGGTTGATTATCTGAAACGTCAGGAGGCTGTAACGGAGTTTGAGTTCACCGACTATGGCAAATTCCAGGTGAATTTTGCATGGTCGTATAGGGAGAAGGACTCCATCGAGACCATCATGGGAGCCGATGTACAGCCTATGGATTTCACTATAGATGATTCTGAGATACGTCTTTATAATGCGTTTTCGCCCAACGATGACGGTATAAATGATGTATTCAAGATATATGTCCGTTCAATCGTAAGCATGAAAATTGCCATATTCAACCGTTGGGGACAGACCATCAAGACTATGTCGGGCAGAATGGAGGATTTATTGCCGGCCGATGCCGAGCCTGACAATGACGGCGGTTTCCTGTTTGAGATTTGGGACGGAAAGTTCAACGGCAGCGTAGTGAATGACGGTGTCTATTTCATCAACGTACAGGCTACCGGTGCGGGCGGAAAAAAATATGATGAGAAATCAGACATCAATGTGCTGACAGGATTGGGAATTCAGAAATGACAGGATGGAGAAGAGTAAGATAATCGTAACGGGAGCCAGGTCCAATAACCTGAAAAACATAGATGTGGAGATTCCGCACAAATCCCTGACCGTAGTCACGGGACTGAGCGGCAGCGGCAAGTCGTCACTTGCCTTTGATACCATCTATGCCGAGGGTCAGCGCCGTTACATTGAGACCTTCTCTGCCTATGCCCGCAATTTTCTGGGTAACCTGCAGCGTCCTGATGTGGACCGCATTACCGGACTGAGCCCTGTAATCTCCATTGAGCAGAAAACCACCAACCGCAATCCGCGTTCAACTGTAGGAACAGTTACTGAAGTCTATGATTATCTGCGACTTCTGTTTGCGCGTGCAGGTGAGGCGTTCTCATATGTGACGGGTGAAAAGATGGTCAAGTTCACTGAGGAGCAGATAGTCAACCTCATCACCACGGACTATGACGGACAGCGCATCTACGTGCTGGCCCCGCTGGTACGCAACCGTAAGGGACACTACAAGGAGCTGTTTGAGAGCATACGCCGCAAGGGTTATATCAACGTAAGGGTTGACGGTGAGATACGTGAGGTGAAGCCCGGCATGAAGTTGGACCGTTACCGCAACCATGACATAGAGGTTGTGATAGAAAAGCTCGTAGTCAACGAGAAATACCGCCATCGTCTGACTGATAGCGTGGCTCTTGCCATGAAACAGGGTGACGGACTCATGATGGTGCTCTCCATGCCCAAGGAGACCATACCCGGACGTAAGGAGGAGGGGGTGCTGCGTCACTACAGCAAACGCCTCATGTGCCCCACAACGGGCATCTCATACCACGATCCCGCACCTCATAACTTCTCATTCAACTCACCCCAGGGATTCTGTCCCAAGTGCAAGGGCCTGGGTTATATTTCATCGGTCGATGAGGACAAGGTTTTGCCGGACCGTTCACTCTCTGTAAAGAAGGGTGCCATCGCTCCGCTGGGACCATTTAAGAATACGCTAATATTCAGGCAGATAACAGCTCTGCTCAACAAATATGACTATACGCTGGATACGCCCATATCGGAAATGACCAATGACGTCATCGATGAGCTGCTTAACGGCAGTGACGAGCGCATCAAGGTGCAGATTACCGGCATAAACAGTGAGGCCGATGCGGTGTTCATGGAGTATGAGGGCGTGGTCAAGTACGTACGCTCGCTCCAGCAGCAGACGGACCTGACCGCTGCCGAGCAGAAGTGGGCCGACCAGTTTGCCGTGACCCGTGTCTGCCCGGAGTGTGAGGGCGCACGTCTTAATAAGGAGGCTCTGAATTTCCGCATTGACGGCAAGAATATATATGAGCTGGCATCGATGGATATACAGGACCTGTATGACTGGACCTGTAACGTGGAACCCCGTCTGAGTGAGCGCCAGCGCACCATAGCTACAGAGATACTCAAGGAGATCAGGACCCGTCTGAGTTTCATGCTTGATGTGGGCCTGGATTACCTTTCACTGAACCGTCCGGCCGAGTCGCTGTCCGGCGGTGAGGAGCAGCGCATACGTCTGGCTACCCAGATAGGCTCCAAACTGGTGAACGTGCTCTATATACTTGACGAGCCCAGCATCGGACTGCATCAGCGTGATAACGTGAGATTGATTGAGTCGCTGAAACAGCTGCGTGACGGAGGCAACACCGTACTTGTGGTGGAGCATGACCGTGATATGATGCTGGCTGCCGACTGGATCATTGACCTGGGTCCCCGTGCCGGCCGAAAGGGTGGTGAGGTTGTGTTCCAGGGTACCGTACCGCAACTTCTCAGTACCGATACGCTTACCGCCGGATATCTGAACGGCAAGCTTGATACCATACCGGATAACAGGAGCGGACGCCGTGCCGGAAGCGGACAGAGCATAATACTGCGCGGATGCCGCGGCAACAACCTTAAGGGTATAGACGCCGAGTTCCCGCTGGGTAAGCTCATCTGCGTTACGGGTGTATCGGGCAGCGGTAAGTCAACACTTGTAAACGAGACACTGCAGCCCATATTGTCGCAGAAATTCTACAGGTCCCTGAAAGAGCCTCTGGCATATGACTCCGTAGAGGGCATAGAGAACATAGACAAGGTGGTTGATGTGGACCAGTCGCCAATAGGGCGCTCTCCGCGTTCCAATCCCGCCACATATACGGGCGTGTTCAGTGATATACGCCAGCTCTTTGTTGAACTGCCGGAGTCACGTATGCGTGCCTACAAGCCAGGACGTTTCTCTTTCAACGTGACTGGCGGCCGATGCGAGGCCTGCGGCGGAAACGGCTACAAGACCATCGAGATGAATTTCCTGCCTGACGTGATGGTGCCATGCGAGGTCTGCCACGGAAAGCGTTACAACCGCGAGACCCTTGAGGTGCGCTATAAAGGCAAATCCATTGCCGATGTGCTGGATATGACCATCAATATGGCGGTGGAATTCTTTGAGAACGTCCCCACCATCCTTAACAAGATAAAGGTCCTGCAGGAGGTTGGATTGGGATACCTCAAGCTTGGTCAACCCTCCACAACCATATCGGGCGGTGAGAGCCAGCGCGTAAAACTGGCTACGGAACTCTCAAAACGCGATACCGGCCGTACGCTGTATATCCTTGACGAGCCTACCACAGGACTCCATTTTGAGGATATCCGTGTTCTCATGGGCGTTCTGAACCGTCTGGTTGACAAAGGCAACACCGTGATTGTGATTGAGCACAACCTGGATGTGATCAAACAGGCCGACTGGATCATCGACATAGGCCCTGAAGGCGGTCGCGGCGGCGGTATGATAGTGACTCAAGGTACCCCCGAGCAGGTTGCTGCATCGGGCAAAGGCTACACCTCCAAGTTCCTGGCCGAGGAACTCTCCCGCTGAAGCACACAGGGGGACTGTCCCTATTGAATTCCGCTCCGCGTCTGATACTCAGGACTTCTGACGGCAAGATTGCAAAAAAATATACTGACGATATCCCACTATGGGCCAAACAGGTAATAAAATGAGAAACAGTTTATCAGTAATAGGTGTATTGCTGCTGGCGGGATGTGGAATGCCGGAGCAGGGAGAGATGAAACTGCACTATGACCAGCCTGCGGAGTTCTTTGAGGAGGCTCTGCCCATTGGTAACGGCCGGTTGGGGGCTATGGTGTATGGAGGGACAGTTGTGGACAAGATTTCTCTGAACGATATCACTCTCTGGACCGGAGAGCCGGAGCAAAGGGACAGGCATGTGGATATGGAACTGTATCCCCGCATGACCCGGTGGGGTGAGGCGTGGAAATACGTGGATTCGGTGCGTGAGGCGCTTTCGGCCGATGATTATCAGCGGGCGGAGCAGCTACAGCATAAGATTCAAGGACATTACAGCGAGAATTATCAGCCACTAGGAACACTTACTATCCGATACCCGGAGGCTGAAATAACAGATTATTATAGAGAGTTGGATATATCCGATGCAGTTGCGCGGGTGGAGTATCTGCGTGACGGCAAGCGTTTTGAGGCGGAGTATTTTGCATCGGCACCGGATTCTGTGATTGTGGTGAGGTTCAAGAGTGCTGAACCCATTGATGCTGAGTTGGTTCTTGATTATCCGCATCCGCATGAGGCTGTTTTTGCTGACGGCAGGATTACGGTTGACGGTTATGTGGCATACCATTCATATCCCAATTATTTCCGCACCAGGCATGAGCGTTTCATGTATTCGCCCGATAGGGGAATCCATTATCGCACGGTGCTGCTTGCTGAGTGTGATGGCCAGACTATTGGTGATGGTGATTGCCTGAAACTAAAAGGTGTTAAGGAGGCGGTCATAAAGATTGTCAACTCAACATCTTTCAACGGGTTTGACCATGACCCTGTTCCGGAGGGATTGCCGTATCGTGAAATGGCCGATGCCAATGCAAAGCGCGTATCGGGCAAAAACTACGATGAAATCCTGAAAAGCCACATTAAGGACTACAGGTATTTCTTTGACCGGCTTACAATATGGCTGGGAAAGACAGATCCAAAGATAAAAGCACTTCCAACAGATGAGCAACTCAAACTTTACTCCGATGAGAATCAGGCTAATCCGGAGCTGGAGGCGCTCTATTTCCAGTACGGCAGGTACCTGCTGATTTCTTCATCGCGCACTCCAGGCGTGCCCGCCAATCTGCAGGGACTCTGGAACGAGAGCATGGAACCGCCCTGGAGCGGAAACTACACCATAAACATCAACTTGCAGGAAAACTACTGGCCGGCCGAGGCCGCAGCACTGCCCGAGATGCATGAGGTGATGCTGGACTATGTGAACAACATGTCCGTTTCGGGTCGTGAGACTGCGCGCAATTACCTGGGTGTGGAGCAGGGATGGGCATCGGGCCATAACAGCGACATATGGGCAATGACCAATCCTGTGGGTTTAGGCACAGGCGATCCCAACTGGGCAAACTGGTATATGTCAAGTCCCTGGCTGGCTACCCATATCTGGGAGCATTACCTGTTTACACGAGACCTGGAGCGACTCAAGAAGGATTATCCGGCATTGAAAGGGGCTGCGGAGTTCTGCATGACCTGGCTTGTTGAGAAGGATGGTGAACTGATTACATCTCCTGCGACATCGCCCGAGAATAAATACATTACTGATAAAGGATTTCACGGCGCCACGCTTTACGGTGGTACGGCCGATATCGCAATGATCCGGGAGTGCCTGATGAATGCATCGGCCGCCTCAAGGATACTCTCTGATATGGATTTTGCCCGTAGGTGCGACTCCTGCATAAGCCGTCTGCGCGGGTATAACATCGGTGCCGAAGGAAACCTGATGGAGTGGTATTATGACTGGGCCGATGAGGACCCGCAGCACCGCCATCAGTCACATCTGTTCGGCGTATATCCCGGGCATCAGATAAGCGGTGGGGAGTATGCTGATGCGGCACTCAAGTCACTTGAAATCAAAGGCTTTGAGACTACCGGCTGGAGTTGTGGCTGGCGCATCAACCTCTATGCGCGCCTCAGGGACGGAGAGAACGCATACCGTATGTATCGGCGCCTGTTGCGATACATCAGCCCGGATAATTACCGCGGTCCAGATGCACGACGCGGAGGCGGAACCTATCCCAATCTGTTTGACGCTCATTCACCGTTCCAGATTGACGGAAACTTTGGCGGTTGTGCCGGAGTGATGGAGATGCTGCTGCGCTCCGAGGAAAATCTGGTTGAACCACTGCCTGCACTGCCCGCCGCCTGGCCTGACGGCTATATCCGCGGCATCCGCACCCGCACCGGCCAGACCGTTGACCTGGTCTGGAAAAATGGAAGGGTGAAGAAAATGAGCACACAATAGAGACTGTCCCTATTGTGTGCTTTTGCTCAGATCCAGGAGGATGCGGCGAGAGTCAGAGAGGGTGGTGGCGATGAGGTAACGGGGTCCTCCGTCACGGAGTTTGAACTTTTTCTGCAGTTGCGGGGCTGACTCGGGAAAGTTCCTTACGGAGAGGTTGGCCTGAGTCTTGGCTAATGCGGATATCGATTTCTTGTCAAACGGTATTATTCCTTCAATTTCAAATACGCGGCCGGGGAATGATTCCGGTTTTTCTTTGCTCCAGAAGAGGTGTGTGTCCGGATGGAGCAGGCAAGTATTTGTCTTTGCGGCGATTGTGCGGAACAGGGAGCTTTTCATGTAGGGGGCCGATGGCTCGCTGATGTATGTGCCGGGTTGCAGACACACTGCATCTGCAATGGGCAGAGGCAGAGCAGCATCAACGCTTTTGGCCGATGAAAACGCGGGCTCCGGCACTCCGTTTGAGTCAATATCTACTGCTGTGATTGTGGGTTCGGAGTTGAAACCGCGACGCATAAGCAGGGTGATTTCCTTACACTCTCCCTCCAGTCCGATGATGAAGACCTGGCTTACGTGCCTGAGCTCCGTAAGAGCGCGGCTTATGTCCAGCATGGGTGAGAGCTTGACCATTACGTTGGGTGCTATGCGGAGCAGGTCATCCTGAAGCACTACGGTATCCGGCTGGCAGTCACTGATGGATATGAGTTTGCGTCCGGCATCGCCGCGGCGGGCGGGATCAAGGTATATAAGATCAAGTGAATCAGGCTCCAAGTGTGAAATGAGTTCCTCGGCTGTGCCGCAACTTATCTCTATTTCCGGACGTCCCAGGGCCTTGAAGTTTGTCCGGGCACAGTCGCAGAGATGGGCCGTCATTTCATTATAGAAGGTGTGGGCTGCACTTTTGGAAATGAAGTAGCAATCCACACCGAATCCGCCGGTGATATCGGCCATTCTAAAGCCTTGACCTATCAGTTTCTCAATAGCAGATGCCTTATACTGAGCGATATACTGAGATGTGCACTGCTCCAGAGAGAGATGCTTGGGGTAGACAATGCCGTCTGCAGCAGCCCAAAGCGGTACTTTTACGCGAGCGGCCTGCCAGCCTGATATCTGCGTCAGGGCATACTGCATGTCCACGCCGTCGGGGCGGGCGGACAGGGCCAGAGTGCGGACATCGGCCGTAAGATGATCACGAATGAACTGCTCAGTCAGGTTATTTGTCATATTATCTTCAAAAATAGAAAGTTTTTAGTACTTTCACGTCATTAAACCAAAATGCTTTATGAAGAAACTGTTTTTTGCATTGGCCGGCATGCTTGCTCTTGTGGCATGCGGCACTCAGAACGGCGGTCCCGTGCTTACCATTGAGGGTGGACAGATACAGGGCGTTCCTGCCGATATCAAGGGAGTAACCGTTTACCGCGGCATTCCTTTTGCAGCACCTCCTATCGGTCAGAACCGTTGGAAGGCTCCTCAGCCTGTTATTCCATGGGAAGGTGTAAAACTTTGTGACAAGTTCGGTCATCCGCCATTCCAGGCCGCCCATTATCCCGGCGGATACACGACAGAGTGGGGATATGGTGATGAGACTGCTTACAGCGAGGATTGCCTCTATCTGAACGTTTGGACTAAGAAACCCGGTCAGACCGATGCAAAACTGCCCGTTGCCATCTGGATATTCGGTGGCGGTATGCGCGAGGGCTGGGGCTCTGAGCCTGAGTTTGACGGTCAGGAGTGGGCTAATAAGGACGTAGTTCTGGTATCATTCAACTACCGCGTAGGCCCGTTCGGATTCTTTGCACATCCTGAACTCTCAGCCGAGGATCCCGAGCATGCAACCGGTAACTGGGGTACTCTGGACCAGATTGAGACCATGAAGTGGGTTAAGAAGAACATCGCCCAGTTTGGCGGTGATCCCGATAACGTGATGATATTCGGACAGAGCGCCGGATCACGCAGCGTCAAGTTCCTGAGCGCATCACCTCTGACCAAGGGTCTGTTCAACAAGGCCGTGATAATGAGCGGAAGCGGACTTGTCAAGCCGCGTCCCCAGAGTGCAGCTGCTCCAGCCGGTCGTGGCATGGGTATGGGAATGGGTATGGGTATGGGTATGGGTATGCCCCAGCAGGGTATGACCACACTGGCCGAGGCCGAGGCATCGACCAAGGAGGTATGTGACTGGGCCAACCTGACAACCCTGCGCCAGATGCGTAATGCCAGCACCGAGACAATATTCGCTCTTGGTACACTCTACACCAATGTAACCGGCAAGCGCAGCATACTTACAGCATCACCCATATCACCTTATATAGACGGTTATGTGCTGAAAGAGTCATTTGATGACGCATGCCTGGACGGATCATTGGCACAGGTTCCTTATCTGATAGGCTACACTCTGAATGACGCAGGTAACATGGGTACCCAGATTGCTGACTTCTGCATCAACCGTGAGGAGATGGGCGGTAAGGCATACGCATATCAGTTTGCACGTCCTCTGCCAGGTGAAAAACCTGAGGTTACACAGAGACTGCGCGGCGCTTTCCACTCATCGGACCTGTGGTTCGTATTCAAGTCTCTTAAGAATTGCTGGCGTCCCTGGACCCAGGGTGACTGGGACCTGTCAGAGAAGATGCTCACTGCATGGTCAAACTTTGCCAAGTACGGCGACCCCAACGGTCCCGATGGCGGCGAGTGGAAACCGTTTACTCAGGAGAACCAGCAGTTCATGATCTTCAAACTGGATGAGAACGATGCCGAGGCATCAGAGCTGGGCAATCCTCTGGCCAGATAAGCTAAGGCTGGTATTACCAGATAAACTATAAAGATTAAAGACGGACTGAACCTGTCCAGTTAGATGGGGATTTGCCGGTGATTTTCCTGAAGTTTCGGCGGAAGGATTCCTCGCTGGCAAATCCAGACATCTCAGCAACCTGGGCGATGGACAGTTTTCCGTCTTTTTCCATTATTGTCTTGGCGTACTCCACCCTATAGGTGTTGACATACGTAGCGAAAGACTTGCCGCTCTGCGAGTTGATGCAGGCCGATACGTATGTACGGTTGCTGCCTATGGATTTAGCCAGGTCCACAACAGACAGACCGGGGTTCAGGTAAATCCTTTCATCCTGCATCTTTTCCTGTATGGCTTTGAAAAGGACTGAGTCTTCTTTTTCCTTATCATCCGATAAGATATCCTCCTTAAGCTCATTCTCCATCTGGTAGGCTCCGAAACGGTATCGGAACCCTACATATGCGATGGCATATATGGTGCTCGCAAAAAGGACCGACGGTATGGCCAATATGGTCTTTCCTGTAAAGAAACGCGGTCCCAGAATGGTCAGTACCACGGTGCAGAGTGCGGCTGTGAACTGTACGGCAGCCAGAATAATGATAGGCTTTGCGGTCTTTCCCTCAACCTCCGAGTAGGAGTCATAGACACTGCGGTCAAATGCTGTGAGTTTTATGAGGCTGATTACACACACCGAGACGGTCTGTATAGGACGTACTATACTGATGAAAATGTCCGTGAATTCATGCCCAAGTCCTGATGTGAACGTCAATATACTTGAAACGGTGGCAATAATACCTGGAGTGAACAGCAGAGCCATCTCATACTTGCCCGGATTATGATAATCCGTTATAGCCTTGATGTAGAGGTAATATAACGGATATGTAGTCAGTGTTGACAAAGAGTATAAAACCGTCAACACTTTTGGGTTATGGGCCGAAAAGGTGATGCTGTAATAAATGGCATGATAGAGAAACAGTAACATGGAAACCAACAGAAACAGCCCAAGGTAGCGTTGTGCCTTGTTCAGCTCCCTGTAACTGATGCCGGCATGGATTGTCCAGAACAGACAGACCATGAAGGGAAGGATAGGACTTAAATAATCAAAAAATGCCATTGTTGATTGCAAAGATATTGTTTTGTACGATATGACTGATTTATTTCTGTTTTGAATGGTCAATCAATCACAAAAGTCCCATTTTAGCGGAAAATTATTAAACAACAGTAAAATGAAAAAAATCTTGTTTTATGCTATTGCTACAGCTATGCTGGGCTTGTCCTTTTCATCATGTGACAAAGAGAATGAAGATGACTCAAATGTAACTGTTTCACTTGACGGACGTTGGGATGGTACTCGTAAAGGGGGTGGCCACGGATTTCAGGATATGACCCTTATCTTTAAAGGTAATCAGGTAGACGTTTATATTATTGCATGGGGAGACCATCTGAAAGGAACTTACACCCATGAGAATGACTCACTGTATTTCTCATTCGAGAATGAAAACGCTTTCGATGCCCTCATTGTAGAAGATGGTTATAAGGGCTGGAATGTCAGTGACGGTGCATTTGATCCCGAGACATTGGAACTTACATCCACCGAAGAATATCCATATCAATGGTATGTTATGGATGAGGACACGTTTGAAATGGATGTGGAATTCCTGAGTTCCTTTGCATTCAAGTTAGTTGATGGAAAGACTGCTGTAGGCGGTCAGATGGAACTGGAGTTTAAAAAGAGATAATAAAAACAGATTGCGATATGAAATCAGCTTTATATTATATCTGTGCAGTTGTTTCTCTTAGTCTGGCATTAACATCCTGTGATAAGGATGACAATAACGATAGCGGTGAAAAGACGGTTCTGGAGGGTAAATGGGAACACTCCGAAAGAACCGATTATGAAAACGACGGCTATGCAGACCAGGTGGAGAGTTTTACCTTTAGTGGTAACAAATTCGTTCTGGAAAGTACTGAAACAGGTGTAAATCCATATGGAGAGTCATGGGGTTACGGTCATAAGCTGTTAGGAACATTTACCTGTACTGAATCCTCATTTACCATAAAGATTGAAAAGTTCTATGCCTTCAACAATGACGACAAACAGTTTGACTGGCATGAGTATGAAGAAAGCTCAGTAGGACAGAGCTATACTTTCAATTATCAGATAGAAAATGGCCATTCTTTGGGCGTGACCGCACCGAGTGAATTCGCACTTGGCGGAGGTTCATATCTGGGCACAGACCAGGTTTGGTATACAAAGAAGTAACTAATTACGGCCGCAGAGATTGCTGAAATCGCATCTGCTGCAGGCCTCCTTATCATCTGTAGGCTCAAAGGGAATATCGGGATTGAATATCTCCGATATTATCCCTTTGAGCTTTTCTTCAAATTCCTGTCCGTATTGGGCGGTGAAATCCATTATTGTGTTGCCGCCTACGGAGTAGTAGATGTCATCGGCCGTGGGCTTGGATGATGAACGGGTGTAGAGCAGCGTGGGGGCCAGACGGTATCTGCTGAACTCCGGCTGGAAACTCATGATGTAGGCGTAGTAGAATATCTGGAAGGCTTGGCTCATGCGGTGCTTGGCATCGGTGGGTGGAAACAGCGCATCCATGGACTTGGGGTGTCCCTTATCGGTTCCAGTCTTGTAATCCACAATGCGCAGTATGCCATCCTTGCTGTCCATGCGGTCAATGATACCCTTAAGGCGTATCTGTTTCATTGAACCGGCATTCAACGGATCCGGTACCTCAATGACATGCTGGTAGCCCTCATCCTCACTGCCTACATAACTGAACGGCGCATACAGCTCCATATCCATACGCAGCACCTGGCGCAGGTACTTGAGTATCACGTCATAATTTATGGATTGGGTGCCGCTGTAATCGGCCTTCTGGACGGTCTTGCGGGCAAAATAGTCCTCCTTGAACGCCTCCTGCACAAATCCTTCCAGACGATTGCCGTCCTTGAGCAGCGAGTCAATGGCTGCCGCGGTTATGGTCTTTCCATCCGATGCCAGATAGTTGTATGCCAGCTCCGCGCTCTTGTGGAACAGCGTTCCGAACATGGCGAAATCTATCTCGGTGTCGGTGTCATTGGGCTTCTTAAGGCCTGCTATCTGCGCAAGATAGAACTGCAGCGGGCAGTTCATGTATCTGTTCAGGGCCGATGGTGACAGGAACGTCTTGGGGTCGGAGTAGTCATACCTGCGGCACAGTTCCTCCAGCACGGCCGGTGTCTTGGCTATGCTGATAGGCTCAGCATCAGTATCCTGGCGGTCTGTCTTGAGCGTGATACGGTTTATGCTGGCTCCGCTCACAATGAGCTGCAGCAGATAACGTGAAATCTGTCCTTTACCGATTCCCTTGGCATCGGCATTGCCGTTATAGACCATGGTCACGTTTTCGGCTCTCTGGAGCAGATGGTGGAAATTGTACGATGAAACCGCACTTTTATCCTGCATTGTGGTGAGTCCGAACGCCAGGCGTATGTTATACGGGATGAATGATGCGCTCTGGCCCGATTTGGGCAGCGCACCCTCCTGAGCCGACAGCAGCAGCACGTTCTTAAAGTCCAGGTTACGGGTCTCGATAAGTCCCATAATCTGCATTCCCACAGCGGGTTCGCCGTGGAAAGGAACGGTGGTTGTGGCCAGCACGGAGCGTATAAGGCGGCACAGCGTCTCGGTGCTTATGTCCAGACCCCCGGACTCCATGAGGGAGTAGAGGCGGTTTATCTGGGTGTATATGCGGTAGAGTGACTCCTGGTTCAAGGGCTGGAACAGGGTGTCGTCATCGCGTTCGCGGATTACGGGTACCAGTGCCTTGAGTACGTCCTGGAGGTACTGCAGCAGGGATATGTTGTCCGTTGCGGTGCTGAACATTACAGCAAGTTCTTTGCTGTTTAAAAGTTCAGTCGTGTCCGGGAACATGCGGCGGCTGGCTCGCAGCTGCTCAAGTATCCTGGGAGCATCGGCCGAGAGGGCTGCCGTCATGGGGTTGCCCAACACACGGCTCAGTGACTGTATGCTGAAACGGCCTTTGTTCTTTGCAGCCAGACGCTGCATATCTATCAGGGCGTTGACCAGGCTGTAGAGCGATGTCTCTGACAGCTGGTAACCCATGGTTATGTTCACGTTGTTTATGCGCTCCTGCGGTATGCTGTGCAGGACGGGCTGCAGCAGGTTCTCATCGGCCAGGACTATGGCAGTCTCCTTGCCGGCTTTTTCAACGCTTAGTGAGCCTAGCCATTGCGGGATGAATCGTGCCTGGGCGTTATCGGTCGATGCCTCCACGATTGTGAGGCTGGCCTTGTGCATGCCGTCAAAGAGGTTGCGGGGCAGCTCGTTGGGGAACTCTTTCAGGTTGTCACGCAGGAACCGGCCGGCCTCATGCAGCAGGCTGCTCTCCGTGTATGCGGGGTCATAATCCCAGTAGAAGAGTGCCTTGCCGGCTTTTTGTATCGCACGGAACAGCTCTCTCTCGGCACCGTCCAGGCTGTTGAATCCTACAAAGGCGTATTTGCTGGCAGTTAGACGCTCAGTGTCAAGATTGGCAATGACACGGCGCTGTATCATGCCGTTGTAGCCTATGCCTTTATCAGACAGCAGCTTGCCGAACCGCTCATAGATATTGCCAAGCACGCTCCAGACAGCCTGGTAATGCTCGCGCAGCTGGGTGGGCTGGGCATTTTTCATCTCGCCAAAGAACTGCTCAAGGGCCTTTCTCTGCTCTTCGGTCAGGAATGACGTATCGGAAAGCTCACGCTGCTCACGCAGCAGGCTGAACAGCTGGTCGGCAGGTGCAAGGTTGCGGTCCACGTCGTCAAAATCGGCCAGCATAAGCTCACCCCATGACCAGAAGCTGTCAAGTGATTCATCGGTATGGAGCACCTCCTGATAGATCTTGTGGAGTAGGGTAACCATCTCGATGCGGTCAGCTGCCCTTAGGTTGGATTGAGACTGAAACAGTTCCTCTATGGTAGTGTATTGCGGTGACCACACCGGTTGCTGTGAGCAGACCGACAGCCAGTCATCAAAGAACAGTCTGGCGCGGCGGTTAGGGAATACCACCGTGATATCGGCCAGTCCGCCGCCCTGAGCGCCGTACTTGCTGTACAAATCCTCTGCTACTGTCTTAAGGAACGGTTCCATTTTCTATACAAAGATAGCGGTTTATAGCTTTACGGCATCCCAGCCGTAGTCCTTGTAATAACTGATGTTCAGGTTATGGCTCTTCACATATTCAGTGAGCTGCTCACGGCGTACCGCCTCACGCACATCCTGGTTGGAATGCATGTTCTGGTAGATGTCATAGTGAGAGCGGAATATGCGGCGGGCGCTGGCATCATTGCCTGCACCGTCAACCGTCTGCTCAAAAGACAGTACGCTGAATTTTCCGTCCTGCTGTTGTATGGTCATCAGTCCGGAGTGGTTACCGCCCGATACGGTCATGAGCGTGTCACCCTCCTGCTTGTACCACCATATCCAGAAATCACCCCAGACCCATGCCTGGTCAGTGCTTATCTCCTGGGCCGATACAATCATAAGGGTGGGGATGCAGAGCTCTCCCTGCCTGTATTGCATGCCAATCTCCTTTATGAGATAATCGCTTATGGCATCGCGCAGAGCCTGCTCCCTGCGGTTGTTCTCAATATATCGGATGCAGTCCTGCTTGTGCTCATCAAAGTCAGACATCAGCCATTGGCCGCTCACTTTCTCCATGTAGAGCTGGTGCTCCTCAATGTCTGTAGTCTCATCAAATGAGCCGTCCTCCCATTTCTGGCGCACACTGATGGTTGCAACGGCGTGGGTTTTATCGGTCTTCTGTACCCCGGTTACGGTGTAATCGGCTATAGTGCCGCCGTTACCTGTCACAAAGTAGTAGAGCCACTCCTGATCCATAGCCTCATGAGCTGGCAGACGGTAGAACATGGTGTCCAGCACGCCGTAGAAATCGGCCGTCATAAACTCCTTAGACTTTTCCAGCAACTCATGGTCCGGAATGTACTTGCACAGCTCCTCTGCGCGGTTCATCAGTTGCTTCTGGCTGTCGCCGCATGCTACCAGCATTAATGCGGCCGTGAATATGATTATTGCTCTTTTCATCGGTTATTCGTAATACTCAATTTTAAGTACATCACTCACTTGTAAGTCCTCATGGAAATCATCCTCATACCTGTACACTATGCGCAGTCCACGATAAACCGCCGGCACCCTGAGAGTCTCCAGCAAATGCCACCGCGGCACCCCAAAGTCATACGACGCCCGGTCCAGTATCATCCGGTTGCACGTAAAGTCAAACTGATAGTACCCGCCGCCGATGCAATCATCCTCCGGCTGCAGCAAATCCTTGTGCTGGTTTACCATTCCCAGACGCAGGTGGCCGTCTCTTGTTATTATGAACTTGGGTAGTGACATATCTTAGTTATTCATTCATGTTTTCGTCAACAATCTCCCAATGTCCTTCCTTACGACTACCTTCACGTTTAAGAAATCCTTTTGACTTAAGGACCTCAATGTCACGCTTAATAGTTCGGGTTACCACATTCATCTTTAGTGACATTTCGGGTATTGTCACCAAAGGATTCTCTTTAATTACCATAAGAATAACTTTTTGTCTTTCAGTCAATTCGTGGATGGAGTCTTTGGTGACATCTTTGGTGACATCATCCTTGACAACAACACTGAAAGCAGTGAGGTAATTGACATTGAACATACATCTGGCAAATCTTATTGCTGATGAAAACATACTGAGTCCCTTTGGGATCTCCGTCTATCAGATATGTTGTTACTGTTTTACCCATAATTAAATAATTTCCGTATGCAAGTTACACGTATTATTCCACAATAAATCGATTTACAAAAGAGTTCTCTATCCAGAAGTCAATCACTTCGTCTGTTTCTCCATTTTCTTTCAATGTTTTGGCAATAAAATGAAGATAGTTGAATGCGAAACGTAAGTCCAACAAAGACCATGATTCTGGATTCTTATACACAGTTATTAATTTAAGCAATCTCTTCGCATACCCTAAATTCATCATCTTCTGGCTATTTTCAGCCAAAATGAATTTTATACATCTCAGATTGCGAGTTAATGCTATAGGACTCTTCATGATGGCTCGATCTATCAAAAAGTCAACATCTCCTTGGTATTTTTCTATACCGTGATGAAATATTCCCTCATAGATATTCCCCATTGCGTAATCAACGTCAACAGATTGTTTAGACATCATTAAATCGATATTGTCTGCATATTGGGTTCTATCAAGTAGAAGTCTTTCTATATCCTTTCTCGTAGAAAACAGGGCTTGATGCCTTTCAGTTTTTAATCCATCAATAAACTTTATCATATCTGACAAATATCGGACCTGAATACCTTTCATGAAAGAATCATCGTGTAGTGATTTGTGAACCTTGTCGTACTTTGAAACGTTAATGATGAGATTGTTTTTAATGGTTTCAAACTCCTCATCCGTCCAAGTTATTTCATCATTTAGTAAATTCAATCTGATATACATCGGTTCAGTCCATCCAAATTCCTTGTCATTCAGTACACCGCAATGCCAAATGTCCATTGACAGGAAACAGCGTTTTATCTTTTCAACAGATTGAGGATCCGTCTTTACCAAATTGAATAATTGAAATAATGAAACCCTATCATGAGGAATAACTTGAACATCTGTGTTGTTAACAACTTCACAAATTGAAGCGATGCATTTAGTTGATAAGAATCCCTCTTTGTTCAAAGTATCCAATAAGTTCAAAGAATTCCTTTTCAAAACATTTGAAAACAATAGAATGTCATTAATAATGATTTTTTCCTGAATGTACCGAATCAGTAAATTATTAACAATTATGTCTGAAATAGTATCTTCTCTGATAGAATAGCGGGCCATCAATTGCTGAAATGCCCAATAAATATTCTCGGGATTTCTAAGACTTCCTAATGCAAACTTAACATTAAAAATCAATTCGTCAGATTCCTCTATGTCTTGTAAACGCTGTAAAAACAATCTAAATACGGAATCCTTGAATTTCTCAAACCAAATATCCTCTTCAACAGCGATATAGATTGCTGCCGTGACATTCAAGATTCCACATCTAAAAGACGTAGGTGTATCGTCTGTTCCTATAGCAATTAAGGATTTAATTAATATATCTTTATTAAATACTTGAAGCTTCTCATTGTATGCAAATTCTTCTCCAATGCGTCTTTGGACATCTTTATCATTGTATTGAATAGAATAGAAAAAACATGGATATGGGAAGTATTCAAATATATTCTTGAAAACAACAAACCAATTAGCGATATCAAACATTATATATCCTGGTAAAGATACATATATACCAGAATCAATTATGAATTGGAGAATTCTCAAACTTTTCACATAATCTCCATGATTACTGCCAATATTCCAAGTAGAACCAATCCAGCCACGTCTTTTGGGTTTATCTTTTTTTCCACGAAGTGATGACATCATATGATTCAGTAAATCACCTTGTCCATCCAGCCCGTATTGCCAGAACTCGTCTGTGCTATATGGCTGTGGCCACTTACGTGAAATAAAATTGGCAAGTATTACTTCATACAATTTTTCAGAAGGATCTTTTTCTTTTTTTATCGTTTCATCCAATAAAGTTTGAGCTTCTTTCTGCTTGTCTTCATAAACTGCTAAGCCCATAGCTTTATTTTGCGACCAGTAATCTTTTGTACTCCAATAGCATAGAAGTTCTTTGGATTTTGCAAAATCAAGATTATAAAGAGAGCGTTGTATTTGTTCATAAACAGCCCAATCTTCTTTGTCGGATAGTACATCCATTGAACCATGAAGTGTTTTTTCGCGTTCGATAAGGCGAATCCATACTGGTTGTTTACTCAATTCCACATCTTCTTTATGGTAGTTAACATAGTAACTGGGAATCTGACCAATATCTTTGACGGCAAGTGAGAATAAGGCTGCTTTTTCCTCAGTAAGAGGTTCTTTGGTCATTAACTGCTGAACCAAGGATTCTTGAGGGAAAATAACTTTCGGGAATCTACATAGTTTTTTTTCCTTTCTGATTTTTTCCACTGCTTTCTTAGAATAATTCCTTTTTTGAAGGATATCTTCCCATGTCTTTCTGTAATCAAAAAATGCTTTTTTTGATTTTACTATTTTTTCTTCTTTGTCCTTTTGTATTCTTTTTTTTCTTGTAGATGGTTTGTTTTTTACGAAATAGTCTTCGAGGTTATCTTTTAATTGCTTTTTGAAGTCATCTAAACCTTGATATTGTATAGAAACAACTCCATTCTTTTCTATCTTCGCCCTAAAATCTTTTACTTTCTGAAATTGTTCAAGATCAAGCTCATAAGCAGATTTCTCTGGAATTCCAAAATAGAAGAAAATATTATAAATCTCTCCATTTTGGTATTTTTCATAAGCAATATTAAACTCTTCTTCTGTACCTGACCCAGCCTGTGGCGTTGGGGTCCCAAAACGCCCCTTCATAATTCCAACAAACAAGTCGTAATTACCATCTACCTGTCTATTAATAACTTGCTGACCATATTCTGCAACACCCGGGTACACATCTTTTTCCCATCGTAGAGGAACAAGACGAAATCCTTTACTTCTTCCTATACCATGATTGATTTCTTCAAAAACACATTCACAGGCATTTCGTTCTTCTGATGTGTCGCCAGGAGAAGCTATAAAACATGTTATTTCAGTAACATTATTCATATGGTATGCAAATTGGAATAGAAAACTACTTAATTAAAACGCAAAAAACTTGTCTTGCATCTTACTTTTGAGGTTGAATTTCTTTGTGGTGTCAAGGGCACGCTCTATGCAGATGAACTTGGTGTCGGGATGCTCCATGAAGTAATTTGCGGTCTCATCATAGAGGTTGGAGTCAACGGTAATGTAGGCAGTTTTGATGCCATCAGTGGCTTTGTACACCCTGTTCTGGGTGAACTGCTGCTGTAACTCCAATTTGTAGGTGAGCATGAAGCCCTGCTTAATCAGAATCTCAGTTATAAGTTCGTCTTCATTAAAGGCGATAGTAAGCTGCTGTTCTTTCTGAGCAACATATTCCTGGAACAATGCGAGGTTCTCTTCTTCGCTCTTGTCAGGGGCTGGAGCAAAATCTACACGTGGGAAACTGGATTTGCTCAATGTAAAGACTTTGAAACCGAGTTGATCTAACTGTTGTTGGACTTCAGGAGTAATTAACTTCCCTTCGTAAGAGGCTTTCACCTTCTCATACACTGCTTTATTGCGAGCGATAGTTTGGTCGCTAATTTTCTTGTATCCATGTCTTGCAGCAACATGCTTAGGAGAAATAGCTTCAGGAAATTGTACCAATATGAACTTTCTTCTTCCTTTCCCTGTGTCACTCAAATTACAATTTACTACTGCATGTCCTGTTGTTCCAGAACCTGCAAAGAAATCTAGGATAATGCAATCATCGCTATTGTTCATCTTGATTAAATACTCTATTAACTTGGTTGGTTTGGGATAATCAAAACCATAGATTCCAAGGTCGTTCAATTCAGCAGTTGCACTTTGAGTCCCTCCAAAGTTTTGAAGAAGAGAGATAACATGGCTTTTAAAACCACGATCTTTGATACATTCTATAGTTCCTGTTTCCTGCAATACAAATCTCGTGTCTTGTCCTTTTGTATCTTTGACAGGCTGCCAATTGTTTTCTTTACTCATGAATTCATCGAACTGACCTCGTGCTGCCCAACCGCTTTCAATCTCAACATCATTGACCACCTTATAATCTTTTACCATAATGTCTTCATTGAAATGAGGCCATTGATCTTGACGGGCAGGAATTACACCTTCTTCAAATTCACATGGGAAACCAGCTTTAAGAGTCACCTTTTGTATAGGATTCTTAGGTCCATTTTTGACGATCGTATTCCTAATAAAAGCGTTATTCAACTTGCTCTTGTCCGTAACATTTGGATCAACAAGATGCGGAAAGTCAAATTCTGAAGCATTTTTGGCATAGAGCAATATGTATTCATGGCAGGTCTTAATCTTTGCTTGATTATCGAAATTCCCATCAGTTCCCCAAACGAACTGAGCGACAAAGTTGTTTGGAAAAAACACCTCATCACAGATTTTCTTAAGGTGCATAACCTCCTTATCATTAATGGAGATGAAGATTATACCGTCAGAGGTCAACAAAGAACGGGCTTGTAACAAACGAGCATAAATATCGCTCATCCAAACACTATGTATACGACCCTCCGGCACTGTTTCTGTATCTACTACTATGCCATTTTCTGTAATACCACTCTCTTCCCAATACTGTTTTTTGTCTTGGGTATAATTATCGTTATACGCAGTCAAAGCATCTGCATTATATGGAGGGTCAATATAGATGCACTTCACCTTTCCCCTATAGCTTGAAGAGAGAATCTTTAAAACTTCAAGGTTCTCGCCTTCAATAATAATGTTTTCTGTTGTGTCAGCATTAACGCTACGTTCTGCATCAAAATGTAGCGTTGCCCTGGTAGGAGTAAAGGCGTTTCGTTTTGCCGTTGATTTGCCAAACCAACGGAACTCATAGCGTTCTGTCTCTTCCACACTATCAGGATTAACAGCTTTCTTCACTTCATTCACATCAAGATGTCCTTCTTGCGTGAACCAGTCGGGGAATAGTTCACGAAGGGTATTCAGACGTTCCTCATTCATGTCAGGACTCATCGTTATATGATCTTTATATGTTTCCATTTGCTTGGTTGTTTATTGCTTGTTCGGCTTGCGCACTAAATGTTGAATATTCGCGGATTGGTGCCTTATAGCAGGCCTCGATGCCAAGGGCGCTGAAATGCTTGATGGCGCATTCGATGCGAGCTTTTTCATGCGGAGTCAGGGCTTTCTTATCGTTAAGGTCGTTTGTGCCTTTTATCTCCACAACGAAATAGTATTCTTGCTGTTCTTGATTGTTTCTCAAAGACACGCGTTTCAGCACTAAGCCAAAGTCTGGCTCGTAGCTACCTATCGGTGTCGGAATCTTATACCATATTGGGAACTTCAAGAAGCAAAGCACATCGGGATTCTTAATTTTATTGTCAGCGTCCATCGCAAATTCTCGTTCAAATCCACTATCGTAAAGTGTTTTGTCCCAGACACCATGATTCGGGGTTGAGACGTAGTTATCACAAGCGTCTTTGGTGAAGTCGGTAAAATCGAAAGGATATACTTCTTCCGTAGGATCATATTCCACACACCTTACTAATTCTTCCAGTTGCACTTGTTTAATCTTAAAAGCTGCCTGCTCTAAAAAAACAGACGGATTCTTCAAATATTCCCTTTGTGTCTCCATCTCAGTGACGATGCGCATCACCGAGTTATAGCATAGGCCTGTTTTCTCACTCAGGTCTTCAACCAAGTCCTGTGGTGAGAAATATCCTTTCAGATTACGGTCTTCTGAGCCTATATATTCCCGTTGAGAGAAATCCTCAATGTCGCCAACACGATAACTGGCAACTTCGGCTTTGTAGTCAGCAATAGAAATGGTGTTCAATTCCTCTATGCTGCGGCGTATGATGGCATCTTCGTCGAAACTGACACGATAAGTGGTCTTCTTGGCTATTGTGTTCCAGAATCTGCGGAACACGCTTTGAATGCTTTCGTCTTTATTCAGATTAAACTTTACGCGATTCTGGTGCTTCCCTTTATGGTTGTGCTTGAGTTTAGCACCAGCACCGGCATTGCCGTAGGCTTTCTCGTTTTCATTCTGATAGCTACGGGCAAATGTCTCGTAAGTCTCATTGGGGACAACCGTGAGTTGATTGATAACTTCATCGTCGGGCGTACCTTCTGCATCATAAACACGCTCACCCTGCTGATTGACACAGATACGAAGCCCTCGACCAATTTCCTGACGCTTCTTATTTTCTGAGTAGCTTTCATTCAATGTGGCGATGCCAAACACATTAGGATTATCCCAACCCACACCAAGTGCCGAATGAGAGAAAACGAATTCTATAGTGCTACCAAATGATAGAAGTTTTTGCTTGTTATGCAGAATTTCGTCATATATTTCCTTGTTACTCTGATTACTTTTCTCGTTGTCTGTATATTCCCCTTGTGTAGTCTTGGCAAAATAAAATCCCTGAACACCTGTAACCTGTTCTTGCAATGGGGCTTGACCTTTATGGAACTCTGCATAAACCGTCTTGTATTGTTGCTCAAAGATATTCTTGATAATAGGATTTGTTGGGTCCATATAGTTGGCAACCCTATCAATGAAGATGAGCGACAGGTTCTTTATGCCTAACGGTTTCAAGCGTTGCTGATTTTCAAAATGACGGCGTATAAGCCATTCCAATTGCAAAGCCCATACCTGTTCCTTGTTGGCCGACGAAGCCCCCTCTTCAATGCTTGTGCCGTTTGAGAATTCCACAAGCCATTTGCGGGTGCTTAATTTCTTGTAGATACGGCTGATGGTGAAGTCTGCATAAGTATCATTGCCAGATTTATCAGCGAGGTTATCGCCTTTTTTCAGCAAGTTTGATTCTTGGAAGACAAAGTTCTCTTTGGTCTTGTTATATTTCCACAGCTTCAGTTTTACTTTGGGTTCTGTCTTGGTTTCCTGAACCTTGCTGATTTCAATTTTAAGTGTGGCTTCATCGTTCTTTTCTGTCACAGTAAGTACTTCTATCTTCTTCACCAATCCCAACCGATAGCTCTCACTGGGAGTCAGCTGATAGAGCATATTCACCTTCACAGCATGTGTTGCCGAGTATCGGAACTTAAACAGCGGTGAGAGTTTAGCAAGCCACAACTTTGAGTTTTCAGTATCCATACCTTCCTGAGGCTCGTCCATGAAAACTATAGGATGTGTACGGGCAATGGCATCAATAAAAGGCTTGTTATTAAAGAGATCTTCGCGTACTTTCTGATTCAGAATCTTATCTTCAGAATTGAACGAAGCCATCGTCATAATCATAATCTGAGGAGCCTCGGATGTGATAAAGTCGCGAAGGTCACTCAACTTGGAACTGTCATACACAAAGGCGTTAGGCGTAAAGCCATATCGGTCCTCCAACTGTGTTTTGAAGTTCTCAAAGGTGTCTATGACCCCCTGACGAATAGGAATGGATGGCACAAGAACAATAAATTTGGTAAGACCATATTCATTGTATAACTCATAGGCAGATTGGAGATAAGTCAATGTCTTACCCGTACCCGTCTCCATTTCGATGCATGCGTTTCTGGATTCTTGGAAATAGGTATGTAATGGATCTATTCCATTCCCTGCTGCAATCTTGTTTATATTTGCCATCAATGCTTCAAATGACAATGAGCAGTAGTTGGCTCGAATGTCCTCATCCGTAGCATTGTCGTATGTGTTTTTTTCCATCCCACGGAACACCTCAACCACACTTTGTATGGCAGATTGCTGATGCTTCGGGGTTTCAAGTTTGAATATCATGTTAATTTGTTTTTTACCCAAAATCTATTGCTTAGTTTACCATTAATGTTGTAACGGTGATGTTTAGTTTCGCATTTACATTCAATTCGTTTGAATGCAGGCATTCATTCTAGATTTGTTAATCATCATCGTTTTTATTACAATATGTGTTTGTTATTCGTTATGTGCTGTGATGTATTTGCGGTTCATGTCGTGAGACTTAGCATTTGTGGGACGCAAAAAGCCTGCATCTACCAACTTGTTAATGTATTGATCCAATGTTCTCGTATGATACTTAACACCTATCATCTCGATAATCTCACGTGCAGTGTGAGGCGTTACGTCACAGAACTCTAATACTTTTTGCTGCTTGGCGGTTAGATAAACTGGATTACTTTTTGTACCAAGCTTGGTTACTTTTTCATCAAGATTTGACACTTTTGACGCAGGGTTTGACACTTTTCCTTCGAGGTTTGACACTTTTGACGTGGGGTTTGACACTTTTCCTTCAAGGTCTGACACTTTCTTACTACGGTAGATGATGGTTCGAAAGTCTTCAGCTTGATGGAATTCAGGTGTGCGTAGACCATACTGTTCGCAATTAGCAATAATATCAGTAGTGCCAGTGCCAATATGCTCGATGTAACCGGCAAGAAAAAGCGGATGAGCGATGACGGGGTTTGTGGGCTCGGATGAGTGTACTTCACGTAGTTTCTGTACTGTGAATCCATCGGGCAAACGTCCAGGATTCCATACTTCTAAACGGTCGCGGAAGAGCATTACTTGGACACTTGCATTGCTGGTATAGTCGCGATGTGCAACGGCATTGGCTATAGCCTCTGCAACTGCACTTTCAGGTAACTCGTAGTCAACAGGTGCATCAACAGAATGTTCACGGGTACCTACACGAGCATCAATACGTGACATTACAAAACCTACGGCCTTGTCTATCATTTCAAAAAGCGTACCTGTAAAAACCTGGTAGTTGCGGATGGGCTTTTCTACGACTGTACCATAGAATTGTGCGCAACGAACCTCGGAGGTGCGAAAGAAGCGCTGTGGGTCTTTGCCAAATAGCAGAAGGGCGGAATTGGTCAAACGTCCGTCATCAGTCAATACGTGGATGGCTGAGAGGATTTTATCAATGCCATCGGCAAATGATAGCGGGAAGTTGCGTTTTTCTTTTGCTCTGTTTACAAAAGTACGTACCCGTTCGGGGTCAATGTCTTCAAAAGTGGCTACGTTGTGAGCTGCAGCATCAAAAGGTACACGGCGTATAATCTCTTTTTGGACAAGATAGTCAACAAGTGAGTTATATACAGCCGTGCGTAGTTCCTCATAGGTGGTGAAACTACGTCGAATTACATCTTGTTGAACCTTGTTTATGAAAGCTTGCTCTTTGGGATGGCGTTGCTCATTGTCGCGCAGAATATATATTAGCCTGTGAGCATAATTGGCGGTGGCGGTGTCATATTCATGTTCAGTAGGCGATACTCCTTCTGCATCCTCATAGCCATATTGCGTGCCGAATATACCCAAATAAATATGACATTCAGCGGCTTGCGTGAGGTACGCTTTCTGTGCCGATACTTCAGATGCCGGCATGTCTTCAAAAATAAAAGGTGCAAAAAAACGGCTGAGCAACGCATCTGTTCGGATATAATCACAAAGTAGACGTCGCTCACGGGCAAACTCTTTCTGCACACTGCTGATAAATACTCTTATTACTTCCATATCGTAAAGATAGTGTTTATTATGGTAAAAATGGAAGTAATAAGATTCTTTTTATCAACAGTTTAATGAAAAGTTTGATGGTTAAAATGGGATGATTGAAAAGGCATTATGAAAAAACAATTGTCCGACATTATTTGTGTTATTCAAATTATTGTGGACAATTGTTATGTAAAAGTTTGCAATAAGGTTATACAATTACAACCTTTTTTGCCAACATTAAAAAACTGTAGAGAGGTTATTTGTCCCCCGGTAGTTGGTAAACCCGGACATAGTCAACCTCCATTGTGACGGGCAGAGCATCCTCATCAACGCCTTCCTGGCCGCCCCAGTCGCCGCCCCAGGCCAGGTTCAGGATGATGTGGAAGGGGTAGTGGAAGGGCCACTGGTCGTGGGTGTCACCAAGGACTGATTTCTCCAGGTGGAGCTGCTCCTTGCCGTCAACGTAAGTGATGATCTCATCGTCGGTCCACAGAAGGGAGTAGATGTGGAAATCGCCCTCGGCTTTCTTGATGGTCATGGCGTGGGTCTTGTGGGTGTTCTTGGTGTGGTTGTAATCCTGGGTATGGATGGATGAAGATACCTCGTTGGGAGTGAATCCAACCTCTTCCATGATGTCTATCTCACCGCAGCGGGGCCAGCCGTTGTTTGGCATGCGGTTGTTGGCGGGCATCATCCAGAATGCGGGCCAGGTGCCTTTGCCTTGGGGTAGCTTGATGCGAGCTTCAAAATAACCGTTCTGCCAGCCGGTGCGGGCGTTTCCGTTCAAACGGCCTGAATATACCTTGCCGTCCTCCTTGAAGCAGTTTATGCGTAGTGTGCCGTCCTTGACCTCGGTTACCGGAGTGCCGGCGGGGGTGACGTGGTTTACATAGTTCTGGAGCTCATGGTTAACCATACCCTGACGCATAATCACGTGAGTCCACTTAGCGGCATCGGGCTCGGTACCCTCATTGAACTCATCCTGCCAAACAAGCTCGTAACCCTTGGGTACATAACTCTTGGCGCGTTTACACTGTGCCGGAACTAAAGGCAGGCACGATATAGCGGTTAACACTACGATTCTTAGGATTCTCATAACAATATATGATTAGTTGTTTATGCTTGCTAAGATAAGCATATTATTTGTTGAGCCTGATATTGCTGCTCAGATTTCAATTACTTTACTTCTGTCAAAAGTGCTATCCTCATTATGGAATGCATATCCGAACTGGTTGCATACACAATGGGTTTTACCGATAGTCTTATCTATGTTGCGATGAGAGTGTCCGTAAATCCAGTAGTCAATACCACTTTTTTCTATGTAATCGGCCAATTCAACGGTAAATGCACCATTTATTTTGCTGCCACTGAATTCGGGTGACATCAACTGATAGGATGGAACATGATGAGTAACCACAATCTTATGCTTGGCTTTGCTATCAGATACGTTGTTTTTGATAAATTCAACGCATCGTTCGTTTTCCTTGTTGAAATTTGTGAATGTCAGGAAATCTTCTCCGTATAGGATCCGATGAAAATCGGAAACGCCACGCTCTGTGATATAAGCGTTTTCCTTATCTATGTGGCTCCAAAGGGTAGAGATGATAAAGTCTGTATCCTCTATGTGTATTACCTTGTTGTAGTAGTAATGAACGTTGTGACGTATTTCACCCTCTAATCCATCATGTATGGTTGACAGGTCATAATAATTGTAGAATTCATGGTTGCCTAATGCTACCAGTACTTGTTGGTAGTTTTCTGAAGCCCAATCCCAGAAAGGGTATGCTCCATAGAGGTCATCGCCAAAATAAGCAATGTCACCTGCCAGGACAAGAACGTCTCCACATACATTTAGTGGGTTATCCTTAAGAATGTTCCGATTGTCATGGAACTCCAAATGCAGGTCTGATGCGTATTGTATTTTCATGACTGTTCAGTTTTAAATAAGACATTCAATAGATCTAATAAGCCATCTAAGAATGGAATATCTTGTTCAATGGCTTTTGCCATAGGAGCAGCAACATTATCCCATTCTTTTCTTATGGAGGCGACAAATTCTTTTATGCAGGCAACGATAGAATCTGGGGCTACTATTTCTTGCTCCTCTATGATAATCGCGTTTTTAAGAACATCTGAACGATGTTTCTTGATATCCCGGCTGTTGACCTGCTTGCCGTTTGCTTTGTCTTGAAGCAGATTAAGATAAGCACGGGCTTTCAAGGCTATGAGCGCAGCGGAGTCGGCGTGACGGATGCCATCCGTTAAGCGGCTGTGATCAATTGTGAAATGATAAAAGTCATCATTCATGATGATTGCGCTTAAACTTGATGCGAACTCATCAACTGGTAATGGCTCTATGACAAGTCCTTTTGGCTCACCAAGTATGTCTGGGTGCTTGGCTAACAACTCTATCATTGGCGGATATCCTGGTTTACCGTTGATAAAACGATATAACTCATATTGGGGAGTATCACCATCTGTCTGTTTGCGCTTCTCCGGTCGATATCCGCCCTCACGTATGAACTGCCAGAATTGCTCAGCAAAGGGGATTGTTATTTTCTCAACAATAACAATCATGTCTATGTCATGAGTTGCCCGTGGACGTACGACTGTACCTGTCATGACCAGATCGCAAGCTGTGCCTCCAATGATTACGTAATTCTCTGAGTACGACTCAAATGCTTCTCGAAATTTTTTTATGCCTTCCATGCGAAATTGTTTATTAATAGTGATATTTCATTTTCTATACGCGGATCGCTGTCATTTCTAAGTGATATGATTAATGATAATATGTCAACATAATCAGATTTCGTGTCTGGTTTAGATATAATGGGGTATTTCCATGCCTCAATTATAATGTTCCCGTCTAAGAAATTGGGATGAAAGAGTTTTCCTGATGATAGTAATTCTTTGAGCTTATTGGGGCTCATCATGATTATTCTTTCCTGATCTCTATTTATATTTGAGTAATGAGCAAGGGCATTAATACCACAAATGGGGAATGATTCATCTGTGAATACATCGTCGCAATACACCTTCTGTTGAATGGGGTCAATCAGGTAAGGCTGGGCTTTTTCCCATAATTGACTGCCGTGCTCATTAAAATGTATCACCTTTCGTTTGTGGCCGTCAGCCACTTTCTGACAGAGCCCTAAATCGGAGAGACAGGAAATACCAAGCGTAATGTTTGAATATGAGTATGGTACTTTGTCTTTGATGTCAAGGGCGGCCATGCCTTCGAGGCTTTGTATTTGCAGGTGAAATAAGAGCAGATATTGGGCAACGGGGGTAAGCACTCTTGCTGGCATGGTCTTGCGTATGCGTTCATTGGCTATAAGCATAGGTAAATGCGCATACTTGTCTGATACTACAAAAAAGACATCTTTATCTATAAGCCTTTGTCTTTCGTAAGCTGGACAAGAGGGTAGGATGAAAACTACTGGTAGCCCGAATTTGGTATAAAGCCTGTCGGCTGTTATTGCCATTATGCGTGGTGATACAATTGCACTCTTAGGTTCCGCAAAAAGCAGGGGTATATTATGGAATTCACCATCATAGAACCTATATGAAAGTGAATCTCCAACACTTATACCTTTCAATTGTGACTTGCTTCTTTCATTGAGCACAATAGGTCTTCCGGATATGACTATTTCATTCATTTTTTGCAAAAATGCATCACTTTAATATGTGATTAAAACGATGCAATATTATTGATAATAATCTGAATAACCAAGAGTTTGATCTAAAAATGTAGTGCTGCTCCTTTAAGGTTAGCAATCAATAATCTTGTTGGTGTATACATACCAGATGTGGCCTTCTACGCGGGGGTAGCCCATGCGGCGCAGAAGGTCCATGTACTCGCGGACCTGATGGAGGTACTCCTCACGCTCGCGGCCGAATTTGAAGTCTACCACTATGGCGTGGCCGTCGGGGGCTATCATTACGCGGTCGGGGCGGCGGGTCTGAAGAATGCCTCCGTCGCGGTAGATAATCGAGGCCTCGTTGAAGAGGGTATAGGAGCCGTCAAACCATGACTGTACGCCCGATGCCTCTATGTGGCTGTGGATCATCTTGCGGATGTCATCGGCCTTACGGGCGGTTTCTATCAGACCTTGGCTTAACATACTGTCTACCTGTGGGTTAATATCCTTCGTTGTGCGGATGGCGGCAAAGAGACTGTGGAGCAGCTTGCCGGTTTGGATGTACTCCTCCTGGCGGTCGTCGGAATCGTCGGTGGAATGGACAAAACGGGTGGATTCACCCGATTGGCGGAACTTTGCGTTTATGGGGAATGAGTGCAGCTGGAGATCCTGCGGTGTGGGCTTGAGCTCAAACGGGTTGTCAGTTGCCTTCTTCTCCTTCTCTGTGTGCGGCACTATCTGTCCGTACTCATAGATGTATTGGTTCTGCTCGTCGGGCTGGCAGTCGAATGCGGCCGACAGGGCGTACATGAGGACATCGGACATGGTGGTTCCGCGGCCCAGCGGGCTCAGTACTATCAGGTTGCTTATGGCTCTGGTCAGGGCTACGTACAGAAGGTTCAGATTATCAACTGTCTGCAGTCCGGCCTCCTGCTTGTATTCGTCGTTGAATACGGAGTTTGCCAGCTTGCTGCTGAATCCTATGGGCAACAGAGGTATGCCTTTGTAAGGCTCGACGGTGGGGTTGGTCCAGAGACGTTCGTTGTGGCGGGTGTCAATGACCTCCCAGTTGCAGTAGGGCACGATGACGGTGTGGAACTCCAGTCCCTTGGACTTGTGTATGGTGAGCAGGCGTATGCCGTCGGCGTCGGTTGCGGGGATAGGGGTCTTGAACAGTTTCTCGTCCCATTCTGTAAGGAAAGCCGATGGTTCACCGGGGTTGCGGCTGAGCCATTGGCAGATGGTGTCGAACAGGGTCATCACGTACTGGTCCTGTCCGGGTATGCGGTCCAGCTCCAGGATGGAGTAGAGTTTCTCGGTGAGCTCGTAGAGCGGCAGGTGGCGAAGTGATTCCAACTCATCACGGAAGGTCTGCGGAAGGGAGTTCTCAAGACCCTGGGCGATTAGGCGGTCAAACGGGAGCCCGGACTTGATAATGTGGCTCTCACGCTCCCAGACAAGCTGTGCCAGAGCAACATTGTCGGTCTTGTCCATAAGCCAGCGCAGTGCGTTGATGAGTATGCGGACCGATGCCGATGAATCCAGCTGGAAGGCCTCGCTTGATATCATCCTGTAGTCAGGACGGTTGGCTGCAAACCACTCGGCGATATCTGCTATCTGGTTGCCGTAACGGCACAGAATGGCTATGTCTGTCTGTTCTACTCCGGCGGCGGTCAGCTTGCCCAGCTGCTCCTCAATTTGTTGGAATAATTTATCGTCAGAACCAGCCTGTTTGTCTTTCTTGCCTTCGGCCAGTACATAGACGTAACCCTGACCGTCGGCTTTGGAGCTTATCTGCTCAACCTCCTTGTATGCATCTTCAATGTCGGGATAGCTGGCGCCGGTCTGGCCGTTGTAGTGCATCTGCATCATCTCCACGGCCTTGGGGAACAGGGCGTTGTTGAAGTCAATCACGTTCTGTTGGCTGCGGAAATTGCTCTTCATGGGGATGGTCTTCGGGTCATAGATGGCCAGTTCCTTCTCCATCCTGGAGTTGAGTATGTCCCAGTCGCTGTTACGCCAGCGGTAGATGGATTGCTTGACATCGCCCACCACCAGACAGTCGCGGCCTATTGAGAGGCACTCCCAGAGCAGCAGTCGCAGGTTGCCCCATTGAAGGCGTGAGGTGTCCTGGAACTCATCTATCATGAGGTGCTCAATAAAGCTGCCGGTCTTTTCGTATACGAACGATGTGTCGCTGCCTGACAGTTTGCTGAGCAGCTGCGGGGTATCGGCCAGTATGAACCGTCCCTGCTCCTGGCTTTGGCGGTCTATCTCGGCACGTATGCCTAACAGAAGGCTCAGCTCGTGGATATATTGAAGGGCGGCACCAAATGAGTTGCTGTTGTAGTTATACTCATCGTAAAGCTCCTTGGCCTTGGCAAGCAGGGGTGCAAGACGCTCCTGGGCCAGGTTTGAGAGATAGGGTGAATCCTTGAGCGTTCCCTTGTCGTAGAACTTATCCGGGTTTTCCAGACAGTTGCCCAGTGTCTTGCCCTTGCTGAGGTCCATGTCGACAAACGTGCCGTCGGCAATCTTCTGAACAAGCGGCCTGACGTATCTGTTCAGCTCCTCAACAGATGAACCTGCCGATGAAATGGCCCCGATCATATCCAGACCTACAGCCTTCACCTTTTCGACGATGCCGGGCAGAACGCTGTCGCGGGCCGATGTCAGATTACGTTTGTAGTCGGCCACGGCGCCGGGCTGGGAGAGTATCCGGCGCAGCTCGTCGCCACGCTCCATGAATATCTCGCGGAACAGCTCCTGTGAGAACTTTTTGAGAGTGCCGTCTATTGACCAGCTCTTGTCGTTCTCAATGTTGTTCTCAACAAACTCCATAACGTTGCGTCGCTCATCGGACCCCTGTTCAACGCTGGCCAGGAAGGAGTCGACGGCCTCGTCAATGACCAGTTCGGTGTCAAGCTCAAGGGTCAGGTTGGCGCCGATGTGGAGCTCGCGGGCCAGGCTGCGCAGAACGGTCTGGAAGAAACTGTCGATGGTCTCCACACGGAACCGTCCGTAGTCCTGCAGTATCATGTCGAGCGCCAGCAGGGCGTTGTGGCGGATGGTCTGCTCATTGAATGTGACGGTTTTCTTTACCTCATTGTAATAGTCCTCCGAGCCGCCCAGGTTATGTCCGATGCCATATAACTGCGACAGGATTCGCTGTTTCATCTCGGCAGTGGCCTTGTTTGTAAAGGTTACGGCAAGGATATGACGGTAGTCCTCAGGCTTTTTTATGAGCATGGTGATGTACTGGACCGCCAGCCGGAAGGTCTTACCCGATCCGGCCGATGCCTTATACACAGTGAGGTGCGAATTGTTACCCATAGGAGTTTAAACTATTCAAAATTAGTGATTCCGTTTGATAAAAGCGTTATCTTCGCGGTCCAATTATACACAGTAAAGTTATGGGATATATAACTGAGGACAAGAGAAAGGTTACCACACAGCGTCTCAGAGAGATGAAACAGCGTGGTGAAAAGATTGCAATGCTTACGGCTTATGACTACACTATGGCCAAGATGGTGGACGGCGCCGGCGTTGACGTTATTCTGGTAGGTGACTCGGCTTCGAACGTTATGGCCGGTAATCAGACCACACTGCCTATCACACTTGATCAGATGATATATCACGCCAAGTCGGTTGTACGCGGTGTACAGCGCGCCCTGGTGGTAGTTGACATGCCTTTCGGAACCTATCAGATCAATGATTCCGAGGCTGTTACAAATGCAATCAAGATAATGAAGGTGTCTCATGCCGATGCCCTCAAGCTGGAGGGTGGCGAGGAGATCCTGCCTTCGGTCCGTCATATCATCAACGCAGGTATTCCCGTTATGGGTCACCTGGGTCTGACACCCCAATCCATCAATAAATTCGGCACATACGCCGTACGCGCCAAGGAGGAGGCCGAGGCCGAGAAACTCATCTCCGATGCACGCAAGCTGGAGGAAGTGGGCTGCTTCTCGATCGTTCTTGAGAAGATTCCCGCCAAGCTGGCTGAGCGCGTATCAAAGGAGGTCTCAATTCCTATCATCGGTATCGGTGCCGGTGGCGGCTGCGACGGTCAGGTGCTGGTTTGTGCCGATATGCTTGGCATGAACAATGAGTTCAGCCCCCGTTTCCTGCGCCGCTACGCCAACCTGTTCGAGGTTATTACCGACGCAGTAGGCCGCTACGTGGAAGACGTCAAGAACTGTGACTTCCCCAACGAGAAAGAGCAATACTAAAGTTTCCATATGCGTGATTCGAATTCGCACAAGGTTTCCAGTTGCACCAAGTAAAAAATAACCTCGCGAGCAAAGCTAGCGAGGTTATTTTTTACCCGGCCTGGAAGGCCGGCAAGCGAAGTGAAACGGAGCGTGTTTCCAGAAGGAAACTAAAAAAAGGTTGTTTCTAATACGCACATAGGATTCCATCCTGACGCTTAAGGCCTAACAGGCCGTAAAGCGCATGGACGCCCGAGCGTCGCGAAGTAGCGAGAAAACGGCCGGATGGCTATTTCTTAGGTTTTCTGAAGAAATGGTTTTTGCCCTTGTGGAAAGCCTTAGCCCGTACCGGCTTGTACTCCGGAGCCTCGCCAAGTTCAGCAGGGATGGGAACCTTGTAGACATCCTTTTCCAGGAACTTCTCGATGTGGTGGAAGCGGCTCTGGTCATCAAGGCTCACAAAGGTGATTGCGCAGCCCTCGGCGCCGGCACGGGCGGTACGACCGATGCGATGCACGTAATCCTCGGGATCCTGAGGAACGTCAAAGTTGATGACCAGGTCTATGTCGTCAATGTCTATTCCTCGTGATACGATATCGGTGGCTATCAGTATGTTGATGTGGCCGTTGCGGAACTTGTGCATTATGTCATCGCGCTCAGCCTGTGTAAGGTCTGAGTGCATCTCGCCAACGTTCAGGCCCAACCTTCTCAATGATTTTGTTATCTCCTTTACCTTGAGCTTGGAGGATGCAAAAGCAATGACGCGCTTGGGCGCATTATTTTCAAACAGACTCTGTATGATGGGCAGCTTCTGTGCCTCGTAGCATACGTATGCGGCCTGCAGTATCTTCTCGGCGGGCTTGGAGACAGCCAGCTTGACCTCGACGGGGTTGTGCAGTATGGTGCGGGCCATGCGCTGGATCTCATCGGGCATGGTGGCGCTAAACAGCATGTTCTGGCGTTTAGCCGGGAGTTGCTTGACAATCTGCATGATGTCATCATAGAATCCCATGTCGAGCATGCGGTCGGCCTCATCCAGAATAAAGAACGAAACCTTGCTCAGGTCTATGTTGCCCAGACTGATGTGACTTATCAAACGGCCGGGGGTGGCTACGACTATGTCGGTACCCATGGCAAAGCCGCGTTTTTCCTGCTCAAAGCGGATACCGTCATTACCTCCGTAGACGGCGGTGCCGGATATGTTGGTAAAGTATGAAAAACCTTCAATCTGCTGGTCAATCTGCTGGGCTAACTCACGTGTGGGCACCATAATGAGGCAATTCACCGCGTTTTCCGGGTAGTCTCCGCCTGATAGTTTATCCAAGACCGGCAGTAGGTATGCGGCGGTCTTACCGGTTCCGGTCTGTGCTATGCCTATCAGGTCATGTCCCTCCAAAAGAATAGGGATGGCTTTCTCCTGGATGGGAGTGCACTCCTGGAAATTCATTGCGTCAATGGCGTCCAGTAACGCCGGCTGAAAGTCTAGCTCGTCAAATCTCACGGTGAAATCAGTTATTTAGGGGCTTTTATATAAAGGAAAACGGCTATCGGTATGTATATGATGTTGGGGAGCCACTCTGCCCAGAATGCCGACATCAGTCCCATCACGGCAAATGTCTGGGACACAGTCTGGAACAGTATGTATCCAAAGCTGAGACCTAGTCCGATACCCAGGTACAGACCCATTCCGCCCTTACGCTTGCGGCTGGAGAGTGAAACACCTATGATAGTGAGTATGAAGGCTGCGAATGACATGGCGTAGCGCTTGTGATACTCAATCTCAAAGTCCTGGATATTTCCCATGCCGCGTTGTTTCTGACGACGGATATACTCACGGAGTTCGCCCGATGACATGGTCTCATGCTGACCGTTCTCAATAAGGAAGTCGGCAGGCTCAAAATGTATGATAGTGTCCAACTCAGTACCCTGGTTGAGGGTTTCAACTGTTCCGGACATGTCACGGATCATGTAGTTCTTGGCTTTCCAGTGGTACTTTTCAGGATTCAGAGTGTCATAGGTTACGCTGCGGGCGGTCATGTGTGACACCAGTTTCTTTCCCTCAAATTTGTCAAGGGCAAAACGGTAACCGGTCTTGTTGTAATCCTGATAGCTCTCCATATAGGCTATAATACCGTCTTCAACCTCAAGCTGGACATTGTAGGTTCCGTTGGAGTTGTCACGGTTGTAATGGCTCATCTTGTACTTGGCCTCAAAGTTAAGACGGGTAATGCTTCCTTTGGGAATGACCTGTGAGCCCAGATAGAGGGTGAATGCGGCAATTAAGGCTGCCGACAGCATATACGGGATCATCATCCTCTTGAAACTCATGCCGGTGGAGAACATGGCGATAATCTCCGAATTCTCCGCCAGTTTTGAGGTGAAGAATATTATGGCGATGAATACGAACAGCGGGCTGAACAGATTGATGAAATAGGGGATGAAGTTAAGGTAATAATCAAACACTATCTCCTTGGCTGTGGCCTGATTGAGTTTGTCTATATGCTCGTTGTAGTCAAACACCACCATGATGATGATAATCAGGGCAATCGTGAAGAAGTATGTACCAAGGAACTTCTTTATGATGTACCAGTCAAGGCGTTTGAGCAGTCTATGTCTGAATTTCTTTGCCATGGCAGCCTGATTATAACCGTTGCATAACTCGTTTTACCATTACATCCTTCCAGGTGTGGTAATCATCGGCCAGGATATGTTTGCGGGCCTCACCTACAAGCCACAGGTAGAATGCCAGATTATGGATGGACGCAATCATCAGGGCCAGATACTCCTGCGCCTTGAACAGGTGATGCAGGTATGCCTTGGTATAGAGGGTGTCAACATATGATGCTCCATCGGGCTCGATGGGATCAAACACATCCTCCCATTTCTTGTTGCGTATGTTTATGATGCCGTCCTTGGTGAACAGCATGGCGTTACGGCCGTTGCGGGTGGGCATGACGCAGTCAAACATATCCACTCCAAGGCCGATGGCCTCAAGAATGTTGGCAGGAGTGCCTACACCCATCAGGTAACGGGGCTTGTCCTTGGGCAGGATGTCATGCACCAGGTCTATCATCTCATACATGACCTCGGTGGGCTCACCTACAGCCAGTCCGCCAATGGCATTACCCTCGGCCCCTTTTGATGCTATGTACTCGGCCGATTTGGCACGCAGGTCCTTGTAGACGCAACCCTGGACAATGGGGAAGAGTGACTGATGGTAACCGTACTTGGGTTCTGTGGAATTGAAACGCTCAAAACAGCGGTCAAGCCAGCGGTGGGTACGCTCCATGGACTGTTTGGCATATTTGTACTCGGCATCACCGGGGCAGCACTCATCGAACGCCATGATTATATCGGCACCGATGGTACGCTCTATGTCCATGACGCGCTCAGGCGTGAACAGGTGGCGTGATCCGTCTATGTGTGACTGGAATGTGACGCCTTCCTCCTTCATCTTGCGCAGGCCTGTGAGCGAGAATACCTGGAAACCGCCGCTGTCAGTGAGCATGGGGCGGTCAAATCCGTTGAATTTATGCAATCCACCGGCTTTTTCCAGTACGTCAAGACCCGGACGCAGGTAGAGGTGGTATGTGTTGCCCAGTATGATCTGGGCCTTTATGTCATCCTTGAGCTCATTCACATGGACGGCTTTGACCGAGCCCACGGTACCCACAGGCATGAATATGGGGGTCTCAATGACTCCGTGGTCTGTGGTTATGCGTCCGGCTCTGGCGTGGCTGGTGCCGTCTGTGTGCTGAAGTTCAAATGTCAGTGCGTTCAAAACAGAGTTACTTTTCGGGTTGCTGAATAGGGACTATCTCAAGCGCGTCGGATACCTTCTCATCCAGAAGCGCAATTTTCCAAACCTCACTAATGTTGCCTACGTAGTGGAACTCCAGACCTTTCAGGTACTCAGACGGAATCTCCTCTATGTCACGGCGGTTCTCGGCGCAGAGTATGATATCGGTAATTCCGGCACGTTTGGCGGCCAGGATCTTTTCACGGATTCCGCCCACGGGCAACACCTTTCCGCGCAGTGTTATCTCACCGGTCATGGCCAGGTTGGCACGGACCTTACGCTGTGTAAAGGCCGATGCAATTGACGTTGCCATGGTGATACCTGCCGACGGACCATCCTTGGGTATGGCGCCCTCAGGTACGTGGATATGTACGTTCCATGAGTTGAATACGGCGGGATCAAGTGAGAGCAGCTTGGCATGTGCACGGATATACTCCATGGCCAACATGGCCGACTCTTTCATAACGTCACCCAGATTACCGGTGAGGGTAAGCTTACCCTCCTTGCCGCGGCTAAGGCTGGTCTCTACAAAGAGAATCTCACCGCCCACTGCTGTCCAGGCAAGTCCGGTTACCACACCGGCATAGTCATTACCCTGGTACTTGTCACGGGTGTATGGCTTGGTACCCAGAAGCTCCTTGAGGTCTGCAGGCTTTACGGTCATCTTGCCGAAATCACCGTCATTGGCATAACGGCATGCGGCCTTGCGGCATATCTTACCCAGCTTCTTGTCCAGTTCACGTACGCCCGATTCACGGGTGTAACTCTCAATGATTGCCTCAATGGCGGGCTTGGTAACGTTAAGGCTGCCTTTCTTGAGTCCGTTGGCCTCCATCTCCTTGGGTATTAGGTGACGGCGGGCAATCTCAATCTTCTCCTCAGTGATGTAACCGCTTACCTCAATGATCTCCATACGGTCCAGCAGCGGAGCGGGTATGGTGTTCAGGTTATTGGCGGTTGCTATGAACATGACCTTTGACAGGTCGTAGTCAATATCCAGATAGTTGTCGTGGAAGGCGCTGTTCTGCTCGGGGTCAAGCACCTCAAGCAGGGCCGATGAGGGATCACCCTGGTTGGTCATCTGGCTCACTTTATCGATTTCATCGAGGATAAAGACAGGGTTGGATGATCCGGCCTTGGCCAGTCCCTTGATGATTCGGCCGGGCATGGCGCCGATGTAGGTCTTGCGGTGACCGCGGATTTCGGCCTCATCATGCAGACCGCCCAGAGATATACGTACGTACTTGCGTTTGAGAGCGTTGGCGATGGATAGTCCCAGTGATGTCTTGCCGACTCCGGGAGGACCGTACAGACACAGGATGGGTGACTTGAAATCACCGCGCAGTTTCATCACGGCCAGATGCTCCAGAATGCGCTCCTTGACTTTCTCCAGACCGTAGTGGTCCTTGTCAAGAGCTTTGCGGGCGTTGGTCATGTCAAGGTTGTCCTTGGTGTACTCACCCCAGGGGAGGCTCAGCACGGTCTGCAGGTATGAGAGCTGTACGTTGTAGTCAGGTGACTGGGAGTTGGTGCGTTCCAGCTTTACAAGTTCCTTGTCAAAGATCTTGCGAACATCGGCACTCCATTTTTTCTGGTTTGCCTTGAGACGCATCTCCTCAATGTCCTGGTCCTGGACGCTGCCGCCCAGCTCATCCTGTATGTTCTTGAGCTCCTGCTGCAGGAAATACTCTTTCTGCTGCTTGTCTATGTCCTCATGGGTGCGGCGCTGTATGCTCATCTTGAGCTCTGCCAGCTGGATCTCACGGTTAAGGATTGATAGCAGGCGCAGGGCGCGGCTGGAACAGGTTCCCTCACGAAGCAGACGTACCTTCTCCTTGATGTCAAAGGGCAGGTTTGCGCATATGAAATTTATCAGGAACAGTCCGTTGGATATGTTCTTGAGAGCAAAGGCGGCATCAGGCTGGATGCTGTCGGACAGCTTTACGTACTTGATTGCGGCCTCCTTGCATGAGTCTACTATTGCCTTGAACTCTTTGCTGCGGGTAGGGGGCAGCACTTCGGGGAACAACTCTGCGTTACCAATCAGGTAAGGCTCGTTGTTTACGATACCCTTGAGCTTGATGCGCTGCATACCCTGCAGAACCACGGTCGTGGTCTGGTCCGGCATGTCAAACACGCGTATTATCTTGGCCAGGACTCCTACAGAGTAGAGGTCATTGAATCCCGGATTCTCGGTATCAGGCTCTTTCTGGCAGAATACAGCTATCTGTTTGCCGTCTGCGAATGCAGTTTGGATCAGTTTGAGTGATGATTTACGGCCAACGGTAACGGGCATGACCACAGTGGGGAACAACACCATGTTGCGGAGCGGAAGCACCGGAAGGATGTCGTCCATGTCCGTGTCAAAGAGACCGTTCTCATTGCCGTCAAAATCGGCTATCATGGAAAATGCCGGATTTGACTCGTCAAAAGCGTCTTCAGAATGTTTCTTGGTAAACATATAGTTCTCTAAATATCGCGCAAAGGTAAGAAAATACGCGCACGTGTGGCTCATTTGTCCGCTCAAAAGCCGTGAATAAAACAAAAAAAGTACATTTGCACCCGTAAAACTATTGCTTACGATGTCAAACAGCTGGTTCAGATTCAAGCGTTTTATGGTCAATCAGGAGGATTGCGCCATGAAAGTGGGCACGGACGGTGTTCTGCTGGGCGCGTGGGCCGATATACGCCCCGGGGGCAGTGTTCTGGACATAGGTACCGGAACCGGTGTGGTTGCCTTGATGGCAGCTCAGAGGGGCGCAGGGAGTGTGACTGCCGTTGAGGTCGATGCCGCTGCGGCGGCTCAAGCAGCACGTAATGCCGCAGATTCCGAGTGGGCGGACAGGATAGAGGTTGTGTCTATGGATGTGGCTGATTATAAGACTGATATCAGGTTTGATAGGATACTTTCCAACCCTCCGTATTTCAGGGATTCACTGCGCAGTCCGGATACAGGCCGTAATACTGCACGGCATAATGACTCGCTCAGCTATGAGACACTGGTAAGTTGCTCTGCATCACTCCTGGCCCCGGAAGGACTGTTATGCGTAGTGCTGCCATATGATGCGGTCGGGGAGTTTATCCGCTGTGCCTCCGACAGCGGGTTGATTCTTACCGGAAGGACCGATGTGGTAACGGTTGCAGGGCATGAGCCCAAACGGTCGCTGCTCTCTTTCTCACCCTCATATTCCATACCGTTGACAAACGTCCTCTGCATCCGTGACGCTGGCGGGAACGAGACGGATGATTATATCGGACTTGTAAGGGATTTTTACCTTAAATACTGATCAGATACCTCGTCTTTTGTCGGGGATAAGGACATTGAGTCCGCGGGGTATCATCTCTATGTCAATCTCCTTGCCCAGGAGTATGGGATCACCGTCAAAATGGGCCGGCCCTTCCTCTTCTCTGGTGATGGTGAGCCGCTTGCATTTGCGTATTGTTACCTTCTCATTCTTGTCAAGCTGCCTGTTGAACAGCTGGAAGGCCAGAAGCGGGGCGTCCAGAGGAGTGAACGGATGTATCACAACCACGTCCATAAGACCGTCCTGCATGGATGCGGTGGGTGCTATGAAGGCGTTGTTTCCCCATTGGTCGGCATTGGCGCAGGTTACTATGAATGACTCGAACGTCTCGCTTGAATTATCGAAAGAGAGCTTGTAGAGCTGGTCCTTATAGGTGGCTATCTTAAGGAGAATGTTCTCCATGTAGGTGAGCACTCCGCGTGTGCGTGACTTGGAAAAAGAGTCGCTGACCGTGGCATCGAACCCGACTCCGCAGGTGCAGAAGAAAGGGTGTCCGTTAATGGTGCCGTAATCGATGCTGGTGAACTTGGATTTGTCCAACCATTTTACTGCCTTGTAGGGATCCATGGGGATTCCCATATGGCGTGCCAGACCATTGCCTGAACCGCAGGGGATTATGCCCATTGCGGTGTCGGTTCCAATCAGTCCGCAACCCACTTCATTGACGGTTCCGTCACCTCCTACGGCTATTACTGCGTCGTATTTTTTATCGGCATACTCACGGGCCAGTTCTGTGGCGTGTCCTTTGTGGTTGGTGGAGATGATGGAATAGTCGTAGAGCTCACGGTTTGTGAACCTCTCGATGATGGGAAGCACAGGTATGAGCCTGCGGCTGCCCGAGATGGGGTTGTAAACAAAAAGAATCTTCCTTTTCATAAGTCGTGATTCTACGAATCCGTACGCGAAGATAAACAAAAAGATTGCACCAATCGGTAATTTGTCTAATTTTGCGCCGATATGAACAAACTTAGCGAAAGATGCGCACAATATACACTACCTCAGGAAGGTAAGGCGCAGGGTATTTATCCGTATCACAAATGCCTGTCTACAATGCAGGATACGGAGGTTACCATGGAGGGACGAAAGGTTCTCATGTTCGGTTCAAACTCTTATCTGGGTCTGACCAATCATCCAAAGGTAATAGAAGCTTCAATCGAGGCCGTAAAGAAATACGGTACAGGTTGTGCCGGTTCTCGTTATCTGAACGGTACTCTTGACCTGCATCAGCAGTTTGAGGCTGAGCTGGCGGAGTTTGTAGGTAAAGAGGACGCAATGATATTCTCTACCGGATTCCAGACAAACCTGGGCACCATCTCATGCCTGATGGGTCGTGATGACTATGTCATCTGCGATGACCTGGACCATGCATCGATCGTGGACGGTCGCCGTCTCTCTTTTGCCAAGCCGCTCAAGTTCAAGCACAATGATATGGCTTCACTTGAGAAAACCCTTCAGCGCTGCGAACCCGATTCACTGAAACTGGTGGTTGTGGACGGCGTGTTCAGTATGGAGGGTGACCTGGCCGACCTGCCCGGCATCATAGCTCTCAAGGACAAGTACAACTGCGCCGTCATGGTAGATGAGGCTCACGGACTGGGAGTCCTGGGTGATCACGGACGCGGCGTGTGCAACCACTTTGGCCTGACGGACCAGGTGGATATCATAATGGGTACATTCAGTAAGTCTCTGGCTGCCATCGGCGGTTTTGTGGCTGCCGATGCAAGCGTGATCAACTGGATACGTCACCACTCACGCTCATACATATTCAGTGCCAGCAACACTCCCGCAGCTACTGCTGCCGCACGTGCTGCACTGCAGATAATGAAGAATGAGCCGGAGCGCATACAGCATCTGTGGGATCTTACCAATTACGCACTGAATAACTTCCGTCAGCTGGGATTTGAGATAGGAAAGACATCTACTCCTATCATCCCGCTTTACATAAGGGATTTCTACAAGACATTCTTTATCACCAAGATGCTGTTTGAGGAGGGCGTTTTCGTGAATCCGGTTATCCCGCCTGCTTGCTCACCCGAGGATACCCTGATACGTTTCTCACTCATGGCAACCCACACCAAGGAGCAGATAGACATAGCTACCGAGAAGCTTGTCAAGTGCTTCAAAGCCTACGAAATACTGAAATAAAGGTAAAAGCGTATTGGAGCGAGTGAGGCGACGAACGAGACCGCGGTCCCGTAGGGCCGCCAAGCGAAATGAAATGGAGCGCTTTTGCGAAGCAAAATAAAAGGAGGCCTTGAATCCTTTCACACGACAAAGGGGCGGCTAATTTGCCGCCCCTTTGTCGGGATGAAAGGATTCGAACCTTCGACCACCTGGTCCCAAACCAGGCATTCTAACCGGACTGAACTACATCCCGAAAGCCTCTCTTTCCAGAAAAAGCGGTGCAAAGATAATGCATTTTTAATAAAAAAGGTTGGGAGGTAATAAAAAAGAAGTAACTTTGCGGTCAGGAAAGCAGAATGGATTGAATCAGAGTTTTCCTATTATTGAGTTGTGCGCATAACGCACATTGTGTACGGAAACGTACCCCTATTTTTAAGTTGGTTACTTTATAACCGAGGTTTTTAAAACCGCCCGACTTGGAAAACGGTCAATAAGAAGAGTAGTAAAAGTATTTGTTTACTATATAGACTCTGATTTGAAAGTACAAAAGGCATACTGCCCGCGTACCGAAGACGTAAACAAGAGAGGTTTTATTGTTTATGTCTTTTTTTTGTCCCCTCACGCCGAGGGTCAGGAAAAAGGCTGGATGGTTGAACTTTTAAAACGTTTTTGAAGTAGATGGATCAGCGAAAAGCTCCCGTTTATGAAGCCCTTCAGGAGTTCCGCAGGAACAGAGTGGTACCATTCGATGTACCCGGTCACAAAAGAGGTAGGGGAAACCCTGAGCTTGTTTCACTGCTGGGTAAGCAGTGCGTTGAGTTGGATGTAAACTCAATGAAACCCCTTGACAATCTCTGTCATCCCATTTCAGTAATCAAAGAGGCCGAAGAACTGGCTGCCGAGGCATTCGGTGCCGCACATGCATTCCTCATGGTGGGCGGTACCACATCGGCCGTACAGACTATGGTGCTTACCGCCTGCAAGAGCGGCGAGAAGATAATCCTGCCGCGTAACGTGCACCGCAGCGTCATCAACGCCCTGGTTGTGAACGGCGCAACTCCCATTTACGTAAATCCCGATACGGACAACCGCCTGGGTATAGCCCTGGGCATGAAGATATCACAGGTGGAGCGTGCCATCGAGGAGAACCCCGAGGCAAAGGCCATCCTGGTGAACAACCCCACATACTACGGAATCTGCTCCAATCTGAAGAAGATTGTGGAGATAGCCCATGAGCACGGCATGATGGTGCTTGTGGACGAGGCTCACGGTACACACTTCTACTTCGGCGAGAACATGCCTCTGACCGCTATGGCAGCCGGAGCCGATATGTCATCGGTCTCAATGCACAAGTCGGGCGGCAGTCTTACACAGAGTTCGTTCCTGCTTACAGGTCCCGATGTCAGCGCCGGTTATGTGCGTCAGGTGATCAACCTCACTCAGACCACAAGCGCATCTTATCTGCTTATTTCAAGTCTTGACATATCACGCCGTAATCTGGCTTTGCGCGGCAAGGAACTGTTCGCCGAGGTTATGCGAATTGCCGATTATGCCCGCACGGAGATCAACAAGATTGGAGGTTACTACGCTTACGGCAAGGAGCTGATAAACGGTGACAGCGTATATGACTTTGACCCCACCAAACTGACTGTCTACACACTGGATATCGGCCTGGCCGGCATTGAGGTGTATGACCTGCTGCGTGACGAGTATGACATCCAGCTGGAGTTGGGTGACATGGGTAACGTGCTGGCTTACATATCGATAGGTGACCGTATGCGTGAGGTGGAGCGACTGGTGAGCGCGCTGGTTGACGTGAAGCGCCGATACAGCAAGGACCGCACCGGTCTGTTTGACCATGAGTATATCAACCCGTCGGTGGTGATGACTCCGCAGGAGGCTTTCTATGCTCCAAAGGAGGAGATGATTCCCATTCGTGAGACCAACGGCCGTATCTGTACGGAGTTCGTGATGTGCTATCCTCCCGGAATTCCTATCCTGGCACCGGGTGAGCGTATCACACAGGAAATCATAGATTATATCCTTTATGCAAAGGAGAAGGGCTGTCAGCTCACCGGCCCCGAGGATGAGAAGGTTGAGCGCCTGAATGTGATTAGGGAAAGTACAACATATTGATTCTGACTGACAATGGAATTCTGGTTTACTGAGCTTCATACTCCAAACGTAAAGTTCTCCGTAAAGGTTGACAAGCACCTTTACACTGCCGAGAATGACTTGGGTCGTGTTGATATATTCGAGTCACCTGAGTTTGGCCGATTCCTGGCCGTTGACGGTTACATCATTTTCACCCAGCGTGATGAGTTTATCTATGATGAGATGCTGTCACACGTGCCTATGGCCGTGAATCCCGCCATTGAGAGGATACTGGTATTCGGATCAGGTGACGGAGGTGTTGTACGCGAGTTGCTCAAGTACAAGACGGTCAAGACCATTGACCTGATTGAGATAAATGAGGGCGTGGTTCAGGCCTGCCGCGAGTATTTCCCCGAGATGGCCGAGTCACTGGATGATCCGCGCGTGACCATCTACACTGAGAACGCCCTGCGTTTTATCCGCCATATTGAGAATGAGTATGACCTTATTATAGTTGACTCGGCAGGTTTCTACGGACCTGGTGAGAGTCTGCTTACCCGTGAGTTCTACGGCAGCTGCTACAAAGCTCTAAAGGCCGATGGAATCATGGTAAATCAGCATCAGAGCCCCTTCTATGAGGAGGATCGTATTGAGACCCAGAAGGCACATAAGCGTATCGTTGACAGCTTCCCCATAAGCCGTGTATATCAGGCTCATATCCCCACATACCCGTCAGGTTACTGGCTCTTTGGATTCGCATCCAAGAAGTTCCGTCCGGTGATAGACCTGGATGCCGAGGCCTGGAACCAGCTTGGAATAAAGACCGATTATTACACAACCAACCTTCATAAAGGCTGCTTTGCTCTTCCCGCATATGTGGAGCGCATGCTGGCCGATGTGGAGCGCATATACGATTAAGTCATGTTGGAGAGGAACGTAGAGACATTCATAGGCTGTGACGCCTCATATGACGATGCCCGCATAGTATTGTTCGGAGCACCGTTTGACTCCACCACGTCATTCCGCCCGGGAACAAGGTTTGCCCCGCATGCCATCCGCAGCGAATCCTTTGGCCTGGAGACCTACAGCCCCTGGCTGGACCGCGACCTTGAGGACATAAGCGTATTTGACAGCGGTGACATAGAGCTCTGCATTGGCAGTGCTGAGAAGGCCCTGAACCAGATATCCGAGCGCACTTCAGTGATACTGGCCGACGGTAAGATCCCCTTCATGATAGGAGGAGAGCACCTGGTAACCCTAGGAGCCTTCCGTGAGATATTCAAGAAATACCCCGACGTGCACATCATCCACTTTGACGCCCACACAGACCTGCGTGACGACTATCTGGATGTAAAACTCTCACACGCCTGCGTAATCCGCCGCTGCCATGACCTGACAGGCGACGGCCGAATCCACCAGTTCGGAATCCGCTCCGGCGAAAGAGCCGAGTGGAGGTGGGCCCGCCAAGGCCACACCGACCTGCATCCCTTCAATTTTGACGGTCTTGCCGAGACTGTTAAGGGTCTTGGTAATGTGCCCGTGTACTTTACCATTGACCTGGACGTGATGGATCCCTCAGTGTTCCCCGGCACCGGAACTCCAGAGTACGGTGGCGTTACATTCATGCAATTGTTAGAAGCAATTAAGACTGTATGTGATGGTTGCAATATCGTAGGCTTGGACGTTAACGAACTCTGTCCACCTTACGATCAAACTGGAGCCTCAACAGCAGCAGCCTGCAAGATAATTAGAGAATTGCTCTTAAGCATCAAGATATGATTTAGCTAATTTTTTCATTAGGGGGTTACAGGACCGTCGCCACCCTCGGCGCGTCAGAGGGAGGGGCCCGCTCCGAAGGAGTGGGAGGGATAGCGCGAAGCGCGTAGTCCGGTAACCCCCTAATGAAGAAATTAGCGGGGTTAGAAGAAATTACAAAAAAAGAAATATGGGAAAGGTATTAGTAATAGGCTGCGGAGGAGTAGCCCAGGTAGCAATCCAGAAATGCGCCCAGAACGACGCGGTTTTTGACGAGATTTGCATTGCAAGCCGTACGGTCAGCAAGTGTGACGACCTCAAGAAAAAGATTGAGGCTCAGGGTAAGAGCCGCTCCAAGATCACGACCGCTAAGGTGAATGCCGACAGCGTGGACGAGCTGATAGCCCTCATCAAGAGCGTAAAGCCCGATGTAGTACTCAACCTGGCTCTGCCGTATCAGGACCTCACCATCATGGATGCCTGCCTTGCATGCGGAGTACATTACGTTGACTCAGCCAACTACGAGCCCGAGGACACCGAAGATCCCGAGTGGCGCAAGATATATGAGAAGCGCTGCAAAGAGCAAGGTTTCACCGCCTATTTTGACTACTCATGGCAGTGGGCTTATCAGGAGAAATATAAGAAGGCCGGCATTACCGCAATCCTGGGAACCGGATTTGATCCGGGCGTAACCAGCGTATTCACAGCATACGCCCTCAAGCACTATTTCGACCAGATAGACACCATCGATATCCTGGACTGCAACGGAGGTGACCACGGTTATCCCTTTGCCACCAACTTCAACCCAGAGATCAACCTGAGAGAGGTATCGGCCAACGGTTCATACTGGGAGAACGGCCATTGGGTAGAGACCAAGCCCATGGAGATAAAGCGCGAATACAACTTTGAGCAGGTAGGCATGAAGGATATGTATCTGCTTCATCATGAGGAGATTGAGTCTCTTGCCAAGAATATCCCGGGCGTAAAGAGAATACGTTTCTTTATGACATTCGGCCAGAGCTATCTCACGCACATGAAGTGTCTTGAGAACGTAGGTATGCTGCGTACCGATCCCGTAATGTTTGAGGGTAAGGAGATAGTTCCCATCCAGTTCCTCAAGGCGCTGCTGCCCGATCCCGCATCATTGGGCCCGCGCACAGTAGGCAAGACCAACATAGGCTGCATCTATACAGGCACAAAGGACGGCAAGAAACGCAGCATCAAGATATACAACGTGTGCGACCATCAGGAGTGCTACAAGGAGCTGGGCTCACAGGCCATCTCTTATACCACCGGTGTTCCCGCCATGATAGGTACCGCAATGGTCATGACCGGCACATGGAAGGGTGCAGGCGTGTTCAACGTAGAGGAGTTTGATCCGGATCCATATATGGAGGGCCTGAACAAGTGGGGCCTGCCTTGGGTTGTGGATGAGAATCCTGTACTTGTAGACTGATTTTTTAAGCCCGATGAACGCAGAGCAACTGCATACCCCGTGTTATGTCATTGACCGTGACCGCCTTGAGGAGAACCTGGGGGTGCTGCGCGGTGTGATGGAGCGTACCGGATGCCGAATTCTGCTGGCGCAGAAGGCGTTCAGTTGCTATGCCGTCTATCCGCTGATATCTGAGTATCTCTGTGGTGCAACAGCAAGCGGACTCTTTGAGGCCCGCTTGTGCCACGAGGAGATGCCGGGACGTGAGAATCACATTTTCTCTCCTGCGTTCCGTGAGGAGGATATGCCGGAGATTCTGAGTATCTGCGACCACATTGTTTTCAACTCCATACGTCAGCTTGAGCTGTTTGGTGCCCGCGCCAAAAAGGCTGGACTGCAGGTGGGGTTGCGCATCAATCCGCAGATATCTACGCAGCCGGCAGAGCATGCCATCTATGACCCATGCGCCAAGGGAAGCCGTCTGGGCGTTACGCTGGATGAATTCCGCGATGGAATGGAGCAGAACCCGGCATTGTTGGAACTGCTTGACGGTCTGCATTTTCACACACTCTGCGAGCAGAACTCCGATGATCTGGAGACTACCCTGAACGGCTTTGAGGAGCAGTTCCGTCCTTGGCTTAAGTCGATGAAATGGGTGAATTTCGGTGGCGGGCACCACATTACCCGTGCAGACTATGACATCCCGCGTCTGGAGCGCTGCATCAACCGCATGAAGGATGGTTACGGTCTTACGGTCTATCTGGAGCCGGGGGAGGCAATCGCCCTCAACGCCGGTTATCTGCATACTCAGGTGCTTGAGGTCCAGCATCATGTAGGAGCAATGGATATAGCCATTCTTGATACATCGGCCGCATGCCATATGCCCGATGTAATAGAGATGCCTTATAGGCCCCCTTTGCGCGACAGCGGTCAGTCTGATGAAAAGGCATACACATACCGTCTGGGTGGCCCCACGTGCTTATCGGGCGATATAATAGGGGAATACTCGTTTGACAGTCCGCTTAAGGAGGGACAGGTCCTGGTCTTTGAAGATATGGCCATCTACTCCATGGTCAAGAACAATACCTTCAACGGCATGCCCCTGCCGTCAATCTATCTCAAACAGGGCTCAGATTACACTCTCATCAAATCCTTCAGCTACACAGACTTCAAGTCACGCTTGTGAAAATGTGGAATTGGGGACAGTCCCCTTTTCCACATACTAAAGTAAGCGATAATTGCTAAATAAAACACGTGGAAAAGGGGACTGTCCCCAATTCCACATTTTCACAGGCGCGGAGTGCGGATGATGTAGAGGATGTTGTTTATTATGTAGGCTAGGGCTGCCAGTATGACGAGTGCGGCCATTGCCCTGAAGTCATCACAGAAATAAGTTTGTATGCGAGAGCCACTTCCCCATGGAAGCCTTATTATGAATGAGAGGACCTGGACCGATAATGATGTCAGGAATATGGCTTCGGTCAGTTTGCCTATCAGCCTGATCCTGTCGGGGGCTTTCCATGCGGCGGCTATGGTTGCCAGTATGATGATTACGAATGCGATTGCATCGAAAGTGGATATTGAGGATAAGAAAAACCTGAACATAATGTATGCCTTTTAGTTTCTGGTTGACTGGATTGCGATGATGATCCTTGAGATAAGGAACACCATCATGCCCAGCGTTATTATGAATGATGAGATATTAAAGCATGAGTACCAAGCATTCGGTGATACGGCACCGGCCATCTTTACATCGTACAGGGCAATCAGGATTTTCCATGTACATGGGATGAAAGAGAATGCGAGTGCGATTGATCCTAACGGTCTTACCCATCTTGGGGCTTTCCAACCGCAGAACAGTATTGCCACGAGCAGGATGGTGAATACACTCAGTATCCATGGCGGTACCATCTGGAATAATATGGTTAATGGTCCCGGTCCTGAAAAATCTTCTATTACCTCTTCTATCAATTCTTCTTCCATAAAGCATTTGTGTTTGGTTTGATGCAAAGATATGATGTCAGAACGGGTACATCCAATTTTTTCCGATGTCATATCCCCCTGTCCGCACATTTGTTTGATGTCAAATCCTATTGAAAGTATCTTAAACCATTTTGAGGGGGATTTGACAGTGGTTTTCTTAGTAGATTGTTTCTCTATTCACTATCTTCGTCAACAGAAATCCTTTGTTTATGAAAAGAGCCGTTATCATTACCTATTGGATGATTTCAGTGATTATAGTAGCACTGATAATCATGATGCTTGTCAAGAATCTCCCTGTTTCAAGAGCGTTGTTCGTGGCTACGATGTTCCTGCCCGGAGCACTTGCCGCTCAATACATGCTGCCCAAGATCTCTTTTAAAAGGAAGGCCGAGGGCATACGCAATACCGTTTATCTTGTTCTGGCTATCATTTTGCTGGAATATCTGCTGCTTGTATGGACATTATGTTTTCAGTCATTTGATAATGTGAGGCTTATACAAGGTGCCTCTTATAGTGCTCCGTTTGATTTTCCTGAGGATACGGGCGTATTCAATCCGTTGTTCATATCGGTCGTGATTTCTATACTCGCAATAGGCGGTTCACTCATAGACCGATGGCTTACACGTAACCATCCGGAGATGGAGAGTCCCATAACGTTCTGCTCTGACAGAAAGCGTATATCGCTGCTTCCCAGCCAGATACTGTATGTCGAGTCCTGTGACACCGAGGTCTATATCCATACTACCGATGGCAGCAAGCTGCGCAACAAGACCGGCATATCGCAGTGGGAATCGGCCCTGGGATATCCGTTTGTCCGTATTCATCGGGCTTTTCTGGTCAACGGCAATCATATAGAATCATACAATCAGGACTCTGTAAAGGTGGGAGATGAATCACTTCCTATTTCCCGCAAATATCAGAAGGGCTTGAAGGAACTGCCCCCTCTGGTCCCGTCAGATTCTCGGGGTGCGAACAAGATAGAGGATGCGGGAGATGAGATAGTTAAGGGTGCTCCACAATAAGATTGTGAATGCGTTTGCAAGGGGAGAGACAATATATTTCCAGATACTTTCTATTGACCTTATATCATCTAAGGTAAAGCTTTCCTGACCAAGCATTTTTTCATAAACATATGCGTGAATGCTGCAGTCCGGGAAATTAAAGATGAATTCGTCATATACCTTAACAATGGCTACGGCAAAACAGAGTACCCCCCAGACAATGGCTATCATTCCGATAGAATGGAGTTTGGCGGGACATTTTATCGCGATTAAAATAATTGCGGCAAGAAACAATACAAAAGTGACAGCCGTGGATACACTTGTGGATTGCAATATGAACATGGCGTTTGATAAGAACATTATCATTCCATATTTCAGGGCGCATAATATAGTAGTCATAACGGTTGCTATTTAAAGGTTTATCAATGACTGGGTTTCTGAAAGAAACTGATAACATGTGACACCAAATAGATGAGAAGCCCGTACATCACCAGCAGGTTCATACTTTTCATTCCTCCTGCCATTACGGTAGGACTTATATCTCCGGCTTTCCATACATCGCACAGACCTAAAAGGAACGAGTATATATAATATAGGGCACAGAACCCCAACTCGATAGAGCCTATGGGACGGACCCAGCGGGGAGCTTTCCAGGCGCTGAGGAATATCAGCACCAGCAGAATTGTAAGGATGGCAAGAACGCCTCCAGGTAGTTGTGAAAGGATGTACTTCATATTTTTTGGTTTTAAGGTTAGAACTGATGCAAAGTTAATGGCCGATGCCCGTGAACTCCCCATGTTTAGGCATACAAATCCCAAGGATTGGTTTTGGAAACGGTGTCAAATCCCACGTTTTAGCCCCAAATCCCATATGTAAGGCATTTCATCGGCGTATTGCTGTGATTATCGGGAGTGATTTCATATCTTCGTGGATGTTATGAGAACATTGGTAACCATACTCTATTGGATGCTGTCGGTCGTGATTGCCGCATTGGTTGTTTCCAGTGCCGGTTATACATTCCAGGAGTCCCTTTGGATGGGCACAATGTTCCTTCCGGGCGCACTTGCCGCCAAGTATCTTCTGCCCAAGGTCTCATTCAGTAAACGCAGTGAAGGAATACAGGGCGTCATCTATATCGTATTGGCAATAATTGTATTAGAGTATCTGCTTATCATATGCTGTAATACGGTTATTCAGAATCATAGGCACATCATGGAGGTGGGTTATAAGTATAGTTTCATTGATTCGTATGAAATGCCTCTTCCGGGGATTGTCATAAATCCGTTCTTCATAACTATACTGGTGTCAATCCTGGCCATAGGCGGATCTTTTATTGACCGATGGCTCACCGTAAAGCATCCTGAGATTGAGACTCCCGTCACGTTCTGCTCCATGCGCAGGAAAGTCACCCTGCTTCCCAGCGAGATTCTGTATGTGGAATCCTGCGATACAGAGGTGATAGTTCATGCTATCGATGGCCGATCTCTGAACAACCGGACCGGAATCTCCCAATGGGAGGCATTGCTCGGGCCCGGATTCATCCGTATTCATCGGGCTTTTCTTGTAAACAGCAAGTACGCAAAACTGGAATCACAGGACACAGTATCTGTGGGCGACACCAAACTCCCCGTATCCCGCAAATACCAGTCCCAGATAAAGGATTTCATTTCAAACAGTTGAGAAATGAAAAAGGAATCGTTTACGGAGGATGGATGGTACGTGGCCGGGACTGAAGGGAAGCCTACGCTTTTGCTGCTTCCGGGACTGGGGGTATCGTACCAGATTTTCTTGCCGCTGATAGAGTTGCTTAAGGAGGAGTTCCGGATTTACGCTTTCCAGGTGGACGGTTTTACTTTGAGCCGATGCACGCGGTTTGATTCTATTGACGGTCAGGCAGGGCGCGTGATTGATTTCATCCGCTCCGAGTGCGGCGGAAGGGTTGATTGCGTTTACGGACTGTCTCTGGGCGGCAAAATACTGTCACGCGTTCTTGAGCGTAACGAGGTTACGATTGACCATGCAATCCTGGATGCGGCGCCTTTGCTGCCGCTGCCGCGCTGGCTTGAGGGGCCGTTGCGCTATTACCAGAGCATAAACGTATGGACCTGCTATCATTGGACCGGGTTCTGGCGTTTTGTATTCCACTCACACTACTTTGACGTGCTGCTTGACGAGTGCCGCAAAGTCTTCCCGTTCGGTGGCCGGAGGTCGGTCCTGGACGGTTACAAATCAGTCTACACCAATAAACTGGAGGCAATATACGGGGCTGATATCCATTTCTGGTACGGCACAAAAGAGGCGTTCGTGGCAAAGCCGCAGGCGGAGCATCTGCTCAAACTGTACCCATCGGCCCACGTTGAGGTATTCCAGGGGATGAATCACGGCCAGATGCTTGTGGATCATCCCGATGAGGTTGCCCGCAGGATTATCTCAATCATTTGATTGAAGGCTTCCCGCATTAACAGCAATCTTGATTACCCGTCCGGGAAACACCTCGCTCAGATAATCTGCAAATGTTTGCATCAATAAACAAGCCTGGTTATCAAGGTGGCTACTATGGTGCTGACAATAACGCTCACCAGACCGGGCATCATGAACGAGTGGTTAAGCAGATATTTACCTATCCTGGTGGTACCGGAACGGTCAAATGTGACAGTAGCGATATCGGACGGATAGTTAGGAATGAAGAAATATCCGTAAACCGATGGCAGCACACCCAGAAGTACCGGACCGGGAATGCCCAGCGAGTAGGCCAGAGGCAACATTGCAACCACTACGGCACCCTGGCTGTTTACCAGTACCGATACCGAGAAGAATACCAGCGCTATGGCCCATGGATACTTGCTCACAATTCCCTGCAGACTATCCTGCATCTGAGGCAGATAGTTTCCAAAATATGTATCGGCCAGCCATGCAATTCCGTAAATGGCAACTACGGCAACCATACCTGACTGCCATACGGCGCCGACAATTGCATGGCGCGGTTTGGCTTTGGCAAATATGATCATCAGTGCTGCGGCAGTAATCATCACAATCTGAATGATGATATTCATGCCTATGGGCTTGTTACCTACTACAGGACGGATATCGTGGCCTATTATCTGGAAGAAAGAGTAAAGCGTGATTAAAAGAAGTGCGCCCAGGAAAATATAGACTGACAACTTTGCGCTCTTGCTCACCTCCTGGTCAAGCAGTGATTGGGTCTCGCCGTACATGTACTTGTACATCTTGGGGCTTGATTTACGCTCCTGGAATACGGGATCCTTGTCAAGGTCCTTGCCGCGCTTGTATGAGCAGAGCGCAGCAGCCATGAGTCCGCACAGACATGCAGGAATTGTGACCGCAATGACCTGAAGGTTGTTTATGTCAAATCCGTTGTCGTTGCTTATTATTACGAACGATGCCACCGCAGCTGCAATGGGCGAGCAGGTGATACCCACCTGTGAAGCAATTGATGCCACAGCGCAGGGACGCTCCGGACGTATGTTCTTTTTAAGCGATATGTCACAGATGATAGGCATCAGGGTATATACCACGTGACCTGTTCCCACCAGTACTGTAAGGAAGAATGTACACAGGGGTGCCAGGAATGTGATATGCTCCGGATGTTTGCGCAGCAGCCTCTCGGCCAGCTGTATAAGCCAGTCCATACCTCCCGCGGCCTGCATTATTCCGGCGCATGTTACCGCAGCTATTATGATATAAATGACGTCTGTAGGCGGGTTGCCCGGTTTCATTCCAAAGCCCAGCACCAGAATAGCCAGACCTATACCCGATATTGCACCCAGTGCAAGACTTCCATAACGTGAACCTACATAAAGAGCTGCCAGAACAATGAGCAGCTGGATAATCATAACAAAACTCATAAGCAATAAAAAGTGTAGTCCTTATTGCAAATGTATGTAATTATTATCAAAAAGTGTAACCTTGGGCAGCAATAATATTGTCCAACATCTGACTGAAGGCCTGCGGCTTGAGTCCCCAGGCGGGAGCAATGAGCATTGATGACGGGGTTTCTGATACGAACCGGTCATAATAGAGGTCTTTACGGGCAGTGTTGATAAACTGGGCCACTGTCTTTGCATATTCCTGTGCGGTGAAAAGCTTGATTTTTGAAGAATCTTCCTGATACGTCTGTGCAAGCCTGGTACCCTTTACAACTTGCAGCTGATGCAGTTTGAGCGTCTTTATGGGTAGGGCCGATACGCGCTCGGCATGGATCAGATAATCCTGCTCAGTCTCACCCGGCAGACCCAATATAAGGTGTGCACCTGTATCAATGCCGCGCTCGTTAAGGTCATTGATGCACTCCACGGCACACCGGTATGTATGATGACGGTTTATCAACTCAAGTGTATGGTCAATGGTTGATTCTATCCCGATTTCAACGAGCAAATGGGGGTGTCCCTCAGGTGCCTTGCGGCCAAACCGCTGCTCAAACCAATCGGCCAGGTGGGGTTTGATGCAATCAGGGCGGGTTGCAATTACCAGACCCTTTACACCGGGATATTTCAACGCCTCTTCATATAATTCTATGAGTTTGTCTGTAGGACCGTAAGTGTTTGTATATGACTGGAAATATGCCAAGTAACCGTAACATTCCCCCTTGCGGCGGTTGAACCGGATACCTTTTTCCAGTTGAGCCGTAATGCTGCCCGTATTGTCAAGTGCGGCATATCCGGGATTGAATGAAAGGTTGTTGCAATAAATACAGCCGTCATGTCCCAGACTGCCGTCCCGGTTGGGACATCCCAGCCCCGCATTAACTGCAATCTTGATGACTCTGCCCGGGAATACCCCGCTCAGGTAATCATTCATGGTCCTGTATTCCATCAGTAAAAGACTCTTAGTTAGAGAGTTTCTTCATCTTAATCAATACCTATCATCTTATGGACGGCGGGACGGATTGGGGGAACGGCATAACCCATCATCTTCTCTACGCAGAGTATGCGCAGCAGGGCGATTGGGTTAAGCTGACGGTTGATTTCATCGATATCGGCATCGGGCCCGTAATACTCCTTTACAAAAAGGCTCCAGAACCGGGTGGACACATCCTTGGTGATGTGGTAGAGTTCCTCCTCCAACTCGTCGGGGATGGTACAGCATTGCATATATATTATGCCCAGGTCAAACAGAGGGTTGCCGATGCTGAACTCGCTCAGGTCAATAAGGTACTTGCGGCCCTCCTCATCAAAAATCACGTTGCCAATGTGAAGGTCACCGTGCAGGGCTGTGTTGCCATTGGGTAGGGTATCAATGAAAAGGATAGTGGCGTTCCTCTCTTGATCGGTAAGATAAGGGTTCTCCAGAATGTACTGCTTGCATTGGTCCTTTATGCTGGGGAACAGTCCGGGTGGGGGTGTAGTGGAGTGGAGTTTCTTGCAGATAGCGGCAAATTCTGCAGCATACTGCTCAATCTTTTCGGGGTGGATGCTCAGAGCACGTGCGTAAGAGAGCTTGCCGTGAATACGCTTGAACTGTATGCCTACACGGTTATCAGGGGTGTGTACCACCTGGCCGGGCTCGGGGCAGGGGAGTCCCAGATCATAAACTTTACAGGCCCTGTCATACTCATCGAGCCCCATCTGCTCCAAATTTGTGGAGTAGAGTTTGAGCAGAACATCAGGGTCATCCTTCTTGATATAACTCTCACCAAGCTTTCCGCCTCCGGAGAGCTCATAGTCCTTTAGGTCAATAATAGTAGGTTTCATAACGCAAACTTAAATAAAAATGCTGATTTTGACGCGTTTTAAACTACCCCTTTGCGTCAAATCAGGATTTTGATACGGAACCCGCGGGTGGTGGGCTCCTGGATGATATCCTTTACCTGAGCGCGGATGGCGTCCGGGAACTTGCCGGCGGCAAAGGGTGATTCAGTCATACCTTCCGCCATGAAATCCAGGGCGGTCTCAGAGGTGAGTTCAGTGTACGTGAGCCTGAAGGTCAGGGGACGGATTGATTTCATGTGATTCTGTATCATGTCATCGGCTATGGATATTGCTTGGGCGGCTTTATCGGCTATGTTGTACTTGATGCAGAATGCGTTCATGCCGGTATGCATGTCAAGCTTGTCAAAGTCATCACCGCTTATCTCAAAAACAAGTTTCTGTATGCGGTTTACAAAAGCCTTTGTGGCACTGCGGACTGGATGCTCAAATATCTGCTCTGCCGATCCGTCTTCATATATGATACCCTCGTTCATAAAGAATATGCGGGTGCTTACGTCACGGGCAAAACGCATCTCATGGGTCACAATAAGCATGGTCATGCCCTCTGATGCCAGCTGACGTATTACGCTCAGTACCTCACCAACCATTGTGGGGTCCAGGGCCGATGTAGGCTCGTCAAAAAGTATCACATCGGGGTGCATGGCAAGTGACCGGGCTATGGCCACACGCTGCTTCTGTCCGCCGGAGAGTGATGAGGGATAGACATCAGCCTTTTGTGACATTCCCACTTTTTTGAGCAGGGTCATGGCCTCGGCGCGGGCATCGGCATCACTGATTCCGAGCAGACGCATGGGGGCGTATGTTATGTTCTCAATCACAGTCATGTGATCAAACAGGTTGAAACTCTGGAATACCATACCCATACGGCGGCGCAGTGAATCCAGACGGTATCCCTTGGCCGTGATATCCTGCCCGTCAAAGAGAATCTGCCCGCTTGTGGGCGGCTCCAGCATGTTGAGCGCTCTGAGCAGGGTACTCTTACCGGTTCCCGAGGGGCCGATAATGCTTATTACCTCGCCCTTTTCTATATCGCAGTTCACATCAGTGAGGACAGTTGCAGTGCTGCCGTCCGGATTATGGAAAGTCTTGCTTAAATGTCTGATGCTTATCATGTTACTTTCTGATTAAGAGGAGGTTCAACAATTTGCGTATCAACCATGCCAGGACAAAATAGATTATGGTGATGATGAGCAGAGGAATGAGTGCATCAAACGTGCGGCTGCGGATAAGGTCGCTGGCACGGGTCAGGTCCTGGATAGCTATGTATCCCACTATTGATGTACTCTGCAACAGTTTGACGCAATCGCCGGCATACAGCGGAATACCATGGTGGAGCGCCTGCGGCAGTACTATACCGGTAAAGGTCTTGAAAGGTGTGAAACCCAGACTCAATCCAGCCTCGGTCTGACCGACAGGTACAGTGGATATGGATGAGTCAAAGATGCTTCCGGCCGATGATGCAAAACTGAGCGCGAATGTGATAATTGCCACTAATGATGCACTCATGCCTGAACTTGCAAAGACCACGTAGAACATGATGAGCAGCAGCACCAGAGTGGGGGTTCCCTGTATGAAAGAACCGTAAATCCCGGCTGCCGAACTCACCCAACGGCGGCGGCTGCGCAATGCGGCACATACTCCTATTCCCAGAATGGTGCCTATCAGGATTGCCAGCACTGTTATCTTTATGGTCTCCAATAATCCGTCCGTTATCAGTTTCCAGCGATTCTCCCTGATAAGGTTCATCCTGATACGTTCTGCAAGTCCTACATGGACTTTGCTGTCATGATCCACCACTACATATACCGGATGGCTTATATAATAGGGTGCTGTGAAATCCATAAAAGTCTTTCTCTCCTCGGTCACAAAGATGTTGCCACCTATGAAATCTGCCTGACCGGTCTGTATGGCTGCTACAGCACCGCCCAGATCCTGAAGTCTTATCTCTATGGGACGACCCAAATAATTGGCAAAACGGCCAAGCAGGTCCGGATCCAGGCCCATCCATTTCCCGTTTTCACCAACATAGCTTACAGGCTCAATATTGGAACATACCACACAACGTAAGGGCTGGGCATTTTCTTTAACATTGCCGGAATAGGGATCGGGTACTGAAGGCCCATCTTTTGTCCAGTAATCAATGATATCCTGTACAGGAACTGTAGCAAGGAACTTATTGAACTGCTCAATCAATTCGGTGTTCCCTTTTTTTACGCAGAAGGCTACTTCAAATGCATCTTCTCCGTAAAAAGCCACTTTGACTCCAAGCTTTTTGCGGGTACGTTCAAGTATATCAATGTCATCGCCCGCAAAAACATCGGCCAATCCCTGGCGTATGGCCTGCAGTGCATCGGCCTGTGTTGCGGTTGCAAAAACGTTAACATCAGAACGTGCTGAGTATTTGTGCTCATAGTAATTGCCTGCTGCCGTACTAAGTGTTAGACCGGAAAGGTCGGCCTCAGATTTAGGTACAAAACTCTTTCCCTTGTTGCCTGAACAAGAACAACTGATTGCAAGAAGTATAATTCCTGCAATCAGCTGTAGTGCTAAAGTTTTTTTTATCATTTATCAACTATTAGTGTTCAGGACTCTGAACAGTGTTATTTAATCTCGTATTTCAAACTTTTGAGAACCGTAAGGTCTGATGACGGGCCGTACAGGATTTCATATTGTCCTGGCATGGCGTGCATCAGGTTAAGGTTGGGGTCAAACCACTCGAATGATTCGGGGGTGAGTTCAAACTCAACTGATACGCTCTTGCCCTGAGGAACGGAAACACGCTTGAATGAGCGCAGTGCGTGACTGGGACCTTCCGTGTCACCGGGACGGCGCAGGTAGAGCTGAACAACCTCTTCACCGTCACGCTTTGACGTGTTCTTTACGTTTACAGTCACGTAAACCTTCTCTCCGTCTTTGCGGATTTTTGCATTGCCGTACTCGAACTTGCTGTAGCTGAGACCGTAGCCGAAGGGGTAGAGGGGCTTCTCTGTCATGTAGCGGTAGGTGCGTCCCTTCATTGAGTAATCCTCAAAATCAGGCAGCTGGTCTGTAGATGCATAGAATGTGACCGGCAGACGGCCGCTGGGGTTGTAGGTTCCGTAAAGGACCGATGCAACCGCGTTACCGCCCTCCTCTCCCGGATACCAGGCCTGCAGGATGGCGTCACAGGCAGGCTCAATATCGGTCAAACCCATTGCAGAACCTGAGAAGTTTACAAACACCACCTTCTTGCCGGCAGCTTTGAGAGCCTTAACCAGTTCCGTCTGGGCCGATGGCAACTCAATTTTTGTGCGGTCACCGCCACGGAAACCCTCAATGCTTACGGGCATCTCCTCACCTTCGAGCGAGGGAGAGATACCGCCTGCAAATATCACTACGTCTGCATCGGCACATGCGGCAATTGTCTTTTCAACGCTTACCTCCTCTTCATAGCCCAAATCAAATGAGAGTGATGCAAGACCGCTGCGGCAGCTATAGTTGATGGTAATCTCATAATCCTGACCGGCTTTGGCGTCAAGAGTATAGACCTTGCGGGCCTCGGTACTGTTGCGTCCCATAGCCACTCTGCGACCATCCACACTGATTGATGCCTGGCCTTGATTCTGCATGTAGAATGCAACCGGACCGTCCTTCTCGGCATGGAAAGTCGATGTATAGACGGCGGCAAAATTCTCCAGATTCACATTGGGAGCGAATACGGTGGCGCCGCCTGTCGAGAAACGCAACGGAGTGGTATTGTGCCTGAGAACATCAGGCTCACCCTCGGCGCGTGAGTTGTTCCAGTATTTTGCGTCAAAACCCTGCTGGCCGCTGGCGCTGGTCTGGCTGAACAGACTGATCAGAGCAAGTGAATTGGATGCGTAGTCACAACCGCGCATGTATTCAACCTTTGCGCCGGTAGCCTCGATTCCGGCCAAAAGGGTAATGGTGTGTGACGGTGTTCCGTTGTAGTTACCCCACTGCATGACAGAGTCATTGGCGTTGGGTCCCATGACCACCACCTTATTATTAGTATTAAGAGGCAGGATTCCGTTGTTCTTGAGCAGAACCATGCTCTCCTGGGCCATCTTGAGCGCCAGGGCACGGTGTTCCTTGCTGTCAACTACGCTGTATGGAATCCTGGTCCATTCAACCTGACCGGGATCATCCATCTCGCCCAGCTCAAAACGGGCTGTCATGAGGCGTGTAATGGATACGTCTATATCAGACTCTTTGATAAGACCGTCTTTTACAGCCTGAACCAACTGTGCGTATGAGCTTCCGCACTCCAGGTCCGTACCGGTGAGCACGGCTTTTGATGTGGCGTGCTTGGCATCGGGCTCTGTGTTGTGATGGCCCTGGGTAAAGAAGTCATTGATGGCCCAGCAGTCTGATACCACAATTCCCTTGTAACCCCATTCGTTACGCAGAATCTGCTGGAGCAGACGGTTGCTGCCGCAGCAGGGCTCATCCTCATAGCGGTTATAGGCGCACATCACCTCCTTGACATTAGCCTCCTGAACAAGAGCCTTGAAGGCGGGCAGGTAGGTTTCACGCAGGTCGCGCGCTGCTATGTTCTCGGCGTTGAACTCATGACGGTTCCACTCCGGGCCGCTGTGCACTGCAAAGTGTTTGGCGCAGGCATGCAGCTTGTCATATTTGGAACCGGCCGGGCCCTGCAGTCCGTTTACTACCGATACACCCATCCTTGAGGTAAGGTAGGGGTCCTCACCGTATGTCTCCTGACCGCGGCCCCAGCGGGGATCACGGAAGATGTTCACGTTAGGGGTCCAGAATGTGAGACCCTGATAGCGTCTAAGACCGCCGTTCTCACTGTACTGGGTTGATTTGGCACGGGCCTCATCACTTACAGCCGTAAATACATCCTGCAGAAGTGCATCGTCAAAAGATGCAGCCATACCGATGGCCTGAGGGAATACTGTAGCAATACCGGCGCGACCTACTCCGTGAAGAGCCTCGTTCCACCAGTCATAGGCTTTGATTCCGAATTCAGGAATAGCAGGCGAGCCGTTCTGCATAAGAGCGACTTTCTGCTCCAGAGTAAGGCGGCTGACCAGATCGGCGGCACGCTCTGCTGCCGGCAGATCGGCATTCTTGTAAGGTTGGGCATAACAAAAGACTCCCGTGGCGGCGCATAATAGCGCAGTAATAATTCTTTTCATGACTTTTTATTTGGTTATATGTCGCTAAGTTAGTAATATAAAGTGATAGTATTTGCTTCTTTTGATGCAAACATACTCATTTCTTGGATTTTGATTCCTAACTTTGGTGTCAATTCATAAGGAACGACATGACTAAGACTGAATTCGTGCTCCAATGGCTGGATGCAAACGGAATAGGATACCAGGTTCACTATCATCCGCCTCTCCCTACAATAGAGGAGGCGTTGGCATACTGGAAGAATATAGACTCCACCCACTGTAAGAACCTGTTTTTCAGGAACCACAAGGGTAACCGCCATTATATGGCCAGTTTTGAGTGTCACAAGAATCTGGACATTCATGGACTGGAGCATATAGTAAAACAGGGTAAACTGAGTTTCGCCAGCCCTGAACGTATGGACAGGTGTATCGGCGTCACTCCTGGATCAGTTTGCGCGTTCGGTCTTATTCATGATATGGGGCTTACTGAACATGCCGCTGTCAAGGCTCCGGACGGATCGCGTGATTTTGGCCGGATAAAGGAGGGCGTGGACCCAAAAGAACTGTTTGATAACGGTCACCGCGTAAAGTACTTTCTGGATGCCGACCTTAAGAATGCAGAGAGAATCTCATTCCACCCTTGTGAGAATACCGCCAGCGTAGTGGTATCAAACGCGGATTTCCTGCGTTTCCTGGATATCTGGGGAGGTGAAGTGGAGTGGATTGAAGTGTAACAGGGCTCTTTTGTTATCTTGTCTCATCCAGATACTTTCCGTACAGGTCAGACAGTTCCTGTGGGGTGAGTCCAAGTGTGCGGGCCGTCTCAAAGAACTCGGCGGCCTGGACAGACTTGAAGGCTTCACGGCGGCGGGAGAGTATGGTCTCAACCGCATTTTCGGCCACAAAATAGCCCAATCCGCGGCGCATGTCCAGAATTCCCCAACTCTGCAGCGTGTCATATGAGCGCATCACCGTATTGAGGTTTACCTCAATCATTACAGCATACTCCCTTACTGACGGGACCCTTTCGCCGGGCTGGTAAGTGCCGGCCAGAATCTCATCCGATATCCGGTCGGCTATCTGAAGATATATGCTCTGTCGCTCCTTGAATATCATGCGTCTTTATTTGCAGCTTCTTACCGTGGTGTGGATCAGTTCATATATGAATGCTATGAGACTGATTATTGACAGCGCTACGAAAATATGAAAGCGCCTCCTTTCACTATAGGTGTTGTCAATGAATGTCACCAGTACTGAATAGATGATGTACATATATGTCCACGGACTTACCCTGTTTAGTGAACTTATAAGACCTATGCCTGTTATAAGAGGCAGTGTGGCAAAGTAAAAGAAGTTCAATACATATCCGGCCCATTCAGGAAATGAACTGTCAATATTGACAAAGGTGAATATGTCCCTTATATGTATGTAGAACTGACTCGGATCTACAGGCTGGCCAAAATTCTTGAATTCAGCACCGTTCCAGACTATGTGGTCAAAAGCGGAAACAACCACCATGAATATGAAAGTTCTCCAAACAAATATCCACAGCAGGTAGAACAGGTATTTCTCAAAGGCCGATGCCGGAAGCAGGTTCCATTGGGTGAGTTTGTCCTTGTTCCTGGATATCCTCAGCGCCGGTATGGACAGGAATACTATGTATGATATCTGGTAAATTCTGGTCAAAACCAGTTCCGATGTGTACGGTCCCAGACTGTCAACAAGAGTATATATGAGCGGAATCAGGAGTGCAACGGCCAGAAATACAAAGAACAGGTACGGCATGGTGACTTTGCGGCTGTTGATGCCGTTTCCTATAAGACCCATGAATCTGTTTATGTTGAATATCGGACTTGTTTTCATAATGGTTCAATTGTAAGAAAACAGTTTGTTAATGGCGGTACCGTTCTCAAGTACGGCCTCAAAAAGCAACTCGTAATCAATCTCACTGTCGGATCCGGATTCATTTTGCAGTATCATACGGTTTCCATATGCTGATGACATGGAATAAATGGCGTCCTGCAGGAGATCGCGGTCATCGGACTCAATGAATTTGAGGGTACTGCCGGTCTCAATCGCCGAATGGTCAAATACTATTCTCTTATTGTCAAGAATGAGAATATGGTCGAGTAGGGTGCTCACCTCATTGATGTGATGAGTGGATATGATGATTGCACGGTCGGGACTCATGCTTTGGGCCAGCAGCTTGCGGAATGCTTTACGTGATGTGATGTCAAGGCCATTCGTGGGCTCATCAAGGATAAGATAGGGAGCGTTGGATGCAAATGCAAAACTGAGCATGGCCATTTTTCTCTGACCCAGAGAGAGGTTGTCAATATGTTCTCTATAATCCAGATTGAACATTTCTACGCAATCATTGAACCGTTCCATGCTGAAATCCGGATAATATATGGCTAGGGTCTTGGCGTGTTTGTCTACACGGATGTGCAGGTCCGGCGTAGTGTCGGTGACATAGAATATCCGGGACATAATGTGCGGGTTCCCAATAGACAACTCCCGGTCGTCAATGAACACCTTTTTGGCGGATGGTTTCCATATCAGTCCCGTGATACAGTTCAACAGCGATGTCTTGCCGGCTCCGTTCCTGCCTATCAGCCCGTATACCTTTCCCGGCATGATATTAAGTCTCAGATTGCGCAGAACAAGGTTGGAACTGTCATAGTCATCACTGTGATCCAGAATCTCCGGAACATTCCCCGGATTGGCGTAACATAAGGATAAATCTCTGACTTCAATCATCGTAAAGTTCTGTTGCAGCGTTTGTTAATAACTTGGTTAATGGTGTAATATTAATCTATGACACTGCAAATATAACACTACATATGATACTATCCAAACAAATGCGGGGAAATTATCTGATTATCTCCAATATCTCTTCCTCAGGAACGCTGAGGGTTATGATGCCTCTTGCATAAGGGGCAATGTCATACTGGTTGAAAATGAAATCTATGGTATCCTGTTTTATCTCAAAGTTCTCAGGCACGAACATGGGCTCATCACTAAAGAAACCGTGCTCGTCCAGTTCATCGCGACTGTCACACTCGGCTTCCTGTAGCAGCAGACGTTCCAGAATGGGGATGAGCACCTTCTCGTAGCCGGGTTTGAAATAGTTGTCAAGGGTTACTACGCTTCCGTCCTCCAGACGGTAATTGCGGCAGGTGATGAATGTGCCGCCATGAGCGCCGCCTGTGTATTGGTAGTAGTTGATGAAATGACCTATTATATCCTTGTGGTTGCCATAGTGGACTTCCGTGTTGAGTACAAACTCGTAATCTATGTCACGTGGCTCGAATCCCTCCTCCTTGGCATATCGGATCTGCTCCCTGTTGTCCTCTTTAAAGAGGTTTATCACGGAGTCTATGAATGAGATCATGGCACCGCGTACATCGGTAGTGCGTTTGTCAAACATGAATTCGGATATGTCCCTGTTGAATGCATCGGCAAACAGCGTATCGGTCCCGTGGGCCTTGAGTACGTTCATGTCAAATGTGCATGAGGGGTGCTCCTTGCCTTGAGTATAAGGTATGGTGTTCTTGAAAGTAATGTACCGGAACGCATACTTGTCACCCTTGTCAACGCATGCTGAAAGGGAAAGCAGCGCTATGATAATGATAAGACCAGACTTTTTCATGTTTCTGTTTTTTGCGAAATTACATAAAAAACTGATACATTTGCAGCCATCAATACTAACTGGATTTTTATGAGATCAATATCTATTTCTTTAAGGTGTGCACTCCTTGCTGTTATGGCGTTCGTATTTTTTGCCTGTGACGGTGACGATAAAGAATCAATAGTTTATGAAATTGAAGGAGTATCGATCGATGTCTCTGAAGCCGAACTTGTTCCTTCCGAGACCCTCAAACTGACAGCCGTACTGCTTCCGTACAACAAGCCTGTTGATGAAGTGGAGTGGGCCGACAGTGAACTCAGGGAGCAGATATTCTGGAAAACCGATAACTCCAAGGTGGCTCAAGTAGAGGATAACGGTCTTGTCAGGGCGGTAGGCACAGGTTCCTGCAATATCAGTTTCATATGCGGCGCTTATGCTGCAAAATGCAAAGTGACAGTACGTTCATTTGATAAGGATATACTTTACGGATTCTGGGAGATTGAGAATACCACAGACAGTCTGTTCCTGGGATTTGACGGCAAGGGATACCGTAATGACAGCGTTTTTGACTGGACATTTGACGGTATGCGCGTTGCCATGTCATTTGCTGATACAACCAACGTGCTTATAGTAACCTCCGTCAATGCCGGTAAGATTCAGTTCCGTTATAAGGATTCCGATGCCTCTGCAGTGCGTAGCCTTAAACGTGCGCCGCTCATTATCACTCATGACGACCTGGCGCGTAATATTATTGCCAAACAGGTTGAAGGCGGTTCTACTGTAAATGTGGTTGACCTTAACCTTCCAAGCGGAATGCTGTGGGCTTCATGCAACCTTGATGCGACTGCACCGGAGGAGGACGGACAGCGTTATGCATGGGCTGAGACAACAATCAAGCGTTCATATACTCTGAGCAATTACAGCTGGTATGATTATTCAGGGGGTGAACTGACCAAGTATAGTGATGACAGCATGCTTTCACTGCAGGCTGATGACGATCCTGTCCGTGTCAACCTGGGAGAGTCGTGGAGCACCCCGTCAGTAGATGACGTAAAGGAGCTTTTTGACAACTGCAATATTCTTTATTCCACTCTATCCGGCAAGAAGGGATTCCTGTTCCAGCCCAAGACAGAGACCGCTTCTACCGGCAGTCTGTTCATTCCGTTCTCGCTTTCCAGCAATCTCCTCTCTGTCCATGGCTCAGGTGAGGGCGAATCTCCTTATGAGAAATACGGATTCTTCTGGACATCCACGCTGTCATCAGTTGATCCCTATGAGGCTCATACATTCTGTATAAACCTGGATGATAATATGGTAGAGCTCTATAGCGGAGTAGGAAAATCCAAGCGTTATTACGGATTGTGCATCAGACCTGTGTTTATGCAGAAAAAATAAGGCCGATGTTATTGCGGTGTCGCTAAAAAACACTATCTTTGCACCGCTTTAACAGAAAAGCGGTATATGGTGCCCGTAGTTCAGTTGGTTAGAGCGTCAGATTGTGGTTCTGAATGTCGTGGGTTCGAGTCCCACCGGGCACCCCTTTTCGGACTGAGATTGATTTGTTGAGTCAATCTCAGTTTTTTTTTGTTGTAACTGATTGGTATTTTGAAATATATATTCTAACATTTTGTTGAAGGAGTTGGTTCGATAATTTTCGCCATCAAATTCAATTTTCTCAGGAAATATCGAACCAAGCAGTTTTATACGTACTTCCATAGGTGCTTGCTCAAAGAATTTGCCCATATTGGCAATGATGTTTATTGAGTAATCAATCTTCTCCTTGAATGATGGATTGTTGATTAGTCGTTGTTCTTCTATTTGGGTTTCCAAGGATTTCATTTCTTTTGTTATACGTTCAATCGTACTCTCCTTTTCTTCTTTTGAAATTTGCCCGTCATAAAACAAATCTCTGACTCTATTTGCTCTCTGTTTTAGTTTCTCCAATTCTGATTCTAACTTGTTTATCTGTCTCTCACGCTCCTTAAGATTGTCACTTCTGACATCTTCTAAAATTTCGTTGTATAGTGCTAATACATCCTTGTTGGGTTCAAGACTTGAAATGTAATTTATGAACCCTTCATTCACCTTCTCGGCTCTGATGTTTAAGTGCTTATGTTCATGGTTACAGAAATAGTATGGGTAAAGTCCGCCGTTGCCCTTACTGAAGGCACCTGTTAGAATGTGCCCGCATACAGGGCATACTAGGAACTTACGTAAATAGAGTTCAGGGGCAGCCGTTTTTGTCAACTTTGGTTGTCCTTTCCTCTTTCCTTTTAATATATCCTGAACGCAGTTGAATGTTTGCTCATCAATGATGGCATCATGCTGTCCTGTAATATATCTTTCCTCAAAACCATCATAGGCAGGGATATAAATCTCACCTATGTAGAATCTGTTGGTTAGTATTCTGTAGAAGGTTGTTTTGGAGAGTTTCGGATATAGTCTTTTCCTGATGAAATTGGGGGCTTCTACCCCTTTTGCCACCTCCTTGAATAACTCTTTTACTTTCTCGGCTTCGGCGTTATCTACTGCAACCCAACAATCGTGTTTTGATACTCGTATATTCTTGTATCCTTTTGGCGCTTTACCCATCAACTTTCCTTTTAAGCGAGAGCCTTGCATGCCATCCTTAGTCCTTTTTGAAATCTTTTCATCTTCGGTGTGGGCTACGCCGCAATATAAAGGCATTAGAGTGCTCCACTCTGGAACTGAGAAGTCAATAGGGTTTTCTATTGCATTGATTTCAACTCCCAATTCATCATAGAATTTCCTTTTGTATGTCATTCCGAATTCAACATTCCTTGTAAACCTGTCCCAACGTAGGAATAGGATTTTATCCACTTCGTTTCTGTGCTTTTTGCAGTACTCATAAATAAATTTCATCTTTGGGCGTTTGAGTGTATAATCCTTTGCGGAATAATCTTCCCTATATGTGTCTATCACATAATAATTAAGTCTTGAGCAATAATCCTTAAGACGTTTCTCCTGCACATCCAATGAGCAACCTTCGGTTTGCTCTTCAGTGCTCACTCTACAATACAATATTACATTCATACCTCTTCTTCTTTAGTCCCATTATTCTTCTTTTCACTCTCCATCTGAAGTGTTGCCATCAGGTAAAGATAGTTTCTCAATTGCTTGATTTCTTCGTTACTTAGGTTCTTGTGGTTTGATAAAATTTGTTTGCATCTTTCAATTGTTAGCATTAAGGTTCATAATTTTTTACTCTTTATTTTTGCCTGTTACGGCAAGAGTGGAGTTTAGCCCACTCTCATATAAAACATAATGCTAACTGAAAAAAAGTCAAGCCCCGATAGCCACTTTTTTTATTCTCCGAAGAGTGTTGATGCTTGTTCCTGTAATAGCCGATACGTTTCTAAGGGATAGGTTCTTCTTCATCAAAGATATTTCCTTAGCGTACTGGGCCTTGTAAGTGTCGATGGTTTTGCGGTATGTGCTGGGCCTTCCCATTTTGATGCCTTCTTTCCTGCATCTTGCTATATACTGATTGCGCCCGCTGGTCATACGCTCTTTGATGGTAAGACGCTCCATGCTGGCTATCTCCAACAGAATTGTACAGATGAGGCTGGCTACTGGATTAACTTTGCCATCAGGATTGAGCGTTTCAAGGTTGTAGTTCTTCACGAAAAGACTGACGCCATTCTCGTTCAGGCATTGGATAACCCGAAGGGCTTCAAGTGTATTCCTGCCAAGTCTGTCTATTGACAGGCAAACAACTCGGCTAATCTGATGCGTCTTAACGAACTGGAGCAGTTCCTGAATCTCTGTTCTTTCCTCGATGCTCTTAGCCCCGCTAATCTTGTTACAGAATGTTGCCTTGACATTCCAACCAACGCCGTTGCAATAGTCGTTTAATTCGTTTAACTGGCGCAGGTACTCCTGCTTGTCCGTGCTTACTCTTGCTAATATTACTACCTGTTCCATATCGCAACTATTATAGAACAAATATAATGCTAATATTTAATATATGCAACTTATTAAGCGAAAATTTTGAAATGCGGTTTCATGTGACTACCTTTGCTGAATGGAAAAGCAGGAAAGAACGATTGTCCATCTTGAACTTGATGGCAAGCACTACTATTATGGCAATCTCAAAGCGCTATGTGACAACTGGGATAAAGATGCCATTGGAGTTTCTTACAACTACCTTAAAAACTATAACATCACTGATGAAAAGCCTTATCGGAATGATAGGTGCGTGATTCGTAGGGGAATTATTGTTACTTCTCCCAAAAAGAAGTAGATTTGCGCAATAAACAATATGTGTAAACTATTGGACAATGAAAAGGATAATATTGATTATGGGATTGTTTTCAAGTTTATTCGCTTGCGCTCAGGGTAAATCAAGGCACGTTGATTTTCCAAAAGAGGAGTTTGCTGGTGTGCATTTAGTTGATGATGGTAAACCTGTAATAATTGTCCTAAATACGAGTCTAAGAAAGTTTAAGGCAAAGGATGTTTTTGGCTGGTCATGCTCACTAAGCATGAGATATAAAGAAACCATTGAAAACGGACTGCCCACTCCAGAGGAATCAGAGTTGGTGTATAATTATCTTGAAGAATTGTCAAAACAGATAGTAGGAGATACATCACATCCCAATGCATTATATTTGGCTCGAATCACGTGGAATGGAACTTGCGAGGTGATATGGCAAGTTAATAATCCTGAACCTGTCGATAAGTTATTGAAGGGGATAATAGAAAGTAAGTCATACCCGCGTGATTTCGATTACAAGATGGAATACGATGCAAAATGGAAGAATGTGTCCTTGTACACTAAAAAAATCAAGATAAAAAAGCAGAAGTAATCATTTTAAAACAAAGTCATAAAGGGATACAGGAAACCAATCTTGTATCCCTTGTTTTATATCTTAAATTAATACGAACTGGATATTGATACTATTTCAGTTTGTCAATAAGGTTGGAGTAGGTATCGTCATCACCTTGGTTCATGGCATCAAGCGCCACCCTGTATGGCTTCATCACCTCCGAGAACTTTGTGCCATGCTTGTATAGTTCTCTCATCTTTGCTTCCACCTTGGCTAAGTCATAATCACAATCTTTGAGAACAAGGGATACTAAATAACTCTTCCTGTCATTGTATTGAACTGGCTCCGATGGGGGAGATACCGCCTCTTGAATGAAACTGGAGATAGGATTGGCATCGGACTCAAGAACCGACAAAAGAGAGTTGTCCGATAGCCCCAATGAGTCACGAATCTGATGCTTGGAATTCAGGTTCATCTCAAGGCGACATACATTGTCAAAAACTCCCTCCAATCCATACTCCTGAACGAACCTGCGGTTCTCGGCGCTGGACATCTCTTTTCCTTTATTATATATAATCATACGCTTCTTAAATTTTCTTGTCAGTACATTTCTTTCGATGGTAACATTACCGCAACGCTCCTTGCAGTTGAATAGTTGGTAACTTCTGATATGCCCCCTTATATACGCCGATAGTCGGCTGATGTCGTAACATTCAATATCCTTGGTGACATCGCAGGTGACAACCTGTGAATTCATCATTGCCTCTGCGTTTATTTGGCAAATACCAAGATTGTTTATGTTCTCAAAGCACTGCTTAATTGTGTCCAATGAAATAAGCCTTGGGTAATCTGAGCCCAACACCTTGCCTGTAAACTCCAATACAAATTCATTCTCTATATAATCAATCTTTATCCTTAACAGATACGGGTATTCCTGATGAAACGACAGGGATTGAACTCTACCATTTCTTTCTTTTTTATCAAAGGCGTTGATGTTGATGATAGTGATGTTTTCAATGGCTGAAACCAATTTAAGTTTATCAAAAGTAATCACGTTTTAGTTTAGTTATCATGCATTATTTTTCCCTTCAACTTCCCCTTGCTAAGTGGGGAATAATCAATAGGAGTCCGATGTTTGTTCGGCGTCACCAAATGGGTTGTCGGGCGTGGGCTTCATGGGTAGTGAGTCCCAATAGTCAATCATAGATTGGGATATCTTATCCTTGGTTGATTGCGAGAGTGTGCGCCCTTTTAATTTCTGTGATATGGCTTGCTTTTGCTGGTCGCTCATATCATTCCTGAATTGTCTTTTTGCTTGTATCATATCGTTATTGTTTTTCTATAAATAGTTGGTTAGGTAGGAAAAGGAAGTGTAGTTCAAAGTTATTTTCTCAGAACAACAAGGAAAATTGAAACGAGCGACAATGTGCCGCCTATTTTATAAGCCCACCCCGTCAATAATTATAGTAAGTGTAAAGGGTGTTGCAGATGTGCAACACATTGTTTTTATACCCATTGTAGGTATTTTAATTCGGCATCTCTATTCCTGAGATTTATATAGGTAAATCAGAAACTGATTATACTTTTTCGTGCTTTAATTCTTCATTTGCGAAGGGTCCTGAAAGAGCAAAGTAATTAGGGTTGCTGGGCTCTGGTATCCATTGTCTGAGTGCCCAAATCTTCTCTAAGTCCTCAAGGAAAGAGTTCGAGAATAGTTCCGATTCGTACCCGGAAAAATGGAGACCAAGCGGTCTCCATTTTTTCGTGTACCCGGGGGGCTCGGGGACCAGCCAATTCATTGGCTGGATCTTTCCAAATATAAATACGTTTCCCCGTGCGTGTCCCTAATACGCAGAAAGGTTTCCATCTGCACCCAGTAAAACGGAATCCCGACAGCGAAGCCCGTCGGGATCCCGTTTTACCCGGCCTGGAAGGCCGGCAGAGTGGAGCGGGATTATATCCCGCGGAACGGGTTTGGGGCGTCGCCGCCCCAAACTAAAAAAAGGTAAAAAGCTTCTAATACAGAATACGGTTTCCAGCTAGCGACTTTTTAGGCCCAAAAGGGCCATAAAAGTCAAAAAATACCGAGCGCCTAAAGCGCGAGATTTTTGATTTACAACCTCTCCCCGCAATGCTTGCAGTAGTTTGCGCTGAGGTCGGTTTTCTCGTTGCAGCGGGGGCATCGGCCGTTCTTGCCTTTCTTCTGGGTGGTGTCAATCATTGTGGCCGATACGATACCGGTGGGCACAGCGATGATGGTGTAACCCAAGATCATCACTATTCCTGACAGGAACTTGCCCAGTGCCGTAACCGGCGTGATATCACCATAGCCGACAGTGGTGAGAGTCACGATAGCCCAGTATATGCTGGTGGGGATGCTGGTGAACAACGTATCAGGGGTACCGCTCTCAACGATATACATGATGGTGCCCAGGATACAAACCAGCACCACCACGAACATGAAATAAACCAATATCTTGGTAAGACTCTTGCGTATGCTCTCAAGCAAAAGGTAACCCTCATTGAGGAAGGCAAAGAGCTTGAGCACCCTGAATATGCGGAACAGACGGAACGTACGCATCAGGGCCAGATATCTCAGTGGCGGGAAGAATACGCTGAGCAGCTGGGGCAGGGTGGCCATCAGGTCTATAATACCAAAGAAACTCAGGACATACTCCCGTTTTACAGGCGAGCAGTAAACCCTGAGAATATACTCAATGGCAAAGAGAATGCTGAGAACGTATTCCAGGACAATTATCGAAGCCTTGAGAATACCTATGCCGTCCAACTCAAGGTTGACAAGTGCCTTGAAGGAGAAATCGTCCACCTTGACCACGCTCTCCAGTGATGCCATTATAATGCATAGCGCAATGGCAATCATTATTGCTATGTCAACCGGCTTGGAGAGTCTGTCGGTTCCCTCAAACAGTATTCTGTGAAGTCTCTTCTTGTCCTTTATGATAGATATCAGCTTCTTCATCTTTTAATGATTCTTTTCATAATCTTTCAGGGCACGGATAGCCTTGGGGAATAGCAGTATGATGGAGATCAGTGTTCCCCATGCCATCAGTCCAACGCCTATGTCGCCCATTTGCCAGACCACATCGGCCTCACGTACCGCGCCGTAAACTACCGATGCCATCATAACGACCTGCAGAATGCGGATCACCAGTTTCTCACTTTTGGGATTCCGTCCTCGGAATAGGTAGATAATACTTGATTCTGAATAGAAATAGTAAGCCATGATGGTGCTGTAGACAAAGAATATCATGGCTATTGATACGAATTGGCTGCCGAACCCTTTGAATACAGAGTCAACAGCATTCTGCGTAAAAGCGGCGTAGTTGTTGCCAAGCTCCGGAGCGTTTGCCAGTAGCATGTTTCCATCGGCATCAATTATATTGTAGGTGCCCGATGTCAGTATCATAAGGGCGGTTGCGGTGCAGACAAACAGCGTATCCACATATACGGAGAATGCCTGGGCAAGACCCTGCTGAGCCGGATCCGGGACATCGGCCGCCGCAGATACCATTGCACCGGTTCCCTGACCGGCCTCATTTGAGAATATGCCGCGTTTTACGCCCATTGCGATGGTGGAGCCCAGTATGCCGCCTGCTATGGGGTTGATTCCGAAAGCGTTGGTGAATATGCTTTTGAATACTGCCGGAACGTCACTGATATGGTGGGCCACAACCACTAAGGCAAGGACAATGTAACCTAATGCCATGAAAGGAGTCACGATTGACGCCACTTTGGCGATGCGTTTTACGCCTCCTATGATCACGACGCCCAAAAGTAAAGCCATGATTATTCCCGATGTCAGTGTGGATACGGGGAAGGCGTTATGCATGGTGGTCGAAGCTCCGTTTGACTGCACCATTGTAAGGCATAGGGTACAGGCTATGAGAGTGATTATGGCAAAGATAACTCCCAACCAGCGCTTTCCCAATCCCTGTTCATAGATGCTGAAGGGGCCGCCGCGATAACCGCTTGTGTGGCGGAAATTGTAAATCTGTGCCAGAGTGGATTCAACAAATGCGGTCGATGCACCCAGGAATGCAACCACCCACATCCAGAATACGGATCCGGGACCGCCAAACGCGATGGCGGTGGCCACGCCTACAATGTTGCCGGTACCGACTCTGCCGGAAAGGGCAATACAGAACGCCTCAAAAGATGATATGCCGTTGGTGCTGTGTCTCCTGCTGAACAGTGAACGGACCATCAGTCCAAAACGGCGAACCTGCACCATACGTGTGCAGATAGAGAAGAATAGTCCGGCCCCCAGCAGCAGTACAACCAGTGCCGGGTTCCAGACTATCTTGTTAATGTATGAAACTACGTTGTCCAATTCTCAATTAACTTCGTTGACTTTTGTCGCGACTCGGCCAAACAAGCTAGCTTGATGGCTCTCACTGCTCCAAAAGTTTCAATTACCAAAGGGGTCTTTAGTGCCCGGTTTCCAAGTGCAGCCACCGGCTAGGATGGGGTAGACTACAGAGGGAAAACAGAGGCTCTGGTAAATTGTATACTCGTTATTCTGATAATTGTCAAGAATATCTATGTATGCACGCTCGCGGGGTGTGCTGTTGCGGCTAATTGCCGGATAACTAGGATAGTTACGTACGTAATTGCCCGCTCCGAATACCAGTATTCCCGGACGGGGTCCCCATCCCTTCTCAATGGTGTATGCACTCTCGCGGTCATGTGGCCAGTGTACCTGGTCAAATCCAAGTGTGGTCATGTAGCACTTGCCAAGCGGGTTGAGTCCAAGAGCATAGTCCATCATCTGGCTTACTGCGTCAATGTACTCCTGCTTGCCGGTAAGCTTCCACATCAGTACGATGGGGAATGTGTACTGTCCCTGTGCCACGTTGCTGCCCCACCAGCTTACATTCATGGGAACTCCGTTGGGGTAGGCGTTCTCAGCGAATGCTGCCATCTGCTTATCGACGGTAGACTGAAGGATATCCTTAAATGCCTTAACTGTGGCAGGATCGGTCTTGCTTGCCGGAGCCAGGATGTAGCTGTAGAAATATGAAGTCAGCCAGCCGCGCTCGGCGAATATCTCTGAACCCTGGTTGTAGGTGGTGAGAATCTGCTCGGCATCGGCCACGTGTGATTTTATATACTCATGGCACTGAGCATCACCTGTCATAAGATATTTCTCTACATTGTAATACATCTGGAATGAAGCCGGCATTTCGCGGTTGCGCTCAGCATATACGCGGACTGAAGCACTGTGGGCCAGTTCTGCGCGGTCAGCGTATTCCTTGCTCTTGGCCTCGTCATAAGGCTTGATCAGTCTGGCAAAGTGATAGAACAGTCCCGATGCCCATGCCGATGTACGCGGGTCAAGTGTCTCGGAACCGAACAGATGGTCCTCAAAGTCATAGGTGGTAAAGGGTGAGTATCCGTTGGTCTCGGTTCCCCATGGAATCTGACCGTCCTCCTCCTGGAAATATTTCCAGAACATGGTGCCCCATTCAGCCTCGTCAAGGATATCGGGAATTCCGTTGCCCTTGCCCAGGATGTTGAACTGCTCGTCAAACTTGTCGGGGATATTGAACTGGTCATCGGTAAAGAGCTCAGGGAATGCCTCATAGGTGGTGAGCAGGGTGCTGGGTACGTCCATGTGGTAGGTACGGCGGTCAGCATCACCTGCATCGTGGTAACCTCCCCATGCCTGGATGGTGGGCTCGGTTCCCTTTACGACCAGACGGGCCTCGGCAATGCGGTCATATGTCTGGTAGATGGTCTCGTGACAGCGCTTGGTGCGGTAGCTGAAATCAGAGTAGGGCTCAATGATCTGGATTCCGCAACGCTGGTTGAACAGTGAACGGAAACTTACGTATGAGAGTTTCTGTGAGAACTGGCCGCCTACGCCAAAGGGGTAGGATGAACCGTAGCCGTCAACCACGATCTTGTAGGGACCGCCCTCCGGTACCTGTGACAGGTCAATTCGGTATACATAATCGCCCGATGAACGGTCGTCGCCAATCTCTGTGAGCTGGCCTGAACATACTTTCTTGCCAATCTTGCCTTTCTTGAACTGATATACGGTATAACCCGGCAGGTCACCCTCAATCTTCTTTACTCCGCCGTCACCCAGATAGATGGCGAAGTTTGCAAAACGCTTGGTTGACAGTGCACTGTATGCTACCTGGTTGGTCTTGATTGCCTCGCAGAAAACATCCTTGTCACTGAATTTGAAGTTGTATGAACCATAGGGGGTGTCAATCTTGTATTTCTGTCCGTTCTTGAGAGTGGGAACGGTTAGGTAAACAAAATGGTCGCACTTGTCGGCGGCAGCGGCTGTACGGTTTATGCCCAGTACCTGAGTGCCGTTTACTGTCCACTGAGAGGGATTGAAGACGTTGACCTCATTGACATCGAGCGTATCACTCAGATAGTAGAGTTCAATTACATTGTCGGATGCTGTGCGTATCTCCTGTAAGGTTAGCTTGGCGCTTGCTGAGACGCTCAACAAGGCTGCAAAAGAAAAGGTTAGTAAGGATCTCATAACTGTTTTGGTTTTGTGTTCTGCAAATTTACTGTTTTTTTTCTTTCCTGCTACGGCGCAGATAGATACCCGGCTGTGTTGGGCCATCATATCAGTCAGGAACAACACAGAAGGGACTGTCCCCATTGTGTGGTTTTGGACGTTGCGTGTGGTTGGGGTGCAGGTCGTAGCCGCTCATGCTGGTCTGGAAGATGTTTTTCTTGAGATAGAGCGTTACCGCCAGACCTTGGTCGGTGTGTGGGGCGCTCATGTTTGATATGTAGTTTCCCAGTGACCATACCGTCAGACTACGGCCGATGGAGTAACGATGCGGCTGTGTACGCACCGGCTGTACTACATGCGGATGACCTCCTATTATATGGTCTACGCCTATGCTGTAGAGCCAATCCTCAAGCATGGTCTGTGATCTGTCAGGCTCCAGCCTGTACTCGGTGCCCCAGTGCATGCAGGCAATGATGCAGTTTGCGTGGAGCAGGCGGGCGCGTATGACATCGGCCTTGATCTGCGTGGTGTCAATGTAATTGACAATGCAGGGCTTGGCTACGGGTATGCCGTTGGTGTCATAGGTGTAGTTGAGCAGGGCGATACGGATGCCGTTGCGTTCCAGAATATAGGGGTAGAGTGAATCCCTTTCAGCCTGATTCCTGTATGTTCCCAGATGGCCGATGCCCAGACTGTCAAGCACATCAAGAGTACGTATAAGACCGCGGTTGCGGCGGTCCAGACAGTGGTTGTTGGCGGTCAGGAATATGTCAAAACCGGCATCACGCACGGCCATGGCAAGTTCATCGGGCGAGCAGAACTGGGGATATCCGGAGTAGGGAGCACCGCCCAGAGTGGTCTCAAAGTTGCATACAGCAATATCGGCTGCCTCAATCTCAGGGGTTACCTGAGTGAAACAGCCGGTATAATCATATGTGCCGTCTTCAAGAAGAGCGGCTTTGAGCTGGGCCTCATGCTGCATTATGTCTCCAGCAAAATAGATGGAGATACTGTCTATGGTCCGGGCCGATGCACAAACGGTGCATACAAACAAAGCCCCGATCAGAGCGGTAAACCTGGCAGCACGAGCCATCGCGGTTTACTTGTAGATTGCTTTCTGGCCTGCAAGAAGGGTGTTCTTCATAAGCGAGCAGATGGTCATGGGGCCAACGCCGCCGGGAACAGGGGTGATGTAGCTGCACTTGGGAGCTACCTCGTCAAACTGGACGTCTCCGCTCAGGCGGAATCCGCTCTTCTTGGTGGCATCGGGTACGCGGGTGGTACCTACGTCGATGATTACGGCGCCCTCTTTGACCATATCGGCCTTAACGAATCCGGGCTGGCCCAGAGCTGCTACAATGATATCGGCCTGCAGGCACTCCTCCTTGATGTTGGCGGTATGGCTGTGGCATATGGTTACGGTGCAGTCACCGGGGTTGGCCTTCTGCATGAGCAGGCTGGCCATGGGCTTGCCTACTATGTTGCTGCGACCCAGCACTACGGCTTTCTTGCCGCGGGTCTCAATGTTGTAACGCTTAAGCAGCTCCATTATGCCGTTAGGTGTGGCCGATATGAAACAGGGCAGACCTATGCTCATGCGGCCTACGTTGATGGGATGGAAACCGTCTACGTCCTTGCGGTAGTCAATGGCCTCAATCACGTGCTGCTCATTGATATGCTTGGGCAGGGGAAGCTGAACGATGAATCCGTCTACATCAGGATCATTGTTGAGCTCTGCAACCTTGGCCAGCAGAGTCTCCTCTGTGATGTCGCTCTCGTAGCGGATAAGAGTGGACTTGAATCCGCAAATCTCGCATGCCTTTACCTTGGCTGCAACGTAAGTCTCGGAACCACCGTCATGACCTACCAGTATGGCGGCCAGATGGGGGCGTTTTTCACCTCTCTCTACCATTGCGGCCACCTGGGCTGCAATCTCCTGTTTTACCTGTTCGGCTACTGCCTTTCCGTCTATTAACTGCATATGCTGTAATGTTTTACCTTCTCATCATTGAACCGAGGTTGGGTAATTTTGCGCCGGCCACGTTTTTCATCATCTTGCGGGTCTGCTCAAACTGCTTGAGCATGCGGTTAACCTCATTGAGCGGTACACCGCTGCCCTTGGCTATACGGTTCTTGCGTGACTGACTCTTGTCCAGAAGTTCGGGGTTGCTGCGCTCCTGCGGGGTCATTGAGTAGATCATGGCCTCTATTCCCTTGAACGCGTCATCGTTTATGTCAATGTCCTTGATGGCCTTGCCTACGCCGGGAATCATGCCCATCAGGTCCTTGACATTACCCATCTTCTTGATCTGTCCAATCTGCTCCAGGAAATCATTGAAGTCAAACTTGCCCTTGCCCATCTTCTTTTGGAGTCGTTTGGCTTGCTCGGCATCAAACTGCTCCTGGGCGCGCTCCACGAACGAAACGATATCGCCCATGCCGAGTATGCGGTCAGCCATACGGTCGGGATGGAATACATCGAACGCATCCATCTTCTCACCTGTTCCTACAAACTTGATGGGCTTGTTTACGACAGTACGTATTGAGAGGGCGGCACCGCCTCGGGTGTCACCGTCAAGTTTGGTCAATATCACACCGCTGAAGTCCAGACGCTCGTTGAACTCACGTGCTGTGTTTACGGCATCCTGACCGGTCATGGCATCGACCACGAAGAGAATCTCATTGGGAGTGACTGCCTCCTTGATGGCGGTTATCTCCTGCATCATCATCTCATCTATGGCCAGACGGCCGGCGGTATCTATGATTACAACGTCATAACCTTTGGCGCGGGCCTCCTTTATGGCGTTCTGAGCTATCTCTACGGGTTTGTTGTTGCCTTCCTCTGTGTATACGGTTACACCTATCTGCTCACCCAGGACCTTCAGCTGGTCTATGGCGGCGGGACGGTAGACGTCGCAGGCTGCAAGCAGGGGCTTCTTGGCGCGCTTGGTCTTGAGAAGGTTGGCCAGCTTGGCGCTGAAGGTGGTCTTACCGGAACCCTGCAGACCAGCCATCAGAATGACTGCGGGATGTCCCTTTACGTCTATGTCAACGGCCTCGCCACCCATGAGTGTGGCAAGTTCATCATGAACCACCTTGACCATGAGCTGTCCGGGACGCAGAGATGTGAGCACGTTCATGCCCAGCGCCTTCTCCTTTACTGTATCTGTGAACTGCTTGGCTACCTTGTAGTTGACATCGGCATCAAGCAGGGCTTTGCGTACATCCTTCAGGGTTTCAGCAACGTTAACTTCGGTGATTTTACCTTCACCCTTCAGTATCTTAAGGGACCTTTCAAGTCTTTCTGAGAGATTTTCAAACATGGCTTTTGTTTTGAGACTGCAAAGTTAGCAAAATTATCGGCCTGACAGATAGAGCATCTGATGTATTTCATCATTGAATTTGTGGGCTTTGAGCAGTTCCTCTAATGTAAGGTGCATGCGGTAGTGCCAATAGTTGTTGGAGTCGGCCGGGACGTTGATGCGCTCGGCGCGGGGGTCTTTGGCACGCAGTACGGTGCTCATGGAGAGCCAGTCCTGCAGGGGGAATATGGCCAGCATGGAGGGTGATGCCAGATGGGCCGATATCACGCTGGTGCATGCGGCTGTTGTGGCTTTCTTTGCGGAGATGACATGGTTGGGCTCCATCTCATCCTCAATCCAGGCACGCAGTACGCTCATGTCATGAGTGGATGTGGTGCAGACCGACATGTAGGGGTAGGTGGCGGGGTCCGATACGCTCACACCCATGTTCTTGGGCATGCGCTGAACCTCAAGCGCCATGATGCGCAGACGGTCCATGACATCGGGGACACAGGCTGGAATCATACCCAGATCCTCTCCGCATACCAGCATGTCGGTAGCCTCAATGAGGGCCGGCAGCTTGGACATGGCGGATTCACTCCAGAACATGTTGTTGCGGTTGTAGTAGAACTCGTCATGCAGATGGCGGAACGCAGCCTGAGCCTGGCTGTCCAGACCATTGAACATTGGAGTGTCAAATGCGTTTATGCGCGGATGATATGTGCCGGGACGGTGGGTGTCCTCCAGAAACAGCACATTGGTCTCCGGAGTGCCGTCGGGGGCCTGTGCATGCAGGGCGGGGTTGAACGGGAATCCGTTGTCCCAGATCTCCTGGGGGGTATATGTGAGTGCGGGATTGAAGCGTCCCATAAGCCCGCTGTTATATTTGAGTGGTACCTCCCAGATACGGAAGAATCCCAACAGATGGTCTATGCGGTAGGCGTCAAAGTAATCGGCCATCTTACGGAATCGGGCCACAAACCATGCGTATCCGTCACGCGCCATGTTCTCCCAGTTGTATGTGGGCATACCCCAACGCTGTCCGTCAACGGCGAATGCATCGGGAGGAGCACCGGCCTGACAGTCGGCATGGAACAGTTCGGGATGAATCCAGACATCGGCACTGTCACGGTTAACTCCTATAGGAATGTCACCTTTTAGAAGTATGCCTTTGCGGTTTGCATATTTCTTTACATCAGAAAGCTGTTTGTCCAGATGGAACTGTATAAAATAGTGCTTACGGATCTCAATGTATCGGGAATTGCCCGGCTTGCAGAAACGGTCAAGCAGAGCAGGGGTGTACTCAGATTCTTTCCACTCCTTGTAGTTGGCTGTCCCGTATTGGTCACGCAGATAGCAATACAGTGCGTACGGTTCCAGCCATGAACGGTTTGATGCAAAGAACTTCTTGTATTCGGCGGTCTTTAAGTGTTTGTCTCCAAACTCGTTATAGAGACGGTCCAGATACTCGGTCTTGGCTTTGAGTACCCTTTCATAATCTATCTCAGGCAGGGAGTTGAGCTCACGGCGGAGTTTCTCCATACGCTTAAGGAAGGCGCTGTCGCTAAGCTTGCCTACAGACTCCAGATTTATGTAAACGGGATTGAGCGCGAATGATGAATTGGCACTGTAAGGATAAGAGTCCCTCCATGTGTAGGTCATGGTGGTGTCATTGACCGGAAGTGTCTGGATTACGCTCTGTCCTGTGGCTGCAGCCCAGTCTACCAGCAGTTTGAGGTCCGCGAATTCTCCTATTCCGAAATCCTTCCCGCTACGCAGGGAGAACACGGGGATGGCGGTGCCGGCACCTTTCCAGCGGGGGCGGTTGTTCAGATGTACGTAGGGTATGGCAACTGTGCGCTGCTCCATGTCACGTCCCTGAGACTCTTTCCATCGGTCCGATAATACCAGTCTGGGAGAGTTGGAGTAGGGTATGGAGTGAACTGAACCCTCCTCGCGGCGGGTGATGCTGCCGTCTGTCTGGACCATGTAACTGTAGGTGATGTCACCTCCGGCAATCAGATGGTCGTCAAGTTCATAGTCCGTGAACCATGTTCCTGATCCGTTATTGCTCATCTCAAGACAATGCTGTGTGCCGTCAGACATATTGAGGCAAAGGAACAGGTTCTCTCCCCAGCGGGTGATGTATTCTATCTGGAAGTGTATGGTCATTATCGTAAATGTATGAGTTACAAAAGTATAATTTCTTTTTGGCTCTAGGCTCCGGATGAGGCGTAAAAAAGAACTGCCAGCCTGTGTTTTCAACAGCATTATGAAAGTTATCAACAATTGGCAAATTTTCGTGAATTATTCTTTTGCAATAAGGAACGCGAAACTACTTTTGCGTAACACGATAAAACATATTTAAACATATTGTAACCAAAACAATTATCAATCATGGAGTTAAAACAGGAAGGTATCTATGATGCCAGTACCCTTGGCGGTGGTAAGATGTTTGTGCTTGGCTGCCAGCACATGTTCGCGATGTTTGGCGCAACCGTTCTGGTTCCGCTTCTTACAGGTCTGTCCGTATCGGCAACTCTGTTGTTTGCAGGTATAGGTACACTCATTTTTCATCTGTTTACGAAGATGAAGGTTCCGGCATTCTTAGGATCTTCATTCGCATTCCTGGGCGGCTACGCTGCCGTTAAGGAATTCGGCGTAGGACTTGGTCTTACAGAAGGTGTTGCCCTTACTTATGCATGTATCGGTGTATTCTTTGCAGGTCTGCTCTATTTTGTTCTGGCTGCCCTCTTCAAGTTCTACGGCGTGCGTCGCACCATGCGTTTCTTCCCGCCCGTGGTAACAGGTCCTATCATTATATCAATAGGTCTGATCCTTTCATCAAGTGCCATCAACAACTGCCTGACCAACTGGTGGATTGCACTGCTTGCCATTGCCATCATTGTGATATGCAATATTTTCGGTAAGGGCATGATCAAGATCATCCCTATCATTCTTGGTGTTATAGGTTCATACATCGTTGCTGCATGCTTCGGTCAGGTGGATTTCACTGCCGTTAAGGATGCCGCATGGTTCGGAATGCCTTTTGCATGGGAGAACACAGCATTTTCTGTACTCCAGAATCCTGACTGGTCATTTGTCTGGACCGCTGTAATTGCAATTGTTCCCATTGCATTTGCTACCATGATTGAGCATATAGGTGATATCGCAGCTATCTCATCAACATGTAACCGCAACTTTATCGGCGATCCCGGTCTGCACCGTACTCTTATGGGTGACGGCTGCGCTACCGCTCTGGCCGCTCTCTTTGGCGCTCCCGCCAACACCACATACGGTGAGAATACCGGTGTGCTCAACCTGACCAAGGTGTTTGACCCCAAGGTTGTACGTATTGCAGCTTGTCTGGCTATCGTATTCTCATTCTGCCCCAAGTTCGCCCAGATCATCTACGCTATGCCTACCGCAACAGTAGGTGGTGTATCTCTGGTGCTCTACGGCATGATATCTGCAGTAGGTGTACGTAATCTGGTTGAGAACAAGGTTGACTTTACAAACAACCGTAACGTGCTCATCGCTGCTCTTATCCTGGTTCTTGCCATCGGTATCAACTTTGGTCCCGGCAGCGTTTCATTCGGTAAGGTTTCACTTTCAGGTCTGGCAGTTGCCGCTCTGGTAGGTATCATCCTGAATGCAATACTTCCCGGTAACGACTTCCACTTTACAGGTGATTACACAAGCGGTAAGCGTGCCACAGCCGAGGGTCAGGATCTGCCCGAGGAGTTCAAGAAGCCTCTGCATGATGATCCCAAATTCAACGGATAAACAATTATTATTCAATACATTATTCTTATTAACTCTAAAAAAGTTTTGATATGAAAAAAATTGTAGCTTTTGCAGGATTCGCTCTGCTTTCAGCTGGTGCTTTCGCACAGACAAACTTGCAGTTCTTCTATGACTTGGGTAAGGATCGTAAGATGGTTACCACAACTCTTGAGATGTTCAAGAGCGATGATTGGGGTAGCACATTCTTCTTTGTTGATTATGACTATTTCAACAAGGATTACCGTGACGAGGAATTTGCAGGTGTAAAGATCCATCCTAACACTTATGGTGCCCGCAGCAGCTATTTTGAGATTGCACGTTCTCTCAACTTCTGGCAGGAGTCAAGCCTTGGTGCACTGAGCGCCCATATCGAGTTCAACGGTGGTGTAGGTTTCGGCAGCCGCAACTGGTTGTTCGGTGCAGAGTATCTGCTTCATAATGATGATTTCTCAAATACATTCACATTCGAACTTCTCTACAAGACTTTCAAAGGTTCAGAGAGTCATCTGCCTCTTCAGTTCACGTTCGTTTGGGGTATGCAGAACATCTTTGGCGTAGAGGGCCTCAAGTTCTCAGGTTTCTGTGACCTGTGGGGTGAGGACGGACCTTATGCTGACAAGGACAAGAGACAGAATTCTCTCACATTCATTTCTGAGCCTCAGCTTTGGTACAACGTAGGCCAGTTCTTTGGTTGCGAGAACCTGAGCGCAGGTTGTGAGGTTGAGCTGAGCAGCAACTTTGCCGGCAATCAGGGATTCATGTGCAATCCTTGCCTTGGTCTCAAGTGGGACTTCTGATTCGCTGAGTGACAATTATATATAGATATATAGATATATATAGATAGTGTAATTATGTCATTCCTTAAAATATTAGGATTTGATCCCGCCAAGCACAATGTCAAGACTGAGGTTGTGGCAGGTATCACCACTTTCCTGACAATGGCTTATATCCTTGCCGTCAACCCCGATATTTTCGGAGCTCTGGAGGATATGGGTATGCCTAAGGGTGCAGTGTTCACTGCTACCGCTCTGGCTGCCATTGTTGGTACACTTGTTATGTCTATCTACGCAAAGAAACCTTTTGCCCTGGCTCCCGGTCTGGGTCTGAACGCATTCTTTGTATACACCGTTTGTCTGACCATGGGATACAGCTGGCAGTTCGCTTTGACAGCCGTATTCATTGAGGGTCTCATCTTCATCGTTCTCACCGTGACCAACATCCGTGAGGCCATCATTAATGCCATCCCTGCAGCCATGAAGAGCGCTGTATCAGCCGGTATCGGTCTGTTCATCGCCTTCATCGGACTTGTAAATGCTGGTATCATCGTTGATGACGGTGGCACAATCATTGCTCTTGGTGAGATTACAAGCGGTACAGCTCTGCTGGCTCTCGTAGGTCTGGTAATCACCTCCGTGATGATGATCCTCAAGGTGCCCGGATCAATGCTGATAGGTATCATCGTTACCGCTATCATCGGTATTCCTTTCGGTATCACCAAGTTTGACGGTGTGGTAAGTTCAGTTCCCTCAATTGCACCTATTTTCTGGAAGTTTGAGTGGCACAACATCCTGTCATGGAATATGGTTATAGTAGTCTTCACATTCCTGTTCATCGATATGTTCGATACCATCGGAACCGTTATCGGTGTATCAAAGAAGGCTAACATGATCAATCCTGACGGCACAATCCCCGGTGTCAAGAAGGTACTTATGGCCGATGCCGTTGCAACTGTAGCAGGTGCCGCTTTCGGTACCAGCACCACTACAACTTACGTTGAGAGTGCATCGGGTGTAGCTACTGGTGGCCGTACAGGTCTGACATCATTCACAACCGCTATCTGCTTTGCCGTAGCACTGTTCTTTGCTCCGATATTCATTGGAATACCGTCAGCTGCAACTGCTCCCGCTCTGATTCTGGTAGGTGTAATGATGATGTCATCAATCCTGGATGTTGACTTCAATGATTTCTCAGAGTGCATTCCTGCATACATCACAATGATCGTGATGCCTCTGGCTTACAGCATCTCTGACGGTATCATGCTGGGTCTTATCTCTTATGTTGTCCTGAACGGCCTTACAGGTAAGTTCAAAAAGATCAGCATAATGATGTGGGTTCTGGCAATTCTGTTCGTTCTCCGTTACATATTGCTGTAATAAGATAGGCAGAAACTATAAGGGCGGTTCCGTTGCGGAGCCGCCCTTATTAGTTTTGTATCACGGGATTGTTACTCGTTTATGCTTATTACGTTACCTGTCGTGGTATCAAAGATTATCCGGGTGTCGGCACGCTTGCCCATCAGGGTTGATGAAACAACCTCAACATTTCCAAACTGGGCTATCTGAACATCCTGCTCGCAGAATGCGGTGCGGTTGTCATACACCTTGACTATGGCTCGTCCGGGAATGCGGTAATAGAGGAATGCTCCCTTTGATTTGCCTGACTTCTGGTCTTTGGGATTGGCCGTATAGTTCTCTGTCATGTTTCGGTCCGTGATGTCTATCCATACAGGCTCACCGGCCAGATTGTCTACGGGGAGCACACCCAGCTTGGATGAGAAACGGAACAGCAGCTGTTTGCTTACGCTTGCATCGGGAGTAACGTTTATGGTGAACGTTATCTCTTCTGTCTCATTGGTGCCGCTGAAAAGTGTGAGTAGGGCAGTCTCCTGCGCGGACAGTGACTCAAGCATGAATTTGAGAGACTCACCGTCAGTAGGTACGAATTCGGCCTGGCCGCGTGTGATGGCGTTGCGGCTCTCACGTATGTTGTAAATCTCTTTTGCTGTCAGTTCGGCCATCTTGGCTGTGGAACCGGCCATGAGAATCTCCTCAGTCATATAATCCTGAGGGTTGATCTTTTTCTGAGGTTGAACAGACTGGGCTTTCTCGGTCTTGAATACCGGCTCATCCATCTGAACGTTGACAGAATGCAGTATTCCGTCACGGGTAAGTTCTATGTAAGGACGGTTGCCGCTGGAATTGAATGCCAGCGTATAGAGCTGATCCTTATCGGGTACTCCGTTGGTGAGAACTTCTACGTCAGAAATGGTCCATACCTCCTGGGCTTTGTCACGCACGTCACTCAGGCGCAGGTAACGCTCGGCATAACGCGAGAACTCACCGGGTTTGAATGTCTGTTTCCTGACCTTGACCTGGACTGTGAGCTGGGTCTTAGGCAGCCAATATGATACTGCATCCTGTGTTATGCCCGGCTGATAGGGGGCGGAATAACCTTGGGCACACAGAGGTGAAACACCAAGTGTCACAGCAAGCAGCAGAACTGTATTTCTTATATTCATAGTCATAACGTTTTTTCAAGTTGTAACCAGACCGCAGGCAGGGAATCTGCTATGTCGGCCGATGTCATGGCCGTCATGCTCAAGCGGGCGGCAGCCGTATCTCCTGCAAGTCCGTGTATGTAGACAGCCAGGAAGGCTGCCTGGTTGTGGTCATATCCCTGTGCCAGAAGTGCCAGAGTTATACCTGTAAGCACATCGCCCGAACCACCGGTGGCCATACCGGGATTGCCGGTTGTGTTAAGGTATGCGGTTCCGTCAGGTGTGATTGTGACTGTTGGCGCACCCTTGGCAACTATGGTTATCCCATACTTAAAGGCCAGTATTACGGCGCGTGCAATCAAATCGGTCCAGTTGTCAGTATCACCTGTCAGCCGCTTGAGTTCTCCCGTATGGGGTGTGATGACTGAGCCTGTAGGGATGGCTTCAAGCAGCGAATGGTCTGCAGATATGATGTTCAGGGCATCGGCATCAAGTACCATCGGGCAAGAGGATGCTCTCATGAGACGTCCCAGCAGGGCAGCCTGAGCGGCTCCGCGTCCCAGACCGGGACCGGCTCCGACGGCCTTGTATCGGTCAAGTACGGGGTTGGCGTACATGTCATCATCGGATATGGTCATTGCCTCGGGGACGGATATCTGCAGGATATCATTGTTGCATGAAGGAGTGCAGACGGTGAGCAATCCAACTCCCGACCTGAGACAGGCCCTTGATGCCAGAACTGCAGCACCGGCCATTCCCAGACTGCCCGAATAGAGCAGGGCATGGCCGTAATCCCCTTTGTATGAGTCAGGATTACGACGTTTAAGGAGCGGCATCACGGCATCAGGTGTGACGGTAACGATACTGCCTATGCCGGGTGTGGAGCGCAGCCTTTGGGCGCATTGTTCTATGAGAACTTTATCCATGATTGGCAATTGCACATGGCAAATGTACGGTTATTTTGTTAAAAAAGGGCCATTCTTGTGTGGGCTGCTCATAAAAAAGGTTGTATTGGCCGGCTAAGCGCTTATTTTTAATTACTTTTGCTTATTAAACAGACAGTATATGGAAACCATTCAGGTAAAGGACAGAGTATTTGAACCTTTCATCAGAGAGGAGGAACTCTTAAAGGAGATAAAGAGAGTCGCATCAGAGATAAACCGTGATTATGCGGGTAGGGAACCTCTGTTCCTTTGTGTCCTTAACGGATCGTTCATGTTTGCGGCAGATCTGCTCAAGAATGTGAGTATTCCTTGTAATGTCTCTTTTGTCAAGGTTGCCTCTTACTCAGGTACGGATACTACCGGAAAGGTAAAGGAACTGATGGGACTGCAGGAGAATGTAGAGGGTCGTCATGTGATAATCGTAGAGGATATTGTGGATACCGGTTATACCATGCGTGACGTGCTGGATTCTCTCCATGACAAGAAGGCCGCATCAGTACAGGTTTGCGCTTTGTTGTGCAAGCCCGATAAGCTGAAGGTTGACATCAACCTCAAGTACCTGGCCCTGAACATACCTAATGGATTTATTGTAGGTTACGGCCTTGATTATGACGGATTTGGAAGAAATTCACGTGATATTTATAAAATTGTAAAGTAAAATCTTGTATTTCATTTATGGACAACATCGTTATTTTTGGCGCTCCCGGATCAGGAAAGGGAACGTACAGTGCTGCCCTGGTAGAGAAATTCGGTTATAATCACATCTCGACTGGTGATGTGCTCAGGGCTGAGATTAAAGCAGATACGGAACTGGGCAGGATTGCCGAGGGTTATATAGAGAAAGGTCAACTCATCCCCGATGACCTTATCATTGATATGCTGGCCAGCGTGTATGACACCATGCGTGACGGCCCCGGTGTGATATTTGACGGTTTCCCGCGTACCATCGTTCAGGCTAAGGCTCTCAAGGAGATGCTTGAGCAGCGCGGCGAGGAGATATCGGTAACACTCAATCTTATAGTAAGTGAGGACGTGCTTATGGAGCGTCTGCTCAACCGTGCCAAGATTGAGGGCCGCTCGGATGACAATGAGGAGACCATCAAGAAGCGTTTCAATGTTTACTACACCCAGACTCACCCGCTTATAGAGTGGTTCAGAAAGGAGGGCGTCCTCTGTGAGTTTACGTTTGAGGGTGATAAGGATAAGATGATTCAGGAAATCATGGACAAGGTGGCCTCTTTATAAGCCACCTTTTAGTTTGATATGGCAGAAAGCAATTTTGTAGACTACGTTAAGATATTCTGTCGCTCGGGTAAGGGCGGCAGGGGCTCTGCGCACCTGCGACATGACAAATACATTCCTAACGGCGGTCCCGACGGCGGTGACGGCGGTAAGGGTGGCAGTGTGATCCTTAAGGGTAACCGCAACTACTGGACGCTGCTGCATCTGCGTTACGAGCGTCACGCGTTTGCAGAGAACGGCGGTAACGGCGGCAGCAACAAATGTTTTGGCAAGGACGGCAAGGATATAATCATTGAGGTGCCTTGCGGAACCGTGGCATATGATGCCGAGACCGGTGAGTATCTGTGTGACATTACTGATGACGGTCAGGAGGTTGTTCTGCTCAAGGGCGGTCGCGGAGGCCTGGGAAACTGGCATTTCCGCACGGCAACCCGTCAGGCTCCCCGTTTTGCCCAGCCCGGTGAACCGGCTCAGGAGCGAATGGTGGTGCTGGAGCTTAAACTGCTGGCCGATGTCGGTCTAGTGGGATTCCCCAATGCCGGCAAGTCAACCCTGCTGTCTGCTATATCGGCAGCAAAACCCAAGATTGCAAACTATCCTTTCACTACACTGGAACCTAATCTGGGTATAGTATCATACCGTGACGGCAAGTCTTTCGTCATGGCCGATATCCCCGGTATCATCGAGGGCGCCAGTGAGGGTAAGGGACTGGGACTCAGATTCCTGCGTCATATAGAAAGAAACTCTTTGCTGCTGTTCATGGTTCCGGGTGATACCGATGACATCAGACGTGAGTATGAGATACTGCTCAATGAGCTTGCACAGTTCAATCCTGAGATGCTTGACAAGGAACGTGTACTTGCCATAACCAAATGTGACCTTATTGATGAGGAGCTCATGGCAATGCTTGAGCCCAATCTGCCCGATGACATACCGCATGTGTTCATATCGGGAGTGAGCGGCCTGGGACTGCAGCAGCTTAAGGATGTGCTGTGGAAGGAACTGAACAGTGAGAGCAACAAACTGGATGCCACCTGGAAGACTGAGCATATAGTACACCGATCCAAGGATGCAGGTGAACTCCATAATGAACTGGTGGCTGCAGGAGCTGATTTTGAGTTTGATTTTGATGACCTTCCGGATGACGATCTTGATGATGATCTGGAGGAGGTAGAGGTTGAATTGGATTAAAACAAAAAATTACCACATTTTTTTCATTCTCATATTTAACTTTCATTTTTACGCTATATATGATAGTTGTATGAATTTGTTTTAGAATTCACCTTTTACTAATTAATAACTAAAATCAAAAAAGAAATGAAAAAGATGTTTTTGGCAGCTGCCCTTCTGGCAGTAGTTTCTCTGGCCAATGCTCAGGCTCCGGCCAATGCTCCTTACGGAGTTAAGTCAGGTGTTATCACCATGTCAATGGATATGATGGGTAACGAGATGATCACTGAGACTTATTTTGACAACTACGGCCTCAAGACCGCTCAGGTATCTGAAGGTGGTTTCATGGGTGGCGAAGGCAAGACTCGCACTATCACAGATAAGGATGGCGCTCAGATCCGCATCAACGATGCTGAGAAGACTGCAACCAAGTTCCCCGCTGGTGGTTTCGGTGGTGGCTTTGGCGGTGGCCGCGCCCAGATCAACTGGAACAATCTGACTGATCAGGTTAAGAAGGATAACAACATCAAGGAGGTTGGTAAGGAGACCATCGCCGGTAAGGAGTGCACCAAGTACACCATGACCGTTGACATGATGGGCAACCAGTCAGAGCAGACCGTTTGGATCTACAAAGGCATCCAGCTCAAGAACGAGATGACTTCAGATTTCGGCACATTTGGCCAGACCTGCAAGAAGTTCGAGGAGAAGGACGTTCCCGCTTCAATGTTCGAGGTTCCCGCCGGTGTTAAGGTTGAGGAGTTCGACATGTCACAGATGGGTGGCTTCGGTGGATTTTAATTGAGAAATACCACTAAATAAAAAAAGGGTCGCTTGCGCGGCCCTTTTTTTGTATCTTTGCAGCGAAGACATTCTTTCTTGGGGCTGTTTGGCTTTGACAGCAGGTAGAAATGGTATGTAAGCAGGCAGTGCTCTGTCGGTCTGCACTATAAAAAGAACGTCAACAATTATCTGGCAACAACAACTTTGCTCTTGCTGCTTGATCGAAGTACAGTAGATCTGCTTAATCACGGCACAAGGTGCTGTGACAAGACATCACCCGGAAGCTCTTGCTCCGAAGCTCGTCGATACGGTGGTGCAGTCAAATCGGGGATAGTTCCTTTCGGCTTCGCGTTAGGGATGAGATTTTAGAAGATAAGGTCATGGCCCGGTGGCTTCGGCCAAGTCATTTCCCGACAATTCAATTGAAGCTAAGCCTGTAGAAAGCATATGGTTTCTCTGTTTGGACGAGGGTTCGACTCCCTCCAGCTCCAAAAAAGACGCCCCGGTTTGGGGCGTTTTCTTT